>CAUUKJ010000006.1:0-110042 GCA_963545995.1 uncultured Haemophilus sp.
ACCAGTGACCCCCTCCTTGTAAGGGAGGTGCTCTCCCAACTGAGCTAATCGCCCGTTGTTGTGTGGTGCATTATAGAGATTTTTCCCTTCTCGTCAAACGGATTTTAAAACTTTCTTACTTATTTGCTGATTTTTTATTCCAAATTGGCATTTTTTCAAATTTTTAGCCTTTAACCCGTGCTACAACAATAGTAGAATAGATGAGTCTTTTCCTAAATTTACCATCAACAGGCAATTAGAATGAAAATTGAAACCCTTTTCCCTTTAGATCCCAATGTAAAAGTACGCACCCGTTTTGCCCCAAGTCCAACAGGTTATTTACACGTTGGTGGTGCACGTACCGCACTTTATTCTTGGTTATATGCTAAACATTTCAACGGTGAATTTGTTTTACGCATTGAAGACACTGACTTAGAACGCTCAACACCAGAAGCAACCCAAGCAATCCTTGAAGGTATGGAATGGCTTAATCTTTCTTGGGAACACGGACCGTACTTCCAAACGAAACGTTTCGACCGTTATAACCAAGTGATCGACCAAATGATCGAACAAGGCTTGGCATATCGTTGCTACTGCAGCAAAGAACGCTTAGAAGAATTACGCCATACACAAGAACAAAATAAAGAAAAACCACGCTACGATCGCCATTGCTTACACGATCATAGCCACACTATCGACGAACCACACGTTGTACGTTTCAAAAATCCAACGGAAGGTTCTGTTGTGTTTGATGATGCCGTTCGCGGTCGCATTGAAATTAGTAATAGCGAATTAGATGACTTAATTATTCGCCGCACCGACGGTTCACCAACCTATAACTTCTGCGTGGTTGTCGATGACTGGGATATGGGCATCACTCACGTTGTGCGTGGCGAAGACCATATCAATAACACACCACGTCAAATCAACATTTTAAAAGCATTAGGCGCACCTATTCCAACGTACGCCCACGTTTCAATGATTAACGGTGATGATGGTCAGAAATTATCTAAACGCCACGGTGCGGTGAGCGTAATGCAATATCGTGATGACGGCTACTTACCAGAAGCCTTAATTAACTACCTCGTGCGTTTAGGCTGGGGACACGGTGACCAAGAAATCTTTAGCCGTGAAGAGATGATCAAATTATTCGATATTCACTCTGTCAGCAAATCCGCAAGTGCATTCAACACCGAAAAATTACAATGGTTGAACCAACACTATATGCGTAGCTTGCCAGCAGAACACGTTGCAAAATATCTTGAATGGCATATGGCAGATCAAGGCATCAACACAGAAAACGGCCCAGCTCTTACAGAAATCATTCCTGTATTAAGTGAACGTGCGAAAACACTAAAAGAATTAGCCGCTTCAAGCCGCTACTTCTATGAAGAGTTTGCAAACTATGACGAAAAAGCCGCAGCGAAAAACTTCAAACCTGAAGCCATAGCTCCACTTGCAAAACTTTTGGAAAAATTGACCGCTTTAAGCGACTGGACGGTTGAAGCAATCCACGAAGCGATGAACCAAACCGCAGCAGAATTAGAAATCGGTATGGGCAAAGTGGGAATGCCGTTCCGCTTAGCCGTAACAGGTTCAGGGCAATCTCCATCAATGGACATCACCGCCAAATTAGTTGGACGTGATCGTACCCTTGCACGTGTACAAAAAGCAATCGACTTTATTCAAAATCAAGCATAACTAAAGAATTACGCTTGACAGCAACCGTGATGGAATTTATTATTTCCATCACTTACACGGGGATATAGCTCAGTTGGGAGAGCGCTTGAATGGCATTCAAGAGGTCGTCGGTTCGATCCCGATTATCTCCACCAATTCAATAAAGCAGGGTAACGCACCCTGCTTTTTTTACGTTCAGAATACCGCATTTTGCTTTATTTTATAACGCAGGATAACGCACAGTAACGCAGATTGACCGCAAATAATAGTACCCATTTAAGTACCCAAATGTTATAGTACCCAAAAATTTGGGTACTAAAGGGCATTTTATGGCACGAAAAATCACAGGCTTGACGAATACGCAAGTAGAGCGGGCAAAATACGATCCGAATGGTAAAAACGAACTCAATGACGGGAACGGCTTATTTTTACAGCTTATGACTGCAGGCTCAAAAATATGGCGATTCCGCTATAACCACCCCACCACCAACAAACGCACAAAAACTACTATCGGAAACTATCCAGAAATAACCCTAGCACAGGCACGCCAACAGCGGGAAGAATGGCGGGCGTTACTTGCACAAGGAATAGACCCACAAACGCACAAAGCACGCTTAGAACGTGAACAAGAGCTTGCAGAGGCGAACACATTTCTAGCCGTTGCGGAGAAATGGCGGGCAAAAAAGCAAGGCGAAATAACCGAAAAGACTTTAGCGAAATACTGGAGCAGTTTACGCCTTCATATATTCCCGTTCATCGGAATGTACCCAATAAACGAAATAGTACCCACGCTTGCATTGATACCGCTCCAACGGGTAGAACAGCGTAATAACATTGATATGGCTAACCGCCTAGCAAGCTATATCAACGAAATTTTAAACTTTGCCGTGAATGGCGGGCTAATTCCTTTTAATCCTTGCCTACGAATGAACAAAACCTTGAAGCAACCAAAGAAAGAGAACAACCCACGCATTAAAAGCGAAGAATTACCCGAATTTATGCAGGCGTTGGCACAGGCGAACATCGAACCGCAAACACGGGCTTTAATTCAATTTCAAATGCTCACAATGACCCGCCCCAGCGAAGCAAGCGGAGCGAAATGGGCGGAGATTGATTTAAACGCCCACTTATGGACAATTCCTGCAGAGCGAATGAAAGCAAGAGAACCGCATACAGTACCGCTATCAACGCAAGCGGTTAAAATTCTGGAAAAATTGCAACCTGTAACGGGGCGATTTACTTATATTTTCCCCAAACACGGCAGCAACAACGCTCCAATGAACTCATCATCAGCGAATATGGCGATCAAGCGAATGGGATACGCAGGGCGACAAACCGCCCACGGTTTGAGAGGACTGGCACGCACCTACTTAGCCGAACAGAATACCAACCACGAACACGCAGAGGCTTGTTTAGCCCACAAAACGGGCGGAAATGTTAGCCTTGCATACAATCACGCAACCTACTTAGAACAGCGTAAAGCAATAATGCAGAAGTGGGGCGATTTTGTCGAACAGTCCGCAACGGTTAGCCCGTTTTAACTCTCCATTCTGAGCCTAGTTTTCACTAGGCTTTTTTTCTACCCTTTTCTTTCTTACTGTTTATTTAACCACATTTATTTTTTATTTTAAAAGTTTTGTGATTTTTCCACACTTACCCACTTACTAGCCTATTTTCTATTCTATTTTCTTTTTAACTTATTGAAATAAAAGAAAAAATAAAGAATAAAAGGTAAGTGGTAAACTAAGTGGGTAGTAAGTGGAATAAGTGGGAAATCCCACTGAGTAAAAATAACCGCATTTTTGACCGCTTGCCGCTTTGTTGATTATTTATTGAGCAATTAGCACGATTGAAGAAAAATTTTTTGCGTTTAAAAATTACTGTTTTTTAAATATAAATCTTTAAATAGCGTTTAAACCTCGTTTAAATAGCGTTTAAAAATTTAAACGGCGTTTAAATGTAAATAAACCACCAAAACTGCGAAAATCACCGCATTTAGGCACACTTGACAGCATTTTAACGACAATTTACGCTAGATAACGCATAGTAAACCAACCTAACGCAACAGGGGGCAGAAAATGGAAAATCTAGTAGAACAACATTACACCGTAAAAGAGCTTGAGCACCGTTTAGGCGTATCACGCTCAACGCTGGACCGCCTAGCGAATAAAGGCGAGTTAGACAAAGTGAAATTTGGCAATAAAACGCTATTTACTGCAAGCAGTATCAACCGATTTTTAAAAAAGAAGGGAAAATAATGAATTTTTGCTTGAAAATCCCGCCTGAATTTGGCACTATTGGCACGCAGTCGCAAAAAACGACTGCCGAGCCTCGAAACTCGAATAAATTATCAACGGCACAGAGCACGCCTAAAGCGTGTTTTTTTATGCGTAAATTACACACACCCAAAGAACGCCCCGAGCGTCTATCTATGGTAGCGTGTAATGGGAAAGGTTCCGCCCTTTGCTGTGTTCCGTTGATCGCAGTTTTCGAGCCCGTTACACGTTACCGCCAAAGCCTCGAAACTAAAGCGGTAACTCTTGAAAAATTTATCAACGGAGTTACGCAAATGTATCAATTCATTTTTGCTGTTTTTAGACACACCCACGAAGGCACAAACAGAGCCTTAAAAATCCGCATTACTGCCGACAACGAACAACAAGCCCGCAACCGTTTTGTAAATGGCGACCGCTTGCATTTTGTGGGTAGAATTAACCTACACCGCCAAAACACCCCGAAAACTAACCGCACTTTACAGGGGGCTTGCTATGCGTAACGTTTTATTAGTTGCATTGCGTGAACATTTAGCCCAATTTAAAGACAACCCCGAGCAATTAAACCACCTTTACCAACTCTTTAAAGAGGAAGAAGAAAACACGGCCGAAGCATTAGGATATTATGCGGATTTAATTTTTAATTATGCCGTATATGAAAATTCAGCAATGAGCAAAATAGATTCTACTGAATTGTTAGCCGTGGGGGCAGTATTGAAAAGAATTCATAACGCCTTAACGCTGGCACAATATGGGCGAGATGGTGCGGGATTTTATTTAGACAGAATTGCAGGGGGAGAAAATGAAAACAAGGCTTAAAAACGCACTCTATTTAGCGGAACAACGCAAGGACGGGGCGGAATTGCTTGTTCTTGTTGGTTCGCAAGCGTGGCAGGCGTGGGGGCAAGGAAATGCAACCGAATGGCAGTTACTGGCACAGGCGATACAAACCGACCCTACACAAAAGCCCGTGATTTTAGGCAGTGCACAGCTTGCAGAAATCGACCGCTTGCAACTGGCGGAAGCGGAAGATCGCACGGCGGTTCGCTTGTTCCAATTTGGGGCATTTTCCCACGTTGAGCAATTACCGCAAATAGTGGCGAATTTAGCGAAAAATACGCAGGTTAGCACGCTCACATTATGCGATAGTTTAGGGCATTTACAAAAAGACGGGAATTTGTCGGACTGGTTAAAACGAACCCGAGAACAAGGGGCAGACAGCGTAGCGGAATTAGTGGCACAAAGTCAAAAGAAAAACGCCCCTACGATTGACTTTGCCGACAAGCCCACTCAACCCGAAACCGTAGAAGCGTTTTTAAATTGGAGTACTAAACCAATAAGAGCCGATAGCAATACAGGAAAGATCCTAGAATATAACGGCTTATATTGGGAGAACATGCCCGAAAGAGATTTGCAGGCTAAAATTGTATCATTTTACAAGGCACACGGCTATAGAAAATACACCGCCAACAATCTAAAAGCGATCGCCGATTTAGTCGCAATCGAAGCGGAAGCAATTCCCGCACAAAACCCCGATTTTATTGGCTTTCAAAATGGCGTGGTAAACAAGAAAACGGGCGAATTTATGCCGCACGAAATCGGGCATTTTTTGCGAGCCGTTGAAAAATTTAACTGCAACACCGACAGTCTAGAAACGCCCCTTTTTGATGACTGGATCGATTTTGTTTGCAATGGCAACCAAAACAAAAGAAACGCAATTCTGGCGGGGCTTTATATGGTACTCACGAACCGCAGAGAATGGGCGTTATTTTTGGAAGCGACAGGCACGGCAGGGGCAGGAAAATCGGTATTTAGTCGTATTGCGTCCATTATCAACGGTGAAAGCAACACCGCTTACATTAACTTGCAAGAGTTGGAAGACGACAGAAAGCGGGGGATGTTGATAGGAAAAAGCCTAGCGATTAGCCCCGACCAAAAGCCCTATAAAGGCAGTGCAGACGAATTGAAAGCAATCACAGGCGGAGAGCCTATCAGCGTAAAATTGTTATACGTGGATAGTTTTGAAATCACGCTTGAATCTATTTTTATGTTGGTAACTAATTACCCGTTATTATTTACCGATAGAAATGGCGGAATTGCACGCCGTAGAATTATTATTCCTTTTGATAGAGCTATTCCAAAAGATAAAAAAGATGTTAACTTTACCGATAAATTAAAATTAGAAGTTTACGGCATTATCAATAAATTATTAGCAACATTCCCGCAGCCTGAAACCGCCCGTCAAATTTTAGAAGATTATCAAGAATTAGACGAGGGGAAAAGCATTAAACGTGAATCTAATCATTTAATTGATTTTGTAACGTATTTTGAATTGAGAGAAGTCAGCAAAAACGGAGGAAGAAAAGGGGCGTTAAGGTTAGGCAGTGCAAGAAAAAACAAAAATACAGAAATCAACGGCTTTACGCTTTATTCTGCATATTTGTATTATTGCGAATGTAATAATATAACCAACTTTTTAAATGTTCCCGCTTTTAAATCTGCTTTACCTGATGCATTTAGAGATGCGGGCGAAAAAATCCCGTTTTCACTAGAGACCTATTATGGTTACGAAAACACCAGTAACGCACACTGGAAACACAGAGAATTAACCCTCAAACAGTGGGAAGGGTAATACAAAAATCACTGGCATAAAAACCAGTGATTTTTTTATATTTGGCGATCAGTGGGAAAATAAAACCCACTTACGTGACTTTTCCCACTTGCTTTAAATCCTTATGTAGCAAGGCTTTTGGTGTTTCAGTGGGTAAGTGGGAAAACTTTCCAAAACTTTATATTTTTTATTTTTTTCTTCTCTTTTTTGTGTTCTTTTATCCAGTATTGCATTACTTTAAAGCAGTTTAAAAGTCCCCACCTGATTAACTTTGCTATTCTAAGCACATCACAGCAACTAACAGGGGAAATTATGCAAAATAAACCTTATCCAGCACCTTATCTTGACGACTTAAACCGCCTTTATAAAAGCTATTTAATTAAAGAAAATGATTTAGATGAATTGAATGCGGAAATAATGGCGGGCAAAGTAACCGATTCTTTTTTAGGTTCACTAGCTCAATTGCAGTGTTATATTTCAGAGAAATCAGAATTATTTAATAAATATTTAACTTTATGGATTGCTGATTTAACGCAAGAAAATATTTTCACAGAGCAACAACTCAAAGATTTAAAAACGATTACCGCATTTTATTTTATTCAAAATTTCAACGGTAAAAATTTTTATTTCCATGGTAAATCAATCAAGACAAAAGAAAAAACAAGAAGGCAAATATTAGATTTATATCTGAAAGGTTTAACACGCCGAGAAATTGCAAGCAAAACTAAAAAATCATTAACGCACGTTTATAACATCATTAGAGAGTATCAAGCGAAAAATGAATAAAGCAATCTTTGAAATTTTTAAAACGGGCGTTCGCAATTCTTCAAACGGACTTCTAGCCGAGTGGTCAAAAGAACGCTTGCAGAGAATCGCACAATGCTACAACCCAGCGATTTTTAACGCCCCTTTAGTGATTGGGCACCCTGAAAGCAATAAACCCGAATACGGGCACGTTAAACGCCTATTTGAGCATAACGGCGTTTTATTTGCTGAATGCGATCTTGCTGATAGCCTTTTAAGTTTAATCAAACAGGGGCGATATAAATTTATTTCTAGCTCCTTCTTTTTGCCAGATAGTGCTAAAAACCCTTTTAAAGGGCGGGATTATTTGAGACACGTCGGATTTTTAGGGGCAATGCCTCCAGCGGTAAAAGGTTTACAAAATGCACAAACCGCAACAGCGAACATTGCCAACTATAATGAAATAGAAATCGGTGATTTTCTTTGCTTTAGTGAGCAAACATACCGACAAGAAACCGAAAGCGAGAAGCTACACCGCAAAACGCTTTACATTCAACAGCAATGCAACGGAATGAGCTATAAACAAGCCCTTTCTATTGCCTTAAACCAGTAAGGAAAAAATGATGCAATACATCGTAAAAACACCATTACAGCACAACGGGAAACGCTATGAGCCTGAAACGCTTATCGAATTATCAAGCACAGAAGCGGAAAAACTTTTAAAAGATGGCGTAATTGCTTACGCAGAACTAACAAATCACGGGCTTAATGAAGGTTCGTTTATGTTAAAACTTTAGGGGGAACTATGGCTTTATTAGATATTGCTACAGAGCTAAAAACCGCAGTAAATAAAATCCGCCAAAAAGTGGCAGAAATTGACAACAAAATTCTATTGAAACTGGAAGAGAAAAAGGCGATTTTATCCGCTCCAGTATCACGGGCAGAATTTAAAATTGCTTTAGAAAAAATGTTTACCGAGCGTGGCGAATTTACGCAGCAACAGATTGAAAACGCCGTAAAAGATAACAGCCGTTTATTTGAATTTCAAACCATCGAAAACGGGCTAAATACTTCTGCTTTTAATATCCGTTTTGCTGGCGGATTTATGGACGAAAACAGCCTTTATTTTTACTTTGCACCACAGCTTGCCGAAAAGGCTTGCGAAATTATCCCGCCTGAATGTTTTAACGAAAACAGCGAACCACGAGCGGAAAGATTAGCAAAAGTGGAAGCCATCGAAAAAGCGATCAACAAGCTACAAGCGGAGCGGGCAGAACTGGTCGCAGAACTAAAAAATGCTGGCTTAGAGTAGTGTTAAAGCAACTTGCAAAAACTATCAAAACCCGCCAAAATACCCCTAATTTTTGGGGTATTTTCATTTTTACCGAAAACCCGCCCCGTTACTAGCTTTTAGCAAAGGTTAATGCGGGAATAGGCGGGAACAACAGGGAATAAATGGGAAACTATCAAAAACCGCCAAAATCAAAAAGCAATTAGGCACGAGCCGAAAAAGCAGAAAACGGGCGAAAAACGAGATAATCAAAGATGACTTTGTAAAATAGTACCCAAAGAAGTACCCAAAAACAAACAAGCAAAACAAAGAAAGCAGTATTTGCAAGGCTTTCCAGACTTAGATCGGTTGGATTATCAGAAAGCCTTGAAACTATAAAGCATAGTTTCAAGGCTTTTTTATACTTCGCAACATTTAGTTATCTTGGAAAGATAAACTATTTAGCCACAACAATGCGTTTGCCATTTGAGAAAGCGACATTTTTAGCCCCATTTACAGCTCCAATTTTTGCCTCTTGGCTTGCAAATAATTGTTGTGCTTGTTGAGGCATTTCCGCTAAAGGTACATTAAAAGTCACATCAATTTGCTGTTTAGAAGCTAAAGAAGGTTCAAAATTAAGTGGAAGCTCTCGTACATAGAAAACTTGATTATTAACTTGGAAAGCTGAAATCCAACTCAATGATTTAATTTTGTTTTTACCTTTGTTTTGAATCGTGTAAGTTAGCGTTACTACAGGTTGATTATTTTGCCCTGCTTGTAATCCACGAGAAGTCAAACGAATGCCAACATTTTGATTAAAACGCTCTAACGCAACATCTTTTTTCTGAGTTTGTTTTGGGGCGTTTTGAGCTTTTTCTACCGCTTGTGCCGTGCTTACAGCCATCAATGATGATAAGCCTAAAACCGCAAATGTTTTTAATAATTTCATAAAATGCTCCTACAAAATTGAATATGTTAAGCCTTTTCAACAGGCACTAAATCTAACGTTTGATTTTCTTTAATTACGCTAAAAAGCAAATCAATATTCGGATGTTTTCCTTGATGTTGTTTTGCATCTTCCACGTGTTCTGCAAACCATTCCAATCCTTGTTGAGCCGCACTAGCGGTCAATTTTCCATTAAATTTTGCAAATAAGGCATTATAAAGTTTTAAAGAGCCTAATTTTCCTTCAATCGCAGGGATCTGATGAACAACCTCGCCCGCTTGGTTCTTAACCTCTAAATCCGAAAGATGTTCAATGCTTGGAAAAGTTGCTAAGTAGTCTTTAAATTGCATAAATACCTCAAAATTGGAAATAAAATCATCGCAAAGTTTACACATTCAACCTTATTAACGCAAATATCTTCGAGTGTTTGACACAACTTCTTCTGCCTATCATTCTTGCATTATTGATTCGATTTACGGAACCCATTATGACGAACAAAACCGCTCAACTCAAAAAATCCCTCAATGAACGCATTCTGATCCTCGATGGTGCGATGGGGACGATGATTCAGAAATATAAACTTACGGAAGCCGATTTTAGGGGCGAGCGGTTTAAGGATAGTGCGGTGGATTTGCGTGGCAATAATGATTTACTTACGCTCACCCAGCCGTTGTTGATTAGTGCGATTCACGAGAAATACTTGGCGGCGGGGGCGGATATTATTGAGACCAACACCTTCAGTTCCACCACCATCGCACAGGCGGATTACGACTTGCAATCTATTGCTTACGAACTGAATTTTGCAGGGGCGAAGCTGGCACGAATGGCGGCGGATAAGTATTCCACCCCTGAAAAACCGCGCTATGTAGCAGGTATTCTCGGACCAACTAACCGCACGGCTTCTATTTCGCCTGATGTAAATGACCCAGGCTTTCGTAATGTGACCTTTATGGAATTGGTGGAAGCCTATTCCGAAGCGACTCGCGGCTTGATTGAAGGTGGTTCTGATCTGATTATGATCGAAACCATTTTCGACACCCTCAACGCCAAGGCCGCGGTGTTCGCTATTGAAAACGTGTTTGAAGAAATGGGCGTGGAATTGCCGATTATGATTTCAGGCACGATCACCGATGCTTCAGGACGCACCCTTTCAGGGCAAACCACGGAAGCCTTCTACAACTCTCTGCGCCACGCCAAACCGCTCACCTTCGGCTTGAACTGTGCTTTAGGCCCAAAAGAGTTACGCCAATATGTGGAACAGCTTTCCAAAGTGAGCGAAACCTATGTTTCCGTTCACCCGAATGCGGGCTTGCCGAATGCCTTTGGTGGCTATAATTTGGGTGCAGAAGAGATGGCGGCGCATTTAAAAGAGTGGGCAGAAAGCGGCTTTGTGAACATTATCGGCGGTTGCTGCGGCACAACGCCTGAACACATCAAAGCCTTTGCAGACGCGGTGGAAGGCATTCCGCCACGCAAATTGCCTGAAATCAAAACCGCAATGCGTTTGTCAGGTTTAGAACCGCTCAACATTGACGATGACAGCCTGTTCGTGAATGTGGGCGAGCGCAATAACGTGACGGGTTCGGCAAAGTTCAAACGCTTAACTAAAGAAGAAAAATATGCGGAAGCGATGGAAATCGCCATCGACCAAGTGGAAAACGGTGCACAAGTCATCGACGTGAATATGGACGAAGCCTTGCTCGACGGCAAAAAATGTATGACTCGCTTCCTCAACATTATGGCGACAGAACCTGATGCAGCGAAAGTGCCTGTGATGGTGGATTCTTCAAAATGGGAGGTGATCGAAGCGGGCTTGCAATCCATTCAGGGCAAGGGGATTGTGAACTCTATCTCCCTTAAAGAAGGTGAAGAAATCTTTATCGAACACGCCAAACTGGTGCGTAAATACGGTGCGGCGGTGGTCGTAATGGCGTTCGATGAAGTGGGGCAAGCGGATACCGAAGAACGCAAGGTGGAAATCTGTACCCGTGCTTACAACATTCTGGTGAACCAAGTGGGCTTCCCGCCTGAAGACATCATTTTCGACCCGAACATTTTCGCCATCGGCACGGGGCAACAATTTTATGCGTGAGGCGATTCACGCCGTGTTCCTTTATCACGCCATCAAACAAGGTATGGATATGGGGATCGTGAACGCTGGGCAGCTTGCGATTTATGACGATCTCGATCCTGAATTACGCGACATCATCGAAGATGCGGTGCTAAATCGCACGCCTGATGCCACGGAAAAATTGCTCGATTTAGCCGAAAAATACCGTAACCAAGGCAACGAAAGTGCGGTGGATTCTGTGGCTGAATGGCGGACGTGGAACGTGACCGAACGCCTCAAACACGCTCTCGTAAAAGGCATTACCACCCATATTATTGAAGATACCGAAGAAGCACGCCAACAATTTGCGTCACCGTTGGAAGTGATTGAAGGCCCGCTGATGGCGGGGATGGGCGTGGTGGGCGATTTGTTCGGTGACGGAAAAATGTTCCTGCCGCAAGTGGTGAAATCCGCCCGCGTGATGAAGCAATCTGTTGCCTATTTGGAACCCTTCATCAACGCCACCAAACAAAAAGGCTCAAGCAACGGCAAAGTGGTAATTGCGACCGTAAAAGGCGACGTGCACGACATCGGCAAAAACATCGTGAGCGTGGTGTTGCAATGTAATAACTTTGAAGTGATTGACTTAGGCGTGATGGTGCCTGCGGACAAAATTATTCAAACCGCCATTGATGAAAAAGCGGACATCATCGGCTTAAGTGGCTTGATCACGCCATCGCTGGACGAAATGGAATATTTCTTGGGCGAAATGATGCGTTTGGGCTTGAATCTGCCCGTTTTAGTAGGAGGAGCGACCACATCTAAAGAACATACAGCGATTAAACTTTATCCAAAATATCCACATGGCGTATTCTACACCGCCAACGCCTCCCGTGCGGTAACGGTCTGTGCGGCATTAATGAACCCACAAAGCCGTGCCGAACTGTGGGAACGCTTTAAAACCGATTACGAGAAAATCCAAAAATCTTTCTCAAACCGCAAACCGCTTCGCAAGCAACTTAGCATTTTGGAAGCAAGAAACAACCGCTTGCACGCCTTTGAAGGCGAGTGGGCGGACTACGTTCCACCAACGCCAAAGCAAACAGGTATCGTGGAATACAAAAACGTGCCGATTGCCGAGTTGCGTAAATTTATCGACTGGTCGCCATTCTTCCGCGTGTGGGGCTTAATGGGCGGCTACCCTGATGCCTTCGACTACCCAGAAGGCGGCGAAGAAGCGCGCAAAGTGTGGAACGACGCCCAAGTGGTGTTAGACGAACTGGAACAAAACCACAAACTCAACCCAACGGGCATTATGGGGATTTTCCCTGCCGAACGTGTGAGCGATGATATTGTGGTGTTCAAAGACGAAAACCGCCAAGAGATCGCAGGCACAGCATACCACCTCCGCCAACAAACGGAACGCGGCAAAAACAGCAAAAGTGAATACAACCTCTGCTTGAGCGACTACATCACCGACCGCGAAAGCGGCAAAAAAGACTGGCTGGGTATGTTCGCCGTGTGTGCAGGTATGGAAGAACACGATTTGGTGGAAGGCTACAAAGCCGCAGGCGACGACTACAACGCCATTCTTCTCCAAGCCGTCGGCGACCGCCTTGCCGAAGCGATGGCGGAATACTTACACTTTGAACTCCGCACCAAAGTGTGGGGCTACTCCGATGAAACCTTCGATAATCAACGCTTAATTGGGGAAGATTACATCGGCATCCGCCCCGCCTACAAATCTAATTGTTTAGATGATAATTCAGTAAGTTCATTGACAACTTGTCTTTCTATTTCAAATTTTCGATTACCAATTTCTGTAATATTACTTTTTAAATATGTCAAAAAGTCATCAAAATTTCCATATCTATATGGAAAAACATTTAGTAATCTCTTTATCATCATAATTTTGATGTTTAGCTAAAAAATTCAGTATATGCTTTGTCGTATAAATATCAGATAGCTCTTTTCTATTAAGATTTCTTAAAGAGATAATCGCTTTCTTTTCGATCTCATAATGAACTTTTTGATGAGAGCTTTGTGCTAATTCTGTTCGAGTAATACTTGGTATATCATCAAAATTACATAACTCAACATCTACTATTTCTAGTAAATCTGATTGTTTTAATTCTTCTGGAGAGCAATTACTAGAATCGTTTACTAAACGTATACCAGCACTTTCATAAGCTTCAGCGACCAACTGAGAACATATTTTTTTATTATCATAGCCAATCTTTCCTGTTTTTAATTTTACATCAATAGCTCTCAAGAAATCATACCCCTTTGCCACTTCTCCTCGAATAAAGCTGCAAGCCTTATTTATTATATTTTGCATCTTTTCATATTCTTTCAGTCTTAATACACAAACATACTTTTTATCTTGAAAAAACATTCTTTGAATATTACCAACTTGGACACCTTCCGTATTTTCTTTAGATTTTGGTACAGCATGAATATAGGAAACTTGATTAAACATCATTAATGCATGAGAATAGTTACCTCCTGTGGCATACTGAATCCCCTTGCTAAAAATATCATTACTAGCTGTTAATATAATATCGCCATCTTTTAGCTGAGAGTTATTTAGAAAATATTTATAATCATCACTATTTTTTAATGCATACATAGATAACAACCTATTATTAAGTAAATTTGTATATAAGACTCCTCATAGAAAAAAAATAGTTCCTTACTCATGAAAAAGATTGAGTATTACTTCCCCCCCCCCGATAGTGTGCGTCTCCTGACGCGTGTTTTTTATATTCTAAATTTTGGGCACGCGTTAGGAAACGCGTGCCAGCATAAGAGAGTTAATCCGTGGGTAAATATACCCTCTGCATTTACATCAATTCGCGGTTTATTCATAGCATTTACTTGATCACAATTGGAAATAAACTTCCAATTTATAAAAATAAAAAGCAGAATCCTATTAAATATAGAACCCTGCCTCTAAACTCAATCACTCTAACTTTTCTAAGCCCTTACAGAATAAACCTTAAACTTGGTCGATTTTGCTAGCACTTCGTGTTTGCCGAAGGCACGATCAAGCAAATCAGGATAAGGCAAGAAGGCATTTGCCACGATGCGTAATTCACCGCCTTTGGTTAAGTGATTTTTTGCTTGTAAAATCAAATTTTCGACCGCTTGATAGGCGGTATCCACCCCATCGTGGAACGGTGGATTTGACACAATCAGATCAAAACGCCCTTCAATGTGTGAGAACACATCGCTAGCAATCACTTCGCCTTCTAATTCATTTTCCGCTAAAGTACGCTGGCTTGAAGCTAAAACCATTGCGTGAATATCGCTCATCGTAAGCTTAATTTTCGGGAATTGTTTTTTGAGCGTTACTCCAATTACACCTGCCCCGCAACCCAAATCCAACACCTTGCCTTTTAAGCCATCGGCTTTATGGAAGGTCGAAAGCAGTAATTTCGTGCCATTGTCTAATTCTGCCGAGCTAAATACTGCAGGCAAGGCAAAGATATTCAAGCCGTTAAGTGAGTAACTTTTCCAGAATGCTTTTTCATTAAAACTCGGCACTGTTTGTAACTCAAAATGATACAAACCGCAGCGACGAGCGGAATCAATTTTGGCGATATTGCCAAAAGGCTCAAGGATTTTTTCGATCGAACGCACGCCTGCACGGTTCTCGCCGATGATTAACATTTCCTGCCCAACGCTTGCTGTCGAGAGCCATTGCAGCAGCTGATATTGGCATTCTTGTTTGTTTTTTGTCCAGTAATACACCGCTAAATCGGCTTTTTTGGTATTTTCTACACCAAATTCGACTGCTTGGCGTGAGTGAGCGTAATCAAAATAGCTGCTGAAAACTGATACGGATTTCGCATCGGTTAATGTTTGAGCAAAATCGTCCCGCACATAGCCAAACAATAGCACGGATTTTTGGGCGAAAAGTGGCAAATGACGAGCTAATACTTCGCTTTCGAGAGATAACATAATTTTCCTATCACTTAAAAATAATTTCCGCATTTTACCCAGTTTTGCTACTATTCCCTATCAATTTTTGCGAGAACAAGATGAATAGACGAGATTTATTATTGCAGGCAATGGGCATAACCCAATGGCAATTGGTTAAGCCGCAAGTGCTGAAAGGCGATGCACAAATTCGCTTAGATCCAGCGGTAAAATTTGTGTTGATTTGTGAAGAAGATCAACAAAAGAGCCGATTGTACCAAGATCTTCAGCTTGCCCTAGCCTTAAAGCCAGAAGAGTTTTATTGGGTAAATAGCGAGCAATTTCAGCGTATCAGTTTTGAACATAAGCCCTTTTTCTTGGTGGTGGAAACCAAAGAACAAGCGGTCAAAATCCAGAAAAAATGTGCAAATCAGCCGTTGCTCACGGTGGAAAGTTGGGCTGAACTTAGCAAAGCTGAAACCAAACGAAAACTTTGGAAAGCGTTGGATACAACATTTAGCAGAGATTAAAAATCAGATAGCATCAAGGGTCACATATCTTGGTTCTTGATGCTACTCTCCTTATTTCCCCCTCAATTTTGTTAGTAAACTCACAGCAGTGATAATGACAACTGCCCCAATCCAAAATGAGAAACTTGGGGCGTGATCCCAAATAAACCAGTCGAATACACTTGAGAAAATCACACCTGTAAAAGCAAAAGGTGCAATCACATTCGCAGGTGCGTGTTTAAATGAACGTGTAAGCAGTAGTTGGAAAATAAGCCCAAACCCGCCCACCAAAAGCAATAAGCCCAATTCGTGCCAGTTCGGGATTTTCCATTGTGGGAAGAAAAACATTGGTAGCAACACGGTGCCAATTAAATGGAAATAGAACACGATATTTTTTGGTGAATTATGTTTATTGAGTTCTTGCAAGCTGATAAACGCCATCGCTGCCAATATCGCCCCTCCCAAGCCAATCAGGACATAAATTGGCTCAAAAGAACCATTATGATTGCTGAGGAGAATAATCGATACGCCAGCAAAACCTAGCAAGCTCAATGCCAACACGTTAAGCGGTGTTTTTTGTTTGAAAAAAAGCAATAAAATCGGGATGAACAACGCCGACGTATTCATCAATAACACCGCAATGGAAAGGGGCAAAAATTTCACCACGTAGAAGTTAATCAGCATACTGCCCACGCCAGCTAGGTTACGCAGCACTAAAAATTTCCACTGACTCATTTCAACTTTGAAATCTCTATCTTTAATCATAAAAGGCAGTAAAAACAACAAACCGATTAAAAAACGAGAAAAAAGCGTCTCACTGGCTGGCATCGTATTGGAAGATGCTTTAACAAATACATTCATTAAAGTAATGCTAAAATAGGCGGAGATCATAAAGATAGTCGCTTTATGATAAAGCGAACTGGAGGATTCGGTTTGCATATTCTTCTCTTCTGGTAAATTTTCTCAAATTATTGGCAAATCACTCAAAGAAATCAACCGCTTTCAAATGATTCTTTATGATGTTTTGTAAGACTGGCTCTCTTAGCCTACCAATTGTCGAGAGAAGATTGATGCAGAATATGAACTAGCTATCAAGTTAAAAAGGGGATAAATCCTCTTTACTTTCTGTAAAATGACTACATTTTCTTTTTCTTCATCATTTTCTCTTTTTTCATTTTTTTCTCTGATTTCAGCATCTTATCAGATGACATTTTCATCTGATCCATTTTCATCGTATCAGATTTCATCATCGGTTCTAATTTTATCGGCATAGCATTCGTTTTCATTGCTTCCGCATAAACGCTACTTGCACTGAATAATACCGCCATTCCTAACATTGTACTTTTGAATATAATATTTTTCATTTTAAATTTCCTTTTTTGAGTGTAAAAATAGCAACCTTAGTATGTTAAAGAAAGTGGGTTTCATTTCTTATATAAGTTTTAAAGGAATTAAAATGAATGTTATATCTGATCTTGAGCTTCAGCAAATTCGCACTCAAATGCTGACATTTACACGATTGCAAGTAAGTCAAGCTGATCTTGCCGAAGATTTAGTACAAGAAGCCTTTTTAAGTGCATTCAAAAATCTCGCTAATTTCAAGCATCAATCTGCATTTAAAACTTGGATTTTTGCGATTCTTAAAAATAAGATTATTGATTATTTACGTCAGAAAGGGCGGTTTGTTTTAGAAAGTGAACTTGAAGATGAAAATACCAATAATTCATTTTTTGATGAAAAGGGGCATTGGAAACCAGAACATTACCCGAGTGAATTACAAGGCGAAGAAGAAACAGTTTATTCTGATGAATTTTGGCTGATTTTTGAAACTTGTTTGACTTGTTTACCCGCCAAACAGGCAAAAATTTTTATGATGCGAGAGTTTTTAGAGCTTTCATCTGAAGAAATTTGTCAAGAAACGCATTTAACTTCGTCTAATTTACATACCACCCTTTATCGGGCACGTTTGCAGTTGCAAAACTGTCTTTCAAAAAAACTTTAGGAGAGATTATGCGTTGTCGCCAAGCCACTCGAATGATTTCCGAATCACACGAACGTTCATTAGATATACAAGAAAAAGTGGGGCTAAAAGTGCATTTAGTTATGTGCTCACGTTGCCGCCGTTTTCAACGAAATTGCGAGACCTTAAGCGAGATGATGAAACAATTTAGGGATGCCGAAACCAGCTATAGAATTAACCGATAGATCGTAAAAAAATAAGCAGTTGAATTTGCAAAATATTTTACAACTTCAACCGCTTATGGTTAAAAATACTTTATTTCACTTTTTCTAATAATGAAATCATTTTTCTAAGCATTTCTAATTCTTTTTCTTTTTGCTCCAATAATTCATCTTTATGAATAAGTTGTAATTTTAATTTTTCAATTTCAAACATTATAGAGTGATCTCCATTATAATAATTTGCAGAAGTATTATTTCCATTTTTATTCATAAAGAAGATAACACCTTTATCATTATCAACAAGATCAGATAAACTCACATTAAATATCTGAGCAATTTGCACTAATTTATCGTATTGTAGGCGAGTTTCACCTCGTTCAATCTTGGCATAACCACTTGGCGACATATTCATTTTCTCAGCCATATCTTCTTGCGATAATTGACGAAGCTCTCTCATCATACGAATTTTATCATGCATTCCCATCTAAATTTAACCCTTTCAAAATTGAGCAATTTTTGCCGAAATTAGGTGCTATTTTGTCCTTTTTGTTACTGTTTTTAATGGTTAAACTTCCATAAAATTTACTCGCATTTACTTATGCAACTGATGTATTTTCACACATTTAGAGGTTTTAATCTATGAAAAAATTACTTATTGTAACTATGTTATCTACTTTAGCGCTATCAGCTCAAGCTCAATGGTATGTTCAAGGCGATTTAGGTGCTTCAAAAATTGACATTACTGATGCAAATAGTTCAGGCAGTTCATCTTTTACCCAACGAATCAGTGTTGG
Organism: uncultured Haemophilus sp.; assembly: GCA_963545995.1. Classification (GTDB taxonomy): domain Bacteria; phylum Pseudomonadota; class Gammaproteobacteria; order Enterobacterales; family Pasteurellaceae; genus Haemophilus_A. The sequence continues at coordinate 18,959 of CAUUKJ010000006.1, forward strand.
CTATGCTTTTGATAAGAACATTCGTTTAGCCGTAGATTATACAAACTACGGAGAAGTAACTGCAAATTATGCTGATGTTGCAGATGTATCTCTTAAAGTTAAATCATTAGGCTTCACTGGTTTTTATGATTTTGACTTAGCCGATTTCAAACCTTATGTTGGTGTCCGTGTATCTACCAATAAAGCGGATGTAACTGCAAATGCACGTTCAAGCTATTATAGCGTAGAAGCTTCTGCAACCGAAACGAGAACAGGCATTGGTGCATTAGCTGGTGTTCAATATAAATTAACTGATAACGTGGCACTTAATACTAATATTGAATATAACCGTTTAGCCTCAGATGTTTCTGATTTGGGCGTTAAGGCTGGTTTACGTTTTAGTTTCTAATGGGTATTTTATGAAACAGTTATTTGCAAAAGCATCAATTATAGGGGTAGCGTTATTACTTTCAGCTTGTGCAACCGTTCCTATGGCTTCTGTTGAAGAAAGTAATACCACCAAACAATTCAGATCTCCCGAAAAAGGCAATTCAGGATTATATATCTATCGTGATTCTTTTATAGGAAAAGCTTTAAAGAAAAATCTCTATATTGACGATAAATTCATAGGTGAGTCTGCTCCTGATGTATTTTTTTATAAAACCATTAAAGCAGGAGAGCATAAAATTTCAACTGAATCCGAATTCAGCAATAATGATTTAAACATTAAAACTGAAAGTGGTAAAAACTATTTTATTCGTCAATATATTAAATTTGGTGTATTTGTAGGCGGTGCAAATTTAGAACAAGTTTCTGAAGAAGAAGGTAAGAAGGCTATTTCTAAACTAAATATGGCAGTAAGTCATTAGAATTCTGCTCTAACAACATCATTTTATTTAAACAAGACTAAGTCTATATTTAGACTTAGTCTTTTTTATCTAAAATTCCCCTCTTATTTTCTACCACATTTCAAACTTAAGTAAAAAAATCTGTAAGAAATCCAATTCTTCGCCGTCTAACCTTATGTAACGTTAATTTTTACTTCATAAGGAAAAGCAATGAAACTATCAAAAACATTTCTATTTATTACCGCACTTTGTTGTGCTACACCAACTTTAGCGATACAAAATTCAACATCATCTGGAGAACAAAAAATGGCAATGGAAAATACACAAAACATTCGAGAAATTTATCTTGCTGGTGGCTGTTTCTGGGGTATGGAAGCTTATATGGAGCGTATTCACGGTGTGAAAGATGCGATTTCTGGCTATGCCAATGGTAATACGGAGAAAACTAGTTATCAGATGATTGGGGTAACCGATCACGCAGAAACGGTAAAAGTCACTTACGATGCAAACCAAATTTCGTTAGATAAATTGCTTAAATATTATTTTAAAGTGATTGATCCAACCAGCGTAAATAAACAAGGTAACGACCGTGGTAGACAATATCGCACAGGGATTTATTATCAAGATGGGGCAGATAAAGCGGTGATTGAACAAGCACTCGCCCAGCTTCAAACCAAATATAAAAAACCAGTGCAAATTGAGGTACAACCGCTTAAAAATTACATCGTAGCGGAAGAATATCATCAAGATTATTTGAAGAAAAACCCAAATGGTTACTGCCATATTGATATTACCAAAGCAGATGAACCAGTGATTGATGAGAAAGATTATCCGAAACCGAGTGATGCAGAACTCAAAGCGAAATTGACACCGTTGCAATATTCCGTTACTCAAAATAAACATACTGAACGCTCTTTTAGTAACGAATATTGGGATAATTTCCAACCAGGTATTTACGTTGATGTCACTACAGGCGAGCCTGTTTTTTCTTCAAATGATAAATTTGAATCAGGTTGTGGCTGGCCAAGTTTTACAAAACCGATCATTAAAGATGTGGTGCATTATGAAACCGACAATAGCTTCAATATGCAACGTACCGAAGTGTTAAGCCGTGCGGGCAATGCTCATTTAGGTCACGTATTTGATGACGGCCCGAAAGATAAAGGCGGTTTACGTTATTGCATTAACAGTGCATCAATTAAATTTATTCCGTTAACCGAAATGGAAAAGGCAGGGTACGGATATTTGATTCAATCCATTAAAAAATAAGGAGATGCAAGATGTTAGATCAACAACTCCTTATTGGAACTGTATTTTTAGCGGGGCTTGCTTCTTTTCTTTCGCCTTGTATTTTCCCGATTATCCCAATTTATTTTGGTATTTTGAGTAAAGGCGGCAAAAAAGTCCTGAATACTTTTTTATTTATTTTAGGGCTTTCCCTTACATTTGTCAGTTTAGGCTTTAGTTTTGGCTTTTTAGGGAATATTTTATTTAGCAATACCACCCGCATTATCGCTGGCGTTATCGTGATTATTTTAGGAATTCATCAACTTGGTATTTTCAAAATTGGTTTGTTGGAACGCACGAAATTGGTGGAAATAAAAACATCAGGAAAATCGACCGCACTTGAGGCATTTGTGCTTGGTTTAACCTTTAGTCTTGGTTGGACACCTTGTATTGGCCCGATTTTGGCTTCCGTGTTAGCGTTATCAGGCGATGAGGGCTCTGCACTTTACGGTGCATCAATGATGTTCGTTTATGTTTTAGGCTTGGCAACACCTTTTGTACTATTTTCGTTCTTCTCTGACAGCTTGCTAAAACGTGCTAAAGGGTTAAATAAACACTTAGACAAATTTAAAATCGGTGGCGGAATTTTAATTATCGTGATGGGCATTTTATTAATTACGAATAATTTTTCGTAAGGCATAACCTCAAAAAAAGAAATCTATAAAAGGAAAAAAGCAATGAAAAAACTATTATCAATATTTCTAATGGCATTCAGCCTAAACGCTTTTGCACAAACTAATTTGGCGGATGTGCAACTCAAAGATTTAAATAATCAGCCAGTTACTTTAAGCCAATATAAAGGCAAACCTGTGTATGTAAAAATGTGGGCATCTTGGTGTCCGATTTGTTTGGCAGGATTAGCTGAAATTGATGATTTAAGTGCGGAAAAAGATCGCAATTTTGAAGTGATTACCATTGTTTCGCCGGATCACAAAGGCGAAAAAGACACCTCTGATTTTATTGAGTGGTACAAAGGATTAGAATATAAAAATATCACGGTGCTTTTAGATGAAAAAGGCGAAATCATTGATAAAGCAAGAGTGCGTGGCTATCCATTCAATCTCTTTTTAGATAGCGATCTAAACCTGAAAAAAACCGTACCGGGACATTTAGGAGCAGAGCAAATTAAAGTTTTTGCAGGGAAATAATGATGAAAAGCGGCTTATTTTTAAGCCGCTTTTACAATGGAAGAACATTCGTGCCTTTCAAGCGTGGTTGAAGAGTGAGATTTGATAAAAAGCAAAGAATAGTTTAACTTTTTGCTCGGTTATTTACTTTAGTAAAATAATCAGGTATTTTATTGTAGCCTTCTCCCAGAGAAGGTGTGATTTTAATTCCATTCAATGATAATCAGACCAACGGAGTTTAACTATGGCTGAACAAATCGTCCCTTCTAATGATGTTATTCTTAAAGCAGTGCAAGACACTTTAGTGATTTCAACTACCGATTTACAAGGCGTGATCACTTACGCAAATGATCTTTTCTGCAAATTAACAGGTTATTCTCGTGAAGAATTAATCGGTCAACCACACAACCTTGTGCGTCACCCTTCTGTGGCAAAAGAAGTGTACAAAGATATGTGGGATACTATCCAAGCAGGTAAAATTTGGACAGGTATCGTGCCAAACGTAGGTAAAGGTGGTGTGGTTTATGTGGTAGATACTACCGTTCAGCCAATTTTTGACGAAGCGGGCAATATCACCAGCTACATCAGCGTGCGCCGTGTAATCAACGATTTAATGCAAAACTTCGATGCCGTAGAATTATCAAAAGAAGTATTCGACGACTATTACGACAAATAATCAACAATTCTCTTTTCGGGCGTGCTTTGGCACGCCTTTTCTTTCTTGATATATGAAAGGAACTGCTATGTCTCAACCCATTTCTCATATTCATATCGCCTACGGTTCTGAATCGGGCAATACCGAAGCACTTGCCAAGCAACTCCATCAGCTTGATTGGCTACAAGCTCACCAACCTAGCCTTTGCACGTTGAATGAACTAGACTTTTCTCGCCTACAAGCGGACGATTTATTGCTGATTTTAACCAGTTCGTTCGGTGATGGCGAACCACCAGCTAATGCCGATGAATTTGCCAATTCTTTGGAAAATTTGACCGCTTTCCCGTGCTATTATGCCCTATTCGGTTTGGGCGATACAAGCTATGATAAATTCTGCGGCTTCAGCCAACAAATCGAAGCCTTGCTTAATCAAAAACAAGCAAAAGCCTTGATTGCTCGTGTAGATGCGGATCTCAACTATCAAGCTATCTTCAAACAATGGCTGCCACTCTTGCAACAAGTTCTACAAACACCTGCAAACGAAACGTTAGCCCACGATCTTTCCGTGAAAGTTTATAACGAAAAAACTGTGTATGAAGCGGAAGTGTTGGAAATCAAACACTTGGCACAATCTGAACCTGCCGTTTACCACTTACGTCTATCACTACAAAACAGCGGAATTTTCTACCAAGCAGGCGATTTAGTTTATGTGCAAGTCAGCCAACCTGATGAGGCATTAGCCCTTTATGAAAACTGGTTTGAGCAATCAGCAGAAGGCTTACGCAACAAGGAATTACGCCTATTAAGCAAAAATGTATTGCGTGATTTAAATAAAATTTTAGATAACGCTGAGCTGAAAAACCTGCTCAAAATTTCCAATAAAAAAGCGTTGGAAACCTATTTATATGGGCGTGATTTGCTTGATGTTTTGCGTGATTTTGATGTAGAAAAACGCATTTCGCTACAAGATCTTGCAGAATGCTTACCAAATTTAACCGCTCGTGCCTATTCCATCAGCTCTTGTGGTAAAACGCACCCTGAATATGTCGATCTCTGCGTGCGTCACGTTCATTACCATCTCAATGAACGTAGTTACCAAGGTACAACAAGCGATCAGCTTGTACACCTCAAAGAAGGGAAAAGATTACCGATTTTCATCAAATCAAACTCAGCATTCCACTTACCTGAAAATCTCAACGTGCCTCTTGTGATGATTGGATCGGGTGCAGGCATTGCACCACATATTGGTTTCTTGGATTATTTAGCACAACAACCGAATAAAGTAGAGAGCTACCTCTTCTTTGGTGAACGCCATCAAGCCAAAGATTTTCTTTATGAAGAACAGCTCAACGCCTATCAAACACAAGGCGTACTCACCACGCTTTTCACTGCCTTTTCACGCGATCAAGCGGTCAAATTTTATGTGCAAGATGCAATGTGTGAGCAAGGCGAATTGCTTTGGAAATTGATTCAGCAAGGGGCATATTTCTACATCTGCGGCAGCAAATCAATGAGTAAAGCAGTAGATGAAGTACTATTGGAGATCGCAGATAAAATTGGTGGGCAGCCTTTCGTGGACGACTTCAATAACATCATCGCCACGCTCATTGCCGAAGGGAGATTGATGAGAGATGTGTATTAATTTCAAAAATTGAACAAAGAAATGGCTGAAGAAATCTTCAGCCATTTTTCTATGTAAAATTCGATTACTACACCCAACGTCTTACCGCTTTTTTATACGCCAAATATTCCTCGCCAAATTTTTGTTCTAACATCTGTTCTTCTGGCTGAATTTGTAAATAATTGATGCTCCAGATGAATAACGGAATTACCAATAAAGCGGTGATATTTTCAAGGTAAATTGCAAATGCGACAAGAAAAATGGCAATGCTGAGATACATCGGATTACGGCTAAAACGATAGATACCCGTTTGAACAATATGGCTGGTTTGATTTGGATGAAGCGGGCTGATGGTCGTTTTAGCAAGATGGAATGAGATAACGCTTGCTATGCCAATAACGCTACTTAATCCAACCAACATCACAACCAACCAAGTTACCTTTGGCAAGGTAAGGATAGTTGGCAAACAATACATTATCGCCATACAAATCAGGCAGATAACAGGCGGTGGAATTTTGGTTTTCATTTGCAAATTCTCCCTTGTTCAATTTCAAACAGTTGGTCTTGCGAGCCTTTTTGCCATTGCATTTGACTCAATTGTTCTTGCGTGATGGCAGTGACAAAAACCTGTGATTGGCTTTCACGCAAACGTTGTGAAAGCAACTCTCGTTTAATCGGATCAAGCTCTGAGGCAAAATCGTCGATTAAGAAAATGCAGGGCTTTTCTTTTTGCGTGACCAAATGTTCCCCTTGAGCTAATCGCAAGGCACACATTAACAGTTTCAATTGCCCACGTGAAAGCACATCTTCGACAGGCAAGCCATTGGCTCGAAAGCGAAAATCGGCTTTTTGTGGCCCGAGCATTGTGTAGCCTAATGAGCGATCGCGTTCAAAGCCTTGTTGTAAGATGTCTGCGTAATCCGCTCCCTTTTCCCAGCCTTGATAGAATCCAACCGAGATCTCCAACTCTGGCAAGAAAAAAGCACAATGGCGTGCGATTTCTGGCGTAATCGCTGCAGCATATTCAGCACGCATAGCGGTCACATTTTGGGCAATTTTTACCAATTCAATGTCCCAATGCTTTAACTCAGCATAGCTTCGTACCTGTTGCAAGGCTGCATTGCGTTGCTTGAGTAGGCGTTTGAGATTGACCCATTGTGGGTAAAATTCCGCTTGCTGATGAAACAATCCCCAATCTAGGAAAGCACGGCGATAGCTTGGTCCACCGTTCAATAGCGTTAAACCTTCAGGCGTAATCACTTGCATCGGCAAAAGATGAGCAAGATCAGCAATTTTATTGCCATCTTCGCCATTGATTTTCAACGTCGTATTGCCCGAACGCTGTTTTTGCAGCCCCACTGTCCAGCTATGTTTCTCTTCATCAATTTTGCCATGCAACACAAAATTGTCCGCATCGTAATGAATAATGCGGTTGCTGATATGACTTTTGAATGAGCGACCGTGCCCAAGATAAAAAATGGCTTCTAATAGACTGGTTTTGCCGCTGCCGTTATGTCCGACGATAAAGTTGAAATTTGGGCTGAGATCAAGTTCGGTACTTTCAATATTGCGGAAGTTTTGAATGATAAGGCGAGATAGGGACATAGGATTATTACGCTACGTTTATAATTTTCCCTCTCCCGTTTACGGGAGAGGGGGGAGAAAATTCGAAGAATTTTCGGAGGGAGAGGGGGAATTGCAAATTCTTCGTAAAAATCAACCGCTTCCCCTCTCTCTGCTTAAAATTGCCTTACGCAATTTTAAGCTGTCTCTCTCCCGCAAGCGGGTGAGAGGATATTTTGACTACAATCGCATCGGCATAATCACATATTCAGCCGTGTTGTTGTCGCAATCTTCAATCAAGCAGCTTGAGCTTGCATCCACAAGGCTGAAACGCACGCGTTCGCATTTGAGGGTGTTTAACACATCCAGCACGTAGCTCACATTAAAACCAACTTCCATCGCAGGGCTTTGATACATCACATCGATGATCTCTTCTGCTTCTTCCTGCTCTGGGTTATTGGCAGTGATTTTCAACACATCTTGTTCAAGGGTTAAACGCACGCCACGGAATTTCTCGTTAGAAAGAATTGCCGCACGCATTAACGCACGTCTTAACACTTCGGTATCCGCTTCTAAAATACGATCTGCATTGCGAGGTAATACGCGGCGATAATCAGGGAAACGACCATCAATCAATTTTGAGGTAAACACAACGCCATTCATCGTTATGCGAATGTTGCTTGAGCCGATTTCTAAACGCACGATTTGATCGCTTACGGTTAAAAGACGCGAAAGTTCTAACACCGCTTTGCGAGGTACAATCACAGAGTGTGACGTTAATTCTTGCGTAAGTGGCATTGTACAAACCGCAAGGCGATGACCATCCGTTGCAACGGTGCGAAGTAAATTGCCTTCGGTTTCGAATTTCATTCCGTTTAAGAAATAGCGTGCATCTTGGTTTGCCATTGAGAATTGGGTGGCATCAATTAAGCGTGCAAAGGTTGCTTGTTCAATGCTGAAATCCACTTCTGGCGTCCAATCCATTAAGTTTGGATAGTCGCTTGCAGGCAACGTCGCAAGGCTGAATTTGCTTCGACCTGCTTTTAAAATCGCTTTATCTTCTTCGAACTGCACCGAAATTAAGCTATCTTCAGGCAAGCTTTTTGAAATATCCAAGAATTTCTTCGCAGGAATAGTAAATTTTCCTGAAAAATTGACCGCTTGAGCCAATTGAGCTTGCGTGCTTAATTCAACTTCCAAGTCGGTCCCCGTCATTGAAAGGCGGTCGCCCTCAATTTCAAGCAAAATATTGTTAATAACAGGCAACGTCGGACGGCTTGCAAGTACACCGCACACTTGTTGCAATGGTTTGAGTAACTGTTCTCGAGTAATGGTAAATAACATAGCCGTTCCTATGATGATAATTTGCGTGTTAAAAGCGTGTAATCTTCTTGGATACTGGTATCGGTATCACGTAATTCTGCAATGGTTTTGCAAGCGTGCATCACGGTGGTGTGATCGCGTCCGCCAAATTCTCGCCCAATTTCAGGCAAGCTGTGGTTAGTGAGTTCTTTTGCCAATGCCATTGCGATCTGACGCGGGCGAGCTATCGATCGCGTTCGAATTTTGGATTTAATATCCGCTAATTTAATGTTGTAGTGATCGGCAACAACGCGTTGAATATTTTCAATTGTAATCAACTGTTCATAAGCAGAAAAACGATCGCGTAACACTTCGCGTGCCATATCAATGGTAATTGGGCGATGAGTTACAGTTTGCCACGCAATCACCGAATTTAACGCCCCTTCAAGCTCACGGACGTGGGTGCGTAATTTCTGCCCAATTAAATACGCCACATCTTCCAACAATTCCACGCCACGTTCTTCCGCTTTTTTACGTAAGATCGCAACACGTGTTTCAAGCTCTGGCGGTTCAATGGTTGAGCTGATCCCACAACTTAAGCGAGATTTGATCGCTTCATCAATGCCCACGATATTTTTCGGGTAAATATGTGCCGTTAAGATCACCTGTTTTCCCTGATCAAAAAGGGCATTTAATAGGTGTAAAAACTCTTCTTGAACTTTGGGTTTATCTGCTAAAAATTGAATGTCATCGATCATTAACACATCAAGCGAGCGGTAGAATTTTTTGAGTTTATCCGCTTCCTGACTATTGGTATTGATCGCTTTCAAAATATCGCGATAAAAACGTTCAGAATGAATATAAAGCACGCGTAAATTCGGCGATTTTTTTAATAATGCGTTGCCGATAGCGTGTAAAAGGTGGGTTTTGCCCAAACCTGTGCTGGCATAAAGCGAAAGAGGGTTGCAATGGCTTTGACCTAGCTCATTCACGACCTGCTGTGCTACTGCTTTAGCTAATTGATTCGAACGACCTTGCACAAAGTTATCAAAGTGTTGACTTGGATTGATCCCTGTTTTAAACGTGCCTGAATTTGGATCTTGTGAACCCGTTTGCATATTTTGAACCGCACTGTTTTCATTCGGGCGGATCCCCACACGCATTGACACGATCAAACTTTCATCTCGCGATAAAAAACGAGCAAGATCAATAATTTCCGTTAAGAAATTATCCTTGACCCATTTTTCAACAAATTGGTTTTGAGCATAAAGTGTAAGTTCTCCGTTGCTAAAACTCGCCTGTAATGGACGCAGCCAAGTGCTGTAATCCGTTGGCGATACTTTTGTTTGTAAATGATTAAGGCAATCCGCCCAAAGAGAAGACACGATTTACTCCAAAAAACTTGTGAAAAAGGTTGTCTATAATACCTTAAAATCTTGTGGAAATCTTGCAAATTTTTTAGAAAAAATCACTTGCTATTTTTATTCAAGCAATTTGCAGAAATTTCGGCTATAATTCGATTTAATTACATCCATTAAATTAAAAAGAGAACAATGAAAGAATCGATTATCAGTAAATTAGAAAGTTTAAGTGAACGCCACGAAGAGCTACAAGCTCTGCTTGGCGATGCGTCTGTGATCTCAGATCAAGATAAATTTCGTGCTTATTCAAAAGAGTATTCCCAATTAGAAGAAGTGGTTGGTACTTTTAACCGCTGGAAAAAACTCAATAATGACATCGAAGAAGCACAATTCTTATTAGATGATCCTGATATGAAAGAGATTGCTCAAGAAGAGATCGCAGAAAATAAAGTTGAGATCGAACAACTTGAGCAACACTTACAAATTCTATTGCTGCCAAAAGATCCAAACGATGAATACAATGCGTTTTTAGAAATCCGTGCGGGAACGGGTGGCGATGAAGCAGGTATTTTCGCAGGTGATTTATATCGTATGTATAGCCGTTATTGTGAAGGCAAACGCTGGCGTATTGAAGAGCTTTCAGCCAACGAAAGCGAACAAGGCGGATACAAAGAAATTATCGTGAAAATTTCAGGTGAAGGCGTGTATGGTCAGCTCAAATTTGAATCGGGCGGTCATCGTGTGCAACGTGTACCAAAAACCGAATCGCAAGGGCGTATTCACACCTCTGCGTGTACCGTTGCAGTAATGCCTGAGCTGCCAGAATCTGAAATGCCAGAAATCAACCCAGCAGATTTGCGTATTGATACCTACCGCTCATCAGGTGCGGGCGGTCAGCACGTTAATACCACCGACTCTGCGGTGCGTATTACCCACATTCCAACGGGAATTGTGGTTGAGTGCCAAGACGAACGTTCACAGCACAAAAACAAAGCGAAAGCGTTGGCAGTATTGGCTTCACGCATTGTTCAAGTAGAAAAAGAGAAACAAGCTCAAGAGCAAGCAGACACCCGCCGTAACTTACTCGGCTCAGGTGACCGTTCAGATAAGATCCGCACTTACAACTACCCGCAAGGTCGTGTAACGGATCACCGCATCAACTTAACGGTTTACCGTTTAGATGAAGTAATGAACGGCAAAATTGATGAACTCATTCAGCCAATCATTACAGAATATCAAGCTGACCAACTAGCAGCGTTGTCTGATAACGCTTAAGTCATTTAAAGCTGAAATTACTGATTCTTCGATAGTTCAGGCTCACTAGCCGCAAGCTCAAGAACCGCAATTTCAGCTTCATTTCATTAAGGGAATAAGATGTTAAAACGTTTATCTGTTATTTTTTCACTATTTTTAACCGCTTGTACCAACAATATTTTTACTACCAGCTCGCAACAGCAATCAAACACAAGCCAACCAAATGCAAAAGTCTCTTCAGTGGATCGCAGCTATTTTGTCGGCAGCTGGGCGTGTGAAATGAATGGGGGCAATATTGGCTCATCTAATACCGTAAAATTAGCTCAAGACGGCTACGCAAACTATGTTGGCACGTTCACAATGCCAAAAGAAGCACCGATATTCCAATATCAGCTCGAACGCGTCGGTACTTGGTCTTTTGCGAACGATATGCTCTCTTACCAATTCAGCCAAAGCAACTTCACTCGAGCTCATACTTTTGAGATGTTAAAAAATATCAAAACTAACAAAGAACTCAACGAAGAAGAAAATGCGACTTTCGCGAATTTAAGCAAACAAATGCAAAATGCCAATAACAGAACCTTCTCATTAGCAGTAAGCAATATTTCCGACCAAAGTTTTATGATTACCCAAAATTTACAAGGCAATGCAAGAACGGGAATGTGTAAAAGAGTTGCTCAATAATCCTAATGAAGCCGTATTATTTCTATTTTAATACGGCTTTATTTTTCAATCTTGCTTAATCCGCCCCAACTGATTTCTCAATGATCGCTTAAAGGCTTCTGCCAACACTTCACAACTTAACGCTTCTTCTAAATCCGATTTGATCTCTGCCGTTGGTTTTTGGGCGATAAGTTGGTTTAAGTGCATAATCGTGAGTTTCGGATAAGGCTGTTGCAAGCGGTAGATTTCATCGCCTTTTTTGCAAATGCCCGTTTGAACGATTCGTACATACCAACCTGTTAAGCCTTTTTCTCGTACAATTTTCTGGGTGGCTTTGTGTTCACTATTAAGTGATAAACGATCGCACGGCTTACGCGGTTGAGATACTTCCACAATGACCTCTCCAATTTGATAATGGTCGCCAATACAAACATTGTGTTCATCTAGTTCAGACACGATAAAATTTTCGCCATAAATAGCAGTCCCTTGCCAATCGAAACTTTTTCCAATAAGCGAAGTCAGCGTTTCAAAGGTTTTATCCGCCATAAAAAAGAGGGCTTTATCCACACCGCCGTGATGAGCTTTTAAGCCAACATCATTACCTTCCGCCCCCATTTCGTTGACCGTCATCGTTTCCACAGGCTGCTTACGAATCGCACTCTCAAGCGTTGTACCATCCGCAAACGTCACATTGTCAACCAGCCCCACTTTCATCGCTAACACTCTTGCTGCCATTTTTCCTCCGCATTTTTCTTTTATTTTACTGAAGTTAGCCTCTACTTAATAGATGTTTTAACGTTTCTTCTACCACCGAAAAAGGGATAAATTCTTGCTCTAGTCGAACATTTTGCCCAAATTGATCCGTTTGTAACGCCTGATAAAGTTGTAACTCAGTAGGGGTTAAATGCGGCAATAATTCTTTTTTTGATTTGTTGTCTTGGCTCCAAAAATCAGGATAATTCAGCAGCGTTGTCTGATCCATTAAAATAGAAATCGTCTGCGGAAAACGCTCACGAACTTGATCCAAAATCGCCAAACCGTGCGTGTCTAAATCACCCCAGTAATAAATTTCACAATCCTCCAACCATTTTGCTTTTGCCAAAGGCTGCCAGCCATAACCTGCCCCCCAAATCGCCCACGTATCATCCATTTCAGGCAAGGCAAGATAAGTCGTTTCATTTTCCACAATAATCACACGATGAATTTCAGGCTTGAGTTGAGCAAAACTTTCAGCATCAAGCGTTACATCACTTTGCAAAATATTAGGGAAAATTGACCGCTTAACATCTAAATTACAAAAACGAATGGTTTTCTCCTTTTCTAAAAAGCCGTAACGTAAATGAAATTGATGTATACCACTAAAAGTATTATTTATTGCATTTTCAGGCAAAACAAGATCAAATAATTCTGCCAAAATAGCACGATGTTGCTCAATAAATTTTGTGTGAATATGAGGAATATCTACTTGGCGTAGATAAATTTTAGGTTTAGGATGTTTTTGCATCCAATCAACTACAGCTAATATTTTTTGCCATTCTTGATAAACTGATAATGCTTTAAAAGGGTATTTTTCAAGCCAAGTAAGAATAGGACTATTTTGTTTTTTCGTTTGATTAACAATCTCTAAAAATGCCTGATATTCTTTTGTTTTTCTTAAAATTTTCACAATCAGTTCAATATTATCAATCCAAATAGAATCAGGAATTTTTTGCTCACCTTGAATTCGATGTTGAATAGTTTTCCATTCAATCTTAATAAAATCAATTTTAATTAAATGTTCAACCCATTTTCTTACTAATGGAAAATGTTCGGTAATCTCTTTAGAAGTCGGTTTAATCAATTTTAGTTTAAACGGGAAAAGAGATTGCTCCGTTAAAATCGCAGAAAGAAAAATACCTTTATTCCACGCTTTCTCTAATTGTTGCTTAATCTCTTTTTCCGTTGTCCACATATTTTCTCCTTAACTTCTATTATTCATTGCCAAATGTTCTTCAATCGTTAAATTAAGTAAGCTAGAATCAAAACCATCCTTATTTTTTACAATTGCCACACTGGAAACAAAAGGTTCAATAATTTGAATTTTTTGTAGCGGTGTCACAATTAACAATTGCAAATTAAGCTGTTTAAATAAACGCAAACCATATTGTGCCGATTCATCTGAACCTCGACCGAAAGCTTCATCAATCATCACAAAGCGGAAGGATCTCGATCGTGTTTTACCAAATTCTAAACCGAATTGGTAAGCTAGACTTGCGGCTAAAATCGTATAAGCCAATTTCTCTTTTTGACCACCCGATTTACCCCCAGAATCTGGGTAATATTCGTGTTCGCTGTGGTCTGCACGCCAACGCTCACTTGCCGAAAACAGAAACCAATTTCTTACATCGGTCACTTTCGCTGTCCAACGTTTATCTGCTTCAGTACTATTTTCACGCCCTTTAAAACGGTCAATAATTGCCTTCACTTGAGCGAACTTTGCCTCAGAATATTGATTATCTTCAGATCCTGTTACCGTTCCTTCAATACAAGCTCGTAAATCTTGCTGAAATTGACGAATTTCGAGATCAGGATTCACTTCAAATTGTAAATGAATATAACGCTCAGGATTATAATCAATACTTTCTAACGATTGATTAATTTTATTTAAACGCTGTTTAATAATTTGACGTTCTTTATCTAACTGAGCGTTAAAATGAGCTATTTCATTAATGGTATTCTCGTTTAATAATTTTTTAAACTGCGATACAAAATGCGGTAAATCATCTTCATTTAAACGATTTAAAAATGCTTGATATTCTAAATAAGAAGCCACATCTGCAACTAAATCACTGGTTTCAAAGGGATAATTTTGATTAAAAATTTGCATCGCTTTGCTAATTTCACTATTTAGTTTATTATTTTGACGATGATATTTATCTTTTTGAGCAGAAAGATTATCCCTTATTTCTTCCTCAACATCTCTAATATTCTCTAAGGTTAAACTCCACTTGGTTAATGTCTTAGTCAGTTGTTTGGCTAAATGTGCTCTAATTTCATCAGAAACGTTTTTTTCAGTTAAAATATAAGCGGTTAAATCACGTTCTTTTTCTGCACTTGTTTTTTCTTGCTCAATTGCACCTTGCTCTTTATTGAGCCTGCTAAGTTCAATATTATTTTTCCCTAAATCAGATTCTAATCTTTTTAGCTTTCTTTCAAGCTCCTGAATAATATTAGAACTTTCTGAAAGCACTTGATATTCTTGGGTTAAAGCCTCAATTTCTTTTACCACCGATTCAAAATCTAACATAGAAAAAGCAGAAAAACGTTCTAATCGAATAATATGACGTTGCTGCTCTTGTAATATTTGCTGGCTTGCCTTTAATTCAGACACTTCTTCATTTAATTTTGTTAATGTAAGCGTCATTGGTTGACGATTTTTGGTTAATGCGATAATTTTTTCTTTATTCGACCAACCTAAAATATAACGGCTCCGATTCGCTACATCATATCGATCATCTTTTTCGTGACGACCTGATTTATCTTTTATCTGTCCTTTTTGTGTAATGGCTTTACCTTCTCGTTGGAATTGTGCCAACGTTTCACAAGCGACATAATCAAAGCGTTTATATAATTCATTTTCAAGCCATTGATAATAAGGTGTTTCTGGCTTAATCATTATTTTATGCAATAAAGAGTCTGACTGAATCTCATTATTTTGCATTATTTGTTTTTGATTAACACGATAATAAACTAATCGACCATTTAAATGATGCTGATTAACCCATTCAACCACCTGATTATAATATTTCTCAGATACAATAAGCGATAATGCAAAAGAATGTAATAATCGTTCTGTGGCACCTTCCCAATCTTTTTCATTCTCTTTAATTTGTAATAATTCTCCCACAAATGGAAAATGATCTTCATTTAAAGACAAAGCTTGGCAAAGTTGCGATCTTATTTCAACCTGTTGACGATGAATATTACTTTCACGTTTTTTCAGGCTTTCTATTTCAGTTTCTAAAGAAGTGATTTCTTGCTTCAATTGATAGGCTTGGGTATTTTTCTCAACGATTAGATTTTCTTTTTCTGCTTGTTGATTTGCTATTTCTTGATAGCGTTTTTCTAAACGTGCCTTTTGAGCAATAAATTCTTCGCTATTCTTAGCCAATCTTTCTTCTAAAGCCTGAATATGCTGTGTATATTGTTCAACATTTTTCTCACGTTCTTGTTTTAGCTGTACCTTGTCTTTAATTTGTTTTTCCAGTTCAACTAATTTATTCCCGCCATTTTGCTGAATCGCGAAGGTTGTTTGTTTAATTTCCTGTTCTTGATCATCCTTAATTTTTTCAAGTTGCTGGATTTTCTCTTGGACTAATTGCCATTTTTGAGTCAGATCCAAGATTTTTATTTCCAATAAATCTAATTTTTTCTCAGAAAAATAAGGCGATAAATGCTCAATATTATTCTGCAACTGCTCAATCTCTTGCTCAATGGCTTGATAAGATAAACAATCTGCCACAATCGGTGTTAATAATTTTACCTGATCTTGTGCTTTTAACACCGATTGATACGCCTGATTTAGATCGTCAAAATGTGAAATAAGGTGATCAATGCGTTGTTGGCGTTCTTCAAAAGGTTCCAACATATGATTGCGTACAAAATCGGTTAAATCCCCCACCGATTTCATCGACACCGTTTGGTGAAAAAGCTCTAATGCTTGATCATTTTGAATGCCAAAACGACATCGGAACCAAGCCTCGTAAGGTGGAAAAGTGCGGAAAATTTCACAATCAGATTGCCCCAACCGTTTCGATAAAGCGGTCATTTTTGTGCCAAAATTTGCAAAATCGTTGGTAATGCTCAACTTTCGTTCTGCCCCCACATAAAAACGTTCAGGCTGGCTACGTTGCTCGCTCATCCAAAAAACTTGAGCAAGGCTGACATATTGATCGTAACCCTCGTTGTAAAACACGCCCAAAATCACCGAATAGCTGCTGTTATCACGCAGTTGAGCAGGCTTAATCAACCCCGTTTCGCTATCACGCTCCGATTTATAATAACCGAGCACGTAAGAACGCAAGTCACGCTCCTTGCTCTCCGCCCCAGCCGCTTTGTTATAAGCAATGCGATGAGCTGGCACCAATAAAGTGGTCATCGCATCCACAATGGTGGATTTCCCTGAGCCTACATCCCCCGTTAATAAACTATTTTGTCCGTTTGGCTCAATCTTCCACACTTTATTGTGAAATGTGCCCCAGTTAAAAAGCTCTAAGCGTTGTAAGCGAAAGCCAGCATGGTTATTTTCCGCCATAAATTCGAGCTCTAATCCTTGTTGTTCGCTCATTATTTGTCTCCTTTTTGATTTTCTAAACATTCACTTAACCATTGATCAAATTGTTGTAACCAAGCCACATCAATAAATGATTTTAATATTCTTTTTACTTCAAAGTGCGGTTCATTTTGTTGCGATTTTAATTTTTGCAAGAAACCTAATTCGATCACTTTATTTACCGTAGTTTCAATACGATCTGCTAATTTCGCCTGATTAGTTGATTCACCTAAATGCACTTTCATTAAATCAACTAATTGAGAAAATGAAAGAATAAAACGCGTATCGGTATTGTTTTGATCGAATTCTACTAAACCTTTTATTAATAAAGCTAATAATAAGGTTACTTCAAAAGATAGCGATCTTTTTGCGATTAATTTTGGAAATGGATTATCCTCTTCAGCTTCTTTTGTTTTTAAGAAGGCATAACTATCTGCTTCATTTAACACTAATTCTAAGTGCAATACACGAACATAATCTCTTACCTCATTTTGCAATTGCAATAATTTTTCCCATAAGGTTTCATTATTTTCTTGGTAAATAACGCCCTTAAATAAGGCGATTACCACTTCTGATAATACATTGTCTTTATTTTCAATGGTCATAAAATACTCCTTTATCGTGTAAAAATAATTTTAGGTAAAGTGGCTGAACGAATCATATCGCTAGACTGCCAATGAATAATTTCTTGATTCTCTTCATCAACAACTAATTTAAAATAAGATTGATTATCTAATTGCAAATAGGTTAATAATTCCGATAAACCATATTCAAGCGGTTGATTTTGAATAATCTCTTGCAAACTGATTTGTGTTTTACTTTGCAAAGATTTACGCACCGTCTGGATAAGCTTTGTTTTATTTACTTGAGATCGCAATAATAAATCTTGTAAATTCATATCCGCCATTCCTTCTTCAATTAAAAGATTTTCGATCTTTTGTTTGGCTTTAGATGAATGTAGAGGACGTTCAATCGGCAAGGTTAAATTCACTTTCGCTTCACTGATTTCCATCACATCGCCTTTTATTTCAGCCAAATCTAATTTAAAAACTTTACCTTCAATTTGGCGAAAGACTTCCATAATTTGCCGATTTTCTAGCCACGCTTTATCGTCTAAAAAACGACGTAATTGCTGAGAAAGCTGTGCTACCGTGCGTTGTGTGTGTTCGCCCGCTTCTAACCAGTCATAATGAATATATTGTTGATTTATATCAGGATTTAATGAATGAATTGCGGGTAACTGCAAAATGTAATCAAGCAATTCAGTAAATTCTTGCTGACGTTGTTGTGAAAGCAGAAAATCCCAGAAAGCACGGAAACTTTTCCCCTGATCCGAATCGCTAATCGCATTACGTTCACCCATAATTTCAGCCAGTAATTCGCCTTTGCTACCCTCCCATAAGGCAATTTGTTTTCGAACCCTGCTATCTAATTGACGGAAATTTTGTTCAACTTCACGAAAGTCAGATAATAATTCTTTCGCACCTTGATTAAATTGTAAAAAACGTTCTTTTAATGCGGTATCATCTAATAAATTTATTTCACCTTGCCGTAGTTGTTGAATTTCTCGATCAATTTCATCTCGTTGTTTTTCTAATTCTGTTATTCGTACTTCAGGATTTATTTCACTCCCCTGCCGAATATCTTTTAACAAATTAAATAAAGTTAAAAGACGAGATTCTGTTCCAACAAATTGCCGTTTGGTTAATTGAGTAAGCCAACTAATTGCTTTTTCTGTTGCAGGCATTAGATCAAATTGTGCTTCATCGCTGCCTGTTTTATAAAATTTACGAAGCCAACCATTTTCAGGTGCTACCCATTCCGTTAAATATTCTTTTGCTGATTTCGGAAAAGCTTTTTCACCTAATTGTTCTCGCAAATAATAAAGCGTATCTTCTAATTTCTCGCTTAATACTGCTTCATCAATAATTCTTTCATTAGGTTCAATAAAAGTGCTATTTAGAAAACTAATAATTAAAGGGGAATTGTTCGCGCAAAGTAATTTCCAAGTGGGATTATTTTCGCGATAAGTTCGAAGGGTGAAAAAATCAAGAGACATTATTTATTCCTCATTTGCTTAATTCGAGGAATATTCTATTTAGAATTTAAAGATATTTGAAATAATTAAAAGTTATTTGCAATAAATTTTGAATATTGGATGAAAGAATAACAATCCAAATACGATAAAATATTTTTTCTTTTATTTTCTAACTTTTCGAACTTGCTCGAAAAAATCTTTTTCTATTTCTGATAAAGTACGCAATGGAGGAAATATGAATAGATTAGGTTTCCGTTGTTTTCATTGTGATAAATCATTGTCGATTGCATCACACGGATTCTGCAGCCGTTGTGTAAAATTATTAACACATTCGCCTTATTGTGGACATTGTGGCAGTTTATTAGTTGAAAATAGCTTATCTTGCGGGGAATGTTTACGAAATGAGCCAAAATGGCAACGAATTGTGCAAGTGTCTAGTTATAAAAAACCGCTTTCAGATTGGATTCATCACTTCAAGTTTCATCAACAATATTGGTTAGATAAACCGCTCGCAAGATTGTTATTATTGGCAGTAAAGCAGGCTCAGCGAGAACACGGTTTGACATTGCCCGAAGCGATTTTACCTGTACCGCTTTTTTGGCAGCGACATTGGCGACGAGGATATAATCAATCTGAGCTGATTGCTCGTCAGCTTTCCCGTTGGTTAAAAATTCCGTTAGATACGCAAAGTCTTACACGAATTCGTCATACGGTGTCGCAACGGGAACTCACGGCTCACGAACGCCGTTTAAATCTGAAAAATGCCTTTCGTTATCAACCTAGATCTTACCAACGCATTGCCATTGTTGATGATGTCGTCACAACAGGCTCTACGCTTAATGCTATTTGCCGTGAATTAAAACGTGCAGGCGTGAAAGAAGTGCAGGTGTGGACATTAGCAAGAGCGTAATTGGCTTTGATAAAAAACAAGCGGTTGAATTTAGTAAATCTTTTACCAAATTCAACCGCTTGGATTATCTAATAATCTAGGATTAGTTACGTTTTACTGCTTCAGCAATTTCTTCCGCACAGCTTTGAGCAAGAGCGGCTTCCTCGCATTCCACCATTACGCGGATAAGAGGTTCAGTACCTGATTTACGTAATAAAATGCGACCTTTACCTGCAAGACGCTCTTCAACCGATTTCGCCACCGCTTTCACTTCTTCGCTGTTTAATGGATTTTCACCACCTGCAAAACGGACGTTAATTAACACTTGTGGGAAAAGCGGTACAGCTTTCGCTAGCTCGTTTAGAGTAAGTTTATGAGCTACCATCGCAGCCAACACTTCAAGGGATGCAATAATGCCGTCGCCTGTGGTGTTTTTATCAAGCACAATGATATGACCTGAGTTCTCGCCACCCAATTTCCAGCCTTTTTCTTTAAGCTGTTCAAGCACGTAGCGGTCGCCCACATTTGCACGCACAAATGGAATAGCAAGATCTTTTAAGGCAAGTTCAAGGCTCATATTACTCATTAAAGTTCCCACAACACCGCCTTTTAATTTGCCAGCACGTAAGGCTTCACGAGCAAGAATGAATAGAATTTGGTCGCCATCAACTTTGTTGCCTAAGTGGTCAACCATCATAATGCGGTCGCCATCGCCATCGTAGGCTAAACCGATGTCCGCTTCCGATTCCATTACTACTTTTTGTAACGCTTTAATGTCAGTTGCACCACATTTTTCGTTAATGTTTAAGCCATTTGGACGCGTGCCGATTTCAATCACTTCTGCACCTAACTCACGCATTACATTTGGTGCGATATGGTAGGTGGCACCGTTGGCACAATCCACGACAATTTTTAAACCATCTAGGCTTAAATCTGAAGGGAAACCTGCTTTACAGAATTCAATGTAGCGACCAGCTGCATCGTTGATGCGGCTTGCTTTACCAAGACTTGCAGAATCTACACAATCCATCGGTTCATCTAACATCGCTTCGATGGCTTCTTCCACTTCATCAGGTAATTTTTCGCCTACAGATGAGAAGAATTTGATCCCGTTATCGTAATATGGATTGTGTGACGCTGAAATCACGATCCCCGCTTCCGCACGGAAAGTGCGAGTTAAATACGCAATCGCTGGGGTTGGCATTGGTCCTACGAACACCGCCGATAAACCAGCCGCAGTTAAACCTGCTTCAAGAGCGGATTCCAACATATAGCCAGAAATACGGGTGTCTTTCCCGATAATCACTTTTTTTGTGCCTTGTGTGGCAAGTACTTTACCTGCAGCCCAACCCAGTTTTAACGCAAATTCTGGCGTAATCGGGAATTTACCTACTTCACCACGAACGCCATCTGTACCGAAATATTTGCGAGCCATAAATGTTCCTTATCTTAAAAAGTATTGATATGCAGGGCTGTCGCTTACGTTTTGATAGCGATAGCCAAGCTGTTCTAAATGTTTTGTTAATTCTGCTTCTGAACCTGATGCCAATGGGAATGCGGCTAAAATATCGCCATAATCCGCCCCGTGAGCACGGTAGTGGAATAGCGAAATATCCCAATCAGTTAAGGCTTTCAAGAAGGTGAGCAAGGCACCTTTCTGTTCAGGAAAATCAAAGCGGTAAAGTTTTTCGTTTTCCACTGTTGAAGGTCTACCACCAATCATATAGCGTACGTGCGTTTTGGCGATATCATCGTCGGATAAATCACACACATCGTAGCCATTTTTACGTAGATCTTCGATAATTTCCGCTTTTTCTTGGCTCCCTGAAATTCGCACACCAACAAAAATACAAGCTTGAGCATCATCCGCGTGGCGGTAGTTAAATTCTGTGACCGCACGATTGCCTAAAATCTGGCAGAATTTTAAGAAGCTACCTTTTTGCTCTGGAATGGTTACCGCCAACAGTGCTTCGTGTTTTTCGCCAATCTCACAGCGTTCAGACACGAAACGTAAAGTGTGGAAATTGAGGTTCGCCCCTGATAATACGCAAGCTAAATTTTCGCCTTGAATGTTATGTTCTTTTACGTATTTTTTTAAGCCAGCCAGCGAAGTTGCCCCTGAAGGCTCAGCAACTGCACGCACATTTTCGAAAATATCTTTAAGTGCCGCACAGATCTCATCGTTATCCACCAACACCACATCATCAACATATTGTTGGCAAATACGGAAGGTTTCGTCACCAATACGTTTTACCGCAATACCATCGGCAAATAAGCCAACGTGATCCAAATCAACAGGATACCCTGCTTTTAGAGCGTGATATAAGCAGGCAGAGTCTTTAGATTCCACGCCGATGACTTGAATTTCTGGTAACAGTTGTTTGACTAAAACCGCAATACCTGCAATTAAACCGCCACCGCCTACTGGCACGAAAATGCGGTTAAGATCTGAACGCTGTTGAATCAATTCCATCGCAATCGTGCCTTGTCCTGCAATCACGGCAGGGGCATCAAATGGATGGATAAACGTCATATTCAACTCTTTCGAAAGCTCAAGTGCTTTGGCTTTGGCTTCATCAAAGTTTGCCCCGAAAAGCAGCACTTCGCCCCCAAAACCACGTACAGCATCTACTTTAATGCTTGGCGTATTTTGTGGCATCACGATTAACGCACGTAAGCCTAAATGCTTAGCAGAAAGAGCCACACCTTGAGCGTGGTTTCCCGCAGAGGCCGCAATCACACCTGCTTCTTTTTGAGCTTTAGAAAGGTTAGAAATCATCGCAAATGCCCCACGCAATTTGAAACTATGCACAGGTTGGCGATCTTCACGCTTAATAAAAATCGTATTATTTAGGCGTGATGAGAGCTTTTCCATTTTTTGCAATGGGGTAACTTGAGCGAGATCATAAATATTTGAGCTAAGAATAGTACGGAGATAGTCCGTATTCGATTGGATTTGTTGTGTCATATTATTGCTTTTAGATGATCTTCCCAAAGGGAAATGGGGAATTGTATTGCTATTGGTTACACATTACGGAAAAGGGCGTGTGCAACACGCCCCTACTATGATTAGTGTCCGCCGCAACCACAGCCACCGTGACTATGACCGTGATCGTGGTCGTGATGATGGTGATGACCACCACCGCAGCAGCCGTGACCTTCTTCTTCATCGCTATCGTGTCCACCACAGCCACAGCCGTGCTCGTGACCTGAATGGATATGACCGTGTGCGATTTCTTCTAATGTCGCTTCACGTGTACCAACCACTTCTACAGAGAAGAGTAATTCTTGACCTGCTAACATATGGTTACCGTCAACCACTACTTCGTCGCCATCCACTTCAGTGATAACAACAGGTAATGGACCTAAGTCAGTATCTGCGATAAAACGCATACCTACTTCTAACTCATCAACGCCCATAAACACATCTTTTGGTACACGTTGAACCATATTTTCGTTGTATTCGCCGTAGCCTTCTTCTGGGCTTACGCGAACTTCAAAAGTATCACCCACTTCTTTGCCTTCTAACGCTTTTTCTAAACCTTCAACAAGGTTATTGTGACCGTGTAAATATTCTAATGGTTGATTCGCTGGAGCTTCGTCTACTAATACGCCATCTTGAGTACGTACTTGATATGCAATGCTTGGTACGACATTTTTAGTAATTTTCATTAAAAGTATCCTTTTATTTAAATAAAAAATTAACCGCATTGTAGCGGTTTGTGTGATATTTGCAAAGAGTAAACAGATTTTAACCGCTTGACTATTGTGCTAAATAATAATGTGGGGTGTGTGAACTTGTTCACGCACGCAGGATTGATAACATTGCGTGCGTGGATTTTTAATCCACACACCCTACTTTAAATCATAAGAACGAAAATCTGCATCCTAACTTATGGCGTTAAGATGCAGATTTTTCAACTAAATAAAGACTAAATCTTTTAAGCGATAACCTTGTGGAACGGTTTCTTTGTCTTCGAAAGTCACAAATTCCCACGCGTTTTCATTCGCTAATACAGCACGAAGCAATTTATTATTTACCCCGTGGCCTGATTTATAAGCACTAAATTCGCCTAAGATGTTGTAGCCACACATAAAGAGATCACCAATTGAATCTAGCATTTTGTGTTTCACTAACTCATCTTTGTAGCGTAAACCATCTTCATTTAAGATGCGATATTCATCTAACACAATCGCATTATCTAAGCTTCCGCCTAATGCTAAGCCGATTGATTGAAGGTATTCCACATCTTTCATAAAGGTGAAAGTTCTTGCACGGCTAATTTGCTGAATGAAGTTTTCTGCTGAAAGATCCATCGCAAAATGACGCACATCTTTGCTAATCATTGGGTGGTTGAAGTCAATGGTGAAATCTAATTTTAAGCCGTTTGCGTAAGGCTTGATTTCCGCCCATTTATCGCCTTCTTCTACACGCACAGTTTCTTTAATGCGGATGAATTTTTTCGGAGCATTTTGCTCTTCAATGCCAGCATCTAAGAAAAGATAGATGAACGGACTTGCACTACCATCCATAATTGGAATTTCAGGTGCATCTACTTCGATAATTAAGTTATCTAAGCCAAGTGCCGCCATTGCCGCATTTAAATGCTCAACAGTTGAAATACGCACACCGTCATCATTGATCATACAGGTGCAAAGCTGTGTATCACGAATCGATTCCGCACTTGCTGGGAAGTAAACAGCAGGTTCTAAATCGGTTCGTGCGTAAATAATCCCTGTATTGGCAGGTGCCGGACGCAATGTAAGCGTCACTTTTTTGCCACTGTGCAAACCAATGCCAGTGACTTTGGTTGCTTGTTTTAGGGTTCTTTGTTTAATCATTTTTTATTCCTCGCAAGCGGTCAAAATTATTGACCGTTTCGCATAAATCCTGGAATAGCACTTGGTGGGGTCCACATTTTGCCTTCATCAAAAGTTCTTGGCTGTTGGTGCGTATTGCCACCTTGCTGTACAGAATGACCATATCCAACTGGCTCTTGTGGTTTTAAGCCTATAGGTGGTACTGGCTGCTGATTACCATAGCCTGGATTTTGCTCCGGTACTGGGGTCACTTGCGGTGGCTGTGACGGTTGCTGCAACATTCCTGGGCGAGGCATTGCTAACTCTTCTGCTTGACCTAAACCAGCAGCTACTAATGTAACACGAATTTTACCTTCCATTTCAGGATAGAAAGTTGTACCTGTAATAATAGTCGCATCTTTGTCAACCGCATCAGTGATATATTTAACGATTGTATCTGCCTCAGCTAACTCAAAGTCTTCGCCTACAGAAATATTAATTAATACGCCTTTTGCACCAGATAAATCAACATCTTCCAATAATGGGCTGGCAACTGCATCCATTGCCGCACGTTCTGCACGGCCTTCACCTTCTGCAATACCCGTTCCCATCATTGAACGTCCCATACCTGACATTACGGTTTTCACATCATTAAAGTCTACGTTCATTAAACCTTCTTGAGTGATCATATCAGTAATGCCTAATACTGCATTACGTAACACATCATCTGCATAAGAAAACGCTTCTTTAAATTTAACGCCTTTTGGTAAAACTTTTAGTAATTTTTCGTTTTGAATGATAATTAAAGCATCTACATTTTTAGCAAGTTCTTTAATGCCTTGTTCTGCAAAATTTAAACGTTTTCTACCTTCAAAACCAAATGGCTTAGTTACAATTGCAACGGTTAATGCACCTTCATTTTTAGCGATCTCAGCAATAACAGGAGAAGCCCCAGTACCTGAGCCGCCCCCCATTCCCGCAGCAATAAATACCATACTAGCATCACGCAGCATATTGGTTAATGCTTCACGGTCTTCTTCCGCAGCTTGATAACCGATATTAGGATCACCGCCCGCACCTAATCCGTGGGTAAGGTTTGCACCAATTTGAATAGTGTTACGAACTGCACTTGAACGTAAAACCTGAGCATCAGTATTTACTGAGAAAAACTCAACACTACCAACATTATCTTCTTGATTATTTCTTACCATATGGTTAAGTGCATTACCACCACCACCGCCAACGCCAACAACTTTAATGACTGCATCAGGCGTAACTTCAAAAACTGGTTCGAACATTTTTTACTCCCTAAAAATAAGTTTATATTAACTTATTTAATTTAAAAATTTGATTTAATCCAATTAACTGCTTTAAGGGTCGCTTTTTTAAGCCCATCAAGCGTATCTCCCATCGGATTATTTATAATGGTGTTTTTTTGCACTGGATAATGGAAATTATACTGCAAAAGACCTAAAACTGTCGCATATTGCGGTTTATTAACCGTATCTGTTAAACCTGCAATATAAAGCGGCGTTCCCAATCGAACATTAGCATCAAAGACATTTTTTGCACATTTTACAATATCTTCTATTTGCGAACCACCACCAGTAAGCATAAAACCTGCAATTAATTCCTGTTTTATACCATTTTGATATAAATCGTAGCGTAATTTTGCTAAATCCGCATTGATTACCTCAAACATCTCTCGATAACAACGAGCCGTCAATTCTGACACGTGTGCTTTTGTATAAATACGAGGTGCTCCCCCTGATAAACCCGCAATAGAAAATTTCTTATCTGGGTTACTTGTTGGTGGAGAAACAGCACTACCGTAATTAATTTTTATCTGTTCAGCTTCTTTTCTGGTTGTAAAAAAGGTATTCGCAATGTAATCAGTTACATCATTACCACCAAAAGGATAGGATTTACTAAAACGTAACGTACCTGCCACATATACAACTACATCAACCGTACCTGCTCCAATATCAATGACACACACACCTAATTCTTTATCTTCTTCTTTTAATACAGAATAAGATGAGGCTAAACCTGAAAAAACAACACGAGCGACTTCATAAGGTCTATCAGGTTGCTCTACTGCATTGATTAAATTACGCTTCCAATCTTGATGTGTCGCAATTAAATGAACTTGTGCGGTCAATCGATTCCCTGATAATCCGATAGGATTCTTTGTAGAAATAAGACGATCTACTTTGAATTCTTGAGGAATAATATGCAACATTTCAAGCCCATCAGGTAATCGAACAGAACTTGCTGTATGAGTTGCCTGCTCCACATCCTCTTTTTTAATTTTACCATCGATAGGAATCATCCCCATCTCATTAAGACCTGTGATGTATTCCCCAGAAACAGCCAACATAACCTTTGAAACTTCAAGGTTTGCCATTATTTCTGCGTCTTCTATCGCATTATTAACTGAGCGAACAACCGCATCTAAATCAATAACCCCACCACGATTGACCCCTTTTGAAGGCGAGACACCTGTGCCAAGTACTTTAATTACTCCATCAGGTAGCGTTTCACCAATAACCGCCACCACTTTTGAGGAACCAATGTCAATTCCTACTATGCTTGTATCGTCAATATTGTCCGTCATTTTATCTTATCGTCTTGTTTGCAATGGTTATTTTTGAATTGGATAGAAGCCTACCGCTGCACCGTGTTCATAACGTAAATCTACATAACCAACACGCTGCCCTTCAGGAACTTCTATTTCAGGGAAAATCATTATAAAGCGGTCAATTTTAGGCAACCATTCACCACGACCTAATCTCAGCTCAATATTATTGGCAAGGGTAATTGACCACGAACCACGGTTATCCACCGCAAGGGATTTTAGCGACAAATTCCGAGAAGCGAGGTCAGATTGGATTTTATCCCACGCTTCCAGTACTTCTTTCCCTTTGGCATCTGGTCCGAACATTTGTGGCAAACCTGTACGATCAAACCGTTCTGGCGGCAAACTAAAGACTACACCTTGATCTGAAAGGTACTGAATATTGTTCCACACAGCAACAGGTTTATGTTCGACTATACTAATGCTTAAGCGATCAGGATAAAATTTTCGAACGACCACATCTTTAACCCAAGAAAGCTGCATCAACTTATCTTTTACTTCTTGAATATCTTGAGCAAAATATCCTTTTAGAGCCGGTTCTTTGGTTAAAGTTTCACGAATATCCGCATTTGTTGTAAATTGTGTTTTATGCGTGATTGCATAAGCACGAATTGGCGTTCGATCTAAACTTTCTAATACACTTGACCAATTTGCATACAAAGCATACCCCAAAGCGATAGCAAATAACAACACCCAAGGTTTAATAGAAATAAACCAGTGCATTGGTAAAAAGTGAAGCTTTGCCCCAATATACTCTTTAAAAGCACGGCAGTAATTCGGTTTCTTTTTGCGGGCAAAAGCAGCCATTACGCACTTAACTCCAACACACGTTCAACCAAACGTTCAAAGCTGTAACCTACCGTTGCTGCCGATTTCGGGAAAATACTGTGGCTTGTCATTCCAGGGCAAGTATTGACTTCCACCAAACGGAAATTACCCTTCGCATCTTCCATCACATCAATACGGCTCCAACCACGGCAGCCCACCACATCAAAGGCTTGTTTCACAATTTTTGCCACTTCCGCTTGGCGTTCTGCGTTCAATGCAGGCACAACGTATTGGGTGTTGTCTGAAATATATTTGGCGTGATAGTCGTAAAATTCGCCTTCTGGAATCACTTGCACCGCAGGCAACACTTCCCCATCTAACACAGGCACAGAGTATTCTGCCCCTGCTAAAAATTCTTCTACTAATACAATGCTGTCGAATTTCAAGGCTTCTTCAATCGCAGGTAATAATTCAGCTTCGGTTTTCACCTTGAATACGCCCACGCTCGAACCTTCGCTTGAAGGTTTTACAAACACAGGTAAACCTAATTTTGCAATAATTGCCGCAGAATCGACCGCTTGTCCGCGTTTTACCACCACCATTTCCGCTGTAGGTAAGCCGACCGCTTGCCATAATAATTTAGTGCGGAATTTATCAAGGGTAATTGCCGATGCCATTACGCCACAGCCTGTGTAAGGAATGCCCATTTGCTCTAACGCACCTTGCAGCACGCCATTTTCACCAATGCCACCGTGCAGAATGTTGAATACACGTTGAATCCCTTTTTCTTTTAATCTTTCGATTGGGAATTCTTTCGTATCAATGCCTTCAACATCGTAGCCCAAGCTTTTTAATGCTTGAGTAACTGCCGCCCCTGAATTTAATGACACCTCGCGTTCCATTGAAACGCCACCGAATAACACCGCAATTTTTTCGTTTTTAATGCTCATTTTATTTTCCTATTCTTGTTCCACCTTCGCCCCTTGTGGGAGAGGGGTAAGCGGTCATTTTGACCGCTCTTTTGTAAAATTAAGATCGTTGCCCTCTCTCTGATGAAATTGCCGAACGCAATTTCCGTCTGTCTCTCTCCCTCAAGGGGAGAGAGTGATCTTACAAGCGGTTCAATTTGCAAAAAACTTTACAAAAACGACCGCTTGGCGTTTACGCCTTCCAACTTTCCGCAAGATCACGCGAAATTTTGCTCACATTGCCAGCCCCCTGTGCCAGAATCAAATCACCATCTTGGATAATTTGATCTAACACATCGCCTAACTGGCTCGTATCTGAAACCAAAATCGGATCCACTTTACCTAAGTTACGAATCGAACGACATAATGCTTTACTATCTGCCCCAATAATCGGTGCTTCGCCTGCGGCATATACGTCCAACATAATTAACGCATCAACTTGCGATAAGACTTGCACGAAATCATCAAACAGATCGCGAGTACGCGAATAGCGGTGAGGTTGGAAAATCATCACGACACGCTTACCTTCCCAACCTTGACGTGCAGCTTTGATAGTCACGTCCACTTCCGTTGGGTGATGACCATAATCGTCCACCAACATCACTTTACCGTTCGGACGAATAAATGAGCCGAGTTGGTCAAAACGACGCCCCGCCCCTTGGAAATCCGCTAAAGCAGCTAAAATCGCTTCGTTTCCGATCCCTTCTTCTTTAGCCACTGCTAAGGCTGCCGTGGCATTTAATGCGTTATGGCGACCAGGTACATTGAGTAAAACCTCAATACGCTCACCATTCGGGCAAATCACTGTGTAGTGACCTTGGAAGCCCGTTTGTTGATAATCTTCAATACGATAATCCGCGTGTTCACTAAAGCCGTAAGTAATCACTTGGCGACCCACTTTAGGAGCAATTTCCATCACGGTTTCATCATCGGCACACATTACCGCCAAACCGTAGAAAGGTAAGTTACGCAAGAATTTTACGTAGGTTTCTTTCATTTTTTCGAAGTCACCGCCATAGGTGTCCATATGGTCTGGCTCAATATTCGTGACCACCGAAACCATCGGCTGCAAATGCAAGAATGACGCATCACTTTCATCTGCTTCTGCCACCAAATAACGGCTCGCACCTAAGTGTGCGTTTTTACCTGCTGATTTGACTAAGCCACCATTAACGAACGTTGGATCTAAACCTGCTTCGGTGTAAATCATTGAAATCATTGCAGTTGTAGTCGTTTTACCGTGCGTACCTGCAATCGCAATGCCGTGACGGAAACGCATAATTTCTGCCAACATTTGTGCACGTTGAATCACAGGAATACGGGCTTCTTTTGCCGCTTTCACTTCAGGGTTTTCTTCGTTAATCGCACTCGATGCCACCACCACGCTCGCCCCAGCAATGTTCTCAGCTTGATGCCCAATAAAAATATGTGCCCCAGCGGCTGCCAAACGTTTTGTTACCACGCCATCAGCAATATCCGAACCGCTGATTTTGTAGCCTTCGTTTAATAATACTTCCGCAATGCCCGACATACCAGCACCACCAATCCCAATAAAATGGATTTGATTGACACGGCGCATTTCAGGCACCAACTTTTTCACTTTATCTTGGAAATTCTGCATTTTAATCTTCTCTAATTATTTGCTTTTCACTAATTATTGGCTTCTGCGATGATCACTTCCGCCACGCGTTTTGCCGCTGTTGGCGTGGCTTTCGCTCTTGCTTTGACTGCCATTTCAGTTAATTTATTACGGTCTGCAATTAACGGCTCTAACACCGCTAATAATTTTTCAGGCGTGAAATCAGGTTGCTCAATCACATAAGCCGCCCCTGCGTCCACCAAATATTCTGCATTTAAAAATTGCTGACGATCTTTATGTTGGAATGGCACGAAAATTGCAGGCAACCCAGCTGCTGCAATTTCACATACGGTTAAAGCCCCCGAGCGACAAATCACTAAGTCTGCCCATTCATAAGCGGCTTTCATATCATCGATAAATTCGCTTGCAATGCCGTTTTGCGTAGCTTGATAAACTTCTTCAACACCCGCTAATTTGCCTTTGCCTACTTGGTGGCTAATAAAGACATTATGCCCCAATTTTTTTGCTACCTCTGGCACAGTTTGGTTAATCACCAACGCCCCTTGGCTGCCACCCATTACTAGAATATTGATTGGCATTGTACGTTCAGCAAAACGCTGCTCTGGGGCAGGGATTTCAAATAAATCTTGGCGAACTGGGTTACCCACAACTTCTGCATCAGGAAACGCATTTGGGAATGCTTGCAACACACGACGAGCAATTTTTGACAGCCATTTGTTGGTTAAACCCGCCACCGCATTTTGCTCGTGTAAAATCACAGGCACACCGCACAATTTTGCCGCAATGCTACCTGGACCAGACACATAACCACCCATACCCAACACCGCATCAGGTTTGAATTTTTTAATAATTTTGCGAGCTTGTAAGACGGCTTTTAAAATAGCAAAAGGGGCTGCCAACAAAGCCTTTACGCCTTTGCCTTTTAGCCCAGAAATTTGAATAAACTCAATTGGAATACCGTGTTTTGGTACTAAATCGGCTTCCATTCGATCTTTCGTGCCAAGCCAACAAATTTCCCATCCTTGTTGCTGTAATTCACGTGCCACGGCAATTGCTGGGAAAACGTGTCCCCCCGTTCCACCTGCCATCACTAATAATTTTTTTGCCATTGGAATTCTCTTTGAGTAAATTTTGAACGCTTTTCAGCTGTAAAGAAAAAATTATATTTATTGTACAAGAATTTACACTTTTTCGGAAAAAGAAAGCAGTCAATTTTGTAAATTTTTTCACAAAATCGACCGCTTACCACTACTTCCTTTTTGCTCGAGTATAACCTAATCTTTCCACTCGATTTTCGTGATCTATTCTCACTAATACGGCTATTGCCATAGAGAAAATTAGCATACTAGAACCACCATAGCTAACAAAAGGGAAGGTAAGACCTTTTGAAGGTAATAATCCCATCGCACCGCCTAGATTCATAAAACCTTGTAGAAAAAACCAAAAGCCAATCCCGAATGCAAAAAAACCTCTAAAGCGTTGTTCATTTTTAAGCGATTCTCGGCTAATGTTAAAAGCTTTCATTAACAAACAGGCAAATAAGAAAACCAAAAAGACGATACCGATTAAACCAAACTCTTCCCCAATTACCGCAGTAATAAAGTCAGTATGAGCTTCGGGTAAATATTCTAATTTTTGTATCGAATTACCTAGACCACGTCCCCAAATTTCGCCTTGTCCAAATGCCATTTGTGAATTTGCAAGCTGGAAGCCATCGCCATACACATCAGCAAAAGGATCAGCATAAGCCGCAAAACGCTTCATTCGATAATCAAACAAGGTAACGAAGAAATAAAGACCAATCAGAGCAACAAGCCCCAACAAGATAAATTGCGGCATTTTTGCTCTCATAATAAAAAGCATACTAAAAGCGATCGCAAAAATAATAAAAATACTGCCTAAGTCAGATTGAATACTTAAAATAATGATAAAAATCATTAATACACAAAAAGGACGCCAAGCACCGTGCCACTCTTTGCGGAGTTCTTCATAACGACGAACATAGAGGCTAGAAAGAAAAGAAATAATCGCTAATTTTGCTAACTCTGATGCTTGAAAATTAACGGGTCCTAAAACCAACCAACGCTTTGCACCATTAACCTCTTTACCAACAAAAATAACCAAAATTAATAACCCAATTGAGATAAAAAAGAACCCTATATTCAGCTTTTCCCAACGGCTCATCGGCTGCAAAAGAACTATCGTAAAAACACAAAGTGATAGCAGAATAAACACACCTTCTGAAATCGCAAAGTGAAAAGACTCGTGATGCAAACGCTGGCTAATCGGAATCGATGCCGAACTTACCGCCACCAAACCGATGGCAAGTAAGCTAAAATAGATCCATAGTAAAGCACGATCATAAAGTGAATCAGCAGGTGTGATGCGAAACCAGTTATCCCAGCCAGCTTTTAAACGTTGCCACATTACACCGTTTCTCCTCGTGCTAACGCCATAAAAATATCGCCGCGTTGTTCAAAGTTTTTGAACTGATCAAGGCTCGCACAAGCTGGTGAAAGCAACACCATATCGCCTTTTTTCAACTGCGGGCGAATTTTCTTAACCGCTTCCGCCATTGTTTCCACCAACACGCTTTGGCTAGACAATTTTGCCAACTCGGCACCATCTTGCCCGAAGCAATAGCAGACGATATTTGGCTTGTTAATCAACGGTTTTAATTCAGAGAAATCCGCCGCCTTGCCATCGCCCCCCAATAACAAATAAAGCGTTCCCGCCACTTCCAAACCATTTAACGCCGCAACCGTGCTGCCCACATTGGTTGCTTTTGAGTCATTCACCCAACGCACGCCATCATTGGTTGGAATCGCTTGGAAGCGGTGTGCCAACCCACCATAAGTTTGTAACGCTTTCACAATGCCTTCACGCGGAATACCAGCCGCTTCCGCTAAAGCAATCGCTGCCAACGCATTCATTTCGTTATGGCGACCGCGAATAATCATCTGGTTCGTGCAAATAATCGCATCATCGTGTGAATACAACGTGCCGTGGCGTAAGCTATATTCTGCGTTCTGTTCTGCAAAACGAATCAGATTTTTGACCGCTTGCTCAGGGTAAGTTTGCTGATCTTCGCCATTTACGATCACATTTTCTGCGTTATCATAAATTTTGAGCTTCGCTGCACGGTAATCGGCAATGGAATCGTATCTATCCATATGATCTTCGCTCACATTCAGCACCGTTGCCGATTTCGCCTTGAGGGAAGACGTCGTCTCCAGCTGGAAGCTCGAAAGCTCTAAAACATAGAGATCGTAGCCGCCATTCAGTAAACTCAAAGCAGGCACGCCAATGTTGCCACCCATTCCGACACGAATACCCGCCTGTTGTGCCATTTCAGTCACGAGCGTGGTTACCGTACTTTTGCCGTTTGAGCCTGTAATCGCAATAATCGGTGCTTTCGCCTCACGGCAGAATAGCTCAATATCGCCCACCACTTCTACGCCTGCTTGAATCGCTTGTTGAATTTCAGGCGTTGCCAACGCAAGCCCAGGGCTAATCACAATCAGGTCTGAATTCAGTAACCATTCCACGTTCAGTCCACCTGTATGCAGTGGCACCTCTTTTGGCAACTGATCCGCTCCCGCTGGCTTCGCACGGGTATCAATGACCTGTACTTTCGCATTTTTATCCGCAAAAAAATCCACACAAGATAAGCCTGTTTTGCCCAAGCCTATAATCGTAATCGTTTTATTTTCATATTGGTTTTGCATAGTTTTGTTCTCTTTTATTCGTTCTCTTATCTGTAATTAACTCTCGCCCCTTGTGGGAGAGAGACAGATAAAAATTGCGTAAGGCAATTTTTATCAGAGAGAGGGGGAGCGATGTTGATTTTGCAGGAGCGGTTAAAAATAACCGCTTCCCCCTCTCCCGAATTCCACTTCTGAACGAAGCGGAATTATCCCTCTCCCTCAAGGGGCGAGGGTTTTATTTTACCGATACAGAAAGACCAAAGGTGTGCCATCGCACACCTTAAAAATTAACGTAATTTCAATGTCACTAAGCCAATTAACACCAGCATTAACGTGATGATCCAGAAACGCACAATCACGCGAGGTTCTGGCCAGCCTTTCAATTCAAAGTGATGGTGAATCGGTGCCATACGGAAGATGCGTTTTTGGCGAAGTTTGTAAGAACCAACTTGTAAAATCACCGATAACGCTTCCACCACAAACACGCCGCCCATAATCACCAGCAATAATTCTTGGCGAACGAGTACAGCAATCGTCCCTAATGCACCACCAAGTGAAAGTGAACCCACATCGCCCATAAAGACTTGTGCTGGGTAAGTGTTGTACCACAAAAAGCCTAAACCTGCCCCCACGATAGCGGTACATAAAATCACCAATTCCCCTACATTTTGGATAAATGGAATGTGTAGGTATTCCGCGAAGTTGTAGTTCCCCGTTGCCCACGCAATTAAGGCGAAAGCACTTGCTACCATAATGGTTGGCACGATTGCCAAACCGTCTAAGCCGTCGGTGAGGTTCACCGCGTTACTGGTTCCGACAATCACGAAGTAAGAAAGCACCACGAAGAAAATGCCGAGCTGTGGCATAAAATCTTTGAAGAATGGCACAACCAGTTGCGTTGCTGCCGTATCTTTACCGACCGCATAAATGCCGAATACTGCAACAAGAGCGATAACCGACAACCAGAAGTATTTCCAGCGGGCGATTAAGCCGTCGGTATTTTTGCGTTTGATTTTCCAGTAATCATCAACAAAACCCACGATTCCGTAGCCGAATAAAACGAACAACACGAACCAAACGTAACTGTTACGAAGATCCGCCCAAAGTAAGGTACTGATGCCAATCGCGGCTAAAATCATTACCCCACCCATTGTTGGCGTGCCGCGTTTTTTGAAGTGGCTTTCAGGCCCGTCGTTACGCACTTCTTGCCCGAATTTGAGCAGCTGCAAACGGCGAATCACTTCAGGCCCGATCCAAAGCCCAATCCCCAAGGCAGTTAATAACGCCATAATGGAGCGGAAGGTAATATAAGAAACGACATTAAACACCGTATTGTACTGAACAAGATATTCAGCAAGCCAAACTAACATAGTAAATCCTTAAAATTGAAGAATAAAACAAAAATTACGGTTGGTGAGCTTGTCGAACCATAAGTAATTTTATTGTTTCACAATAACAAAGCTTCGACTAATCCTTCGACAAGCTCAGGAACCGTCTCAGCATCGCTATGTTATATATCACATTACTAAAATGAGATATTAAAAGAACGACACAACTCAGAAAGTAGAGTTTCCATTTTTTGGCTTCGTGAGCCTTTTGCCAGTAACACAAGCGGTTGTTTTTCTGCGATTTTTTGTGAAATAATCGGCAACAAGAAATCGTGCATCGCTTGCTTATCGGTGAAATGATGAGCAGGATTTTGGCTAATCACCGCACTTTCCTTACCGAAACTCACCACCAAATCAATGCCCGAAGCTGCCACAAAATCCGCTACGTCTTGATGGCAGGCTGGGCTATCTTTACCCAATTCAGCCATATCGCCCACCGCAAAAATGCGAAACGCAGGATAATTTTTCAGCACCGACACCGCTGATTTCATCGAATCTACATTGGCGTTGTAAGTGTCATCAATAAACAAGCAATGTTCGTTAATTTCAATCGGGAACAAACGCCCTTTCACTTGCGAACGCTGTTCTAGCCCCGCTTTTACTGCGTGTAAATCTGCCCCAACTGCCATCGCAAGCGAAGTGGCTGCCAATGCGTTCGACACATTATGCTCGCCTAAATACGGCAAGTTGATCTCGATTTCTCCCACTGGCGTGTGTAGCGTAAAGCGTGAGCCGTTTAAGTGCAGTTCCACGTTTTCCGCCCAGTAATCGGCGTAAGAATCTTGATCTGATCCTGTGTAGCTAAAAGATTGCAATTCGTGGTCGCCAATCTCTTTTTGCCATTGCGGGTAATAATGTGCCAAATTCACAATCGCTTTGCAGCCCGCTTTCAAGCCACGGTAAATCTCACCTTTCGCCTCAGCTACACCTTCAATCGAACCAAATCCCTCTAAATGAGCAGGGGCAACATTGTTGACTAAACAGGCATCAGGCTGAGCGATCTGCGTGGTGTAGGCAATCTCACCAATATGGTTCGCCCCGAGTTCAACCACGGCAAATTTGTGCTGTGGTGTTAAACGAAGCAAAGTCATCGGCACGCCTAAGTCATTGTTTAAATTACCGAAAGTGTAAAGCACTTCGTCTTCACAAGCGGTCATTTTTTGCAAAATTTTTGCCGTCATCTCTTTCACGGTGGTTTTGCCCGATGAGCCTGTCATCGCCACTGTTTTGGTATTGAGCGTGGCTTTCAGCCATTTTGCCAATTCGCCTAAAGCCAATCGGGTATCGGCGACCACAATTTGTGGCACAGCAAGCGGCAATTCACGCTCGACTACCACCGCCACACAGCCTTGTTCGATGGCTTTTTCTGCGTAATCGTGAGCATCAAATTTTTCGCCTTTTAATGCAAAAAATAGCCCATTTTCGACCGCTTGACGGGTGTCTGTGCTGATGGTGTCAATGGAAATTGTGCCATCGCCAATCAGCTTCGCATTGAGGGTTTGTGCGATTTGTTGGGTTGTTTGTTTTATCATTATTTCCTCCTAAGGCTCTCGCCCTAGGTTAAGCATAGTTTTGCCCCTTTGGGGCAATATAAATTCTGGAGATATCCGCCCCCAAGGGGGGCTATGCGTAACCCCGTACGACAGTGCGGGGTGTGTTATAAATATCGGTACGCCACTTCCTGATCCGAAAAATGATGCTTAGTCGTGCCGATGATTTGGTAATCTTCGTGACCTTTACCCGCAATCAAAATCACATCTTGCGGGTTGGCTTGTTCGATGGCGGTTTTAATCGCTTGTTCGCGGTCGTGAATCACTTGCACCTTTGCTGCATTTTCAAAACCTTTGAGAATGTCTGCCATAATTTGAGTGTGATCTTCGGTACGCGGGTTATCGTCGGTGGCGATCACGCGATCTGCAAGCTGCTCGGCGATTTTTGCCATCATTGGGCGTTTGCCCGCATCGCGATCACCACCGCAGCCGAAAATGCAGTAAAGTTCGCCTTCGCAATGGAGGCGAGCGGCTTCAAGGGCTTTTTCAAGGGCATCAGGGGTGTGGGCATAATCGACCAGCACAAGCGGGCGATTCTCTTTGGTGACACATTCCATTCGCCCTGCTACGCCTTTAAGAAGCGGTGCAGTTTCGACTAACTTTTGCAAATCGTGACCTAACGCCAACAAGCCCGCTAAGGCAAGCAGTAAATTGGCGACGTTAAACGCGCCGATAAGTTGGCTATGTAATACGCCGTTGCCCCAGCTAGATTCAAAGGCAATCGTCGCCCCTTGTAGGGTGAATTTTACCTCCACCGCTTTCACGAAACGGTGTGTGCTGGTGTAAGCTGGATTGGTACTGACCGCAATCGCATTCGGCAGTTTTGTTAACCATTCCGCGCCGATTTCATCGTCTGCATTGAGGACTTGGGCTTTGGTGTGAAGTTCGCTAAATAAACGGAATTTCGCTGCCGCGTACTCTTCCATTGTGTTGTGATAATCCAAATGATCACGGCTTAAATTGGTGAACATTGCCACGTCAAACTGTAAGGCTTCCGCACGATATTGTGCTAAGCCGTGCGAGCTAACTTCCATCGCACAGAAATCAGCACCAAGCTCGATGAAATTCGCTAAATTTTGCTGAATTTCAACCGCTGATCCTGTGGTGTTAACGGCTTCTTGGACTTGTCCGAATAAGCCGTTGCCGATGGTTCCCATCACGGCGGATTTTCCACCCAAAAGGTTATGCCATTGTGCAAGCAGTTGTGCTGTGGTGGTTTTACCGTTCGTGCCTGTAATGCCTGCTAAGACCAATTTTTCACTCGGGTTGCCGTAAAATTCGCCTGCGATAGCAGAAAGCTGTTTCGGTAAATGCGGTACGTTCAAGACGCAAGCATTGATAAAAC
Organism: uncultured Haemophilus sp.; assembly: GCA_963545995.1. Lineage (GTDB taxonomy): Bacteria > Pseudomonadota > Gammaproteobacteria > Enterobacterales > Pasteurellaceae > Haemophilus_A. The sequence goes on from CAUUKJ010000006.1 coordinate 57,621, forward strand.
GCGGGTCAATTTCGACCGCTTGTGCGTCTGTATCCGCTTCTGCGAGAATCAGGCTTGCCCCTTGCTCAATCGCTTTAGGAATAAAATGTCTGCCATCAACGCTATGCCCTTTTAAAGCAACAAAGAGATCACCCTTGCCCACTTTGCGGGAATCAAGTGTCATCTTGGCAAGCGGTTGAATTTGTACGCTATTTTGCAAAATAGGGAAAAATTGGAGTAATCGGTTCATCTTATTTCTACTCATATTAAAGCTAAAATAGCTGCTAAGACGGTTCCTGAGCTTGTCGAAGGATGAGTCTTAGCATCATTTATACTTATTCAGTTAAGTTATCTGGTTTAATATTGTACGCTTTAAGCGTATAGCCCATAATTTTTGAGAATAACGGGGCAGAAACTGCACCACCGTAGTAGTTGCCCGCTTTTGGTTCATTGATTAACACCACCAACGCAAAGCGTGGGTTGCTTGCAGGGGCAAGTCCTGCGGTATAAGCGAGGTATTTTTCAACATATTGTCCTTTTTCAAGCTTACGTGCTGTACCTGTTTTTACCGCCACGCGATAGCCATCCACCATCGCACGTTGTCCGCCTTCGCCTTTTTGGGCAACACTTTCCATCATATGCACCACATCACGGGTAATTTTTTCAGGCAACACGCGTTCGCCAATCACAGGCGGATCGACTTTCGTGATAGAAAGCGGTCGATAAATCCCAAAACTGCCCAAAGTGGCATAGGCACGTGCGAGTTGAAGTGGCGTTACATTCAAGCCGTAACCATACGCCATTGTTGCACGTTCAATATCTGACCAACGTTTACGATCACCGTTAGTACCACGTTGTTCGCCCAAACCTAAGCCCGTATCTTTACCAAAACCCACTTTACTGTAGGTATCAACCAAGGCAGTTGAAGGCATACGCAATGCTAAACGGCTTACCCCAATGTTACTTGATTTTTGCAAAATCCCTGTAATGGAAAGGCTTTCACGCGGAGCAACGTCTCGAATCGTGTGTCCATTTACCACAAACGGGCGAGTGTTAATGACTTCATCACGGTAAGTTACGCCATTTTGTAATGCGGTCAGCACCGTAAACGGTTTCACCGTGGAACCTGGTTCAAAAGTATCGGTAATCGCACGGTTACGCATCAATTCAGGTTTAAATTCCGCACGGTTATTTGGGTTAAAAGAAGGAGCATTCGCCATCGCGAGAACTTCGCCCGTTTGCACATCAACCAACACCGCTGTGCCCGATTCTGCGTTATTTTCTTTTACCGCATTTTTAATTTCACGGTAAACCATCGATTGCAATTCTTGATCAATACTCAGCACCACATCTTGCGGGTTATATTGTTTTTCATCACGAACATTTTCAATCACATTACCACGGGCATCTTTACGGATAATTTGCTTACCGCTTTTACCGACCAATAAAGCATCGAAGCTACGTTCTAGTCCTTCCGCACCGTGCTTATCTTCTACATCCGTAAAACCGATAAGCTGCGAAGCTTCTTCCACCAATGGATAGAAACGGCGAGATTCTTCACGCAATACGGTCGCATCTAATTTTAGCTCTTGGGTATAACGAGCAATGCTTTCTGTTTCGTGACGAGAAAGATAGATAAAACGTTGACGAGACGCTTTATATAGACGATCCATCAACTCTTTATAAGGTACTCGAACGCTTTTCGCAAAGGCTTGCCATTTATCGTGTTCCTCTTTTGCTTGCGTATTTTCAAGTCGAAGAAACTCGGAATATGGATTGTTACGCACAGCCGTCAACTGTTCATCAGAAAGCCCTGTCGCTTCAGATAACAGCGTCCAATATTTCGGATCTTTAGGATTTAAAATCGAACGCGGATCAAACTCCACTTTTTCCGCTGAATAATTCTTTTTATCCAAAAATTGACGAACATTTTTCTCAATTTTACTTTTTGAACCGCCCGTTTCAATTGCTAATGCTCTCCATACCTCGTGTGAACGGCTCATTTTGCTATCAAAATATTCACGCGGATCAATAGAAATAGAATACATCGGAGCACTAACAGAAAGAAAATGCCCATTGCGATCTAAAATGCTGCCGCGTTTAAAAGGTAAGGAAATAGTGCGAAGCGAACGACTATTCGCCTCAGAAATTAAACGGGGGGAATCAATCACTTGCACGGCAACAGCTTTGTACACAAGTGCTAACAAAGCAGGTGTAAGAATAGCTATTACAAACCAAAAACGCCAAGGACTATAAGCTTTATCATCATCTTTTTTAAAGAAATCTATTATTGGTTTGAGGAACTGCTTTATCTTGCCTATTAATGTTACTCGATTTGCCATTGCCTAATCCTATTTTTTCTCTAATAAAATTTCTTCTTGTTCTTTTTTAATTGATTGTAATTGTGCTTTATCTGCAAACGCTTGAATTCGATTTCTACGACTTGCACTATTCTCTTCCAATTGTAAGTGAATATATTGGCTCTCTAATTTTCTATTAGCTTTCACTAATTTACCTTGCTCTGCGGTTAACACTCGCGTTTGAGCGGTAACCCACACGGTGCAAAGTGCCGTTGCAACAATCAAGAAAAGCAAAAGCAATGCAATTTTATTTCCGCCTATGAGATCTTCAAAAATTTCCTGACCTAACGAATAACGTTCATCCCTTGCCATATTTCCTTTCCTCTATCTTTTTTCTGCCACACGCAGCACCGCACTGCGTGAACGTGGATTCGCCTCAATTTCCGCCTCACTTGGCATAATCGCTTTGCCAATGGCTTTAAGCGGAATATCTTTGTTTAATTCGCTTTCCAAAATCGGCAAACCACGCGGCACTTCTTTGCCTTTGCTATTTTTCTTGATGAATTGTTTCACCATACGATCTTCAAGGGAATGGAAGCTGATGATCGACAAACGCCCTTCTGGTGCCAATACACTTAAAGCGGAGTTCAGTGCTTTTTCGAGTTCGTCCAATTCGCTGTTGATAAAAATTCGAATTGCTTGAAATGAGCGAGTTGCAGGGTGTTTGTGTTTATCTTTAAACGGCACGGCATCGCTGATAATTTGAGCGAGTTGCAAAGTACGACTGATTTTCTGACCGCTTGTTTTGTTGAAATTCACAATCGCAGTAGCAATGCGTTTAGCAAAGCGTTCTTCACCGAATTCTTTTAACACCCACGTTAAATCGTCAATCGATACCTGTGCTAACCATTCAGCGGCAGAAAGCTCTTTGGTGGTGTCCATTCGCATATCAAGCGGTCCATCACGCATAAAACTAAATCCACGTTCTGCATCGTCAAGTTGTGGGGAAGATACGCCAAGATCGAGTAAGATACCGTCAATTTTGCCGACTAATCCTAACTTTTCGCACACGTCAGGAATCGCTGAAAAAGCGGTGTGATGAATTTCAAAGCGAGGATCGGTAATGGTATTGGCTTCTTCAATCGCACGAGGGTCGCGATCGGTGGCGATTAAACGCCCCTGTTCGCCAAGCTGGGAAAGGATAAGTCGAGAATGCCCACCACGTCCAAAAGTCCCGTCAATATAGATGCCGTTTGGTTTGATTGCCAAGCCCTCAACGGCTTCGTGAAGTAAGACGGTAATGTGTTTGTGGTGTGTATCGCTCATCGTGATGCCCTAAATGAAATGTTACTTTATAAGAGAATTTTAGCTTGCCGAAAGTTCCCTGACAAAGTTTCAAATTCTATCGGTTCGAACTAGGGGGAGCAAGCGTTTTCTAAATTTGTTTAGGATTATTCGAAAAAACTTGGTACTATGGCTCACCATTTCACAAGCGGTTTAATTTTGCGAAGGTTTTGCAAATTGCATTTCAAATTCCATTCAAAAATATAGCAATCCAAATTTTAACCCTCGCCCCTTGAGGGAGAGGGATAATTTCACTTCGTTCAGAAGTGAAATTCGGGAGAGGGGGAAGCGAACGAGTTTGACCACCCATTTATAAAATCAATATCGCAGCCCCCTCTCTCTGACAGAAATTGCCTAACGCAATTTCCGTCTGTCTCTCTCCCACAAGGGGAGAGAGTAAACTCACAACGTTTTTTATAAAAACTATAAGAAAATAACATTTAAAAAGAGAAAATCATGATAGTCGATCCAAATTATCAACAAGAATTAGAAAAATACGAAAATCCTGTTCCGAGCCGAGAATTCATTTTACAAACCATCCGTGAACACGATGCCCCAATGAGCCGTGACGAATTGCTTGAAATTTTCCACATTTATGACGAAGAACGCATCGAAGGCGTGCGTCGTCGCTTACGTGCAATGGAAAATGACGGGCAGCTTGTCTTTACCAAAGGTAAACGTTATGCCCTGCCTGAAAAAATGGACTTGATTAAAGGCACAGTCATCGGTCATCGCGATGGCTACGGCTTCTTGCAAGTCGAAGGAGCAGAGAAAGGAGAAGATTGGTTTATTCCCAACGTGCAGATGACACGTGTAATGCACGGTGATTTTGTACTTGCTCAACCAAACGGCACCGATCGTCGTGGGCGAAAAGAAGTGCGTATCGTACGTGTGTTAGAAGCCCGTAAAAAACAGATTGTCGGGCGTTTTTTCCTTGAAAACGGCATCGGTTTTGTGGTGCCAGACGACAGTCGCATCAACCAAGATATTTTAATCCCAGATGAGCATCGCCAAGGGGCAAGAATGGGGCAAGTGGTTGTGGTTGAACTGTTTGAACGCAAAGCGAGCTTTAACCGCCCGATGGGAAAAATTACCGAAATTCTCGGTGACAATCTCGCCCCAGGAATGGAAATCGAAATCGCCTTGCGTAACCACGATATTCCGCACGTATGGGGTGAAGCAGTTGAAAAACAAATCCGCCATTTTGATGAAGAAGTGCCAGAAGAGGCGAAAAAAGGGCGAGTTGATCTCAGAAATCTACCGCTTGTAACCATTGATGGCGAAAGTGCTCGCGACTTCGACGATGCCGTTTTCGCTCAAAAAGAAGAAAATGGCTGGCGTTTGTGGGTCGCAATTGCGGATGTGAGCTACTACGTTCGCCCAAAAACGGCTCTTGATTTAGAAGCAGCAAACCGCGGGAACTCGGTTTATTTCCCAAATCGCGTGATTCCAATGTTGCCAGAAGTGCTTTCTAACGGCTTATGCTCGCTCAATCCGCAAGTCGATCGCCTATGCCTTGTGGCAGAAATGACGGTTTCCGAGCAAGGCGAACTAACAGGCTATGAATTCTATGAAGCCGTGATGAATTCACACGCTCGCCTCACTTATACCAAAGTGTGGAAAATTCTTGAAGGCGATGAAACCTTGCGTGAACGCTATGCCCCACTCGTACCGCATATTGAAGAGCTTTACCGCCTCTATAATGCGTTGACAGAAGCTCGCCAAAAACGTGGGGCTATTGAGTTCGAAACGGTGGAAAATCAGTTTATTTTCAATCCTCAGGGAAGAATTGAACGAATTGAACCGCTTGTTCGCAACGATGCTCACAAGCTCATTGAAGAGTGTATGATTTTGGCGAATATTGCGGCAGCTCGTTTTGTTGAAAATGCCAATGAACCTGCGTTGTACCGTATTCACGACAAACCAAGCGAAGAAAAACTCACCAGCTTTAAGAGCTTTATTCGTGAATGTGGCTTAACGTGGAATGTAGGCTTAGATCCGCAACCAAAAGATTATGCGGAATTAATTGAACAGCTTGAAGGTCGCCCTGACCGCGAATTAATTCAAACGATGCTACTTCGCTCACTCAAACAAGCAAACTATGCGGCAGATAACATCGGACATTTTGGCTTAGCATTAACAGAATACGCTCACTTTACTTCGCCAATTCGCCGCTACCCTGATTTGCTCTTACACCGTGCGATTAAATATCTCATCGAAAAAGGCAAAGGCAACACGCGTAATTACACGGATGGCGGTGGCTATCACTACAAATTAGATGACATCGACCAATTTGGTGATAAATGCTCCGCAACCGAACGTCGAGCCGATGATGCCACTCGCGAAGTGGCAGATTGGCTGAAATGTGAGTTTATGCAAGACCATTTAGGCGAAGAATTTGAAGGCGTAATTTCATCGGTCACAGGTTTCGGCTTGTTCGTCAAACTAGACGAATTGCTCATCGATGGCTTAGTACATATTTCTACGCTGAAAAACGATTACTACCATTTCGATGCGGATAGACAGCGTTTAGTTGGTGGTTCGGGCGTGATTTACCGCTTGGGCGATCGCGTGAAAGTCAAAGTCATCAACGTGAATTTAGACGATAAGAAAATCGATTTCGCCTTGTTAGACAACCTTCGCAAAGGAATTCACATTGGCAAAACGGCTAAACAAAAAGCGAAGAAATTGAACGCAGATAAACCTGTGTTTAAAGAGGTCAAAACCTTTAAGAAGGACAAGCCGAAAAAAGAGAAACAGAAGAAAAAACAAGCGGTGAAATCGAAGAAAAAATCAGCGAAAAAGGCAAAGAAAAAATAATGCCTAGAGACTAAAAATTGGGGCTGCGGAAATTGAATTATTAAATCTCCACAGCCCTTCATCTATTTTTGTTTCCACTGATGATAAATCATCTCCGCCCCTTGCCACACACCGTGGTCAAAGCAATAAGTATATTTCATCGGAATGCGAAAGAGCGGTCGATTTTTAAAGAGATTTTGCAAAAGTGGGTGTTTGAGCAGCTCTGTTCGTTCGTTATAGCTTTGTTGGTCGGAAATTTCAATCAGCACATTCGGCTGGGCAAGCAACACTTTTTCGAGCGAGAAATTTTGTTCCGTCAGCGGTGTCTTGAGCGGGGTCAACCCAAGCAAATTGAGCAACACGGGATATTGCGGAAAATAGCCTTCCACAATGCCTGTGTCGGAAATCATCAGCGTGTCGGTAAGCGGTAGATTTAGGCGAGTGTTTTGCGATTTTAGCTTTGCCACCAGTTGTTCGGCGTGGGTTTCATTACCTGTGAGTTTGCCCAGTTGCAACATTAACGCAAACAGTTCATCAGGCGTTTGCGGCGTGTCGTTAATCGGCACAATCTTCGCCCCGAGCTTTCTCAAATCCGCCACCAGTTGCGGATAAAAGGTCTCGTTGATGAGCAAGGTTTTGTCCAAATACGGTAATAACGCCGTGAGCTGCGGTTCAAGGGCGGGTTTGTTCGTATTGACTTTATCCAACATCATCAGCGGCTTTTTGGAATAAGGCGACTGTGCGGCAATTTGCTCAGGACGAGCCAACTCCGCCAAAAGCCTGTCGCTGCAAAGGGTGAGCGAAACAAATTGTTCGGCTTGAGTGGGAAGAGTGAGAAAAAGGGCGGTGGAAAGTAGGAGTGTTTTTTTCATATCATTTATTATAAAAACTCTCTCCCCTTGAGGGAGAGAGACAGGCGGAAATTGCGTAAGGCAATTTTCGTCAGAGAGAGGGGGCAACAATATAGTTTTTGCAAATGAGCGGTTAAAAATAACCGCTTACCCCTCTCCCGAATTTCACTTCTGAACGAAGTGAAATTATCCCTCTCCCACAAGGGGCGAGGGGTATCAGAAATTAAAACGATCCTTTCAATCCAACATAAACATTGCGACCGTCTTGACCGTAGCCGAGATAGTTTTCATATTTTTTGTCGAATAGATTGTTCAAGTTTGCATATACCGTGAGATTCGGGATCACTTGATAATTTACGCCTACATTTGCCAATGTGTAAGATGGTAATTTAGTGCGTAATGGATATGTGCCGATACGGTTGCCTACATAAGAAACATTTGCGTCAGCTCCCCATTTTTCGGTAATTTGATAGGCAATACCTGCATTAGCGGTATGTTTCGGGCGGTATGCGATTTCAATGCCGTTGTTATTTTTCGCACGCATATAAGTGTAGTTACCGTAAGCGGTCAATTTTTCAGTGAATTTCCCTTTATATGCAATTTCAACCCCTTTGATTTGAGTAGTTCCCTCTGCATTGATTGCACGAGAAAACGTATTTGGATCTGTCGTGATTAAACGGTCTACGTTGCGTCCAAAATAGGTCACATCAAGGCTGTGTGCTTTATCGTTGGTTTCCATTAATAAACCAATATCGCCACCACGGCTGCGTTCAGGTTTTAGGTCTTGATTGCCAATAAATGTACCACTCCAGCCGTAGTATTCAGTAATCGTTGGGTTTTGAATTGCGGTACCTAAACTTGCGTGAGCACGGAAGTTTGGCGATAAACGATAAGCACCTGAAATACGACCTGTCCACGCATTCTCATATTGTGAGCTGCTGTTATAACGTCCGCTGATAGATAAACTATGATCATCTTCGGTAAATAGGCGATATTCTGCGGTAGCACTTTTTTCAGTTAATTTTTTATTTTGGAAGGTTGCATAAGCAGATTGTGCATCGTAATGAGTGTTTTGATATTCGCCTAATACGCTCACGCCTTGTTTTACATAACCGTCACGATCAAAATTGATGTCTAATTGGTAATTTGCATTCAATTTTTTGCTGTCGTAGCGGCTGCTTGAACCACCGAATTCTGTCGTATCACTGTCTGTTTTAATATGGCTAACGCTAGCTTTTTGTTTGAATAATTCTTGATCGCTACCTAAATAACCGCCTAATTTGAAGATCGTTTCGCGGGTGCGAGTGTAATCATCAAAATCGGGATTGGTTTCGATTAAACGACCGCTTGTATAAGATGAGGTGTCGTAATGAGCTGATTGTGATGAATGTGCTGCTAAAAGCTCGATGCCTTTATCGCCAACATCATAACCAACTTTTAAAGAAGCGTTATCACGATGAAAGCGGTCTTTTTCAACGGCTCCACCAGTGGTAAATGCTGTCCCGTTTTCAGCAGTGTAGTGGAAAGTCTCTGAACTGATCGCAGAAATACCGCGTGTGCGGTGGCTATCGCCGTGAACTGCGTAGTAGAAACCATTTTGATAGCCTGAAATAGTGGATGAAGCATCACGGGTACGGTGTGAACCTGTGCCAAAATCGAAATCTACGTTGAAAGGTTTATCTTTATATAAACCGTTTTTGGTTGTGATATAAATGACGCCCCCCATTGCATCACTGCCCCATAAAGCTGATTGTTCGCCACGTAACACTTCAATGCGATCAATGTTGCTTAATGCCAAACCGCCAAAATCATAGCCATAGCCTGTCACAGGGTTTACTTTCACACCATCAATTACTACCGCAGTGTGATTTGCATCTGCTCCACGAATAGAGAAATTGGTTAATGTGCCACGTCCGCCATAGCTCATCATTGAAACCCCTGGTACAGTTTTCAACACATCGCTCACATAAGTCGCATTACGCTCGGCGAAATCTTTTTCTGTTAGAACGGTTACGGATGAAGCAGTTTTGTCTTGGTTAACAGGCGTTGCGTAGGCAGAATAGACGTTAACAGGCTCAAGCTCAGTTTTGTTAGTTTCAGCTTACACAAAAGCAGAAGCACTTAATAAAAGTGCAGTAGTAATTAAGTTTTGTTTCATTATGTTATCTCGCTAAAATTTTGTTGCAGAAAATGGCGTTATTCTGACACAAGCGTAAGCGATTACCTAGTTGAGAATTTTCATTAAGTTATCAAATTCTATTCATATAAATCTGCAAAAGTCACTTATTTTTTAACCGCTTTTTTCGCCTTTATCCATTGGCTGGTTTCAAGTATAATGCCCCTATTTTTCATTACATTTAATATTCAAGATTATGAGCAATCAATTCAACGTAAAAACATTCCAAGGTATGATTCTCGCCCTGCAAGATTACTGGGCAAAACAAGGTTGCACCATTGTTCAGCCGTTTGATATGGAAGTAGGGGCGGGAACGTCTCACCCGATGACCGCATTGCGTGCGTTAGGCCCTGAGCCGATGGCGTTCGCTTATGTTCAACCATCACGCCGTCCGACTGATGGTCGCTATGGCGAAAACCCAAACCGTTTACAGCACTACTACCAATTCCAAGTGGTGATTAAACCTTCACCAGACAACATTCAAGAGCTTTATTTAGGCTCCCTTGAGATGCTTGGCTTCGACCCAACCAAAAACGATATTCGCTTTGTGGAAGATAACTGGGAAAACCCAACTTTAGGTGCGTGGGGCTTAGGCTGGGAAGTGTGGTTGAACGGTATGGAAGTGACCCAATTCACCTATTTCCAACAAGTGGGCGGCTTAGAATGTAAACCTGTGACGGGTGAAGTGACCTATGGTTTAGAGCGTTTGGCAATGTACATTCAAGGCGTAGACAGCGTGTACGATTTAGTCTGGTCTGACGGCCCGCTTGGCAAAACCACCTACGGCGACGTATTCCACCAAAACGAAGTGGAACAATCGACCTATAACTTTGAATACGCAAACACCGATTTCTTATTCTACTGTTTCGACCAATACGAAAAAGAAGCACAAGAATTATTAGCGTTAGAAAAACCATTGCCATTGCCTGCATACGAACGCATTTTAAAAGCAGCACACAGCTTTAACTTATTAGATGCCCGCAAAGCGATTTCTGTGACCGAACGCCAACGCTATATTTTACGCATTCGTGCCTTAACCAAAGGCGTGGCGGAAGCTTACTATGCAAGCCGCGAAGCGTTAGGCTTCCCAGGTTGTAAAAAATAGGCAAACGTCATTTGCAAAAAATCGGAAAAATTTAACCGCTTGCCGTAGGGTGCAACTTGTTGCACCTCTTAAATTGAAATATGGAATGGTGCATCAAGATGCACCCTACGAGGAAAAATATGACAGACTTTCACTACCCAAAAGACATTTACACCGAAACCGAACCTGATGTAAACACGCTGGCAAATCTTGGTCCATTAACAGGGCTTGCAGGCGTGTGGGAAGGCAAACGTGGCGTGGATATTAACCCTAAGGCAGAAGGGGCGGTGAAAGATCCTTATATCGAGCGAGTGGAATTACAACCTATTGATGCTCAAACCAATGGCCCGCAACTGTTCTATGGCTTGCGTTATCACACCCACATTGTGCAACCTGATGACGTAGAAACTTTCCACGATCAAGTGGGCTATTGGTTATGGGAGCCTGCGACAGGCAACATTTTATTTACCATCAGCATTCCGCGAGGACAAACGCTGATGGCAGTCGGCAACGCCCCTGCTGATGCGAAAACCTTTACCGTAAAAGCCGTGCGAGGTTCACTTACAAATGGCATTATTTCTAATCCATTTTTAGAGCAATCTTTCACCACCGAAAGCTATGAAATTACGGTGAAAATCAACGACGACGGCACTTGGTCTTACGATCAATCCACAATGATGATTATCCCTGGTTACGATGAGCCGTTTAACCATCGTGATCGTAATCGCTTAACCAAAATTGCAGAACCTACGCCAAATCCGACCGCTTTGGCGGCGATGCAAAAATAACAAGCGGTCAAAAACTTCAGAAAGTTCCCAATTCCTTTCTTAGGTTTTATTAAACATAAGGAAGAAGTATGAAGTACGCTTTTATAGATTATGAAAATCTCCATTCATTAGATGGATTAAATTTAGTGGAATATGAGAGAATTTTTCTGTTTGTGGGTGCAACGAATAAATGTATCAATTTAACTGAAAAATTCTCTAATGAAATAAATATTACGTTAATTACTGTTAAAGATATCGGTAAAAATAACGTTGATTTTCATATTGCCTATTATTTAGGAAAATTAGATACGATTGTTGATAAACGCATTGAATTTTATATTTTATCAAACGATCAAGGCTACAATGGCATTTGCCAATTTATTTCGCAGCAAAATAACAAAAGGGTTTGTTTAAGAATCGAAAATAACAAACCTGAAGAGCAAAAGGCTGAAATTGTTTCTGAGCCACAAGAAATAGATAAAGTGACTCAAGCATTAAATGAATATGTTGCTTATATAAAACAAACAACAAAAAGACATTTACCCGCTAAACTTTCTACCTTACAAAATGATATTCATAATAGAACTTGCTTAAAAGCATTTAATAAACAAGATGAGCTAAACACGATAGCAAATATTATCCAAGAGCTTGTTTATCATCAGTTTATAAAAATTGTAGATTCGAAGGTGAATTATTTATAGCGAGGAAAATATGAAAAAAGAATTAGTAACATTAGAAAATCATTCAATTGAATTTGCAAATGAAATTGTAGCGTTAATTAAATCCACCAAACAACGAATGGCAACCGCCGTTAATGCGGAACTTACGTTGCTTTATTGGCATATTGGAAATCGAATCAACCAATATATTTTGCAAGGTGAACGAGCAGAATATGGGCAAGAAATTGTCCGCACTTTGGCAGATAAATTAACAGAACAATTTGGTAAAGGTTGGAGTAAACGAAATCTTAATTATATGATGCAGTTCGCGACAACTTTCCCTGATCTTCAGATTGTGCAATCACTGATTGCACAATTAAGTTGGACGCATTTTACAAAACTATTTGTGATTGAAGATCCAATAAAACGCGACTTCTACGCCACGATAGCGGTTCAAGAGCGTTGGAGTACTAGAACGCTTGATGAGCGAATTGGTTCTCTTTTGTTTGAACGCACGGCAATTTCTAAGAAACCTGATGAAACCATCACACAAGAATTGACGTTATTGCGTGAAAAAGGCGAATACAACCAATCAATGGTGCTGAAAGATCCTTATATTTTAGATTTTTTAGACCTAAACGATCGCTACTTAGAAAAAGATTTAGAAGATGCAATTTTATGCGAAATCGAACAGTTCTTATTAGAACTAGGTGCAGGTTTCACATTTATCGCCCGCCAAAAACGGATTCATATTGATAACGACGATTTTTATATTGATTTGTTGTTCTATAACCGTAAACTCAAACGCCTGATTGCGATTGAATTAAAAACCGAAGCCTTCAAGCATTCGCACAAAAGCCAGATGGAGCTTTATTTGGCGTGGCTGGCAAAATATGAGCAAGAAGAAGGCGAAAATCCACCGCTTGGGATTATTCTCTGCACCTCGAAAAAACAAGAACAAGTGGAATTATTGGATTTAAAAAGTTCTGATATTCATATTGCAGAATATATGACCGTATTGCCAAGTAAAGCTGTGTTGGAAGAGCGCTTGCATTTGGCAGTAGAAAGGGCGAGAGAAAGGTTCTTGCCAAAAGAATAAATACAATCATTGGAAATAGCATAAATAATGACCAAACAAAAAATCAGTTTTTGGCAATTTTTATTCAAAATTGGCGATGATTACTTAATGTTTTTGCGTAATTTAACGCCTGCGGTATTATTTTTGTCGTTAGCATTATTTATGCTCAGTGCGATTGATCACGCTAAATTAGATTTAGATATTGGTTTGCTCGTTTTCTTCGTGCTTTCATCTGCTTTTGTGGCGTTTAGCGTGATGTTGATTAACATCGTGGGATTTAGCCGAAAAATGCTCAAAGCCTTATATGAATTACATAATAAAGAAGAACCGCAAGAAGATATCAGCTGGAAAATGTTCAAAAACATTTGGCAAGAAACTAATGCCAAACAGCTCGTGTTCTTTTTAATTGTTAACATTGTGGCTATGTTTATGGTTTTTGTCTTCGGCATTCGTTATGCGTTGAATTTTTATAGTTCGATGGGGGCGTTAGAGAATTGATAAATAGTACATTATATATGGTTAATAATGACTAATTCAGAACATTGCTGCAATAATTCACCAAGCTCGAAATCAAGTTCGCCAAACAGTAAACCAAGCAATGGTGCAAAGTTACTGGGAAATTGGACGATTATTGGTGGAAGATGAGCAACAAGGAGAAAGCCGTGCTGAATATGGCAAAGCAGTGTTGCAGAATGTTTCCGAACGTCTAACGGCAATGTTTGGTAAGGGATTTGATGTTCGTAATTTACGAAATATGCGTCAATTTTATCTTACGTTTCCAAAACGGAACACACTGTGTTCCGAATTGAGTTGGTCACATTATCGCCGTTTAATTTAGGTTGAAATTTATAAGTGCGGAGAATAATATTAGAAAAATAATTAAGTAATATTCTTAATACGCTAACATAAAGTATTTTTTATATTTAGAAACAGGGGTAAATAAAAATGAGATTAAATATCAAAGACTTTGGTATTATTAAAGATGCATCAGTAAATATAAATGGATTAACGGTTATCTGTGGTGAAAATGACTCTGGTAAAAGCACTATCGGGAAATTGTTATTTGCTATTATCAAAGCAAGCCAAAAATATGAAGATGATCTTGGTGAAGGTGTAATTAGTCAAATCTTATTATATTTAGCAAGAATAGGACTATTACTTAGAACCTCTCCTGATGCTAATATGTTTAAAAAAACAATTTTATTCTTTAGAAGTATTGATCCTGAAGAATTATTATTAACTAAAGATCTATCATCTCTATATGCAGAACTAGAAGAGAATAATATAGGGCCTGATTTGAGAATCAGAATACAAGAAATCCTTGTAAAAATAGAAGAGCTTATTATAAACAAACCTGATGAAATTACGGCAAAAGGAAATGCATTAAAGAAAGCCCTTTATTCTGAATTTAAACACTTTAATAACAAATTATCTGAGATAGAATTAATTGATTATGATAACGAATGCATTATCAAATTTAACTCAAACATGAATACGATTAAAGACATTAAATTTGGTAAGAGTATGTCTTTTGAAGATGTTACATATATAGAAAGTCCATTTATTTTACAGTTTAGAAGAATGTTTCAGAATGCAATGACTTTATTAGATGATAATTCATCTTCTCGAGCTTGGGCAAGAGAAAAAGTTTCTCTGCATATAAAAGATTTAGTAAGAAAACTTAGTGTGCTGGATCCACAAACAATTCAATTTGTCAGTAATCCATTACAAAATATATCAAGTAATATAAATAATCTGATTGAGGGAGATTTTTATTATGATGAAAATCAAGATGATTTTATATTAAATAGATCTGGAAGACTATTCTCATCTATAAATATTGCATCAGGAATAAAGTCATTAGGCTTATTTAATACTCTTTTAAAAGGTGGTGTTATTAGTAAAAATAGTTTACTTATCCTTGATGAGCCAGAAACTAATTTACATCCCAAATGGCAAAATAAATATGCTGAAATATTATGTGATTTAGTTAAAGAAAATGTAAAAGTTATTGCTGTTACCCATAGTCCTTATATGGTCTCTGCGTTAGATTTTTACGCAAGAAATCGGAATATAGAAAATAAGAGATTCTATTGGGCCAATAAAGTTGATGATAATTCTGTTCTTTTTGAAGACAAAACATCAACTGTCATGGAAGATATAGTACAAAGATTTGCAAATGTTTTTAATGAGATTGAATAAATTATGTTTAACAATACTCATTTTAAGGAGATTCTCAAAAATTGTAGTAGCTTTCTTTCTCCTATTTGTGAATTATCCAAAGCTGATAATAGCTCTGAATTTATTAATTCTAATGCTAAAATTATTAATTTTGATGAAGTTGCGAAAAAACATGGTTCCAGTTTTAGTTCTCCTGATGCACTTTGGTTTCAAGACAATACTTTTATATTCTTAGAATTTAAAGATAGGAAAATTAGTGATGTTAAAATAAATGATAAGAGAAATGGAAAGAAAGGAATTAAAAACAAGCTGTATGAAGGGCTATCATTATTATCATCTTTATTAGAAAAACCTGTACAAGCTATAAATATTGAATTTATATTAGTTTGTAATCCACAGAAGAATATAATAAAGAATCCAGCTAATAAAGAACTACAAAATAGAATTTCAAAAAACACATCATTAGACAATGAATACTTGAGAACTAAAAGTAAAAGAGAAGAATTAGAAAGATATTTTTCTTCATTATCTAATCTAAATATAAATTTTCAATTTAGATTTATACTTTCAGACGATAGTTTAAATAAACTCATTACATCTATAGAGAACAACATGACAACCCAAAACTTCCTAGTAGAAATCGGCACGGAAGAGCTGCCGCCAAAAGCTCTGAAAACATTAGCGACTGCCTTTGCGGATAACGTGCAGGCGGAATTGAACCAAGCGGGGCTGGCGTTCGAGAAAATCGAATGGTTTGCCGCACCGCGTCGTTTGGCGGTGAAGGTGTTGGCACTTGCCACACAACAGCCGAGCAAAGAAATTGAAAAACGCGGGCCTTCGGTATCGGCAGCGTTTGATGCGGAAGGCAATCCGACCAAAGCGGCAGAAGGCTGGGCGCGTGGTTGTGGGATTACCGTGGATCAAGCGGAACGTCTTGCCACCGATAAAGGCGAATGGCTCGTTCACCGTGCGAAAATTGAAGGTCAGCCGACCAAAAACTTGTTGTCGGATATCGTAGCGAACGCTTTGGCTAAACTGCCTATTCCAAAACCAATGCGTTGGGCGGATAAAACCGTGCAATTCATTCGCCCTGTTCACACGGTGACGATGTTGCTTGGCGATGAACTCATCGAAGGCGAAATTTTAGGCGTGGCAAGCGGTCGTACGATTCGTGGTCACCGCTTCTTAGGCGAGCGTGAGTTTGAAATTCAACACGCGGATCAATACCCACAACTGTTGCGTGAAAAAGGCTCAGTGGTAGCCGATTTCAATGAGCGTAAAGCGGAAATTCTTGCAAAATCTCAAGCAAAAGCGACCGCTCTTGGTGGCGTGGCAGACATTGAAGAAAGCCTATTGGAAGAAGTGACTTCGTTGGTGGAATATCCGAACGTATTGGCAGCGAAATTTGAAGAACGCTTCCTTTCCGTGCCTGCGGAAGCCTTGGTTTACACGATGAAAGGCGACCAAAAGTACTTCCCGATCTATGACAAAGACGGCAAATTATTACCGCACTTTATCTTCGTGTCGAACATCAATCCAGACGATCCAAGTGCAATCATCGAAGGCAACGAAAAAGTGGTTCGCCCGCGTTTAACGGACGCGGAATTTTTCTTCAAAACCGACTTGAAACAAAAATTGGTGGATCGCTTACCACGTTTAGAAACCGTGTTGTTCCAACAACAACTTGGCTCGTTGTATGATAAGACAAAACGCATTGAACAACTTGCGGGCGAAATTGCGAAACAAATCGGTGCCGACGAAGAGAAAGCAAAACGTGCGGGCTTGCTGTCAAAATGCGATTTGATGACCAATATGGTGTTTGAATTCACCGACACCCAAGGTGTGATGGGGATGCACTATGCCCGCCACGATGGCGAAGATGAAGAAGTGGCAGTGGCGTTGAACGAACAATATATGCCACGTTTCGCAGGCGATGAATTGCCGAAATCTTTAGTAGCAAGCAGCGTTGCCTTAGCGGATAAATTCGACACGCTTACAGGGATTTTCGGTATCGGACAAGCACCAAAAGGCAGTGCCGACCCATTCGCTTTACGCCGTGCGGCACTTGGTGCGTTACGCATTATCGTAGAGAAAAACCTACCGCTTGATTTGGAAGATTTAGTGAAAAAATCCGCCGCACTTTTCGGCGACAAACTTACCAACAAAAACGTGGTTGCCGACGTGGTGGACTTTATGCTCGGTCGTTTCCGTGCGTGGTATCAAGATGAAGGCATTGCGGTGGACGTTATCCAAGCCGTGCTTGCTCACCGTCCAACTCGCCCTGCGGATTTTGATGCCCGCGTGCGTGCCGTTTCGCACTTCCGTACCTTAGATTCTGCAGAAGCCTTAGCCGCAGCGAACAAACGTGTGGCGAACATTCTTGCTAAAGCAGATGTTGCAATCGGCGAGATTAATTTGACCGCTTGCGTAGAGCCTGCGGAGAAAGCGTTAGCCGAAGCCGTGCTTGCACTGCAAACAGAAGTGCAACCGCTTATCGCGAAAGGTGAATACACCGCTGTGTTGGACAAACTCGCGAACTTACGCACGCCTGTGGATAACTTCTTCGACAACGTGATGGTGAACGCAGAAGATCCAGCACTCCGCCAAAATCGTTTAGCGATTCTGAACACGCTACAAGGTTTGTTCTTACAAGTGGCGGATATTTCTGTTTTACAATAACAGCAACAAGGGCAATGGTTCATTGCCCTTTCATTTAAAATAAAAAGAGGAAAACACAATGTCAAAAACTGAAATTTTATTTAGCAACAACTGGAACGTGCGTGTGAGTGACCCTGGTGAAGAAGGCAATGTAAACCACTTTTTCGACACCGTTTACATCACGCTTGAGGCTCAAATCGAAAACGGCAAAGCGACTTACGAGTTTGTACGTAAAGTGGAAGACGATGTGAAAGTACAACGTCAGTTTACCGATTTAGATGAGCTGTTTGAGTTCTTGGGTCAATACTTAAGCCCTGTTGCACTGGGTAATGTAGGTGTGAAAATTGGGCAGTTGAACCTTGCTTAATTTTCCATAGATTAATTTTCAGTAGGGTGTGTGAAACGTATGTTTCACGCACGTTGCAAGCGGTTTATTTTTTGTTAAACAGTGCAAAAGCGTGCGTGGATTATTCAAATCCACACACCCTACCCGTTAGTCAATTCAAAGAAAAATCTATCCGCTTGTATGCCAAACACCAACCCCCTTTTCCAACAAGCCCAGCCTTATTGGGACTATCTTCGCCTTGAAAAACAGGTCAGTCTGCATACGCTTAAAAACTATCAACGCCAACTTTTGGCTATCTGCGAGCTACTAAATTCAGAACAAGTTTCTTCTTGGCTAGAAGTAGAAAGTTCGACCGTGCGTTGGATTTTAAGTCAAAGTCACAAGCAAGGATTAAGTGCGAAAAGCATTGGATTGCGACTGGTGGTGTTGCGACAATGGTTCGCCTATTTGTTAAAAATGGGCGAAATTCAAGTGAATCCTGCAGTGGGAATTAAAGCCCCGAAAGTCCCGAAACATTTACCGAAAAACGTGGAAGCCGAGCAGCTTTCTCAATTGCTAGATATTGATGTCACTTCACCGCTTGATCAACGCGATTTGGCGATGATGGAGCTGATGTATAGCTCGGGCTTACGCCTATCTGAATTGCAAGGTTTGGATGTGGATAAGTTGGATTTACAAGCAGGTGAAGTACGCTTGCTCGGTAAAGGGAATAAAGAGCGAATTGTGCCTGTGGGCTTCAAAGCCAAACAAGCATTAGAGACTTGGTTAGCAGTGCGTGGTAGCTTTGCTCCTCAAGATAACGCCCTGTTTTTGAACAAAAGGGGCGGCCGTTTATCGCATCGTTCCATTCAGCTGATTATGGAAAAATGGGGAAAAAAGCAAGGCTTGGAAACCCATTTGAATCCGCACAAACTTCGCCATTCCTTTGCAACGCATATGTTGGAAGGTTCGGGAGATTTACGTGCGGTGCAAGAGTTGCTCGGGCATAGCAGCCTTTCCACCACCCAAATTTACACCCATTTGGATTTCCAACATCTTGCGAAAGTGTATGATGAAGCTCATCCGAGAGCTCATCGAAAAAAATCCTGATATGTGAGCCATTTTGCCGTATTATATGAGCAAACCACAAAACGGTTACTGAGCTTGTCGAAGTATAAGTTTTGTAAATTCAAAGCTCACACTTCGACTAATGGTTCGACAAGCTCACCAATCGTCTCAGTGACCGCCATTTTGCGGTTTATATTTTTTGAAAACACGAATTTGAGATTGTTATGACTAGCCTAATCAACACCTTTTCTCAACATTTTCCTCAATTGACTTTTCCGCCCCTTTATTTTGTCTTAGCCTTGCTCGGCATTGCGATTGTCTTGTTTATCCAAAACAAATTGCGGATGGACACGGTGGCTTTACTTGTGATGCTCGGCTTTGGCTTGAGCGGCATTTTAACCACCGAAGAAATTTTTGCAGGCTTGGGCGATCCAAACATCGTCTTGCTCGCCTTGCTTTACATTATCGGTGAAGGGCTCGCTCGCACGGGCGTGGCAAATATGATTAGCGATTGGCTAATGAGGGTTGCAGGGGCAAGTGAAACCAAAGTGCTCGTATTGCTGATGCTTTCCATCGGTTTTCTCGGTTCTTTTATGAGTTCTACGGGCGTGGTGGCGATTTTCATTCCTGTCGTGCTGGCGATTTGCTCGGGGATGAATATTTCCCCACGTCGTTTAATGATGCCGCTGAGTATGGCAGGGTTGATTAGCGGAATGATGACGCTGATTGCAACCGCTCCGAACTTAGTTACCCACTCTGAGCTGATTAAAGAAGGCTACAAAGGCTTCCATTTTTTCAGTTTTACGCCCATTGGTGTGGTGGTGCTTGCTCTCGCTATTCTTTATATGTTGGTCGCTCGTCGTTGGTTGGATGATGGAAAAGAAAGCCAAAATTCGACCGCTAGTAATGAGAATTCAATGGCAAAGCTGATTGAAGAATATCAACTCAACGGGCGTGCCAAGATGGTTATTTTGGCGGCGGATTCCCCTTTTATTGGTAAGACAATTGATGAGCTGAAATTGCGTTCGCTCTATCAAATGAATGTGATTGCGGTGCAACGTTTTAAGAATTTTTCGCATCTCACTCTTGCCGCTTTTGGCAACACTCAGCTCCAAAAGAAAGACATTTTGCTGATGGACATCGGCATTGGCGAGGCGGAATTCGAGGCTCTTTGTGAACAATTTAAACTGCAACGTATTGAGCTTAAAGGCGATTATTTTTCAACCCACGCCAAGTCGGTGGGAATGGCAGAGTTGGCGGTTAAGCCTGAAACAGACAGCGTAGGACGTACGCTTACCGAGCTTGCTTTCCGTTCGCGTTATGGCGTGAGCATTATCGGCATCAAGCGAGATAAAACCATTCTGCAAGATAATCTTCTGAGTGAAACGGTGAAATCGGGCGATATTTTGCTAGTAATTGGGATTTGGTCAAAAATCGAAATGTTGGTGCAAAACCGCAAAGATTTCTTCTTGCTCACTTTGCCGAAAGAAAGCAGCCAAGCCGTGCCAGCCGCAAGCCAAGCACCGTACGCGATTTTCTCGGTATTCCTAATGGTCGTACTGATGATCACAGGCATTGTGCCAAACGTGATTGCCGCTCTTATCGGCTGTTTATTGCTCGGTAAATTCCGCTGTATTGATATGAAATCGGCTTACGCTTCTATTCACATTCCAAGCCTGATTTTGATTGTCGGGATGATGCCGTTTTCTACCGCAATGCAAAAAACGGGCGGAGTGACTTTAATGGTGGAAGAATTTTTGCGTGTCACAGGCGGCAGCCAAACCAGCCCGTTCTTTATTTTGCTCGGTTTGTTTGCGTTAACTGCTGTGGTTGGTTTATTTATCTCCAATACCGCAACGGCAATCCTAATGGCACCGATTGCCATTGAAATCGCTAAACAGCTAGGCTATTCGCCAACAGCTTTAGTGATGGTCGTGACCATCGCCTCGTCCGCTGCCTTTATGACCCCAATTTCCTCGCCTGTAAACACAATGGTTATTGGACCTGCAGGTTATCGTTTCGGTGATTTTGTCAAGGTTGGCGTACCGTTTACGATTATTGTGATGTTCGCAACGGCGTTATTAGTACCTGTATTGTTTCCGTTGTAATTTTAACCTTAATTAAATAACCATAAGATTCTTATGCAAGAAGAATCAAAATTTGGTAAACTTTATGCGTTCGTATTTCTAATTTAACAGGAGAATAAAAATGGCACGTCGTCCACTTGTTATGGGTAACTGGAAATTAAACGGCAGCAAAGCATTCACAAAAGAACTTGTTGCAGGTTTAAAAGCAGAATTAGCAGATGTTAAAGGTTGTGATGTAGCAATCGCACCACCTGTAATGTATTTAGCAGAAGCTGAAGCGGCATTAGCAGGTCAATCTGTGATCGCATTAGGTGCACAAAACGTTGACGTAAACGTACAAGGTGCATTCACAGGTGACATTTCAACAGAAATGTTAAAAGATTTTGGTGCAAAATACATCATCATCGGTCACTCTGAGCGTCGTACTTATCACAAAGAAAGCGACGAATTCATCGCGAAAAAATTCGGTGCATTAAAAGCAGCAGGTTTAGTGCCTGTATTATGTATCGGTGAAACTGAAGCTGAAAACGAAGCAGGTCAAACAGAAGCAGTATGTGCACGTCAAATTGATGCAGTAATCGACGCATTAGGCGTGGAAGCATTTAATGGTGCAGTTATCGCATACGAGCCAATCTGGGCTATCGGTACAGGCAAATCTGCAACTCCAGCACAGGCACAAGCGGTTCACGCCTTCATTCGTGGTCATATCGCAGCGAAATCTCAAGCGGTTGCAGATCAAGTGATTATCCAATACGGTGGTTCTGTAAACGATGCGAATGCAGCAGAATTATTCACTCAACCAGACATTGACGGTGCATTAGTAGGCGGTGCATCATTAAAAGCACCAGCATTTGCGGTAATCGTAAAAGCAGCTGAAAAAGCAAAAGCGTAATTGCTTTTAACTTAAATAGAAAAGGGTTAAGTTTCATACTTAACCCTTTTGCCATTTATTGTAAGTTATTTTCTGGAGCCAACCCTACCCCATCTTTTTTAGTGCGTTGATATTCATTCGACACCAATTTATTTGCCTCATCCCAAGATAAAACCAACGTAATTTCGCCTTCCGCATAAGGACCTAATGCATAGGGTGGGTATACAAAATGAATGCCATTGTCCGCAAAATAGAAATTATCGACTAAATCAAAATCCGCTTTTGACGTAAATGGTTCAGCTTTTTCATCTTGTGCTTCCATTCGCGTTTTCTCAAGATAAACCTTCCATAACAAGGCTTTCGCTTGATCTTGATGGGCTTTCGACATCAAACTATCGAGGGAAATCACGGTTTTTTTCGTTAAATCCACGTTGAGATAATTCGTGCCATACATACCGTGAGCACCGCCTGTATAGTTGTCCCAATATTGGGTAAAGGTTGCAATATTGCCACGCTGCCCTGAATAAACCATTTGAGATACATCACTCATCCCCATTCCGCCCATTTCTGTAAGCTCGGTTTTTGCTTCTTCATACGCTTTTTCAAGCGATTTCAAGGCTTCATCTTTTTCTGTACCCGTAATTTGGTTGTTAATTTTACCTTCCACTTTAAGTAAAGTATTGCGAATTAACAGGTTATCAAGCCAATCATAGTGGGTTTTAGCAATGCTAGTAAAATAATATAGGTCACTACTTTCGCGATCTTGCTCGGTATTTGCTGTTGATTTCACTGGTTCTGATTTAGAGAAAAATGGCACAATTTCTACCTCTAGAGCAGGCATTTGTGCTTGTAATTTGCTTTGTTCTTCTTGTAAAGCGGTTAAATCTTGCTGTGATTTTGCAAGATCTTGATTAAGTTGAGAAATAGTTTGTTCAGCTTGTTGTAGTTTTTCGTTGAGTGCTTGCGTTTCTTTTTCATTGCAAGCAGACAGTAAAAAAACAGAGGAAACAAGCAGGGCAAGAAGAGATTTTTTCATCGGATTTTCCTTAAAAAGACAATATTTATATAACTATACATTTGTTGAGACGGTCCCTGAGCTTGTCGAAGGGTTAGTCGAAACATCTTAAAATTACTTATCCTTCGACAGGCTCAGGAACCGTAATTTTAACCTTATGTAAAGCGGTATAATAAATAAAAAAACGCACTAGCATCATATCACTAGTGCGTTGTTTTTTCATCGCATTTAGTCTTGTTTTAAAGCATATTTCCCCGAACCAAGCAACATAATCGCAAGAAAACCGAAGAGGAATGTTGCCACCCCTTCCACCGACCAAGCCCCGACTTTCGTCAAGCTAAAGAAATCATTGGTGTGCATTAACCAGATGACCACCACGCAAGTGCCTACGCTTAAGAAAGCAAAAAGTCGTGTCCAAATGCCAAGTAAAATCGCCAGTGGAGCAATCACTTCGCCTAAATAAACCAAATAAGCAAAGGATGCAGGCAAACCGTGTTGGGTAAATAATCCCTGAATAAACTCCGTACCGCCATAAATTTTATGCACGCCGTGGAATAAAAATAAGCCCGCAAAGCCAATTCTTAAAAGCAATTTGGCTAAGTCTGGCTGGTTGCACGCTTGGTTAAATTTTGTAATTAAATCGTTCATTTTGATCTCCTTATCAAGATTATTTTGAAGGTTATTGTGAGTAAATTTTTTCGCATTTTATACCGCTTGTGGGGTAGAAATTATTTAGATTTTCTAAATTAACTTTTAAGCCAGAATGTAGAATCAGCGGATCCGTGAAGTTAGATTTACCTTGCCTTTTTAGCCCTCAAAATGCGATAATGTAGCCCTCTTTTTGCCTGCAATTTTTGGCAAAAAAGAGACCGCTTTTTCAAGCTTGAAAAAGCATTTTTGATGAGGTTTTACGTAATGATAACCTCTTGATTTTGCAGCCATTTTAGACAAACGAAATGGGCGTAAGACAAAAGTTTACCGCTAGCAGCGAAGACAGTCGTGAGATTGGCAAGAATGCCAACATTCCGTTTAGTGCATTTAAACACGCAATCACTAGCAAGCAATAACAAAAAAGATAAGAGAAACACAATGAAACGTATGTTAATCAATGCAACTCAAAAAGAAGAGTTGCGTGTTGCCCTCGTTGATGGGCAGCGTCTGTTCGATCTGGACATCGAATCGCCAGGACACGAGCAGAAAAAATCGAATATTTACAAAGGGAAAATTACCCGCGTTGAACCAAGCCTTGAAGCGGCATTCGTAGATTACGGTGCTGAGCGTCACGGTTTCTTGCCATTAAAAGAAATTTCACGCGAATATTTCCCTGAAGGTTATGTTTTCAACGGTCGCCCAAATATCAAAGATATTATCAAAGAAGGGCAAGAAGTGATCGTTCAAGTTAGCAAAGAAGAACGTGGTAACAAAGGTGCAGCCTTAACCACGTTTATTTCTTTAGCAGGCAGCTACTTAGTCTTGATGCCAAACAACCCACGTGCGGGCGGTATTTCTCGTCGCATTGAAGGCGATGAACGCTTAGAACTTAAAGAAGCGTTGGATAGTTTAGACGTGCCTGATGACGTTGGTTTGATCGTGCGTACCGCAGGTGTGGGCAAATCACCAGAAGAACTGCAATGGGACTTAAAAGTCTTACTTCATCACTGGGAAGCGATTAAGAATGCAGCACAATCTCGTCCTGCTCCGTTCTTAATTCACCAAGAAAGCGATGTGATCGTACGTGCAATTCGCGATTATCTTCGTCGTGACATTGGTGAAATCTTAATCGACAACAAAAAAATCTTCGAAAAAGCGAAAAACCATATTCGCCTTGTTCGCCCAGATTTCATCAACCGCGTCCGTTTATACGAAGGCGAAGTGCCGCTCTTTAGCCACTATCAAATCGAATCACAAATTGAATCAGCATTCCAACGCGAAGTACGTTTGCCATCTGGCGGTTCAATTGTAATCGATGTGACCGAAGCATTAACGGCAATCGACATAAACTCATCACGTTCAACACGTGGTGGCGACATTGAAGAAACGGCATTAAATACGAACCTTGAAGCGGCAGACGAAATTGCACGCCAATTGCGTTTACGCGACTTGGGCGGTTTAATCGTAATCGACTTCATTGATATGACCCCTGTTCGCCATCAACGCGAAGTAGAAAATCGTATCCGCGAAGCGACTCGCCAAGACCGTGCTCGCATTCAATTTAGCCGTATTTCTCGCTTTGGCTTGCTTGAAATGAGCCGCCAGCGTTTAAGCCCATCATTAAGCGAAGCGTCAAGCCACATCTGCCCACGCTGTCAAGGCACGGGTAAAGTGCGTGATAACGAATCTATTGCGTTATCAATCTTGCGCTTGGTGGAAGAAGAAGCAATCAAAGAGAATTCATCACAAATCCACGCCATCGTGCCTGTGGAAGTGGCATCTTACTTGCTTAACGAAAAACGTAAAGCGATTTCAGGCATTGAATCTCGCCAAGATGTAAGCGTGGTTGTCGTGCCAAGCGAAAGTATGGAAACGCCACATTTCAGCGTGTACCGCTTGCGTGAAAACGAAATCGAGCCAATGTTGAGTTACGATTTAGCGAAACGCTACCTTGCTCGCCAAGAAGATGAGCAAAGTGTGCACCATCACAACAATTCAGATGAAGCTTTAGTCAGCCGTAATGAACCTGTGATTACTGTGGAATCGGTGCTTAACAGCACAGAGCTTAATCTTCAACCTGCTCCAACGCCAGTTGAGCCTGCAAAACCGTCTTTATTAAGCCGCATCATTGCGAAAATTAAAGCGATTTTCAGCGAAGAGCCGAAGGAAGAAGAGAAACCAAAAGCGAAATCACGTAATCCACGTGAACGCCGCAATAACCGCCAACGTAATAACCGTCAGGATCGCCAAGAGCGTCAAGAACGCAAACCGCAACAAGACGATTCAAAAGCGAAGGTAGAAAAAGCAGAACGCCAAAAAGAACGTCAACCACGTCGCCAAATCGTGGAAGAAACAGCAGGCGTAACTGAAGTGGTCGAAAAATCAACACAAGTTGCAGAACGTCGCCAACGCCGCGATTTACGCAAAAAAGTACGTGTTGAAAGCAATGCTGAACAAGCTGAAGTGATTAACACAAACGAAAAAGCTGTTGAAAAAGTGGCGGCTCCAGTTGTTGAACCTATGCAAAAAGCAGAGAAAAATCAACCGCTTGTAGAAGCTGAAAACAACACTGAAGAGCGTGTAGAAAACCGCGAAAACAACCGCCAACGTCGTTTACCTCGCCACTTACGTGTAGGCAACCAACGTCGTCGCGACAATCGTCAACGCAATGAGCGTGCAACTGCAATGCCATTAGTTGCAGCAGTAGCTTCGCCAGAAGCCGCAAGCGGTAAAATCTTGTTAGCGGTAAATGCTCGCCCTCAAAAAGCCGCTCAAGAAAAACCAAACTTCTTGTCTGTAGATGAAATGCTTGAGCAGCAAGCAACGCCACCACAAGCGGTAGTAAAAGCAGAGCCAAATACCAATAAAGACGCACACGTTGTGCCATTTGGTGGTTTTGTCACACAGCAAACCAACCGCGATTTGGTAAAAGAGCATCACGAACGTGCCGCTCAAGCGATTTCTGAAGAGCCAAAACCAGAGGTAACCAAAGTGGCAGAACATATCGCTCCATTCGGTGGTGTCGTAAGCCAACACTCTGAACGTGATTTGGTTAAAGAGAAGAGAGAGCGTCAAGGCAATCACAATGCACAAGCAACTGCAGCTCCTGCAATTGAGCCAGCAGAACGCCAAGAGATTGTGGTGCCTGTATCGACATACCAAAGCCAATATGTCTTTGAAGGTCGCTTAGGTACATTCTCTCGCGTTGTTCACACTAAAGCGGAAATGACTAAAGCGGAAAACAACGAACCAGCTGCTCCAGCTTTTGAAATTCGTGTGTGGAATCACTCGAAATATTACTTCCACGGCAAAGGCTCTGCAGGACATTCTGCCGCGATCAGCCACGTGCATTCTGCTCCAAGAGCAGCAAGTGCCGAATAGCCGAAATAGCTAGATTGGTAAAACAATAAAGAAAAATAACCGCTTGAGTCTCTGACGCAAGCGGTTAATTTTTTAAGATTCTTTGCTATTTCGAATTAAACTATAAAACAAAATAACTACGAATAAATAAAATATAGAGCCTGAATTATGAGCTAAGAATGACTGACTCGTAAAATAAAATAGATGCGATAAAATGTGAGTAATACCTAAAATTGCAATACATTTTATTTCTAAACCTTGACTATTTAACTGTTTAACAAAATAAATGAGTGGCATTAGGGTTATTAGCACTAGCCCAACAAATCCAATAAATCCACGTTTTACCCAAGATTCTAAATATTGATTGTGCAAACTATTAAATTGTAATGTACTTTTTGCCATTTTCTTGGATTTGATTTGTTGATCTTTAAACAATTCATACCCTTTACTTCCGTGACCAAAGATAGGTGCCTCTTTTATCGCAACAAGTGCATTTTCCCACATATCAAAGCGTGCCCCTAAAGAGGTTACTTTATTATTCTTTTCAAAATACAATGTAATATCAGATTTTGCCGCATTATAACGTTGTTCAATGCCAAATTTAGGGTTAGTAATTAAGGTGGTTAATGCAATCCCTATTACAGCAACAATCGAGAAAATAATTTTTTTGTTAATCTGTTGGCGATAAAGTACAAGGATAGTTAATAACACAACAGGCAACCCAATCCAGCCACCACGAGCTCCTGATAATGCACTAGTGCTCATTGCAAGCAACACACCAATAAAGCTAAAGAGTGCAGATTTATATTTCTTTTGAATCACGAAATAAATGGCTATAACAAGAGTCAATGTTGCTAAAGAAATGGCAATATTCCCTGCTTGAATTCTCATTACCTCAATAAATGGCTTAGGATAACCTAAGTAAAATTTTTGGAATAACGCAACGGATCCAGTAACAATTGCTCCTAAAGGAATAGCATATAGAATTGTTTTTATCTTTAAAGGAAATTGGCTAAATAGAAGAATAAGTGGAATAAATAATAAAATTCGACTTGGGTTATCAATTTCTCTAAAACTATCTTTGTTAATTACAATAGAAAGTAGAAATGTCAGAAAATAAAACACAAAAGCAAAAATAAACCATTTGTCTGATTTATTTAATTTCCACTGTTGTTTAAATTTAAAGAAATAAAAGCCAGCATAAATAAGGCTGATGCCACCTAGTACCATAGGAACATAGCTGTATCCTTTTTTAAAAATTAAGACCGTTGAGAAAAAAAGAGCAACAAGTAGGTTTAAGCAAAAAATAGCTTGTTTCTTCTGGAAAAAATGTAAATACGTTGGCATAAGCAGCTCCTTAATAAAACGGGTGCATTTTAGCCGAAATCTACTTTTAAGAGTAGCAAGTTTTAGAATGAGACGACTAAAATCAGGCAAAAAAGCCATTTAAGTGTTTACCAAGAATCCACAAAGAAACTAAATCATCTCTTTACTTCCTCTTTTAGCTAAGTTAAAATTAACCACCTTTTTTAGTTCTATGCCGCCAAAAATGTGTGCGGTTTAATTTAATCATATTTTTCTGAGGTGATGGCATATGCCAGTAATTAAAGTTCGTGAAAATGAATCATTTGACGTTGCATTACGTCGTTTCAAACGCTCTTGCGAAAAAGCAGGTTTATTAGCAGAAGTTCGTGCTCGTGAATTCTACGAAAAACCAACTACAATTCGTAAACGTGAGAAAGCGTCTTTAGCAAAACGTCACGCTAAACGTAACGCTCGTGAAAACGCACGTAACACACGTTTATACTAATTCATTTGCTTTTTAAGCACTGAATCTTTAACTGAAACCGTGAAACCATTAGGAATCACGGTTTTAGTGTTTTTAACGCTTTCTTTTTTGTCGTAAGCGGTTAAAATTTCCATTATTTTTGCAACTGTAGGGGCGTGTTGAACACGCCCTAAATGACATTTAATGTGTAAACGGGCGTGTTCAACACGCCCCTACATTATTTCAGCAATATCGTTTCATCAGTTGCATTTTCTTAACGCCTAAGCAATGGAGGAACAATGAAAGGCACTATTCCACGTTCGTTTATTGATGATCTCATTGCTCGTACCGATATTGTTGAACTCATCAACCAACGGGTTAAACTCAAAAAAGCAGGGCGAGATTACCAAGCCTGCTGCCCGTTCCATCACGAGAAAACCCCTTCTTTTTCCGTTAGCCAATCTAAACAGTTTTACCATTGCTTTGGTTGTGGAGCTCACGGCAACGTCATTACTTTTTTGATGGAATACGACAAGCTCGAATTTCCTGAAGCCATTGAAGAACTTGCTGCAATGCAAGGGCTTGAAGTACCTCGTGAAAATGTACGTCAATCTGGTGATTTCCGCCCTGTTAGCTACAAAACCAAACGCGATCTTTACGGATTATTAGAAGAAATCGCCCGCTTCTATCAACAAAATTTACAGCACGACATTCCAAGCCAAAGCTATTTACAAGGGCGCGGCTTATCGCCTGAAATTATTGCCAAATTTGAGATTGGCTTTGCCCCGAATAGCTACGATGCGGTGTTGCGTCGTTTTGGTGTGAATCCAGAAGAAACTCAAAAATTACGCGATACAGGAATGCTTTCCGAAAATGAAAGTGGTCGAATTTACGATAAATTCCGCAATAGAGTAATGTTCCCGATTCTGGATAAACGCGGTCGTGTGATTGCCTTTGGTGGACGCGTAATGGGCGACGAACGCCCGAAATATCTCAACTCACCCGAATCTGCCACTTACCACAAAGGCAACGAGCTTTACGGTTTATTCCAAGCGTTGCAAGCCAATGAGAATCCCGAATACTTATTTGTGGTCGAGGGTTATATGGACGTGGTTGCCCTTGCTCAATTTGGCGTATTGAATGCCGTGGCATCATTAGGCACCGCAACAACGGGCGAGCAAATCCAACAAATGTTCCGTGTTACCGAACAAATTATTTGTTGCTACGATGGTGACCGAGCAGGACGCGATGCCGCTTGGCGTGCCTTTGAAAACGCCTTGCCTTACTTGTATGACGGTCGTCAGCTTAAATTTATTTTCTTGCCTGATGGCGAAGATCCAGACACTTTCGTGCGTAGCCAAGGCAAAGAAGGCTTTGAACAATATCTCGCCCAGAATGCAAAATCTTTAAGCGATTTCTTGTTTGATTCCCTGCTCACACAAGTCGATTTATCCAGCCCAGAAGGAAAATCAAAGCTTGCCTCGCTTGCAATTCCGCTGATTAACCGTATTCCAGGCGAAATGTTACGCGTTTACTTGCGTAATATTCTAGGACAAAAACTAGGCATTTTAGATCCAACTCAGCTTGAAGCAATGTTGCCAAATCGCCAAAAAACGGCTACACCTATGGTCAAAGCGGCACAAATCAAGCGTACGCCAATGCGATTGCTAATTGCACTGCTTTTGCAAAATCCCGAATTGGCAAAACACGTGCCGGATTTAACGCCATTAAAAGAGTTGAATGAGCCAGGTTTCGAACTATTCTGCGAATTAGCACAGGTCTGCCAAGAAAACGTTGGCATTTCAATGGGTGCCCTGTTAGAACATTGGCGAGATAGCGAACAGTTCCGCACGCTTGAACTGCTCGCGAGTTGGGATCATATGGTCGCTCCTGATAATTTGGAAAAGGAATTCGTTGAAACGCTCGGTTTCCTTTACGATCGCCTTGTGGAAAAACGGGTAGAAATGCTCATCGCCAAAGAACGCACAGGCGGTTTGAGCGATGAAGAAAAGCAAGAGTTGGTGTTGTTAATTTCGCAATAATTTCAACCGCTTATCTCATCTTACCGACCAACTTCCCCTCATTCTTAAGGGGAATATATCTCCTCGAATAAAACAATATGGTTACACAATGACCCGACTACGAAAGCTCAATTCCATACTTCTCACGACTTTGTTACTTATCGCCGCTTTCGCCATCTACCACCAACTTGGCGACTTCGCCCATCTGAAAAATGCAGACGGTGTGCTGACGGATATGCGTTCGCTTGTGCTGTGGGATATTCGTTTTCCACGCATTGGGTTGGCGTTGCTCACCGGGGCGAGCCTTGCGTTGGCGGGGAATGCGATGCAGGGTATTTTTCAAAATCCGTTGGCAAGCCCAGGCTTGCTCGGTAGCAGTGCAGGGGCGACCACTGCGAGCGTGTTTTTGCTCTATTATTTTTCCGTGCCGATGACTTTTCTGCTTTTCGGTGGTGTGGCGGGAGCGTTGGCGAGTTTCTTGCTGGTCTATTTTATTGCTAAAAATCACGGTACAACGGCAATGATTTTGAGTGGTTTGGCAGTGAATATGCTGCTTTCCGCTGCCGTGGCGTTGTTACTTTCTAATGCCGAAAGCCCGTGGGCGTTGGCAGAACTTTACCGCTGGCTGCAAGGCTCGCTGATGTGGGCGAAGCTCGACACGCTCTTAATTTCTTTCCCTATCGTCTTGCTTGGCATTTTTTGTTTGTATCGCCAACGCCGCTATATCGACGTGCTAACTTTCGGCGAAGAAACCGCTAGCACAATGGGCATCGACCCGAAACGTAGCTTTTTCATCACCACTTTGGGTGCGGCATTATTAGTCGGAGCGACCATTCCACAAACAGGCACTATCGGCTTTATCGGCTTAATCGCGCCACATTTCGCCCGTATTTGGCTCAGAAAACGCCCATCGCAACTTTATGTCACCAGTGCGTTACTCGGAGCATTATTGCTGCTCATTGCCGATCTCTGCGTACAATACGTTCCCCTTTTCTCCCACATCTACATCGGCATGCTCACCGCCCTCATCGGCGTGCCGTGCCTGATTTGGATTCTATTAACCGAACAACGGAAATTGGCAAGATAACGGAAAAATTTAACCGCTTGTAAGGAGCAATAATGAATACTCGAAACATAATTGACACTGTTGGGCTAACGATTGCCGAACGCGGTTTAGATTATTATAAGAAAGGCTACGTCAATAACCTTGAGAAAACTAAATCAGCTTGGTTGGCTGAGGTAGGAGAAAAACGCATTTACCACGTTAAATTAACCTTAAATAAAGCGGGCAACCTGCAGCGTGCCAGTTGCACTTGCCCGTGCGATTATTATTGCAAGCACGTTGCAGCAACGTGGTTTGCGGTATTGGGCGAAGAATTTGTGGCAAAATCAGAACAAGAGGAGATTCTCGCTGCCAGTCAAAGCGATGCATTACAGGATTTGAGACGTGTCTTTAACCGCTATGCCAAAGGGGCAGATTATTGGCAAACTCGCACTTTTGCTAAGGAGTTAGACTCATTTTTAGGTATGTTAGATAAGATGCCTGAAGCAGAACAATTCCAGCTTTTGAAAACCTTCTACGGCAGATTAACCACTGCGTTAATGCGTTCCGATGATTCCGACGGCTATTTAGGCGAGTTACTTGATGAAGCAGCTTATCAGTTCAATCAGCTTTATTTACAAACCCAAAATCGCAAACTTAAAAGCGATATTGAAAAAGTCTGGCTCAAGTGGATTAACGACAAAGAGAATTTTTGGCTTTCTGAATACACGCGGATTTTCGAATTTTGGCGAGAAGCACTTTATCAATCCAACCGTGCACAAGAGGTGTTAGATTGGATTGCGGAATATGAAAAAGAAGCAGAAGAATACGAAACATCTAGCATTCTTGATTGGCGATATGAAGCCTTAAGTCATATTGATCATGAGCAGGCAGAAGCCTTTTTGCAAGCTAATCTTGATGATCCACACTTGCGTGACATTGCTATCGATAATTTGCGAGAACAAGGCAAAGATTCAGAGGCAGAAAAATTGCTTTTAGAGGGATTAGATTCAAAGCAAGGTTGGAACTATCGAGAAGAATGGCAAGAAGAGCTACTCAAGATTGCCGAAAACACAGGACAAAAAGACAAAGCGATTAAATATGCTGAAAACCTGATTTTAACTAGTCACGAACATCTGCAAGAGTATCAGTTCAATGCGTTGAAAAATGCCTGTTCTGATGAAGAATGGGTGATCCAAGCACAAAAAATTGAGGATTTCTTACTTAAGAATCAGTTTGAAAATAAATTAGCGGAATTTTTTGTGTTGGATAAGGCTTTCGATAAACTAGAAACGCTTCTATTAGCGACAGAAAAAATCTATTTGCTGGAGACCTATGCGTCAAAACTCGCGAAAAATGCCCAAGAAAAAGTGGCGTTTCATTGGCTAGTTTTACTCGAAAATAAAATGCAGGAATATCGCGATCGTCCAAAATACGCTTATTGGGTACGCCAAGCCAACAAATTATTGAAGAAATATCCGTACTTGCTGGAGAAAATGAAGAATGTGGTTCAACGCTTTAAAATCAATTACAAACAACGCCCAGCGTTAATGGAAGAGCTACTCAAACTCAAAATTTAAACTATGATCAAAATCGAAAACCTCTCTCAACCTTACGGTTTAACTCACGTTTCTTGCCATATTCCCGAAGGCAAATTGGTTGGCATTATGGGGGCGAATGGGGCGGGTAAATCCACTCTGCTCAAAACCATCGCGGGGATTTTGCCCATTACAAGCGGTGAAATTTGGCTGAAAGATTGCAAATTAAGTGAAATGTCCGCTCTCGAAAAAAGCCGACAGCTTGCTTATCTCGCCCAAAATACCGCGATTCATTGGGATCTTTCCGCCTACGACGTGATTGCTTTAGGGCTGATTTCGCCATTATCTGCCGCCAAAGAGCTGTCGAAAATCGCTGAGATTTCGCAAAAATTTTCCATTGCCCATTTGCTCGATAAGCCGTTCCAACAACTCTCAGGCGGTGAAAAAGCGCGCGTACAGCTCGCCCGTTGTTGCATCAAAAATGCGCCATTATTGCTTGCCGACGAACCCATTGCCCCGCTCGATCCTTATTATCAGATTGATATGATGGAGCAGCTCAAATCTCTCACCCCAAGTCACTCCTGCGTGGTGGCGATTCATCATTTATCGCTGGCGTATAAATTTTGCGATGAAGTGATTTTGCTCGACAAAGGAAAAGTGATTGCCAGCGGCAACACACAAGCGGTGTTAAATGCGGAAAATCTTGCAAAAGCCTTTGGGGTGAGGGCGGAATTTGATTTAATGAATAGAGAGATTGGAAAAATCGAAAAACTAACCACCAAGTTTTAAAACGCAAAAAGCAGACATATCACTATGTCTGCTTTTCTCATTTTGAGTCCCTTTAATTACAACGCCTCAATCGCCTTATACTGCTTGCGGATTTTTTCTAATCCTGATTGGTATTCAGCCATTTTTTCGCGTTCTTTGGTAATTACCGCTTCTGGGGCTTTGGCAACAAAGGTTTCGTTGCTGAGTTTACCTTCGATGCGTTTCACTTCGTTTTGATATTTTTCAATCTCTTTCGTGAGTCGGGCAAGCTCGGCTTCTTTGTTGATGAAACCTGCCATTGGCACGAGAAGTTCGGTGTTGCCGATCAATTTCGCCACTGCAAGCGGTGCAGTTTCGCCGTCATTTAGCAATTTCGCACTGTCGAGTTTCGCCATTGCACATAAAAGTGCGGTCTGTTTTTCAAGGATTTTTTGTTCTGCTGAGTTGATGTTGCGGAACAATAAATCTAAGCCTTTGCTTGGGGCGATGTTGCATTCGGCACGAATGTTACGCACGGTGATAATCACCTCTTTTAACCAGTTGATTTCGCTTTCCGCTTCGCTATCGAATGCGGCTTCGTTCACTGTTGGGAACGGTTGAAGCATAATGCTATCCGCCTCAATGCCTACGAAACCTTTCACTTTTTGCCAAATTTCTTCGGTGATGAACGGAATCAATGGGTGTGCTAAACGCAATAATTGTTCCAACACACGCACGAGCGTTTGGCTTGCAGCACGGATTTGTGCGGCACTGCCGTTGGCGAATACAGGTTTGGTTAATTCCAAGTACCAGTCGCAGAATTGGTTCCAAGTGAATTCGTAAATCGCGTTCGCACACAAGTCAAAACGATATTGGCTTAAGGCGGTGCGGAAGGTTTCCACGGTGCGGTTGAATTCAGATTCAATCCAGCGATCTGCCACGGAGAATTCGATTTCGCCTTCGCTTAAATCCAATTTTTCGTTGGTTAATACAAAGCGGCTTGCGTTCCACAATTTGTTGCAGAAGTTGCGGTAGCCTTCTAAGCGTTTCATATCCCAGTTGATGTCGCGACCGTTGCTCGCAAGGGCGGCAAGGGTGAAACGCAATGCGTCCGTACCGTGTGCACCAATACCTTCAGCGAACTCTTTGCGAGTTGCTTTCGCGATTTTTTCCGCTAATTGCGGCTGCATCATATTGCCTGTGCGTTTTTCGAGTAAATCTTCAAGGCTGATACCGTCGATCATATCGATTGGGTCGAGGACGTTCCCTTTCGATTTCGACATTTTTTGACCTTGTTCATCACGAATCAAACCTGTTACATACACCGTTTTGAATGGTACTTGTGGTTTGCCATTTTCATCTTTCACGAAGTGCATCGTAAACATAATCATACGCGCAACCCAGAAGAAGATGATGTCGAAGCCGGTAATTAACACATCTGTTGGGTGGAACATTTTGAGCTCTTTGGTTTGCTCTGGCCAACCTAAGGTAGAGAACGTCCATAAGCCTGATGAGAACCACGTGTCTAATACGTCTTCATCTTGTTTAAGTTCAACCGTAGAATCTAAGTTGTATTTTGACCGCACTTCTTCTTCGTTACGTGCCACATACACGTTACCTTCTGCGTCATACCACGCTGGAATACGGTGTCCCCACCAAAGTTGGCGAGAGATACACCAATCTTGAATATCACGCATCCAAGAGAAGTAAAGGTTTTCGTATTGTTTCGGCACGAATTGGATTTCGCCGTCTTCCACCGCTTTAATCGCTACATCAGCAAGCGGTTTCACGCTCACATACCATTGGTCGGTTAACATCGGCTCAATCGGCACGCCACCACGGTCGCCGTAAGGCACTTTCAAATCGTGCGGTTTAATTTCGTCTAATAAACCTAGCGCCTCAAAATCTGCCACGATTTTCTTACGTGCAGCGAAACGCTCTAAGCCACGGTAATCCGCAGGAATAATTGCTTCATAGCCGGCAAGTGGTTTGCCGTCTGTGCCGATAATTTCTGCTTCATCACGAATATCTGCGTTTAAGGTTAACACGTTAACCATTGGCAAGCTGTGACGTTTACCCACTTCGTAGTCGTTGAAGTCATGCGCTGGGGTGATTTTTACCACACCAGTACCGAATTCACGATCGACATATTCATCAGCAATAATCGGAATTTCACGATTAGCCAATGGCAGAACCACAGTTTTACCGATTAAAGATTGGTAACGTTCATCTTCTGGATGCACCGCCACCGCCGTATCGCCTAACATGGTTTCTGGACGGGTGGTTGCCACCACTAAATAATCTTTACCATCTGCCGTTTTTGCACCGTTGGCTAACGGATAACGGAAATGCCAAAGAGAACCTTTGCTCTCTTTGTTTTCTACTTCTAAATCAGAAATCGCGGTGTGAAGTTTTGGATCCCAGTTTACTAAGCGTTTGCCACGGTAAATCAAACCTTCTTCATGCAAACGAACAAACACTTCTTTTACCGCGTTAGATAAACCATCGTCCATGGTGAAACGCTCACGCTCCCAGTCGATTGAGTTACCTAAACGGCGCATTTGTTGGCTGATTGTGCCGCCTGAATAGGCTTTCCAATCCCAAATCTTGTTGATAAACGCTTCACGGCCATAATCATGGCGTGTTTTGCCTTCTTCTGCGGCGATTTTACGTTCCACCACCATTTGAGTTGCGATACCGGCGTGGTCTGTGCCCGCTTGCCATAAGGTGTTATGCCCTTCCATACGGTTAAAACGGATTAAGGTATCCATTAAGGTTTGTTGGAAAGCGTGCCCCATGTGTAGGGAACCCGTTACATTCGGTGGCGGAATCGCAATGCAATAGCTCGGCGCATTTTCATTTTCAGACGGTTTAAAATAACCGCTCTCTTCCCAATGTTGATAAAGGGCTTGTTCTACCGCAGACGGATTAAAACGGTCTGCCATTTCGAATTTTTGTGTCATTTATTTTTTCTCTTGTTATTCTTGCTTTTGATTAAACGTATACCCACAATTATGGCATTTACAATTATCTAGCATATTAGCATCAATCTTATCACCTAATTCCGCTCCAACTATAGCACCAGTACCACCTCCAATTAAAGCTCCTAATATTGCACCAGCAATACCGCCAATTGTTGCTCCCGCAGCCGCCCCCAAAGGTCCACCTATAGCTCCTAATGCTGCTCCTGCTTTAGCTCCACCTGCAGCACCAGCATACCCACTCACTGCCCCAGCGATGCCACCAACAGCAGAGCCTCCCCGCTTCCCATAATTCAATTTTTCAATTCTATTAGAATTACATTTAGGACATTTCATTTATCTTCCTTCTATATAGTTTTTTTCTCTACTCTAAACATGTAAAAGCATAAACATGCTAATTTTTTGTTACTATAAATTTTGTAGGCACATCAGGATAATACTCAATAATACTTCCATCTCATTTTTGGAAAGTCAGCTCCTCGTGCTTCATCTTTTCTTTCATACACGCTGAAAAAAGAATCTTGAGCTATTTTTGCTGTTCTAAAATTTCTTCTTTGGTCATTTTATAATTTCACTTTAATTTAAACTGAATAACCCAGAACTTATTTTCACTCAGATAAATCCCCCGAATCACTTCTTTCAATTCTTCTAACCCCATATTCTCCTGCTTCGCATGTTGTTCCGTCAGTTTATCAAGAGTAATCGGTGATACACTTAACACTTCAATGGTGCAGAAGTATTGATTATCTTCAAAGCGCCCAACACGCAGAATATCGCCTGCTTTAAAATGACTTTCGGATTTATCTCGAATGGTAATCGTTTTACGCCCAGCAAGAATATCGGCTTCAAAGCGTTGGTAAAAAGTGATGTCGTTTGGTTGCATTTTGATCCTTAAAGAGTGGTTGGGTTTTTAACGTCATAAAATGAATATTATGGCTAAAATGCTTTTCTAAATTCTATCAGAAATTCATCAAGAAATCTAAATGGTAACAGAAGCTATAACAAAACAGGAGGGTTTCAAAAACACTCAAGCGGTTAAACCCTAAAGAACTTTTACAAAGAATCTTTAAAATTTAACCGCTTAGTCATTCATAAATGATCTAAAAATTATTTCAGACCTAACTTATGCTCTAAATAGTGAATATTCGTTCCACCCTTACGGAAATTTTCATCTTCCATAATTTTTTCATGAAGTGGAATATTGGTTTTGATACCTTCAATAATAGTTTCAGACAGTGCTTGCTCCATACGACGGATGGCAATATCACGATTTTCGGCAAAAGTAATCAATTTACCAATCATTGAATCGTAGTGTGGAGGCACAGCATAACCTGAGTAAATATGTGAATCCCAACGCACACCTAAACCACCTGGCACATGTAAACGTGTAATTTTACCTGGTGATGGTAAGAAGGTATTTGGATCCTCCGCGTTGATACGACATTCCATTGCATGACCTTTCACTTTGATGTCGTCTTGTGTAATAGAAAGTGGTAAACCTGCGGCAACGCGAAGTTGTTCTTTTACTAAGTCTACGCCTGTAATCATCTCGGTAACTGGGTGTTCAACCTGTAAACGGGTATTCATTTCGATGAAATAGAATTCGCCATTTTCAAAAAGGAACTCGAATGTGCCAGCACCACGATAGCCAATTTCACGGCACGCATTTGCACAACGCTCACCGATGAATTTACGCAAGTCAGGGGTAATACCTGGAGCTGGGGCTTCTTCAACCACTTTTTGGTGGCGACGCTGCATTGAGCAATCACGTTCTGCTAAATAAACTGCGTTGCCATGCGTGTCCGCCATTACTTGGATTTCGATATGGCGTGGATTTTCAAGATATTTTTCCATATACACCATATCGTTATTAAATGCCGCCTTCGCTTCTGCTTTGGTCATTGCGATCGATTCTTCCAAATCTTTTTCTTGGTAAACCACGCGCATACCACGACCGCCGCCACCACCAGATGCTTTAATAATGACTGGATAGCCAATACGTTTTGCAATTTCTTTGTTTTTCTTCGGATCATTTCCGATTGGACCATCAGAACCTGGCACGCAAGGCACACCCGCTTTTTTCATTGCATTGATTGCAGATACTTTGTCGCCCATTAAGCGAATTACATCCGCCGTTGGACCAATAAAGATAAAACCAGAATTTTCAACCTGTTCTGCAAAATCTGCATTTTCAGATAAGAAGCCGTAACCTGGGTGGATCGCATCAGCATCCGTTACTTCTGCTGCTGCAATAATAGCAGGAATATTTAAATAGCTTTTTACAGAAGGTGCAGGACCAATACAGACGGTTTCATCCGCTAATAATACGTGTTTTAATTCGCGGTCGGCAGTTGAGTGAACTGCTACGGTTTTAATACCTAATTCTTTACAGGCACGTAAAACGCGTAAAGCAATTTCGCCACGGTTGGCAATGACAACTTTTTTTAACATTGCTTATTCCTTTTGGATAATAAAAATGCCCCTCTTAGGCAGAGGGGAAATGGATTATTCGATAATGACTAATTTTTGATCGAATTCGACCGCTTCACCATCATTAACAAGGATTGCTTTTACAACACCTGCTTTGTCTGATTCGATACGGTTCATCATTTTCATTGCTTCAACGATACAAAGTGCGTCGCCTACTTTCACTTGTTGACCAACTTCGATAAATGGTTTTGCTTCTGGGCTTGGGCTACGGTAGAAAG
This sequence comes from uncultured Haemophilus sp., assembly GCA_963545995.1. GTDB lineage: Bacteria > Pseudomonadota > Gammaproteobacteria > Enterobacterales > Pasteurellaceae > Haemophilus_A. The sequence continues at coordinate 97,679 of CAUUKJ010000006.1, forward strand.
TCCCTACCATTGGAGAAAGTACTGCGTGACCACTTGCTTCTGGTGCTGCTGGAGCAGATTCTTGTGTTGCTGCAGGAGCTGGAGCAGTTGGAGCTGCCGCTTGAGTTTGTTGAGGAGCTGCAACATATTGTACTGCAGCTGGTGCAACAGCTGGAGCTGCACGGCTAATACGCACAGTACCTTCTTCTTCAGAAACCTCTAATTCAGTGATGCCTGATTCTTCTACTAATTCGATTAATTTTTTAATTTTGCGAATATCCATAGTGAAATTCCATTAGGTTAAATAAAATGTGCCGCTTAGTTCATTTTAAGAGATAAAACAGAAATAAACGGAAAAAGATTTGCATAGATTACCCGATTTTCGCCAATTTTGCGATTAAATTCTGCGAAATTTAACGAAAATACAAGGAACTTAGACCACTTACTAAAAAGTTGGAATTGAAAATAACAAAAAGGCAGATCTTTCGATCTGCCTTCTTTAAGTTTCGATTAAAACATCAATTATTTGATGATTTTCGCAACAACGCCAGCACCTACTGTACGGCCACCTTCACGGATTGCGAAACGTAAACCTTGGTCCATCGCGATTGGGTGGATTAAGCTTACTGTCATTTTGATGTTATCACCAGGCATTACCATTTCCACGCCTTCTGGTAATTCGATTGTACCAGTTACGTCAGTTGTACGGAAATAGAACTGTGGACGGTAACCTTTGAAGAATGGAGTGTGACGACCACCTTCATCTTTTGATAATACGTAAACTTCTGATTCGAAATCAGTGTGTGGAGTGATTGAACCTGGTTTCGCTAATACTTGACCACGTTCGATTTCTTCACGTTTGGTACCACGTAATAATGCACCGATGTTTTCACCTGCACGACCTTCGTCAAGTAATTTACGGAACATTTCAACACCAGTTACAGTTGTTTTCGCAGTTGGTTTGATACCAACGATTTCAACTTCATCACCAGTGCGGATGATACCACGCTCAACACGACCAGTTACTACTGTACCACGACCTGAAATTGAGAACACGTCTTCGATTGGAAGAAGGAACGGTTGGTCAATTGCACGCTCTGGTTCAGGAATGTAAGTATCTAAGTGGTTTGCTAACTCAAGGATTTTTTCTTCCCATTCTGCAACGCCGTTTAATGCTTGTAATGCAGAACCACGTACGATTGGAGTATCGTCACCTGGGAAATCATATTGAGAAAGAAGTTCACGAACTTCCATTTCTACTAATTCTAATAACTCTTCGTCATCTACCATGTCGCATTTGTTTAAGAATACGATGATGTAAGGTACACCTACTTGGCGACCTAATAAGATGTGCTCACGAGTTTGTGGCATAGGACCATCTGTCGCTGCTACTACTAAGATTGCACCGTCCATTTGCGCCGCACCGGTAATCATGTTTTTAACATAGTCCGCGTGTCCTGGGCAGTCAACGTGTGCGTAGTGACGAGTTGGAGTATCGTATTCAACGTGTGATGTGTTGATGGTGATACCACGCGCTTTTTCTTCTGGCGCGTTATCGATTTGGTCGAATGCACGAGCTGCACCACCGTAGTGTTTTGCTAATACAGTGGTAATTGCAGCTGTTAAAGTTGTTTTACCATGGTCAACGTGGCCGATTGTACCCACGTTAACGTGCGGTTTTGTACGTTCAAATTTTTCTTTAGACATTGCTAATGTTTCCTAAAAAATGCCCTATAAGCCTAAGGCTTATAGAGCGATTGTTACACAAAATTATTTTTTACGCGCTTCAATTACTGCAGCAGCAACACTTGTTGGCGCTTCAGCATATTTTAACGGTTCCATTGAGTATGATGCACGACCTTGAGTTTGTGAACGTAAGTCTGTTGCATAACCGAACATTTCAGAAAGTGGAACTTCTGCATCGATTTTAACAACGAATTCGTTCGCTTCTTGACCGTTAACCATAGCACGACGACGGCTTAAGTCACCGATTACATCACCCACATACTCAGGTGGAGTTTCTACTTCAACTTTCATGATTGGCTCAAGTAGAACTGGGTTTGCTTTAGCGAACGCTGCTTTAAATGCTAAAGAAGCCGCTAATTTAAACGCTAATTCTGATGAGTCAACATCATGGTATGAACCGAAGTGTAAACGTACACCAATATCTACTACCGGATAACCCGCTAATGGACCAGATTTAAGCTGTTCTTGGATACCTTTATCAACTGCTGGAATGTATTCACCAGGGATTACACCACCTTTGATTTCGTTTACAAATTCGTAACCAGGACCTTCTGGATCTAATGGGTATAAGTCAATAACAACGTGACCATATTGACCGCGACCACCAGATTGTTTTGCGTGTTTACCTTCCACATCGTTAACACGAGTGCGGATAGTTTCACGGTAAGATACTTGTGGTTTACCGATGTTAGCTTCCACTTTGAACTCACGTTTCATACGGTCAACGATGATGTCTAAGTGTAACTCACCCATACCAGAAATAATGGTTTCACCAGATTCTTCATCAGTGTGTACACGGAATGAAGGGTCTTCTTGAGCAAGACGACCTAATGCAAGACCCATTTTTTCTTGGTCAGCTTTAGTTTTAGGTTCTACTGCTACAGAGATTACTGGCTCTGGGAATTCCATACGCTCAAGGATGATTGGTGCGTCGATAGCACATAATGTATCACCCGTAGTTACATCTTTTAAGCCGATTGCGGCAGCGATATCGCCCGCACGAACTTCTTTGATTTCTTCACGTTTATTAGCGTGCATCTGTACGATACGACCAAAACGTTCACGTTTTTGACGTACAGAGTTTAATACTGTATCACCAGAGTTAATTACACCTGAGTACACACGGAAGAAGGTTAAGTTACCTACGAATGGGTCAGTTGCAATTTTGAATGCTAATGATGCAAATGGCTCATCATCGCTTGCGTGACGTTCACCTTCAGTTTCGTCTTCGTTGATACCTTTGATTGCTGGGATATCAGTTGGTGCTGGTAAGTAATCGATTACCGCGTCAAGCATTGCTTGAACACCTTTGTTTTTGAACGCAGAACCACAGCAAACTAAGATAATTTCGTTCGCTAATACACGTTGACGTAATGCTTTTTTGATTTCTTCTTCGCTTAAGTCGCCTTCTTCGAAGAATTTTTCCATTAACTCTTCTGATGCTTCAGCTGCTGCTTCCACTAACATTGCACGACGTTCTTCACACGCTGCAACCATATCTGCTGGGATATCTTCGTAAGTGAAAGTCATACCTTGGTCAGCTTCGTTCCAGTTGATTGCTTTCATTTTGATTAAGTCAACCACGCCTGTGAAGCTATCTTCAGCACCGATTGGTAATTGTAATGCAACTGCGTTACCACCTAAACGAGTGTTGATTTGTTCAACAACGCGTAGGAAGTTTGCACCTGTACGGTCCATTTTGTTTACGAACGCAATACGTGGAACACGGTATTTGTTCGCTTGACGCCATACAGTTTCTGATTGAGGTTGAACACCACCAACCGCACAGTAAACCATTACCGCACCATCAAGAACACGCATAGAACGTTCTACTTCAACAGTAAAGTCTACGTGTCCCGGGGTATCGATAACGTTGATACGGTGTTGTGGGAACTGTTGTGACATACCAGACCAGAATGCGGTAGTTGCCGCAGAGGTAATGGTAATACCACGCTCTTGTTCCTGTTCCATCCAGTCCATTGTCGCTGCACCATCGTGTACTTCACCAATTTTGTGACTTACACCAGTGTAGAATAAGATACGTTCAGTGGTAGTAGTTTTACCAGCATCAATGTGCGCACTAATACCGATATTACGATATCTTTCAATAGGGGTTGTACGAGCCATTATTATAACCTTGTTAAGTTAAGTTTAATATCTGTTTATATATAAGGGTAAGGCTTCATCCTCGATGAAGCCCTTAAATTTTAAAAGCGTATTACCAACGGAAGTGAGCAAATGCTTTGTTAGCTTCAGCCATACGGTGAACGTCTTCACGTTTTTTCACTGCTGCGCCTTTGTTATCTGATGCATCAGATAATTCATTTGCAAGACGTAAAGCCATTGATTTATCACCGCGTTTACGTGCAGCTTCAACGATCCAACGCATACCTAATGCGTTACGACGAACTGGACGTACTTCAACTGGCACTTGGTAAGTAGAACCACCAACACGACGAGATTTAACCTCAACAGTTGGGCGAACGTTTTCAAGTGCAATTTCAAATGCTTCTAAAGGTTCTTTACCTGTGCGTTCTGCAAGTTTGTCTAACGCACCGTAAACGATGGTTTCAGCAACGGATTTTTTACCGTCTACCATTAATACATTAATAAATTTTGCAAGTAACTCTGAACCGAACTTCGGATCTGGAAGAATCTTGCGTGGTTCAACACTACGACGACGTGGCATTGCGAATTTCTCCGTATATTTAATCTTCAGGATATCCAAAACTCTATAAAAATTAACCGCACTTTAAAGTGAGCTAATGTGATACTGGAGTTTCTGATTTAAATTTTTACTAATTTAGACGTTTGGCCTTACTTAACGGAGTTCCATTAAGCTTTAGGACGTTTAACGCCGTATTTAGAACGACCTTGTTTACGATCTTTAACGCCTGCGCAGTCTAATGCACCGCGTACTGTGTGGTAACGCACACCTGGTAAGTCTTTAACACGACCACCACGGATTAACACAACACTGTGTTCTTGAAGGTTGTGACCTTCACCACCGATATAAGAAGTTACTTCAAAACCGTTAGTTAAGCGGATACGACATACTTTACGTAACGCTGAGTTAGGTTTTTTAGGAGTTGTAGTATATACACGAGTACATACACCACGTTTCTGCGGGCAAGCCTCTAATGCAGGAACGTTGCTTTTTACAACCTTTTTCACACGCGGTTTGCGTACTAGCTGGTTGATAGTTGCCATTAATAAAGCTCCAGTTAAAATTATTAAAAATAAGATTAAAATATATCCTTTCAAATTTGAAAGGACGCTAAATTTTAGAGGGATTGTGATCAAATGTCAAGCATTGCTCGCTATTGATACTGATTATTCTATAGACAAATCTTTTAACGCCTGCACCACCCGATAGGGCAAAATACTTTCCATTCCATTGCCCGTTAGATAATGCTGATTTTTACCATAAGCACCAATCAATTTCGGATCGGTTGCACCATACAAAATCACATTCGGCTTATCTAATGCCGCCGTCAAATGGCTTAAACCTGTATCCACCGACACCACTGCTTTCGCATTGGAAATTTCTTGAGCAAGTTCTGAAAGAGATAATTTCGGTAACACCACCACATCAGCTGAAATTTTCGCAAGTCTTTCTGCTCGAGCCTTTTCTTCCGCATTACCCCAAGGCAAATGCACCTGCAGCCCTTGCATCGTGACTGAGCGAATTAGCTCAACCCAATATTCCTCTTTCCAATGCTTATCCGCACGGGTTGTAGAATGAATCGCCACCATATAAGCGGGCGAATTCTCTAAATTTTTTGCAAAATGGGAGGCAATGCCATAATCGCCTATTTCACTTGGTAACTCATAACCCAATGCTTGAGCAAAAAGCTGGCGAATTCGTAGCACTGCGTGCTGTTGGTAGGGAATGTTGAAAGTCTTATCGTAAAAAAGGCTACACAATCCCTCACGAGCCGATTTCTTATCGTAGCCATATTTCACGCCCCTGGCTTGTTTAGTCACCAACACCGCACTTTTAATCAACCCTTGTGCATCAATGATTGCATCATATTGTTCTGCTCGAAGCTGCTTTAAATAGGCTTGCCATTCCTGCCACGTTTGGCGTTTAAAAATCTGTTTCCGCCAACGACGAATCGCCAGAGGAATTACTTTATTTACTGCTGAATGCCAACGTGGAATTTCTGCAAACGCCTCTTCCACCACCCAATCAAATTGGATGTCGGGAATTGCTTTCTGTGCGTCCGTTAATGCAGGCAAGGTGTGAATCACATCGCCCATTGAGGAGGTTTTGACAATTAAGACTTTCATTAAGATTCTATTTTCTTCAACAACGCATCCGCCACCTTTTCAGGCGTAATATCAATTAAACTTTGATGATAACCATCTTGCCCTTCGCCTTTGCGGATTTTAATCAAACCGCCCTCAATCAAACGAATGACTTCAGCGTTTGGCGAAAGGGGCGGCGTATATTGTGGGCTGGTTGGACCGTAAAGTGCAATGAGCGGCTTATTGAGTGCAGCCGCAATGTGCATCAGCCCGCTGTCGTTGCTGAGAACCGCCGCACAATCTGCAATTAAATCGACTGCTTGATTCAGATCCGTCAGCCCCGCTAAATTCACGCAATAGGGCTGTAACTTCTCAGGCAGACTTTGGCGAATTTGCTCGCCCACTTCTTGATCTTTTTTCGAGCCGAATAAACGAATCGCATAGCCTTTTTCAATCAGCATTTCCGCCAATTTTGCATAATGATAATGCGGCCAACGTTTTGCCGGTCCAAACTCTGCTCCTGGGCAGAAACCAATCGCGGGGCGATTTTCTGATGCCGAAAGCATATCGGCAAATTTGGCTTTTGTTGCAGCAATTTCGACCGCTTGCGTTTGTAAATAAGGATACGGCAGCGGTAAATTTTCCACCGTTGGCACTTGCCCTTTTTCAAAAGCAAGTGCGACATAACGCTGCACCATCATCGGGTAGTCATTTTTGTTTGTGCGTAAATCGTTCAAGAAGAAATAGCGACTTTCGCCTTTCCAACCACGACGATGCGGAATTTTAGCAAATAGCGGAATAAATGCAGATTTCAGTGAATTGGGTAATACAATCGCCATATCATATTGATTTCTCAGCGATTTTCCTAACTGGTAACGTTCGCTTAGACGAAAAGCTCCGTGACCAATCGGCATCGAAATCGCCTTGCGTACCTCGGGCATTCTTGCCAAAAGCGGACGGCACCAATCGGGTGCCATTACATCAATCTGGCAGTTTGGATACTGAATTTTAAGCTGTTGATAAAGGGCGTGCGACATCATCATATCGCCCACCCAAGAAGGACCAATTACCAAAATATTCATCATTTTTTCTCTAAAATTCGACCGCTTGTTAACGTTGTTTTACACAGGCTTCCGCCAAGATTTGCTTGTTATTATCATAAAGTTCGGCATCGCCTTCTCTTGGCTCCCACCAAACCCAGCGAATATTGCTATATTTTTTGCCGTTTTTCGTGACTGCAGCAGAAAGCGTATGGGTTGTCCCCATAAAAGTAACCGCTACGGTACTTTTAGCGTTTTTCTTGCTTTTACTTTTTAATACGCGAACTTCTTTATCGTCTTTACAGAGATAAAGGCTAATCGCCTCATTTTTTACCACACTGCGTTTCGATACGGTTTTAGGTGGTGCAACAGGGCTGCTGCTCGCTTGCTGCACCTGCTGAACTTGCTCTACAGGCGAAACGGCAACTTCCGCACAACCACTTAACATAAACAGGGCAGAAATCATCCAGCCCCAATGAAATTTTTTCAAAGACATCTTTTTTCCTTTTATAGAAAAAGAGCAACGTTTCTGGCGTTGCTCTTCCTGCTTTATTTAAAGCGATAACTACCATCCGTCTGACGTGTAAATTTACCGCCTGAGCCGATGCTCATTTCCACCACACGATTGTTTTTATCTAATCGCACGGTCACTTTCTCATTGACTTTTAAGTTGCTCACTTTGTTGTTTACTTTGCTCATTGCATTCACATCAGAAATATTTAACTGATTATCACGGAATACTTGCATCAATGAAACGCCTTTCGGCACGCTTAATGTTTTGCTTGAAGCAATCGCATTTGCAGCTTGAGCAGCTTCTGTTTTCGCAGCTAATGACGGCGCTGCAGGTTTTGCCGCCACAGATTTACCTGCTTCAACATTTTTCACTAAACGATCCATCTGTGCATTTTGAGCTTTTTTCGCATCAAACTCTGATTTTGTTACCGCTTTTACTTTTGGTTGAGTGGTTTTATTGTTTTGATGCGATGCACGCATTTTTTCTACACGCGGTGTCGCAGGTTGAGGAACTTGCACAGTTTGTGTTTCAGGCTGATACACCACGCTGCCTTGTGTTTCTGGTTTCTCCATTGTCGGCACCGTTACGGTTTGAGGCTGAACAGGTTGAGGTTGAGCAACTTGAGTTGGATTCAGTTGAGGTTGTGCCAACTCATTCGCCACAGGCTGAACAGGTTGTGGCTGACTAGGTTGTACTGGGGCAACATTCGCCTCTTGGCTTGGAGCTGGTTGTGTACCAGCCTGCTGAGCGGCTTGAGCCTGTTGAGCTGCAACTTCTTGTTGAGCTTGTGCCTGTGCTTTTGCTTCCGCTTCTTGACGTTGAGCTTCTGCCTCATCAACTGGACGGAACTCAATCGGTAAGCTACCACTTTGTTGTGATTGTAATTCTTCGACTGTTTCTGGCGTGCTTGGTTTTAACCAGAAGAATACTGCCCCTAATACAGCCGCTAATAAGGCAACGATACCTAAACGACGACGTTTTGATGAACTTTCTTTCACTTTATTTTCCGTATTTGATGCTGTAGCGGCAGTTGGAATCACACGTTCAGCGGCATTGATCGCCACTTTTAACGTTTCTTGAGCAACAGACTTATCTTCTTTCACTTCAGTTTCTTGTGTTTCAGCCTTCACTTCTTCTTTCATTTCCGCTACTTTTTCTTGTGTTTCAGCCTTCACTTCTTCTTTCATTTCCGCTACTTTTTCTTGTGTTTCTTCAATACTTTGCTCAGATTGAACGCTTTCTGTTCCTTTTTCTTCTACTACAGGCGAAAAAGTAAACCCAGCTGGTTGAGCAGCCTCACCACCTTCCATTCTTGGTAATTCAGATTTCACAGAACCTGCAGGTTTAATCACAGGCGTAAAAGTATGCCCTGGAGATTGTGTTGTGCGTAATGATGGGGCAATGTTTTGCGTATTTTTCACATCTGCTTGACCAAAAGTAGGTTCTTTGCGTTCATTCTGATTCATATTAGATTCCATAATTAAGAAAAAATTTCGGCTATTTTAAAGGATTTCTGCTTTATCAGCACGATTTTTACAAAAATTTATCCGTTCTTTTTACCTCAATCAAGTAATTTCTCCTTTTTCGCAAAATTCCAGAAAAAATCAACCGCTTTTTTCTCTTTTTTCGAGCAGCTTCGAAAAATTCATTTTTGCTCATTGCAGCCATTTTACCTTGCTTGTATCTTTCGCTTCGGTTCAATTTTCAAACCATTTCACTACAAGAGGACTTTATGAAAAAAATCAAAACTTTTGCAACATCATTACTTATTGGCTTATTTTCTACGGCAGTATTTGCAAATGAAGTCGCAACACAGCCTGCGGCTCAGCCAGCAGTACAGCCTACAGTAACGGAACAAACTGCACCAGCAACGACTTCAGCTCAACAAATTGCAGTAAATCCAAATGCCGTAAATATCAACACCGCTTCTGCAGCGGAGATTCAAGATAAACTGGTTGGCATTGGTGCTAAAAAAGCACAGGCAATCGTGGATTACCGCACCAAAAACGGCTCATTTATCAGCGTTGAACAGCTAAAAGAAGTGTCAGGTATTGGCGAAGCAACCCTTGAGAAAAACCGCACACGTATCGTATTGCAATAACCTATTTGCTGAACCGAACAGAATTGGGCGGGTTGTGTTTAGGAGATTAAAAGGACTCAACCTGAGTTCGGTTCAGCATCCTTTATATTTGGTAGAAAACGCTTTTCTGTTATAATCGCCCACCTCAAATTAACAGAAGGATTATTTTATGGCACTTAAAGCCTACCCAATTCCAACTTACTGGCAATGCGTGAAAATTGCGTGCCATTACTTATTGCCGCAACTTTCTATCACACGAGCGGCAGGCTGGTTAGCCGAACAAAAGTGGGGAGCGGTTACCCATTTCATCATTAAACTCTTCGCTCAAAAATACAAAGTAAATTTAGACGAAGCGGAAAAGTCACAACCTTCCGATTATCAAACTTTTAACGAATTCTTTATCCGTCCATTAAAAGCGGGCGTTCGTCCAATTGTCGAAGGCGAAAAAGCCATCGCATTACCTGCAGATGGTCGAGTAAGCGAATATGGCAAAATTGTGGATAACCAATTGATTCAAGCTAAAGGACATTTCTTTACCCTTGAAACCCTGCTTGCAAACGATGCTGAAATGGCAGAAAAATTTAAAGATGGCGATTTTATCACCACTTATTTATCGCCAAGCGATTACCACCGCGTACATATGCCGTGCGATGCAACCCTTCGCAAAATGATCTATGTACCAGGCGAATTGTTCTCGGTTAATCCATTTTTAGCAGAGCACGTACCCAATTTGTTCGCACGTAACGAACGTGTGATTTGCGAATTCGACACCGAGTTTGGTCCTATGGTACAGATTCTAGTGGGAGCCACCGTGACTGCAAGTATGAGTACCGTTTGGGCTGGCGTAATCAACCCACCTCGCCCAAATGAAGTGGTGGAATATCACTATGAAACCACAGGTGAAAAAGCAATTCATCTGAAAAAAGGCGAAGAAATGGGGGCATTCCGTTTAGGTTCAACCGTCATTAACCTCTTCCCGAAAAATACAATCTCTTTTGCAGACGAGATTCAAACAGGCAATACCACCCGAATGGGAGAATTGCTGGGAATGTTGAACTAATCAGAGAAAAGGGCTTGCGTTAATTTTATCGCAAGCCCTTTTTCTTATCTGATTTACTAGCGGCGATAATACTTCATCGCTTCAGGAATTAAACGTTCCAAGTTTTTCTGACGATCCGCATTTGATGGGTGGGTTGAGAAAATCCCACCGCTGCCACCGCTCGCTTGGCTCATTTTTACCCATACATTCGGTGCGGCAGAAGGGTTATAGCCTGATTTTGCCATTAACATTAGCCCCACTTCATCGGCTTCAGTTTCTTGGCTACGTGAAAACGGTTTATTGGCAATTAAATCTGTGCCTACCGTTAATAGCCCACCTGTATCAATCCCTGTCGTTGCCGCAACTGCCGCATCAGCCACTTGCCCTACAATGCCTGTAATTAACGATACATTACGAGATGATTTCCCGTGCTCTTGCAAGGCGTGTGCCATTTCGTGTCCCATCACGGTCGCAATTTCGTCATCATTCATATTCAGCTTTTCGACCAAGCCCGTGTAAAAGCCCATTTTCCCGCCTGGCATTGCCCACGCATTTAGCTCATCAGTACGAAACACAGTAATTTCCCATTGGAATGGAACGCCTGTTTGGTTTTCTTGTTCCGCATAAGGTTTCATACGGTCAAATACTTTATGAATACGCACAGCCGTTGGCGAGCTGCGGTCAATTGCCTTCGCATTTTGCTGTTTCATCTGTATATAGCCTTGAGAAGCTTCTGCGTTAATCTGCTGCGTGCTCATACAAGCGGTTAAAAATGTGCTTAATATTGCAACGAGAGCAATTTTCTTTAATGGTTTCATTTTGTCCTCAAAAATCAAAAATGCTTGCCTTGAGTTGTAGAAGGCAAAAAACAATGCGATTATAGCCTATATCCTCTTAATTTGACGAAGAAATGACAAAATCAGGCTTTCAATTTAAACAATTTTTTATCGCCCACGATCAGTGTGCGATGAAAGTAAATACCGATGGCATTTTGCTTGGCAGCATTGCTGACGTACATCAAGCACGCCAAATCCTCGACATTGGCACAGGAACGGGGCTTATTGCGATAATGCTTGCCCAACGAAGCGATCCAGACTGCCAAATTACGGCATTAGAAATCGAACCCAATGCTTATCAACAAGCGGTTGAAAATACCCAAAATTCTGCGTGGACAGATCGTCTTTCGATCGTAAAATCCGATCTATTTGAAGCCCATTTCGAACAGAAATTCGATCTGATTGTATCCAACCCGCCTTATTTTAGTGACAGTCTTGCTAGCCGAAACGCGGAACGCGATCTGGCTCGTAGCATTACACAAAGCCATATTGCTTGGCTAAACCAAGCCAAAAAATGGTTAGCAGAACAAGGGAAAATCAGCTTTATTTTACCCACGCAAGAGGCGGAGAAATTACTCGAACAGAGCCAAACAAGCGTTCTTTTTTGTTCGGGAATTTACCGAATCATTACCAAAATGGGGCAAATGCCTAAACGGATGATCGTCACATTTCAATTTACACCTCAAATCAGACAAGAAAAAACGCTGATTGTTTACGATGAGCAAAATCAATACACACCCGATTTTGTGGCATTAACGAAAGATTTTTATTTGAAGATGTAAAAGAAGAAAAAGCCTGCAAATCAAAAATTCGCAGGCTTTTAGTTAGGGGCTGTACTAGATAACGAAATAAAATCCCATTTGAGTTAGAATACTTCAA
>CAUUKJ010000007.1:0-108057 GCA_963545995.1 uncultured Haemophilus sp.
CTCAAGGGCGAGGGTTATTCTTTAGAACTTAGTTTTTTTGGTAAATCAAAGAAAATCACTCTCTCCCCTCGAGGGAGAGAGACAGCCGAAATTGCGTCAGGCAATTTTGGCAGAGAGAGGGGGCTGCGATGTTGATTTTGCAAATGAGCGGTCAATTCTGACCGCTTACCCCTCTCCCGAATTTTGCTTCTGAACGAAGCAAAATTGTCCCTCTCCCTCAAGGGGCGAGGGTTGGGGGATGGTGAGATGTTATTATTCACTGAAAAAGCGGTCAATTTTTTAGAGATTTTTGCAGATAACTTGTAGGGGCGTGTGCAACACGCCCCTACAGAATAATAATGTTACCACAATAATTATTACGGAATTTTAATATGAACACACTACAAGCGGGCGATTTAGCCCCACAATTTACCTTACTCAACCAAGACGAACAACCTGTTTCTCTTGCTCAATTCGCAGGCAAAAAAGTACTCGTTTATTTCTACCCAAAAGCCCTTACGCCAGGTTGCACTACGCAAGCTTGTGGCTTACGTGATAGCCGCTCGGAGCTTAACGCATTAAATGTTGAAGTTCTTGGCATTAGCCCTGATTTACCGAAAAAACTCGCTCAATTTATTGCGAAAAAAGAACTCAATTTCACGCTGCTTTCAGATCCAGATCATCAAGTGGCTGAAGCCTTTGGCGTATGGGGTGAGAAAAAATTTATGGGCAAAGTGTATGATGGTATTCATCGCATCAGTTTTTTAGTGAACGAACAAGGCGTGATAGAAAAAGTCTTCGATAAATTCAAAACGAGCGAACACCACCAAATGGTGATCGATTATCTAAAAGGAGAAAAATAATGGGATACAAGGCAATTTTTCTTGATCGTGATGGCACGATTAACATCGATCACGGCTATGTGCATAAAATCGATGATTTTCAATTTATTGAAGGTGTAGGCAAAGCGTTAAAACAGCTACAAGATAAAGGCTATTTGCTTGTATTGGTTACCAATCAATCGGGGATCGCACGTGGTTATTTCAGCGAAGAACAATTTACCCAGCTGACGGAATGGATGGATTGGTCGCTCGATGAAGATTATGGCGTGGTGCTTGATGGTATTTATTACTGCCCACATCATCCTGAAGGCAAAGGCGAATATCGCGAAGATTGCGATTGCCGTAAACCAAAAGCAGGAATGTTCTTACAAGCGATAAAAGATTTGAATATCGATCCAGCTAAATCTTATATGGTGGGCGATAAATTAGAAGATTTACTTGCGGCAGAAGCCGCTGGCGTAAACACTAAAGTGTTAGTTAAAACTGGCAAAGAAATCACCGAAGCAGGACGTGAAAAAGCGGATCTGGTATTAGATAGTTTGGTGGATTTAGTGAGATATGTGAAGTAAAAAAACAGGAGCAAATGCTCCTGTTTTCTCTTCGTTAATATGAAAATCTTTTCAAATGCTCATAGGTTCTTTGTGTTGCAATGCGTCCGCGTGGGGTGCGTTGCAAGAAGCCTTGTTGGATTAAATAAGGCTCTAAAACATCTTCAATCGTATCGCGTTCTTCGCCAATGGCAGCGGCTAAGTTGTCTAAGCCGACAGGTCCACCATCAAAGCGTTCAACAATCGCTTGCAGCAGTTTGATATCCATAAAATCAAAGCCTTCCGAATCGACATCAAGCATTGAAAGAGCTTGTTTAGCGATATCTGAGCTAATTACGCCATTATTTCTCACATCCGCATAATCTCGCACACGACGAAGTAATCGGTTGGCAATGCGAGGTGTGCCGCGTGAACGACGGGCAATTTCGTGAGCCCCATCCGCGGATAAAGTCAGATTTAAGCAGTCGGCACTGCGTTGCACGATGGAAGTTAAGTCTTCCACAGAGTAGAACTCAAGGCGTTGTACAATCCCGAAACGATCGCGTAATGGCGAGGTTAAAGATCCTGCTCGAGTAGTTGCCCCAACCAGTGTAAATGGCGGTAAATCAAGTTTTATTGAGCGTGCTGCAGGCCCTTCGCCAATCATAATATCGAGTTGATAATCCTCCATTGCAGGATAAAGCACCTCTTCGATCGCTGGCGACAAGCGGTGGATTTCATCAATAAAAAGTACATCATAAGGCTCAAGGTTGGTCAGCATTGCGGCTAAATCACCCGCTTTTTCGAGTACAGGTCCTGATGTGGTACGAATATTCACGCCCATTTCATTTGCCACAATATTGGCAAGGGTTGTTTTGCCTAAACCTGGTGGACCAAAAATCAAAAGGTGGTCAAGGGCTTCATTTCGCAGTTTAGCGGCTTGAATAAAAATATCCATTTGCTCTCGCACCGAAGGCTGCCCGACATAATCCGTCAAGAGCTTTGGGCGAATGGCTCGGTCAATCACTTCCTCTTCTTTTTTCGGCGAGGCACTTATAATTCTATCGGCTTCAATCATTCTGTTATCGTTAGTTTATTGAGTAGGTTAAAGTGAGTTTTTCAGTGCTTCACGAATCAATTGCTCGCTTGTCGCACCTGATTTATTCACTTTCTTAATCATTTTTTCTGCATCTGCAGGTTTGTAACCCAATGCAATTAACGCATCGCGGGCTTCATCAGCAGGATCCGCTTGCGTGCTTGCCACGATTTGATCGTGCGATTGTTCCACAAAGAAATCTGCTTGAGCAATGCCTTTGAATTTACCTTTTAGTTCAACCAATAAACGCTCTGCTGTTTTGCGTCCAATACCTGGAATTTTGGTTAATTTTGCCAATTCTTCGTTTTCAACTGCCGTTGCAAATTGTGAAACGGACATCGCAGATAAAATCGTAAGAGCAAGTTTTGGACCTACACCGTTGGTTTTGATTAACTCTCGGAAGAGCGTTCTATCTTGCTTTTGAGCAAAGCCAAACAGAAGATGAGCATCTTCGCGAATCACTAAATGAGTAAAAATTGTTGTTTCTTCACCCAGTTGAGGTAAATCGTAGAAACTGGCCATTGGCAGGAGTAATTCATAGCCAACGCCTTGAACATCCAACACCATTTCTGGCGGTTGTTTTTCAATAATTTTGCCGTGTAATCGACCGATCATATTTTTTTCCAAGTTATTGATAAATATAACCCTCGCCCCTTGAGGGAGAGGGATAATTTCGTTTCGTTCAGAAACGAAATTCGGGAGAGGGGGAAGCGGTAATTTTTTACTTCTTATTTGCAAAATAGCTATCGTTACCCCCTCTCTCTGACAAAAATTGCCTGACGCAATTTTTGTCTGTCTCTCTCCCTCAAGGGGAGAGAGTAAAATCCCATATTTCGAAAATCAGGCTCGAAAGGATATGGTGAATATGCGTGATGTTTTATACAGTAAACGTAGTCTAACACAAACTGTATATAATATCACTACTATTCCGCTTTAAGATCTTTACGGAAGGACACCATCAGCTGATCGATTTTGAAATTCTCGGTATCAATAATTTCAAATTTATATTGATCATAAAGCACAAAATCGGTCTTTTTCGGGATTTTACGCAGCATATACATCATAAATCCACCGATGGTTTCGTAATTTTCAGCGTGAGGGAATTCCTCGATTTCCAATGCTCGCATCACATCTTCAAGCGGTGTTGCCCCATCAATCAGCCAAGAGTCTTCATCACGACGGACAATCTGCTCCTCTTCCGTTGAAACCAATTCGCCCATCACAATGCTCATCACGTCATTAAGCGTAATAATACCCACCACTAAGGCATATTCATTTACGATAACGGCAAAATCTTCGCCTGCGGATTTAAACAATTCCAACACTTCATAAAGCGAAAGCGTATCAGGAATAAAAATTGGTTTACGCAACAAACGTTGATCGGTTAAAGAAACGTTTTCATATTTCAAATATTGCGTGAGCAAATTGTGTGATTCCACGTAACCCAAGATTTTATCTAGCCCATTATCGCAAATTAGTATTTTGGAATGAGGATCTTCGCCCAATGTGGTTAAAACTTGCTCTTTATTGTCGGTACGATCAAGGAAAATGATATTTTCACGCGTGGTCATCGTGGAAGTTACGCGACGTTCTTGCATTTCGAACACATTTTCAATCAAATAATGCTCGTGTGTATTTAACACGCCAGCCTTCGCCCCAGCATCTACCACCGCCACAATATCTTCGGTGGTCATATTTTCTTGGCGGACGGTTGAAACACCGAACAGACGGAACAGTGAGTTCGCAATCCAATCGAAAAACATCACAATCGGTTTAAACAAGAAAATCGCGAAGGTCATAATGCCGATGGTGCGAACCGCCATTTTTTCAGGGTAAGTCATCGCAACGCGTTTCGGCATTAAGTCCGCCAATAATACGAAAGAGGAGGTCACGAGTAAAAACGCTGTCCAAGAAGCGGCAGAATCAACCCAGCTTGCGTCGGTGTATTGGCGGAAAAGTTGGCTAAAATACGGGTTAATCGCACTTTCACCTACTACACCGCCCAGAATTGCCACCATATTTAAACCAATTTGTACGACGGTAATAAATCGACCAGGTTGTTCCTGCAGTTTCATTACTTTCTCGGCTCGAGTATCACCCTCATTCGCCATTGCCTGTAATTTTAGTTTTCTTGCCCCAGCAAGTGAAATTTCTGCCGATGAAATCACCGCACTAATTAAAATCAGTAAAATAATAATTAAAACAGCTTCAAATAAGCCCATAATTGCCTCATTTGTTAAAAATATGGATGAATTATATCCTATTTCTCGCTTGCCGTATTGCAAACTTTTTGCCAAAGTTGACCGCTTTCAGGCAGAGCGTTTACACAAAAATACTCGCCTTGATACTCAAATTCGAGCTGATAAGCGTGCAAATAAACACGATCTGCCTCTGAGCCAGAATAAAGCGTATCGCCCAGAATCGGGCTGCCTAAACTTTTCATCGCCACTCGTAACTGATGCGTTTTGCCCGTTTTCGGCTGCAAAATAAAGTGACGAAGTGGCGGCTCAATGGAATGGGAGGTAAATTTGGTAATCGCAGGATTTTCCTTGCTGTGGCAGAGTTTCCAGGCTCCATTTCGTGATTTCTGCATATCGCCCACAATTTTGCCCTGTTTCTTTTTCGGCTTCTTATCGCTGATTGCCCAATACGTTTTCTGGATTTTGTGCTGTTCAAAAAGCTGGTAAAAATTCGCTGCTGCCGCTTTGTTCAAGGCTAAAATCAATAAGCCTGAGGTAATTTTATCCAACCGATGCACCAGCCAAACTTGTTCAACACCAAGTTGTTTTGCAATCCTTTCGGTAAATCCGACCGCTTGTTGATCTTTATGGACGCTCACGCCCGCAGGTTTGTGGATAATAACGAAATCCTGATGCTGCAAGCAGAGAGTAAAATCTGGTTTCATATGTTATACTGCTCCCTTATTTTTAACTATTTTAAAGGAAATAGGGATGGCACTAAATATTTATTTGATTCGACACGGCAAAACGGTGTGGAACATTGAGGGGCGTTTGCAAGGCTCGGGCGATTCACTGCTCGTTGAAGAAGGTATCGAAGGGGCAAAAAAAGCAGGGCAAGCTTTAAAAAATGTGAAATTTGCTGCGGCTTATTCGAGTATGCAAAAACGTGCTCAAGATACGGCAAATTACATTTTGGCAGAAAACAACACGCAAGATATTCCGCACTTTCATCATTTGGGCTTGAATGAATTTGATTTCGGCACGTGGGAAGGTACAAAGTCGGTCGATTTATACGACAACGATGAATATTGGGTAATGAAAAAAACACCTGCGGAATATAAAGCGGTCGAAAATGGTGGGGAAACTTACGAGCAGCTTTATCAACGTGCGTTTAAAGTCTTTAACCAAATTGCACAATTACATAAAGATGATGAGAATGTGTTGATCGTCGCTCACGGAATGACCTTAACCGTATTAACCGCAGTGTTAAAAGGGCTACATTGGTCGGAATGTCGTGATGAAGAAAAACATAAATTCGTGATGAACACAGCAATCAATATTGCTCAAGTTGAGAATGGTAATGTGAAATTGATCGAATTTAATAATGTTGATCATTTAGTTTAATTTTTATTTTAGTAGGTAATATGGCACATTTTGGGTTTCCTTTAGAAACAATTATTGTCTTTTTTGGTGTTATTCTTTTTTCTATTTATATGGATTTAGTTGCCCATAAAAATAGCGAAGAAATTACGGTAAAAAATGCGGCAATCTGGTCTCTGTTTTGGATTTCATTAGCTTTAGCATTTTATGCTTATTTATATATTCGTTTTGATGCTGCTTGGGCAGATTTATATTTAGCAGGTTATGTTTTAGAAAAAAGTTTATCCATTGATAATTTAATGGTCTTTGTAGCGATTTTTGCTTCTTTTGGCATTACAGGCAAATTACAACACCGTATCTTATATTGGGGAATTTTAGGTGCCTTAGTCTTCCGTGCTATTTTCGTGGTCATTGGCACAGGTTTATTTGCTGCAAGCCCTTGGGTAGGCTTTGTTTTTGCCCTCTTCGTATTATGGAGCGGCTGGAAAATGTTGACTTCAAAAGACGAAGCGGAAGAAGAAATCGAAGATTATACCGACCATTGGAGCGTACGTTGGATCGGCAAAATGATGCCTGTTTTACCTAAATTGCACGGTGAAAAATTCTTTGTAAAACACGCTGAATTGAAAGCTGAAGAATTGGCGAATGTCACCCGTAAAGGCTTACGCTACGCCACTCCAGCATTTTTATGCTTAATCGCAATTGAAACCTCTGATGTCGCTTTTGCATTTGACTCTGTGCCAGCCGTTATTGCTGTAACCCAAGAGCCATTATTAGTTTATGCCGCAATGAT
The DNA here is from genome assembly GCA_963545995.1 of uncultured Haemophilus sp. Classification (GTDB taxonomy): domain Bacteria; phylum Pseudomonadota; class Gammaproteobacteria; order Enterobacterales; family Pasteurellaceae; genus Haemophilus_A. The sequence continues at coordinate 6,798 of CAUUKJ010000007.1, forward strand.
TTTTGCTATTTTAGGTTTACGTAGCTTATATTTTATTTTAGCCGCATTAACTAAATATTTAGTTCATTTAGAAAAAGCAGTTATCGCACTATTATTCTTTATCGGAATTAAAATGGGAATTCAAGCGTGGAACCACGCGGTATTCGATACAGGATTCCATATTTCTCCAAATGCGAGCCTATTTATTGTTTTAGGTGTTTTATTTATTGGCGTGATTGCGTCTTTAATTTTCCCAGAGAAGAAAAAATAATTAAATTATATTATGAGAAAAGGCGAGAAATTCCTCGCCTTTTTTATCAGCCTAAATTAGCGTATAATAGCAATAGTTTATAAATTCACTCAGGCATTTGTATGGCGTTCTCTTTTCTTTCACAACAAGCGGTTAAATTTGCAAAAAATCTTGCAATGTTGACCGCTTGTTTTAGCGTGGTATTGCCGAGCTATGCAAAAACAGATCTTAAAAGAGATGAACCTCATACTCAACTTTGCACCTATTTCTATGATTTCAATTTCAATGATCCGTTGTTGAAAAAGCCCGATATTCGTCGTGCGATCAAAACGATGGTTTTTGCCAATCGAATTAAATCGGAAAAAGGCGAAATTAACCATCATATTTTGCCGAAAGCGTTGCAGTTTGAGAGCGAAAGTCATTGGTCGCCGATTATCGTTGAGCAACTGCTCAACCAAAATGGCATTACCCCGAAAAATCCGTTACGGTTAAAAATTGTGTATGAAAATCAGAAAACGCAGAATGCCATTGCTCGCCAAATAATGCGAGCGTTAGCTCAATCGGATTTGATTCGCGTGAATGCTCAAGCGGTTAAAAAATCGGAATTAAATGCAATCAAACAGAAAGGTAGCTACCATTTAATTCGGGCAGAACAATGTGTCGAAAAGCCAGAACCCGCACAGTTTTTATGGCGATTTGAATCAAAAAGCCCAGAGAACATCAATGGCTATAGCAACCCTAAAGTGGATAAACTTTTAACAAAATTACGCAATAAAAAATTAAACACGAAAAAACGCAATGAGCTAATGCAAGAAATAGTTGAAATATTAGAGCAAGACATTGCGATTTTACCGCTTTACGAAGAGAGCCGAACCATTTCTCCTCTTTCTAGGGATTGATTTTATTTATCAATCAGCCTAATTTATAGTGATTACCTCAATCAATAAGGATGATTATGAACCAATTAACAGAACAGCAACTTAGCGAGATTAAATTCGTGCTACAAAATTTCACGCACGAAACCTTGAAAAAAGATCTGATTAGCTTAAATGCTCTCAAAAAAGCCGAACTGGGGGCAGGCATTTTACGCCTTGAATTGGTAATGCCATTTGCGTGGAATAGCGGTTTTGGAGCACTTAAACAAGCCACAGAGGCGAAATTAAAAGAGATTACAGGTGCAACCGAAATCAAATGGATTTTACATTACAACATTGCCACACTAAAACGAGCAAACCATCATCCTGCGGTCAATGGCGTTAAAAATATTATCGCGGTTACTTCAGGTAAAGGCGGTGTAGGTAAATCAACAACATCAGTAAACCTTGCGCTTGCCTTAAAAGCTCAAGGGGCAAGAGTCGGTATTTTAGATGCGGATATTTACGGGCCTTCTATCCCACATATGTTGGGAGCGAAAGATCAGCGTCCAACTTCGCCAGACAATAAACACATTACGCCAATTGAAACCTATGGGATTCAGTCAAATTCTATTGGCTATTTAATGGCGGAAGATAATGCGACTATTTGGCGTGGACCAATGGCAAGCAGTGCATTGAGCCAGCTATTAAACGAAACTTGGTGGAATGAGTTGGATTATTTAGTCATCGATATGCCGCCAGGCACGGGCGATATTCAATTGACGCTTTCCCAGCAAATTCCTGTAACAGGTGCGGTTGTGGTTACCACTCCTCAAGACATTGCATTACTGGATGCGATTAAAGGGATTTCAATGTTCCAAAAGGTGTCTGTGCCAGTACTTGGCATTATTGAAAATATGAGCGTGCATATCTGCCAAAATTGCGGACATCACGAAGACATTTTTGGTACAGGTGGGGCAGAAAAAATTGCGAAACGCTATGGCACACAAGTGTTAGGACAGATGCCGTTGCACATTCGTTTACGCCAAGATTTAGATAACGGTATGCCAACGGTGGAAGCCGCCCCAGAACACGAAATCAGCCAAGCGTATATTCAATTGGCGGGTAAAGTTGCTTCAGAATTATATTGGCAAGGTCAGGTAATTCCGTCTGAAATTATGATTCGTGAAGTGAAATAAATATTTAAATAATAAAAAAGTGGGAGAAAATTCCCACTTTTTTATTAACGTTGCTTCCTTCTTATTACCGCCAACGCCACAATTAACGCACTTAAGCTATAAAGCACGCTGTTGCCCCAAAGGCTGAATGGCGTTTTGCTAATCGTTGGCGAAACTTGAGCGGTCAGTACACCTTTTTCGAATTGTGGGAGTTGCTGGTTTACCTTTCCATTCTCATCAACGATAGCCGTAATTCCCGTATTTGCTGCACGCAACAGCGGTTTACCCAGTTCTAACGCTCTCATTCTTGCCATTTGGAAATGTTGCCAAGGACCGCTTGAAGTCCCAAACCACGCATCATTCGTAATAGTTAAAAGATAATCGGCATTATGGGCTTTTTGGTTTTGTTGTACCTGATCGCCAAAAATAATCTCGTAGCAAATCGCAAGATTAAAACGAGTATTTTTCGCTTGCAATGCAGGCTGAATAAAATCCCCTTGAGATAAATTTATCGGTAAAACAAATACTTCCCGCATCCAGTCAAGCAGCGAACCAAATGGGACATATTCGCCAAAGGGTACAAGATGGTGTTTTTTGTAACGGCTTGCCTGCTCCGCATTGTAAGGGTGTTCATTCAACAATAATGCTGAGTTGAATAATTCATTTTTTTGATCTTGAAAGAGTGTGCCAATAATAATCTCGCTTTGGCTCTGCTGGCTGGCATTTTGCATTGCCTCAAGCAATGGCGTAATCTGATTTTCAAGAGCAGGAATTGCGGATTCAGGCAGAATAATCACATCACTTTGCCCTAGCAATGGGCGGATTAAATCCGAATAAGTCTGCACCGAATAGTTAAAATGAGTAGGGTCCCATTTCATTTTTTGTTCAATATTGCCTTGTACAAGACTGATTGTAAGCGGTGATTTTTGCTCATCTTTTTGCGAAAAATCGGTAAATTTTGTCGCAAATCCTACCGCTAGGATTAACACAAAGGTCGCAAGCGGTTTAATTTCTAACTTGTCTTGCTGAACGAATTTCACTAAGTAAACTGCCACCGAAATGACGAAGAACGTGATACCTTCTACCCCCAAAATTGGGGCAATATTCGCAAATGGACTGTCAATCTGGCTGTATCCTAATTGTAGCCAAGGAAAGCCAGTGAAGACCACGCCGCGTAAATATTCCGTAAGAGTAAATAGGCTTGCCAATACGAAAGGATTTTGTAGCTTAAATTGGTGAATTCCCCACGCGAAAAGTAGGTTATATAATGCGAGATAACAAGCCAATAAGAAAACAGCGAGATAGCTGACAATTAAAGGCACGCCACCGAACTGAATCATACTCACGTGAATCCAGCTTACCCCAATCCCAAAGTAGCCAATTGACCAAGCTAAAGTTGCCCAAAGAGCGGTTTTGCGTGTGGGTAATGTTGCCGCCCAAATTAAACCAAAAGCAGAAATAAAGGCGACAACCCAGAAGTCAAAGGGAGCAAAAGCAAGCGTGCCAATGCCACCTAATATAAGGCTGATTAGACAAGCGGTGAAAAATGAAGGATTTTTTACGAAGTTTGGCATAAAGTAATAGTAAGAAAGATAAAAACAATCTTCTATTAAAAGAAGAAAATATAGAATTCATTTTAAGTTAAAGAAGAACTCTCTCCCCTTGAGGGAGAGAGGGGGAAACGATATTACATTTTGTAAATGAGTGGTTAAATATAACCGATTCCCCCTCTCCCGAATTTCACTTCTGAACGAAGTGAAATTATCACTCTCCCTCAAGGGGAGAAGGTTATATATTTACTCTTCACTTTCTGTTTTACGAGCTTCCATCAAAGCAAGTTGTTCATCGGAAACAGTGACACGAAGTTGGATTAAGCGGCGGCTATCGGCAGATGTGACTTTCACGTGAATTTGCTCTAGTTCAATCTGTTCGCCTCGTTGTGGAAGATGCCCAAATGCTTGCATCACAATACCACCAAATGTATCCACCTCTTCATCGGTAAATTCAGTTGCGAAAAATTCGTTAAATTTCTCAATATCGGTTAAGGCTGAAACCGCATAAGTATGGCGAGAAAGTTGGCGGATTGGCTCGACTTCTTCCTCATCGAATTCATCTTCAATATCGCCCACAATTTGTTCCAAAATATCTTCAATGGTAACTAAGCCAGACATCGCCCCAAATTCGTCCACCACCAGAGCCATATGGAAACGTTCGGAACGGAACTCTTTAAGCATTCTATCTACACGTTTGCTTTCTGGCACAATGACTGCAGGACGAAGAATATCTGCCATTTCAAAGGCTTCGGCATCGGAACGTAGATATTTCAGCAAATCTTTGGCAAGTAAAATACCCAGAATACTATCTTTTCCATCGTCTAAAATGACTGGAAAACGTGAGTGAGCCGATTCAATAATCGTATCAACACAGGCTTCAAGCGGAAGTTTTGAGTCGATTGACACAATTTGAGGGCGAGGAATCATAATATCACGGACGCGAAGTTCGGAAATTTCCATTACGCCTTCGATCATCTCTTTTGTGTCGCTATCAATAAGTTCGTTTTCAGCTGAATCTCGAATTACTTCCACCAAATCTTCTCGATTTTTAGGCTCAGTTTGAAAAATGCCTAAAAGAGATTGAATTAAATTTTTCTTTTCTGTTTTTTCCGTTGAGCTTAAGCTCTGATGTTCATCACTCATAACAATTCCTGTTTAAAAAATTAGCGTGATTTTCCCACAAAAATAACGCTTTGATAATAAATTTATTTCTATTTTCTGTAATTTAGCATAGCATAAGCATTAACTTTTTTGAACCTAGCTAATTTAAGGAAATGTAATGAAACTAGCAAAATTTGTTATGACAACCGCTGCTTTAATGGCAACTTCAATCGCAACTGCAGGCACTTTAAAAACACCTGATACTATCGAATTTTTAGCATTTGATGGTCAATCGGTAAAACGTTGGGCAGATCTTCAAATTAACGATACGAAAACACACCAAGTAGTTGTGAGTGTGGGCGATATTGTGGATGGTAAATATTTTTCGCTTGATCCGATTGTGCTTACTTTTGAAGGTTCAAACGAAGATATGACATTAAGCGTACCACCTTTCCGTAACGCTTATGAAGTGAATAAATTTAAAGCGAATCCAACCTTTACGCTTACCACAGCATCAGGAAAAGAGATTGCTTATAAACAAGATAACTTAAAAGGCGATGGTTTTGCCCCAAATAGCCGCATCGAAGATAATCTTGCTAAATATAATGCAGGAAAAGGCGTTGCGGCTGTGCCTGCATTTGTAAATGCCACTTTTGAAGCAAAAGGTCAAATTGTGGTCGAAACCAAAAATGTGAAAGAAGAGCAATTGCAATTACTCTTCTCTAAAGCAGATAAAGAAACGCAAAAACGTTTCTTAGAGTGGGCGAAGAAAAACGTTAAATAGTATTAACGCTAAATAATGCCCAAAAGGCTTGAATAATCGGCTCTTGTAGGCGTTTGTGTTGTACGCAAATGCCTAATTCAAAAGGTTCAATCGGGCGATTTAAGTTTAAATAAGAGACTTGATTTGCCACAGGGCTGTGCTTGATAACGACATCAGGCAAAAGAGCTACCCCGCAACCTAATGCCACCATTGGCACGATTGCCTCGTGTCCTGCAACGGTGGCATAAATTTTAGGTTCTTTGATTTTTTGCGATTTAAACCACGCTTCAATTCGCTTACGAGCAGGTCCTTCAATCGGCAAAATAAACGGCATATTTTGCCAATCAATGGGATCTTGCTGTAATAATTGCGTTGCTGAACACGCCACGCGAGGAATAATGAGCGAGAGCGTGATGTCATCAATATGCAAAAATTTTACATTGTTTGGCAAATTATCAGGTTTACCCGCCAAAGAAATATCGGCTTCTAACGAATGAACAGCATCCACTGCGTGAGCAGGATCACCTGTAATAAGTTTAATTTCAACCTTCGGATAACGCTGGCGAAATTTTTCCAAAATGCTGGGTAAATGGCTGTAAGCCGCAGTGACCGAGCAGAAAAGCCGCAATTCCCCCTCTAATTCCCCTTGATTTGGCGAAAGTTGATTTTTCATCGCTTGCCAATCTGCCCAACCCTGTTTTGCAAATTCTAAGAATTTTTCGCCCGCTTCTGTTAGGTGAACTTGTCGGTTATCGCGTACTAAAAGTGGCTGTTCGATCTCTTCTTCCATTCGCTGAATATGGCGAGTTAGGGTTGAGGCACTCATATAGTTTTTTTCTGCTGTGCGAATAAAACTACGTGTTTGAGCGAGATCTAAAAAAAGTTTAAGGGATTGGAAGTCCATTTTATTTTAACCATTCAGATTTAATGTCTGAAAAATCTAAGTCGTTGACACTTTTATTAAAACGCAGAATATGTGTTTCTGCTTTATTATTCGGTTGCCAATGATAAAAATTTTCTTGATCTTGGCTATAAAAAGCAATAAGCGGTTTATTAAAGCCTGCGGCTATATGCACAATAGCGGTGTCTGGAGAAATCACTAAAGCTGCATTTCTAATCAATTCTATTGTGTCAAAAACGGTTTCTGTCTTTTCATAAATAAAGACATTCTTATATTCTTTTGCAATCGTTTTTAATTTTTCAGTTACTTCAGGAAACGTTAATAACACAATATTCATTGTGTTATTTGTTAGATAATCTAACAAGCTTTTCATTGATTTATAATTAAATCTTCTAGCAGAACCCGCTCCGAAAAAATTCACTGCTATGTATGATTCTAAATGATTTTCGGCTAAAAAATGTTGAATTGCTTGTTTTGCTTTTTCCGTATAAGGCACATCGTAAGCGGTCGAAATTTGGTTAAAACCAACCAATTCGAGAGCTTGCTTATAAACTTCAGAAAAATGTATTTCCTGAGCAGGGATATTAAAATTAAATAATTGATAATGCTCTTTTTGATAACCAATATAATTTTTCGCATTTATCATACGTAAAAAGAGTAGATCTCGGTTGCGTAAAGTGACAGTCGGATCAATTAATAAATCATACTGTTCTTTTGAAAGTTGTTTACCACAACGGATATAATCTTTAATATCTTTTGTTTTAACAAAATAAAGTTCATCAATATAAGGATTATTTTCAAAAAGATAAGCATTTTTCTTTGAACAAACTACACCAATTTTTGTCTGTGGAGATTCCTTTTTGATTTCTCTAAAAACAAATGAGTTAACAACATAATCCCCAATTTTTCCATCGTGACGCAGAAAGAGAATACTTTTGGGAATAGATGGGATATTAGTAAGCGGTGTTTTTCTATCTAAAATTTGCTTACCAATCTTTAATCTAAACGTTCTTAAACTTGATTTAATGCTCATATTATTCTCTAGGTAATAAAATAGGTTGATGTGGCTCAATGTTTAATACATACTTAATCCAGTTTCCGAAACTATATTTTTCTTTTATCTTTGGATCTATGTGGTGATATGGCTTATCTAAGAACTCTGGAATATCATCAAAGTTGTTATCCAGAATAAATATATTATTTGGATGATAAAAATCATACTTAATGATTTCTTTATTTGTTGTAATTAATTTTTTATCATAACCTAACGCTTCAAAGGTTCTTAACGATAAGCCATTATGCTCACTAATAACAAAATCTAATAATACCTTAGCTTTTCTTGATGCCAATAAATTCTCTTTGAAATCCTTCACCTCATTAGGTTTTAATAAATTAATATTTTCAGGATAAAGTTTAGCAATATTATTTCTTCTAACTGGTAAAGCTATATTAATGTTGACAATCCACCCCATAGATTTCGCGAAATTAGCAAATGAAATTAATATTTCTGATCTGTCGTCTCTATGAGCTCCTAGATAATAAAAATCATATTCTATAGGTAATTTTTTTAGATCAAAATCAAAATAAAAGCTGGTTGTAGGTAATGCATGATATTTTTTTATATCGTGTGGATCAAATGCAAAAAATCGATCAAAATAATGTACTCTTTCAAGAATAGAGGGAAATCTATCCATACCATCCCATTGATAATTTACCATTATTCCATTTTTTGTTTTTTCTTTAACATAATCTAAAAATGTTAATGAATAACACTGTGCTAAAAAGAATAAAGAATAATCAAATTTATCTATATTTGAAGATATGCATTTTAATTCATCTAATAATAACCTAGATTGTAATTCTCTCTTAGCATTTTTATCTTTAAATAATAATTTTCTAATTTTTACCTGTAAATGTGCATAAAAAGAAGGGTAACGGAATTTATCAGTATCTTTATCATTTCTAGAAATATTGATAACATCAAAACCATAATATTGTAAATTTTCTTCAATTAATTCTGAGATACCATGCACAGAAGAAAGTGCTAATAAAATTTTCTTACTTTCCATATGACTCCTTTTACAAAAATACTGTTAGATACAAGTGAATGTTAGCACATAATTGCATTACTTACATTTTATTTAAATCAGAAAATAAAACAAAATATTCGTTAATTTTATTCCTTTTTTATAATAAAAAACCTCGCAAATGCGAGGTTCTTTTTTACACAAATCAAATTATTTTGTGCTTGGGATGCTGAAACGTTTGTTAAAGCGTTCAACACGACCACCAGTATCAACAACACGTTGTTTACCAGTATAGAATGGGTGGCAGTTGCCGCAAACGTCTAAGTTTAAGTTTTTACCCACTGTTGAGCGAGTTTTGATTACGTTACCGCATGAACAAGTTGCAGTAATTTCTGTATATTCTGGGTGAATACCTTTTTTCATGGAAGAACCTCATAAGAAGCCATATCGCTGCTTATCTTGTTTCAACTATTTCTTTAATTGAACCGCTGATAAGTACCATATGTGATTGATAATATGTTAAGCTTATGCCTAACGCCTAAAAGAGTGCGTATTCTAAGTGAAAGTTGTGCGAAGATCAACCGCTATTTTATGCAGATTTTATGTGAAGTAGATCACAAAAAATAGATGATTTTTTTGAGTTTTAAAATAAACTTGATTACAATCACGTGCAATCAAAAACAATCTTATTTTAATCAAATGAACGGGAGAATGACGATGGCAGAGCGTAAAGTTTTAGCAAATGCAATTCGTTTTTTAAGTATGGACGCCGTCCAAAAAGCAAATTCTGGTCACCCTGGTGCCCCAATGGGAATGGCAGACATCGCTGAAGTATTATGGCGTGATTTTTTAAAACATAACCCAAATAACCCGAAATGGGCTGATCGCGACCGCTTTGTGCTGTCAAATGGTCACGGCTCAATGTTGATTTATAGCCTTTTACATCTAACAGGCTACGATCTTTCAATTGAAGATTTAAAACAATTCCGTCAGTTACACTCTAAAACTCCAGGTCACCCTGAATATGGCTATGCCCCAGGTGTTGAAACCACTACAGGTCCACTTGGTCAAGGGATTACGAACGCAGTGGGGATGGCGATCGCAGAAAAAACTTTAGCGGCACAATTTAACCGCGAAGGTCACGAAATTGTAAACCACTACACCTACGCATTCTTAGGTGATGGCTGTTTAATGGAAGGTATTTCACACGAAGCGGCATCATTAGCAGGGACTTTAGGCTTAGGTAAACTTATCGCATTTTACGATGACAACAACATCTCTATTGATGGTCACGTTGATGGTTGGTTTACTGATGATACCGCTTTACGTTTCGAAGCTTACGGCTGGCAAGTGATTCGTAATGTAGACGGTCACGATTCTGAGCAAATTAAAATTGCGATTGAAAATGCACAAGCAGAAAAAGAACGCCCAACTTTAATTATCTGTAAAACGATTATTGGTTACGGTTCACCAAATAAATGCAACTCTCACGACTGTCACGGTGCACCATTAGGCGAAGCAGAAATTAAAGCTGCACGTGAATTCTTACATTGGGATTACGCACCATTTGAAATTCCTGCAGATATTTATGCAGAGTGGGATGCAAAAGCAAAAGGTGCAGAGTGTGAAACAGAATGGGATGCAAAATTTGCAGCATATTCAACCGCTTACCCAGAATTAGCGGCAGAATTTACTCGTCGCATAAATGCAGAATTACCTGCAAACTGGGCGGAAGAAAGCCAAGCATTTATCGAAAAATTACAAGCAAATCCTGCAAACATCGCAAGCCGTAAAGCATCACAAAATGCGATTGAAGCCTATGCTCACGTGTTACCAGAATTCTTAGGTGGTTCTGCAGACTTAGCAAGCTCTAACTTAACTTTATGGTCTGGCTCTAAACCAATCCGTGCAGATCATAATGTTGATGGCAACTACATCAATTATGGTGTACGTGAATTCGGTATGTCAGCCATTATGAACGGTATTGCATTACACGGTGGATTTATTCCTTACGGTGCAACTTTCTTAATGTTCTACGAATATGCACATAACGCGGTGCGTATGGCGGCATTAATGAAACAACGCATATTGTTCGTTTACACCCACGATTCAATTGGTTTGGGTGAAGATGGTCCAACTCACCAACCAGTTGAACAAACCGCTGCATTACGTTACATTCCAAATCTTGAAACGTGGCGTCCTGCAGACCAAGTAGAATCTGCGATCGCGTGGAAAGCGGCGATTGAGCGTAAAGATGGTCCAAGTGCGTTAATCTTTACTCGCCAAAATTTACAACAACAAGAGCGTACAGCGGAGCAATTAGCAAATGTTGCTCGTGGTGGTTATGTATTGAAAGATGCAGCTGGTACACCAGATTTAATCTTGATTGCAACAGGTTCTGAAGTGGAATTAGCGGTGAAAGCAGCAGAAACGTTAGAAGCTGAAGGCAAAAAAGTACGTGTGGTTTCAATGCCAAGCACGAACGTATTTGACAAACAAGATGCAGCATATCGTGAATCGGTATTACCAAGTTCAGTAACTAAACGTGTAGCGATCGAAGCTCAATTGTCAGATTTCTGGTATAAATATGTAGGCTTTGAAGGCTGTATCGTAGGTATGAACAGCTTCGGTGAATCTGCACCAGCAGGCGAATTGTTCAAACTCTTCGGTTTCACGGTTGAAAACGTAGTCGCGAAAGCGAAAGAGATTTTGTAATCGATTAAAAGAAAAACCTCGCATTGGCGAGGTTTTTTTTATCTGTTATTTTGAGTCTAATCCAATTTTCATTGCTAAACCGATGAAAATCGTACCACAAATTCTATTTAACCAGTTGCCGATGGTTTGGTTATTCCGCAATACATTTCCTAACGGTGAGGCGGCAATAACTAGCACGATACACCAAATGGTGCTGGTGCCGAGTAAAGTTAAACCGAGCAATAAGAAAGGTAAGAAGGTATTTTCTAAATTGCTGGTAACAAATTGCGGTAATAAGGCGAGGAAAAATAGTACCACTTTCGGGTTTAGCACATTGGTAATCACACCTTGACGATAAATTTTGCCTAGGGGCAATTTATCTAAATCGGGCTTATTCAATGCCAAAGGTTCACGCCACATTTTGATGCCTAAATAAAGCAAATACGCAGCACCTGCATATTTTAATACGGCAAAAAGCATCCGCGAATGGGCAACGATCCCTGCTAAACCAAGCGAAACGGCTAAAACGTGGAACAACATTCCTGTTTGAATACCAAGTGCCGATACAATGCCTGATTTTTTCCCTTCAGCAATGGTACGGGTAATAATATAAATGGTATCTGAACCTGGTGTGAGGTTTAATAAAATACAAGCGGTCAAAAAGCCCCAGTAATTTACAATGTCACTCATTTTCTTCCTCTTTTTACTTTTCTAAAATTATCAATCGTTAATAATATAATTGAGATGGCTAAGCATATCATTAAAATATACGATTTTGAATCTAGCACTTCACCGATCATAAAGGAAACAACTAGCATTACAAGTGGTTCCATATAGCCGAGTAAACCTAATACATTTACAGGTAATAAATTACTTGAGGCGATATATAAAATAAAAGCGGCACCATTCACCAGACCAAATAACGCCAAGAAATAATAAATGTAGGCATTTTCCGATAAAATAGGCTGCATTTCTGTTTGAGAAATAAAATAAAGTGCAAAAGGCATCACTAATAATAATTCCACAAAGAAAGTGGCAAGGTTATTAATCTCAAAATAACGACGTAGCGTAATGTAAACAGGGTAACCAATACCTGCAATGATGGTTGCCCAAGAAAAAGTGCCTGTCAGAATAATGTTAGTACCGACACCAAGAATCGCAAAGCACAAAGAAAACCATTTCAAGCGGGTAAAATGTTCTTTAAAGACGAGTTTCCCTAATGCAACCGCCACAATAGGCAATAATAAATAACCGATTGAAACAGGAATTGCTTGTCCATTATTCGGCGCCCATAAAAATAGCCAAAGTTGCACGCCTGTATTCGCCGCTAATAAAAAGAGAATAAATACAAGCGGTGGATTTTGTTTAATCTTTTGCCAAAGTTGTTTAAATTTCGGGGTTTGGTTAAAGAGTAATACCGCTAATAAAATAAAAGGTGCTAATACCACAATGCGAAAGCCAAACATACTTTCACCATTTAAAGGGCGTAATAAAATGGCAAAATAATAGCCCAAACCAAATAAGAAATTGGCAGTAATGCAACAAATAATCCCTTTTAACATTATGCAACCTTCACTTTTTGTTTACGATGGCTGCGACGGAAGGCTTGAATACCATCAAGCACCAACAATAAAATCGCAATCAATAAACAAACCATTAAAATATAAGAATCAGGGCTTAATGTTTCACCAATTAAAAATGAAATCAACAACATCACACAAGGTTCAACATAGCCTAACAATCCAAGTAAATTAAACGGCAAAATTGTGCTTGCCATTGTATAACAAATTAATGCAGCACCACTCACAATGCCTAATAAGGCGATAAAAATATAGATATGTGGATTGACTAATTTAACCTCAGGCATATTGATTTGTGAAATAAAATAGATGGCAATTGGAATTAAAAACGCAATTTCAAAGACAAAACTATGTAAATGACTAATATCAAATCTTCTGCGTAAATAAAAATAGATAGGATAACCCGTACAAATAAAAACACTTTCTAAAGAGAGCTTGCCCGCCAAAATAATATTGCTAACTACACCAATATAAGCAAAAATAATAGCGAGCCATTTATTTCTAGAAAGCGGTTCTTTATAAATTATTTTCCCAAATGCAACCATTACAATTGGCATCAATAAATAACCCATTGAAACTTCAATCGCTTTTCCGCTATTCGGTGCCCATAAAAATAGCCACATTTGTCCACCCACAATAGCAGCGGTGGTTAATATTACCAATAATAATTTTGGCTCTTGTTTGACTCGTTTGACAAATAGAACAAACTCGTGGTGTTTTCTAAAAATAAATAAGGCAAGAAATAAACAAGGTAAGGTTAAAACCATTCTCAAGCCAAAAACGCTTTCGCCTGCCAATGGTCTTAAATGAATAGCTAAATAATATAAACAGCCAAATAAAACAGAAGCTGTTAGTGAGAAAAGAATGCCTTTTAACATAATAAGATAGCAACTTAGTTACTCTGGTGTAGGGACGTGTTGCACACGCCCTAAAATATCTACGGAATAACAAGGGCGTGTGCAACACGCCCCTACATTTCAATAATGGAGTTAATATAAATTAACTTTGTTTATATGTTTTTAAGAATCTTGCAAGTCTTCCGATCGCTTCTTCTAATTGATGTGCATAAGGCAAGGTTACTACACGGAAATGGTCTGGTTTGTGCCAGTTAAAGCCCGAACCTTGAACAAGCAATACTTTTTCAGCTTGTAGTAGATCGTAAATAAACTGGGCATCGTCTTTAATACCATACATTTCCGTGTCGATTTTCGGGAACATATACATCGCCCCTTTTGGCTTCACGCAAGAGATCCCAGGGATTTGTACCAATAATTCCCACGCCTTGTTACGTTGTTCTAATAAACGCCCACCAGGTAAGATAAATTCGTTAATGCTTTGATAACCACCTAATGCTGTTTGAATTGCGTGCTGCATTGGCGTATTCGCACACAAACGCATTGAACTTAATATATCTAAGCCTTCAATAAAGCCTTTGGCTTGATTTTTCGGCCCATTTAAAACCATCCAACCTTGACGGAAACCCGCCACTCGGTAGGCTTTAGATAAACCGTTGTAAGTCACGGTAAGTAAATCTGGAGCAAGTGCCGCAATGTGGTGATGCACCGCACCATCGTAAAGAATTTTTTCGTAGATTTCATCGGCAAAAATAATCAAATTATGTTGGCGAGCCAATTCCGCAATTTCCAACAAAATTGCACGGCTATACACCGCCCCTGTTGGGTTGTTCGGGTTGATGATCAAAATCCCTTTGGTGTTTGGCGTAATTTTTGCCTTAATATCTTCAATGTTTGGGAACCATTCATTCTCTTCATCGCAAAGATAATGCACCGCTTTACCGCCCGCCAGCGTTGCCGCCGCCGTCCATAATGGGTAATCTGGCATTGGAATTAAAATCTCATCACCTTCATTTAATAAGGCTTGCATAGACATCGTAATCAATTCAGAAACGCCATTGCCGATATAAACGTCATTCACGTCCATACCACGCATACCTTTTGATTGATAATACTGCACGATAGCCTTACGCGCTGAATATAGCCCTTTTGAATCGCAATAGCCTTGGGCAGTTGGGAGATTGCGGATAACGTCCACCAAAATTTCATCAGGTGCTTCAAAACCAAACGGCGCGGGGTTGCCGATGTTAAGTTTGAGAATTTTATTGCCTTCTTCTTCTAAGCGAAGTGCCTCTTTATGAATCGGTCCGCGAATATCGTAGCGAACCTGTGCGAGTTTGTCCGATTTTGGAAAACGTTCCATAATGCTTCCTGTGTTGTGTTTAGATTTAAACCGAATTCTTGAACTTTACTCTGATTTTTGAGGAAAATAAAGAACAATTATATTGACTCTGAATTTCCTCATAAAATCAAACACTTACACACCTTAAATTTATCTCATTTCCGAAACCCTCCCATTTTTTCCGAAACTCATTTTTTAACCACTCATCTTTATTCAGACAAACGGGCTGAATATTCAACCCGTTTTCAACAACTACTTATTGCTGATGAACTTCCGCCCATTTTAAATTTTCGACTTCTTTTGAAAGCTCAAAGCCCTCTTTAGTCGTAATTTCTAAGCGAATTTTCTTCTCATCTATACCAAAATCGTAACCTTGCGGTGCATTTTGGTTATTTGGATCAGCGTCATCTACCTCTGCCATAAAGTAAGTTACCTCATAGAATGAAATTCCTTTTGCTGTATCAAGCATTACCTCTTCTCGGCGTTCTCCTCTTGTATCTTCCTCAAATGCCGTCACTTTCAACTGATCTCGACCATATTCAAGGTAACGTTCCTCAGGCTGACCGTTAGCATTCGTGCCTTTTAATTTAACATACGAAATTCTTCCATCAGCACCTTGATCAACAAAAACCTCATTAACACGGGCTAATATCACACCTTTAATTTTCGGCACTTCCTTCACATCAAAGTACACCGAAGTTTCTGCTTGCTCTGGCTGATACAAGAACACCACCACATTGCGAGCATGCGTAGTTTGTGAATAGAAACTCATCACACCATTTGCACCCACTACGCCAGCCATTGGTCGGTTGCTACTAGCTTGGTCTAACATCAAAAACTGATAGCCAGCATATTTTGCCGACACTTGAATCGTCCCTAGAATATGGCTATCATCTTGCTCATATTCGCCACTATTGACCTTGTGTTCATCTTCTGCACGCAAGGCTGGTTGAATCGTTGCAGTAAATACTGCCATCAGCTGAGTTTTAGGTACTTCTACTTTCGGCATCGTTGGAGTAGATTTGCTTTCCAACACCATCACACGATTTTCCAATGCGTTCATATCTTGTCCCACTTGGTAAGCAAAAAGCTCGTAAGGGGTTTGCATTTCTGTTGTCATAAGTGTTCTCCTTGTGTAAAAAATTAGGCTCTGCCACGTTGATATGCGGCTTTTAAATCCACATGGTTAAGTGCGGCTATTTGTTCGCTAATGCCATCTAAAGCGGTTTTAAAGTCCGTCAGTTTAGTGGTTAATGCCTCTGGTACCGAGCTGCCATTTTCTTTCAGCTTACGTAACTCATCAGCTAACTCTCTGAACGTATCTAAATCAGCCGACACGCCACCGAGTAAATCCGCTTTGAGTTGGTTGATTTTTGCTTCGAGCTGTTGATAAAGGGCTTTATCTTGCTCACCTAAGTATTGAGCAAACTCAGTTAAAAGTTGTTGAATGTTTTGTGTTGTCATAGTCGTCCTATTTTGTAATTCAGGATTAAATCGCTTAAGGGTGGAAGGTTTGGCGAGGTGGTCGCTAGCCGATGGATGTTAATTTTTATCGGCTTACGCTCTGCCAATTTCACTCGGATTTGGGGTTTGTCTCTAATTCGAATCGTGATTTTTTCCATTATTCGCTCCGTGTAATATCAGGAATTAACGTGAAATCACCCCCCACGAGGGTAGTGACTTTTTGGTGTGGGTCGATACATTGCAAATCCCATTGTGCTTGTTCCCAAGTCACGTTTTCGGTTTTGCTATGTGCGATGACTACGTGAATCAAGTTGCCTTCGGTCGTGATTTCGCCCGTTTCGCTTGAGAGTTTGATAATGCTACCCTTGTCGGGTTTGATGTGTAAGTCAAAGCGACATTGTGCCAGCTCAAGCGTGGGTGATTCTTCGAGGACTTCAAACGTCCAGCCATCATCATCGCCGCGTATCATTTCTAAAGTAACGTTTTCCATTTTTTCTCCAAAAGAAAACCGCTTGCAACAAGAGCGACAAGCGGTCAAATTACGCTAATAAATTACCATTTCGTTTTTGTTTAACTAACACCTCCAATACTTTTGCTTCAATCGTTTTACCAAGCTGTTTTGCCTCTTTTTCAGCGGTTTGTCCCTCGGTTTGGCTGTGAGTGTTGCCATTCTGATCAACGTTTACGGTAATAGTGATGGTGTTATTTTGGCTTGCTTGGGCGTTATTCGGTAATGTTGGCACAGTGCTTGAGCCGTCAACCAATCCCCCCGTTGCGTAGCCTGTTGAACCGCCGTAGTTAAGTTGGTCAAGAAATCCGCGTCCAAGCCGTGCCGTTGCTTCTTTGGTAATCACATATTCGCCTTTGTGGACGATACCTGCAGGTTCATATTTGCTACCGTTGCCTGTGTAGCCGCCTGTGGCCCACGTGCCCATGCCATAAGTAGCGTTACCATTAACTTCTGTACCACCTACTAAACCGCCTCCAGAAAAGCCTCCGAATGCCGCTTTTACTGCATTTAAGATCATCATCTTAATAATCATCTTGGAAATATCCGACAAAATAGAAACGGTGAGGCTGCGGAAATCGGCTTTACCTGTCATCACAAAATTAGTGAGTTGGTCAGCCATTCCGTCAAAGGCTTGTGTGGTAATGTTCGCCACTTGTTCCATCGTATTACCTGCCGTTTTTGCCCATTCTTCCCAACCTTGACGAATCCCATTCATTGGGTCGGCTTTATCGGCTGTGCCTTTCCATTTTTCATATTCAGCATCCGCACGAGCTTCGTTGGCTTGGCTATTGTTAATAATGCCACGTTGTTCCAGTTCTGCAATTTCAGCTAATTTCTGACGATACCCTTCCATTGCGGCAATTAAAGGCGAGTATTTTGCACCTAAATTTTGGCGTGCCCGTGCAGCTTGTTCGGTGGTTAATGCACCACCTTTTTCCAGTTGTTGTATATCTTGCAACTGCTCTTTGAGCTTGTTTTGATAAGCAATTTCTGGGGCATATTGCCCCGCTAACTCTAAGCGTTGTTTAGCATATTGCTGTCCAATCAGCGTGCGGGCTTTTTCCGCTTCTTCTTGAGTCACCACACCGTGAGAGAGGTGTTTTTCAAGCTCACGCATTGCCACATCTTGGGCGTATTGGATTTTTTCCCACGCGGTGGCATTGGCATTGACTAAATCGTCGTAGTATTTATCCCAATCATTGCGGTAATCTTCACTTGATTTGGTTTTCTCTTTTTTCGTCCCCCCTTTGGCAGATTTTTTCGCCATACTTTCCTGATCTTGCAATGCGAGTAATTTCTCTTGTTCTGTCACAATCGCTTTATATTCAGCACTGTCTTCTTTAAAGCCTGAATTAAGCCCTGTCAGTTGGGCTTGTAATGTTCTTGCTTTGTCTTTATCTCCTTTCATTCTGGCTTGAGCAACCTGTTGCTGTAATGCGAGTGATTTCAATTGTTTTTGGGCTTTCTCATCCAAATTACCATAACCCGCACTTTTGGCTGCTGATTGATTAAACTGAATAACCGCCAATGTCGCCCCTAATGCCACTTTAGCAATATGATTTAAGCCATTAGCAAAGTCATAAAGTCCATTAGTTGCATTTGGCAATGTAAAACTAAGCGTACCGACTTTGACTGTTAATCCCTCGACACTTACTTGGTTCTGATCTAACTGAGGATATAATGCTGTAAGCTGTTGTTTCACCGCTGAGGTTTGGACTACGCTATCGGCAAAAGTGGCATTGATTTGTTCAGTGCTAATCCCTAATGCCTCTAAACGCTCTTTCACCACAGTGATATTTTTACCTTCGCTTAACATAGTGGAGGCAAATTCTTTAACGTGTTTCTCCATCGCTTTGGTAGTAATTTCAAAGTTTTGTTTTGCCAGTTCGTAGTTATTCGTCGCTTCTGCAAGTGCCTTTTTTGTTCCTCCGTAATAATCTCTAAGGTATTTTTCTGTCGCTAATTTCTCAAGTTCGGTTTGCATTTCCTTATAAGCTGCAATCTCTTTTTGTAGCTTATCTTGAATGCTTACAGCGGTTAATCCTTGATAAGATTGAGCTAACAACTCATTCGCACGACTGGCATCTAAAGCAGCTTGTTTGGCTTCCTCACCTTTTTGCCAGAAGTAGAACAATGCCCCTGCCGCAATCATTGCCACCCCTGCAGGTCCACCCAATAACCCCATCGCACCGTTTAATGCACCTGTAGCTAATGAGGTTGCCCGTCCAGTCAATGATGCGGCTTGTTGAGCACGGGCGAGATTTGCCATAGCGGCGGTTTCTGCACGTGTTAATTGGGTAATTTGAGCGGCTTGTGCTGCCATTTGCTGACGAAGGGAAAAACGAGTACGTTCTGATAAATTAAGTTGAGTTTGAGCCTGTAATACTTGCATTTCAGCACGAGCAACGTTGACTTCTGCGGTGGCTTTAGTCGCGGCAGATTGAGCGGCTTGTAATGCCGTTGCGGCTTGTTGTTGGTTTGCACGCACGCTTAAAAAGGCTTGTTGGGTATATTTCCCTAATTGACTTAATGCTACCCCACCTAAAATCAGCCCTAGGTAATCAAAGTTTTGAGCCAGAAAACTGACTGACTGTGCTAAGGCACTCATTACCCCACTGCTATTTAAGCCATCAACAAATTTCAGCCACGCATTTTCCATTTGCTGCATTGCTTGCCCGAAGGTCATGGGCATTTCGTCAAACTTCGCGGAAATTTTACCGCTTGCACCGCTAATTGCTTCAAATAAAACTTTAGAGGTAATTTTCCCATCAGAAGCTAATTTCTTAATTTCAGCCCGTGACTTACCCATATATTCCGCCACCACATCTAAAATAATCGGAGCATTTTCTGCAATAGAGCGGAATTCATCGCCTTGAAGCACACCAGACCCTAATGCCTGTGAAAGTTGCAATAATGCTGATTTTTGACTTTCGGCATTCACACCGCCCACTGCCATTGCTTTATTCAGCGTTTCCGTGAATTTCAATGTTTGATTGGTGGTCACACCTAAATCGGCTAAGGCTCGTTTAGTGCTGACGAACGTTTGCGTGATCGCTTCAAGGCTTGCGGTGGTGCGTTGACTAATCTCAAATAACGCCTTTTCTGCGTGAGTGTAATCAGTCATCCCGCTCGTCACTAGCTTGAGCTGACTGTGTAGCGATTGCATTTTATCAGCGGCATCTAATACCTGTTTCCCCAAGCTCGCTAAACCACCAATCGCCAAAAGTTTTTGCATTCGGTTTAGTTGTGTTTCCACTGCGGCAACTGCCTGTTCCGCTTTGCTAGATTGACGGGCGAGATGGCTTAAATCATTGCCTGCAGCTCTTGCCCCGTTTGCGGTTACATTGACCGAAAGTGTTGCTGTAGTAACCATATTCCCTCACAAATAAAAACCCCGAAGTGCTTGTCACGCTTCGGGGAGTACCTTACACCTCAATCATTCCCTGCTCTTTCATATAGCTGTAAATACGGTTGAGCATTAAATCTTGGAACGATTTGCCAATATCACCCTGTGTGAGCGGGGCGAACATAATGGCGTGTGCTTGTGTGCTATCTAGGTATTTGTATTCCGTCACAAGCGGTCGAAATTCGGTGATTTGTTCCGCCTCTTCCGTGCCTGTGCCGATAGCGTAAGTCACGTTCATTGAACCGTCTGAATTCATCGTGAAACCAGAGATGGTTGAATAGACTGGATTTAAGATTTTGTTGAATGTTGCCATAAAGGACTCCTTGTTGTTGATAAAATCCCAAATTGGGATATAATAAAAGAAAGGTTATAAAAGGAAACACAATGCGGATTATTTCAATCTCTACCCTTGTTGCTTATTGGGAAAAACACCCTGATGCAGAACAACCACTAAAAGCATGGATTGCAGAAGTAAAAAAGGCGAATTGGCAAAATGCCCACGAAATTAAGGCACAGTATAAATCCGCCAGTATTTTAAAAAATCGTCGCGTTGTGTTTAATATAAAAGGCAATGACCACCGTTTAATCGTTGCCATTGCCTTTCAGTTTGGGGCGGTTTACGTCAAGTTTATCGGTACACATACCGAATATGATCGTATTAACGCCAATGATGTTGAATTAAATTAGAGGTTTGCTATGTATCAAATTAAGCCTATTCGTAATGAGCAGGACTATCAAGCCGCATTGAAAATCGTTGAGCCGTTCTTTGATAAAGAGACCTTTTCCTCTGATGAAGCTGATTTTTTCGATGTAATGCTTACGCTGATTGAGCACTACGAAGCAAAACATTATCCTGTCAACCTGCCCGACCCGATTGAGGCGATTAAGTTCCGAATGGAACAGGAAGGGCTAGCAATTAAAGACTTAGATACTATTATCGGTAAGCCGAATCGAGTGTATGAAGTCTTTAGCCGTACTCGTCCATTAACGCTCAATATGATCCGCAAAATTCACCAACATATGGGAATTAGTGCGGATGTGTTGATTCGTTCATAGAATAATCCATCAAAAAAAGCCCACGTGTGTGGGTGTTTTTTATTGTGAAAGCGTTTTAGTATTTGATAATACGTAAGCTGCTACCATTATTTTATAGACTCCATAACCACCAAAAACTGCGGGAGGAGGCCCCCCATTATTTGTTTCATAACGGTAATTTAATGTGCTTGCTTTATGTGCCTCAACGATCTGGTATGTGTCGGAATTCAAGACAAACACAATGCGGCGCACAGGAGATGGTGCAATGTTAATGCTTGCGGAATAGGTGATAGTATAATCATCTCTCCGGTGTCTCCATTCACGAACGCCTACCCTTGCTTCTAGCATTTCACACAGATTTCCGCCAACTAATTGAGACACCTCCAATTCACCTGTGAATTTTCCGCTTACCCCTTCAAGCCTTGCTGCTCTAATCGTCCCTCCTTCAATTGTCGTTCCGCTGACTGTTCCCCCTTTGATTGTATTCCCTTCGATGGTTGCACCTTGAATTCTCCCCCCTTCAATGGTATTCCCTTCAATACGTGTCCCTGTAATCGTTCCTGCGGTAACGTGTCCAATATTAGAACTAATCGCCGACAAACTCTCCACATTCAACTCTTTCGCCGTAATAGACTTACTCACAATATGACCTGCATTGATGGTCTTGCCTGCAATATGTTTCCCCGCAATCGTGCCACCAACAATCTCATTGCCTGTAATCGTATTCGCTGCAATTTGCTGAGCGGTAATCGAATTGGTCACAATCGAGCCACCGTGAATAGCGGTTACACCTGCGTTTTGCCAAGGGCTTGGTTCTCTGGTGTGTTCGGTACACTCTTCGAGCATAGGGCGACGAATTTTCATTATCGGGTTTTGCTGTGTACCTTCTGCCCATTGATTGATAATAAGTCGGTAATTTTGATTGACATTGCCGTTGGCTTTGAAAATTATATAAATCCGACGTTCTTCTTCCACACCGCTAGAAATGCCCGCACCCGCACCATATCCGCCATTTTTGCCACGCCCTGTCCAAGATTTCTTGATAATTTGTACCGCGCCTTTTTCAATATTTAAATCTTGAAACGAACGATGACCGCCAACATAAGCAGAAAAGCAGTAATAACGCCCTTTCACTAGTTTTAAATCTTGAAACAAGCCACCAAATCGAACATTACTTGTATCTGAATTTATTCGTGCTGTCTGCCAATGGAACTGGTTTTCTGTTTCAAGATAGCCATAACCTTGATAATCACCAGTATTCTGATTGAAACTCCAACCAGCATTCGCAATTTGAGACGTCTTAACATATAACGTCCACCCATTACCATTATTAGCAAAGATAGGATTTTGGAACAAATTCCCCCCAAGCCCAATCGCCAGTTTATCAGCGGTCATTTCTCCTGCGGCAACGTGGTTCGCACGGATTGCACCTGCTTGCACTTTTGCCGAGGTAACGCTGTTGGCTTGCAGCTTATCCGCCCCAATCGCATTAGCTTGAATGGCATTCGCACCAATACTGTTGGCTTGCATTTGTTGTGCACCCACGCTGTTTGACTGCAAATGCGTTGTGCCAATGGCGTTAGCTTGAATTAGGTTCGCCCCGATGCTGTTAGCTTGCAGTTGGTTTGCCCCAATCGTGCCCGTGAGTTTTGTTGTCGGAATCGCGGGCATTTGAGCAAGGCTTAACGCCCCTTGAATTTTGTTCGCGCTGATATTCGGGATCTGATTTTGATTTAACTGTCCTGTGAGTTTAGTTGTGGGAATGGGAGCAATTTGGTCAACGCCAATGGTGCCTTTAATCGCACTTGCCAAAATTTCCGTTGGGGTGCTGTCGTATTTTTTGCCGTTCCAGGTGTAAAGTTTGCCGTCCTTTTCGTTGTACACTTGTTTGTACCCACGATATTGGGCGGTATTACCAATATCCGCAACAGTTAGCGTTAAATCCAGTTTTCGTGCTGGCAAGGCAGTATCAAACACTTCGTTGATGATGTTTTGGCTGAGCTTTTCATTCAGCAGTTTCAGCTCTTTATCAATATCTACCGAGCTTTCGCCCCGCACGCCCGCTTGTTGATAAAACGCCCCGACATTTTGCCCACGCACGTGTCTAAGCCAGTAATAACGCACCTGTTTTGCACCAACTTCATGGCTGTACATTTTTGCATTAAGCTTAGTTAAACGTTGTGCACTGGCAAGGTTATCCTGCTCACTGACCCAGATTTCAGTTTGAGTAAATTCATCTACCCACGCCCACGAGATAGAAATATTCCCCAATCCGCCTAACACACGCACATCACGGGGAACAGGCGGTCGATTTATGGTAAAGTTTTGCGATTTTTCACTCACCATTTGACCGCTTGCATTTTTAGCAAGCACAACAACCGTATAATCACCATCAGGCAAATTGTCTGTAGAAAATTCGGTACTGCTGACGCCTTTGTGGTAGGCATACAAATTGCCCGCTTTCAGGATCTTAATATCATAAGTGAGCGTACCCACCCCAGCTGTAGACGACCAATTAAGCTTTAAGCCGTTTGGGGTCGCCTCCGCATTGAGGCTTTCCAACGTTGGCGTTTGTATCACACTGGTGTTGCGAGGCTCAAAACTCGCTCCGTTGTCGACAATCGCCTCTTTTTGCGGTTCGTGTTGCAGGGCGAAAATGGTGTAAGTCCCCTCTTCGTTTTCCGTTACGGTCATACAACGATAAAGTTGAGAAGCAACTGTCTGCGTTAGAAGCGACCACACCCCTTGTAAGCTCAATCCAACAGGCTCGGATTCTAACGTCACCTGCTTGCCCGAAACGGCGGTGATGCGTATTTTTTGATGTTTCGCCTGTGCGTTGATATAACTTAAAAAATGATTCGCACTGAATTGAATTTCACGGTCAAGCGTAAGGGTTCGACCGTGAATTGCTTGTACCCGCCCACCAATATTCGTACCCGCAAAGTGGTTATCACTCACACGAATAATATCGCCAGGGATATTCATTAAGCCTTCACTGCCCACTGTGAAAGTAATGGTTTCGGTTTCAAGGCGTTCGGTTTCTAGAATCCATTTACCTGTGCGGAACGCTTGCCCACGTGAAGTACAGCCGAAAGCGGTCACTTTTTTGAGGTTTAAACCGAATTTACGAATCTGCTCATCATCAGAAATATACTCAATCGTGTTCTCGTAGTGGTTCTCGGCATCTTTGTATTCCACTTGAATCGCATTATGGCGTGCTTTCATTGCCGAATACTGGCGTGAAAATTGCCCTCCTACTACATTGGCATTGGTGTAAGTCCAAACAGGATCGGATGGTCTATCCATAATAAAAGTGAGCTCTGTGCCATTCCATACGGGTATTGCACGGAAAATCGAGCATAAATCAGAGAGCACATCATAAGCACTACGCTGTTCAGTGAGCCATAAGTTGCAACTAAAGCGTGGCTCTTGCCCTCCAAAACCATCAGGAATCATCTGGTCACAATACTGGGCGATTTGATAAAGTGCCCATTTATCTACGCTAAACTCACCCAAGCGATCGCCTAAGCCGTAACGTTTGTGGGTAACAATATCCATCAAAATCCACGCAGGATTATTGGTGTAAGCGACTTTAAAAGTGCCATCCCATAAGCCCGTATAAGTGCGTGCTTCAGGGTCGTAATTGCTCGGCACACGTACTTTGATGCCGTAGATTTCATAGGTGCGACCAGGAATATTGTTGAAATACTCCGAATCGAATTTCACGCCTATATAGGCAGTATTCGGGTAGCGGAATTGGGCATCAATGATTTCGGTATAGCTCGCCCACATTGTTTTGTTCGCCAAGCGGTTCGAGGTGGAATCGGCAGTGATACGTTCCACTTTGATGGTAAAAGGCACGCGCGGCAAGTTTTCCACGATAATGGCACGTGAATAAGACGAGTTATATTTTCCTTTAATGGTAAACGGAATTTGTTGTGTGCCTACCGTGATTTTAAACTCTACTGTCGCGGAGTGAGTATCGCCTTGGTCATTCTGCTCAAACAACGCTTGCACGCCCAAGGTTAAGCGAAGGCGATTCACATTAGCATCGGTGACCGTGCGGGTTAAAGCGGTACGTTTGGTGATTTCGGTTGCAACGGAAATTTCTTTTTCGACCGCTTGAAAGCCTTGCATGACCTCTTGGGTTTGTGTCCCTTCACGCCCTTCAATTTCCACATTTTTGAAATAGTGCGAACCGTCTTTCGCTTCAATCGGGGTTTTATCTAAATAGACCGATTTTAACCCGTCTACTAAACCTTCAATTTCCCCTTCTGAAAGCACTTCCACAATTTTAATACGTTGTTTACTGCGTCCACTCTCTTTTGCCTCAACGGGCGTATGTGCTTTTTTCTTTTTGCGGAATAATCCCATAATTTGCCTGCTTATCTATTCCACCACATCAAAGGTCTCAATCCCTTGCGAGATAATCAACGATCCCACCAAAATTCGCCCGTAAGCCAGTGGCATAGCTTGCCCTTGTGCGACCCGATTTTGTAGCCCGCTGAATGCCGTCGAAGATTTTTTCTCTTGCTCGTTGAAACTCCCCATACCAGGCGTTTTAGTCAGCATTTGTGCCACGCCACCGAGCAACATTGACGCCCCCATTCCGCCCAACATCATTGCCGCTTGAGAACTGATAATGCCACCGACAGGACCGAGTAACACCGCCGCACCAATCAAAGCAACGCCCGCAATCACGCCAAATACGCCACCACGCTTCGCCCCTTTTAACACTGGGGTAAAATGCACCGTCATTCCTGCCCTCAAGCGGTAATGCAAGCCTTTTTCCAGGTATCGATTATCTAAATATTGCGAACCAATACGGACTTTATACATCCCTTGTTGCATCATGTGACGCAGTCCTTTTAGTTGGCTCATCAAGGCTTTTAACGCCTCTGCCACCGTTTGGCAATCTAGCTGAAAATCCGTGCCAAAACGCTTGAGTGAGCCGTAGAATTTAATCTTGATCATATATCTCCTTAGATATAATTTGTATCTTATTGAAAATATAATCTATACATTATAAAATAAGATAAAACTTACCCAATAAAACCACAAAATGAAAAAACAATCTCAATGGACGGTAATCGCTACTGAACGATTTAATCTCTGGCTGCTTGAGCAAACCGAAGATGTTCGTCAATCGGTGTTTGCATCGCTCAATAACTTGAAAATGTATGGTTACCAGCTTTCACGTCCTTATGCTGACACGATAAAAGGCTCAAAATATCCGAATATGAAAGAACTTCGCATTCAGCATAAAGGCAAGCCGTTGCGAGCGTTTTTCGCTTTCGACCCACTTAGACAAGCTATTGTGCTCTGTGCGGGGGATAAAAGTAACGACAAACAATTTTATGAGCGAATGATTAAAATCGCCGATGCAGAATTTACCGACTACTTACAAAGTTTGGAGCAATAAGATGAAAAAAATGTACACCCTTGAAGAGATGATTGCCCGTGAAACACCTGAGTCTCAACAAAAAATCAAAGAGATGTCCGATGAACTGATTTTAGAAACAGGGCTTGCGATGATTCGTGAAAACCTAGCATTGTCGCAAAAAGAGATGGCACAAGCCGTAGGTGTATCTCAATCCGCGATTGCTCAGATTGAACAGCGTGGCAATGATGTTAAACTCTCTACACTTAAACGCTACATTGAGAAAATGGGCGGTGAACTCAGCCTTGCCGTCAAAATGCCAACAGGTTACAGCCAGATTTTCCCAATTTAACCTAAAATGCCGAGCGGAATGGAAAAATCCAACTGCTCGGCATTGTAGTGTCGCCAAATCGAGTGCGTATGTTTGAGCCAGTAGCCATCGTATAAATCTCGCTTGCTAAGCCGTTTGGGGCTGTGGTGCAATACTTGCTGTTCGCCTAAGTAAATGCCCGCGTGATTCGGTACGTTCGCCCCTACCTGCATCAAAATCACATCGCCAATTTGCAAAGTTTCCTGAGCATCTAACCGCTTGAAGCCTTGCCCTTCGAGATTATCTAAGTAAAGATTTTGCCCGTTGTGCCACCACTCATCGGAGCGATTGAACTCGTCCATTTCCAAGCCAGCTAAAAAGTAGAAATCTTTAAACAACGTGTAGCAATCGGTTTTGCCGTGCTTAAAATCCCGCCCGATAAGCGGTGGAATTTTCGGGAAACGTTGCAATTTGCCGTCACAAACTAAAAGCCAATCGCAATCGGTGTGGGCGAACATCTGACGGTCGGCAAGCGATAACACAGGTTCACCGTTCGGGTGTGAATGGACAATCGCCTCAATCCACCCCAATTTTTCCGCCTCGATTTGTTCTTCTGGAGCAATCTCAAAATAGTTTTCAGGATCTTGTGCTACATTGTGGCAAGGATAATAAAACCGTTCGCCCGCCATATGGTCTCGCAAAATAAAACCGCAACATTCGTGCGGTTCTGTGGATTTGGCGTAGTCAATAATTTGTTGTTCAATAGATTCTTTCATTTTATTTTCCCATTTTGGGAAATTATGTTATAATTTCACCAAATAAAGAGAGGATAACAAGATGCTTGTTGTGGGAATTGATAAACTCGTTGCTTTTAGCCAAAAACACGCCAATGCCGAAAAGGCATTGAAAACGTGGCTTAAAAGTGTGGAATTGTCTCAATGGAAAACACCGCAAGATATTAAAAATAGCTATCGCAGTGCGGATTTTCTTGCCGACAATCGAGTTATTTTCAACATTAAAGGCAATCATTATCGCCTTGTCGTTAAGGTGCGCTATGTCAATGGCATTGTCAAAATCGAATGGATTGGCACGCACGCAGAATATGACAAGCAACAATTTTAAGGAGGCGTTATGACACAAATTCGCTTAATTACCAACGAAGACGATTATCAACAAGCCCTTACCCGCTTAGATACGCTAATGGATTTAGACCCACCTGAAGAAAGCGAAGCGGCACTAGAGCTTGAAGCCTTGGCGTTGTTGATTCAATCCTACGAAAAAAAACATTATGCATTTCCAACCGATGATGTGAGTGTGCTGGATATGATCCAGTTCAGAATGGAACAAAACAACTTAACCACCAAAGATATGACGGCTTATTTAGGCTCGCCTTCTAAAGTCTCTGAGGTGTTAAGTGGCAAGCGTCCATTAAGCCTGACGATGATCAAAAAACTTTATCACGGCTTAGGTATCCCAGCACAGTTGTTGTTAGCCTAATTTATTCACCCCAATAAACCCACCATAGTTGAGGGTGTTATGACGTAGCTGGCAACCCCGCAAACACCCCGAGCATTTGTCTTTTTTGGGGTCGGTGGTCGGTTGGTCTTTTTCGTCCGCAACAGGGTTGCCCGTATAACCACATTCTATTGAGCGATACACCCATGGGCACGTGACTAAAATCGTTCGCTTGTTAATCAAGGCATTATCGGTTTCGGTCGGCAACGCCAGCGTAAAGGTCGCAATATCTTGTGTGAGCGTGGTTAATTGCTCAATCAGGTAATAACTGACTCGCTCTTGCTGTGGATCGGCATTGCGGTTGCCCGCTTTAAAGTTTGCGGCATCTAAAAATTGGGCATACACTTGCCGTCTGCGTACAATCGCACCTAAGCATTGCTCGAAGTTGTTCGAGAGTGCGGTCACAAAGCCATCAAAATTGACTACTGTAAGCGTTGGTCGATTGCTCGCCCCCTGTCCTGACATTTCAAAGCCTTCTGCCTTGACCCCAAAGGGCGTGTAACGGTTACCTTGCCAAATAATCGGCTGAGTGAGTTCATTCGTACCCGCATAAAAACGGAACAGTTCGCCACGATTGCCGTCTTTGCCCGTAAGCTGTCGCATATCGACGTCGAATAAGTCAAGCAACGCCGTTTGTTCGAGCTTTGCTAGTTCAAGCTGAAATGTTGGAGTGATATTTGCGGTCATGAAACAACCTCCTCAAACTCGCCAGTCAGTTGCCAATAGCTTTGTTGGTAGGTAATTTGATGCTCTTTACATTTATATTTCCCCTGTTGACCAAAAGGTGGCGTCCAGAGAAAGGCTTGATAGCCGCCGTGGCGAGTGAGGAAATCATCAATCTGCCGAATACGAGCAGGATTACCGCTAAAAGTCAGGCTAAAGGTGGCTCGGTTATGGTTCAACCCTTGCGGGCGAGATTGGGTATAGCCATCGCCAAAATCAACTTCACTCAATTTCGGGCTTTGCTTTTTGCTTGCTTGATAATCAGGACTAAAATTTAAGGTTTCCATCAATGCTCCATTTGCGTGTTGAGATAAATTAAATCCAATTGCTTAATCACATCAATTTCCCAACTGTCGAGCTTCATTTTATAGAGCCTGCCCCACGCCTCTATTTCCGTAAAAGTCAGCGGGTTCAAGCTCATTCCGCACTGTCTCGCCGTGGAAAGTTGTTGGAAATAACCCAATAAATAAGCCACCGCATCGTTCGGTGGCTCATTTTCAAGCTCGACGGGCATTTCGCCTGTCTGCTCATACAGCGAGAGTAAATGTGCCCGCAAGGTCGCTTTACTCTCTTTAGGGTGTTTATCCAACTCAAACTCTTTTTGGGCGTAACGCAGCAAATCGTCAATTAAGCCGTCAAGAACTTTCCCAAATCGTTGGAATGTTCAAGGATTTGATCAATCATCCAATCGCATTCACCCAATACCATACGAGCATTCTCTTCGCTAAAGGCAAGCGGTTTGCCCTCCCACTCTAAACCGTCCCAATTCTCTAAACGGCTTAAGGCAAGCTCTAAGGTTTCTGTGCGTAATTCATCTAAACCTTTTAATTGAGGCTTGCGACTTTTGGCATTTTCAATTTCACGCAATTGCTCTTTTTTCAGTTTTTTCTGCAAGTAGGCAAATGCCTTGTCTGATTTTGCCGACACCACACTGATTTTTACCCCCAATTCATCACTCGTTTCAGGATGAAGCAAGTTAAAGGTAAAGGTTTCTGCTAAAGCTGATTTTGATAAGTTTTTTAAGTCCATAAAATTTCCTTATGTTGCAAAAAAACGGTCAACATTGACCGCTTGTAAAGTCATTAAGCCAACGTATCTTGCACAATCATTGTGGTCGCCATTTTTAAGCGGTCATCAATCGTGCTGGCTGCATCCCACACCCCTGGGAAGGCATCAAAATTGAGTGTTTGCATTAAGTTTTTTGCCCCGTCATCGATTTCAGAGGACGTTACCTTAATTGCTGGTAAGATGATTGCCATATAATCGCTGTCGTTGCTTGTTTCTGCATCCATTCGCAAGGCTAGTGAAAGATTTGTGCCAAGACGTACCGCATCAATCATCGCTTTATTTTGCAGATACATCGTAAACGAACCGCTCACAGCCACTGTGCCAATGAACACATCTGGAGCGTAAGTGGCACCGAGTACAGCTTCACTGGATGCATTCAAATCAATATCGAGCTTAAACGAGGTAATCAGTGCCATTTGTTGTTTATTCAGTTGAAGCGAACCTTTCACGCCCGCTAATTTACCTGATTGAGCGATATTCGGTGGACTCGTGAAATATTGCGTTGCACTCTCTTCGCCTCGTTGCCCTAAAAAGGTGACGGTAACAGAGGCAATGCCATTCGGCTCAACTTCCAGTGATAATTTTGACACACGGCAACCAAGATATTGACGGGATAAACCAATATCTTTAAACCAATCTTCAATCGTGAAACTGTCGGTGGTGTGTGCCGTTTGTGGTACAACTAAAATCTTGCCGTTTTTCTCACCTTGCCCGTTTGCGGTTTTCTTGATAATCGGCGGTTTCACTTCAGCACCAAAATCACCCCGTAAAGCCGCAGCAAATGCCCACGCCCATTGCCCTGCGGCAAGTTCACCTTTTACATCGCCTTCCACTTTTTCAAACCCGACAATCGAAGCCGCACGTTGCATATCGTCGCGAATTTCTTCAGACTGGAATGACTCAAAATTAACGTTAAGTGAAGTTTCAATACGAGGCAATAATTTCGCCGTGTTTTTAGCCGGTTTTGTGCCAAAGGTGGTTTCTTTAGACAGTGCCACCGAACGCTGTGTCCCTTGTGAATTTGCCATAATTAGTTCTCCAATTCATAGGCGGTAAAATGGATGGTGATCGGCAATGCAAGGCTATTGCCTGATAAAAAAAGCCCACCGATTTGCGGTGGGTGATGAATAATCAGCTGAATGTGGGGTTCAACCACACTCAAGCCGTAGAAATGTTGGCGTAACTGACTCGCTCTCTGCTCAATCGCTTTTGTGCCTTGCCCGTTGTCAA
The DNA here is from genome assembly GCA_963545995.1 of uncultured Haemophilus sp. Taxonomy (GTDB): domain Bacteria; phylum Pseudomonadota; class Gammaproteobacteria; order Enterobacterales; family Pasteurellaceae; genus Haemophilus_A. The sequence goes on from CAUUKJ010000007.1 coordinate 38,516, forward strand.
AAAATAAGGTGAGCTGTAAAAAGCCCGTTTCTGTTGCAAGCGGTTTATCGGAAATCGTACTGGTCTTTGCTGTATTGACCGTTAAATAGACCGCTTGATAAGGCAGTTTAGGCTCTGTTTTCACCCCTTCCCAAGCGGTCGGAAAAGCATCCAATTTTGCTAAATGACTTTCTAAAATACGTCGGATTTGCGGTTTCATTGCCTACCTCACAGCGTTGAATGTTGAGCATAATACGCATTGATTTCATCCACGGAAATGCGAATCATCCCTCGCGGGGCTTGGCTCGAATAGCCTTGCATCGTCACTTTGCCAGTTTTCGATGGCGTTGGATATAAGCCATATTCCAACATCGGTGCGTAAGGTTTATCCGTCGCAATCACTATCGTATCGGACAACCGAGCCTGAGCAATGGCGATTTGACTGCCATCGTAATTGCTCGGTACAGCATTCAAGGCAACCGTCCACGAACGTCGCAACGCGCCACTATCAACAGGGGTTTTCTTCTGTACCTTGTTGAGGGTATCTAACGCAATTTTGCGAAAGCCTTGTGTTTGAGCCAATAATGCGGAATCCACAAAGCCATCAATGGTGGCACTAAATCTACCCATAACGTCTTCCTTGTGCTTGATAATAAATCGCTTGTTGTGCAGGACGAATCGGCTGCACCCGAATCACTTGCCACTTTTCGCCATTGACCGATACAATGTCGTTCACCTCAGCTTTTTCAGTGAGCAACATCAACACATCACCGACTTGTACATTGGCATTTTCCTGCCTACGACTAAAATCGTAGGCTAATGTATCAAATAAACAGAAGGCGGATACACTGCGTTTTGATTGGCTGACCTCGCCCGTTTCGGGGTTATATTTGCCCGTTTTCACTTGTGAAATCACACAAGGGCTGCCAAACTGGCGAATAAGCTTGGTCGAGACCTGCTGTAAGTTTTGATAAAGTTGCATTAGCCACGCTCCAATTTCACCACGCCAAAGCTACTGCGATCTAACCAAGCGACTAACAGTTGTCGCACATAATCAAAGCGGTTACTGCTATCGGCAATCATTGAACGGTTGTCATAATTGACCGATAAACTGCCGACTTTCACGCTGGTCATCTTCTGCTCTGCGTTTTGGTTGAGATTTTCTTGTAATGCCAGTTCACACACGGCATAGATAATAGCGGTAGGGATTTTTAACGATTCAAATCCTTTACGCGGAAATTGACGTAGCTGCATTGGGTCGGCTTTTTCGCCCATAAAGCGGTAATTCACATCTAAGAAATCTGACGCACTCACCAAGCGGCGAGCCTTTTCCTCTTCGTCTAACGCTGCCCACGCCGCTTTGCTCATTCGCAAATTGTGATACCCATCGGCTTCTGCTACGGAAAGATAAGCGGTCATTTTTGCTCCTTATTTTGCTAACGCAATCAACACATTTGCCAAAGGTGTGACACATAACGCCAATAATCCAAGTGAAATCAAAATAATTGCAGCCGCAATCGCACCACGCATAATAGGACTTGCATTTGCTTCCATCTCTAGCCCCTTCTTTAGATGAATTTTCAATTTTGTTTTGTTATAATTTTGCACAGTTATTTTCCTTTGTGATTAGCAGGAAAGGGAAATAAGAAACCCCAAGTAATTCGCGTTACTTGGGGTTTCGCTTTTGTAGCAGTATGGTTACTTGGTTTTCACCAACACACCTGCAGTATCTTTCAATGAAGTTGCGGTTTTACGCCAGTTAGCTGAAGCCCCTAATTTAGTATCATCAGGAGATTTACCGCCTGCAGTCATATCCCACTCATAACCGAGAATACCTAAGTTATAAGTCCATTCTGCTTGATAAACTGCTGCGATATTTTCACCGCCTAATTTCGGTTGCATTTCGCTGTTGAAATCGTTGTTACCGCTCACCATCACCGCATTTTCTTGCAAACCTAGCGTGTTATAAGCCGCACCAGTGCTATCCACTAATGCAGGGCTGTCTGTAACCACAAACAAGCGACCAAACGGATCACGCATCACACTCACGTTGTCGTAAGTAAACAAACGTTCTGCGTTGGTTAAGGCGTTGTCGTACAAGGTGTGTAAGGTGGTTGAATGCACAATCCACGCTTTTAATGCACTAGAGCGGTCGCCAAATAATGCCGCTGCTTTGTTGAGTGTGCGGAAATTCGGAGCGTTTTTCTTGTCGTCTAACACGGCTGTAGTTTGCCCGCCAATTGCAGCAACCGCCCCTAAAATTGCGGTGTTTAACATATCCGCTAAACGGGCTTTGGCAAGTTGTTGCCCGATTTCTACCGCTGCAAGCTCAGGGTTTTGTAATACCCAACGATATTGTTGCGGTTCATACTCAATCGGGTGCGTACCTGCAGCCACTTTTACGGCGACATTGAGTAATTGCTCTAGGCGTTTCGCTTGCACCGTACCACTGCCATACGCATTACGACGACGCACTAAGCCTTGAATCGCTTTAAAGCTTGCACGAATATCAAAATCCCCTTGCGTGGGGGCGTTTTGCAAGGTAATCACGCCACCTGAGGCTTGATTGAATTTTTCAATATCTTGATCGACCGTTTCAGTTAACGCTAAATGCGTTTGTTTGTTGAAGACTTGTAAGTCAAAAGCCATAATAAGCTCCTATGTTATGGTGCGATTGCACCGTAAATAAAAAAGGTGCAATCTCTTGCACCCGATTATGAATGTTGTTGCATATACGCAATTTTTTCTGCGTCAGTTTTACATTCGGCAAGGGATTTCGGGGCATTGCTGCCGCCCGTTCCTGTGCCTGCACCTGAACCTGATGTGCCTGATGGTTTTAAAATCGCATCTTTATTTGGATACGCCTGGACTAACGCCTCTAATGCTTCCTCAAAATCGGCTTTTTCACCTGGGCGTGAACGGCTGTAAATTTCATTGCCATCGGCGAACTTCGCCACCACTTTCCCTTCATCTGAAATACTGAAATGCTTACCAAAGAACGCTTGCACCACATCAGAAGGTAAATTTAAATGTTCTGCAGCATATTTAGAGCGAGCAAACGAACCACCAATCAGTTCTGCGTGCAATTGCGATTGCAGTTTTTCAGCGTGAGATTTGGATTCTGCCAGTTGTTCATCAAAAGTTTTACGCATTTCTGCCTTCACCTTTTCCACTTCGCCCGCATCAATCAGCTTTTTATCATCGAGGTTTTTCACGGTTTCCAAGGCTTTGATAGCGGCTTTCGGATCTTCAATCCCTTCAAAGGCTTTCAATTTGGCTTCCACCGCCTCTTTTGCCTCGCGATGTTGTTTGGCTTCGCTGTTTAATTCTGCGATTTTGACGGTTGCCTTGTTCGCATCAAAGGGAATTTCCTTTCCATCTGCGTGAACATAGACAGGCATTCCGTCTTTCACCACCACATTGTTGTTTTCATCAAGTTTAAGTTTCATTGTCATCATGGATTTCCTTCCAGTTAGTTAAGGTTGTGCCTTTTCCAAGGCGTAAAAAAACCGCCTGTAACTTTCGCTACAAGCGGTTGATAATGTTTGTTAGGTTAAGATAATAAAAATGCCATGGCTGCTAAATATTTTTCTTTACGGAGAATATCTTCTTCTTTGATTCTAGGCAATCGAGAAAGATCGGCATTATGCTGTAAGTCTGCTAATTTAACTGAACGTGCTAAAGCATTTTGCTTAACTCTAATTAAATAATCTTGGTAGTCTTCACCTTTACGTTTTGATATAGCCAAGATGGCATTTGCGATCACATTACCAAATTGTTCTTGAATTTCATCAATGTTAATCGCCGTGTCTTCCACGCTATCGTGCAACCAAGCAACAGCACGCATTTCATCTGTTGAATTGTCTAAATGTTCTACAACAAATTCCAAATGCTCTATATATGGCTTACCAGCTTTATCTTTCTGACCGTGATGCAAATATCTTGCCAATACTTCAGCTTTTTCTGCCCACATTAATGCACCTTGATAAATTGAATGGCTTCTTTTTCACTAATTTCACGATAAGCATCAAAATCGCTGACTAAGATTTTATCCGCCCAAAACGAACCAAACTTTTTATCCCAATCTTCTTTATGAGGTTCATAGGTAGCAAATGAAAGTAAATTATTACCCATACCACGAATCAATTTTTGCTGATTGTCATCTAACTGAGCTAAGTAGTATTGATACATTATTTTACTCCTTTGATTTTTTGAATATCTTTTGGCATAACTAATTTAGCACTTAATTTCTGCATTTCAATATACAATTTTTCTTTTTCTTCTTGCTCGGTATTTGGGTCGCGAAAACGTTCATAAAGCTGATGTAATTCACCATTTTTTAACGCGAAACTTTCACTTGTATGATATTGCATCTCGAAAATTACATTATCTTTCTTTACAAGAGTCGTGATGAATGTATTAATACCTTTATAAACAGCGCCGTCCCTCCAAGTATTTTTAACAATAATTGTTTTATACCCTTGTTTTTCTAAAGCGGATTGCATTTCCCTATATTGTGTTACAAAATTTTCAGGCGAGAATATTGCTGTATAGCGAATAACATCTTTAATGTTATCTATTGCTTGTTGCTCAGAAATCCCTGCCATCATTTCAGTTTCTATTTTACGCTTCAACGAATCCATTGATTTTAAGCGATATTCAAGTCCAGCGACCTCACCATCTACAGAAGCGATAATAGTTGTCACAGCTTTTGTGATTTTGGGTTCTATTTCAACCGCTTGCTGATATTTTTTTATTACATCCATAGGATTATATTCTTGCACTAAGTTAGATAAAGTATCGTTACGGATTTTATCGAGAAATTCGTGCCCTTGCCAAGTCAGCCCCGTGACATAAAAATCAAACTGCCCAATCGAAGAGCTATCCATTCCTTCGATTAAGCCTGCTTGATGCAGTAATTTAAAATGGTAAGCGACAGTTGCACGATCAAAGCCTTGAATCTGATCGGACATCAAAAAATCTTCAGGAACAGCCTTTTCTTCTAGTTTAAACAGAATGCGACGGATTAAATCCCAGTTGCGTTTCATTAGATTGCCTTTATTTTCTTACCTTCGCTCGAATACGCTCAATCATCTTCTCAGCGGTGACTAAATTTAGCCAATATTTCTTTTATTTGTTCAATAACCTCTACTTTTTCTTGTTGAGTAATATTATCACTTACAAACTCAAGTAAATTCCAAAGGTTACCTAACATTTCATAAGTTTCAGAATTGTACTCTATATCATTATCTTCGATTTCAACAATCCATTCAGCTAAATTAGTAGTAAGAATAAAGAATAAATTATCATCAGCATTAATAAACATAAAATCAAAGCGTGCGTGATAATCCTGACGTTCTGCTGGTAACAATGGAAAAACAGCTAATAAGTCATTATCATTTTTAGCAACTGAGAATTTTTCTATTGCATTAATTAAAGAGGCTAAATCTTTATCCATTCATCTTTTCCTTCTATCTTACCTTTCTTAAAAAAGGAAATTATTTGCCCATCTTTATTTGATTGAATCACTGCGACTTTTAAAACTTCATCAAAAATAACGAAACGCCCGTTACGAGAATCAATATAGTTAGGCTTGTTATTCTTAACAAATTCAATAGCTTCTTCAAGTGAAAGCCCAGTTTTTGCTAATCTATCGCCAAATCTACTTAACCCGTGATAGTCAATAATAATCCCTTCTTTCGCAAAAGCATAGTAAATACTTTCCGTTTTCGCTTTAAATTCATCGCTCCAATGAGTTCGTCTGATAGCTCTAATCGCATCTGGCATATCAGCCACATCTTGCAATTCCCGCAACGTCATCGGTCTACCACTCTGATCTAACATATCCGAGAAAGTAATTACACCACGTTGCCACAAATCGGCTTTACCTTTACCCAGAATCTGCTCTTTCTCTTCAGCTGTTTTACTGTTGAGCCAACTCTCATAGTTAACCCGCTCATCAACTGGACCGTCCATTGAGGCACGGGTGCTGGTGGGTATTTCTTGCATTCCTTGCACGCCTAATTCTTCCCAGCTTTTGGTCACAAGCTGAAGAATACTGCGACAACGTGGGTGCAACGGTGGGCGTTTATAGGGAATATTATGCCCGATTGGCTTTTTGTCTAAGTCCCATCGTTTGCCATCACGCACTTGGCAAACGGTAGAAGTCCGCATATCAAGGGTGGAAAGATGCTCTTCACCTTGCAGAATATCAAGATTGGCATCACGCAAGGCTTCGTGAGCCGTATCAGCCACTTTTGCCACAGCAGTGATGACTAAAGTCTCTGCGGTACGACGGCTAACGCTCATTAACTCACGCACTTCGGTAGCAAGTTGTCCATTTTGTTTGCCTTCGGCAACGCCAGTACGAATAATGCCCTCAAACTTAAAGGCTAAATCGGCACGTTGCTTATTCCACCAAGCAGAAAGTGGCTGCCCTTCAATCACGGCAACGTTTTTCATCGCTTTAATACGTTCTTTTGGCACATCATTAAACAAATCAAAGCCGATTTCATCGTTATAAAGCTGGCTGATTTTGGCTGCTTCAAGCGATAAAAAACCGCTTAACTCGTCTTGCGTGTAAGCGGTCGTTTCTTGATACGTTTTTGCAATTTCCGTTTTCAGCTCGGTGAGCAGTTTATCCAGTTTTTTCGCGGGCAAGGCTTCAACACCAATAGCACTGATGCGGTTAATCAGCGATTTTTGCAGTGCATTTAACCGCTTGTACACCTGCTGGCGTAAATGGGCATCATAGCGAAAATGCAGAATTTTACGGTCAGTTAAAGCGTGGGCAATGCGTTGTCTAAGCGTTTTTTTCTGATGTTTCTTCGAGGTCAAAATGCATTCCCTCCGATTGCAGGCGTTCTTGCTCTGTCTCCCATTCTAAGCCGTCTGCTAATAAGCCACGGCGTTTGGCTTCGTCAAAGGTGGATTGATTCGAAATCACGCCCGCATTACGCAACTGAATCACGCTTGCCATTGAAGCGGACGGGTCAAGGTCGTTTTCAATGTTGCCCGAAATCTGCACGTTACCGACTTGCTCTTTGGCAATGCCAAGCCAATGCCCTGTATATTCCAAGGCTAAATCAATCGCATCTTCAAAACGATTAGCAAGCAATCGTAATTGGGAAATTTCTTTACCTGCTTCATCGCGGGCTTGGCTGTCGGTCATTGCTAAGGCGGTTTTAGTAAGCAACTTCGCCCCTGCAGTTTTCATTTGCTCTTCTAAATCTTTCAGGCTTTCCACACCTGAAGCAATGGCTTGTCCTGAATGTTCGACAAATTGCATTGAGCTACCCGTTGGAAGATGAACCGCACTACCACCAATAGCAAGCTGTTTCACTTCATCATTGGAATAAATCGCTAACAACGGCACGCGGGCGATGTTAGTGATATTGTCCTGATCGGATTGGCTTTGCCAATGTTTTAATACTGACAAGGTAACTGATTGATTTATAAAGGGTTGATATTGTGAAAGGTCTATTTTTTCGCTTTATTGCCTGTTAAAATCAGAAAATAATGCCCGTTAAATTCTACTTTGTTCTTGCTGGTAAATCCAGTTTTGAACCTCTTGGCTGTCCCATCTTACAAATTTACGTGAAAATTTTACTGGTTTGGGGAATTGCCCTTCATCCACTAGCCTTAAAATTAAATCTCTGCTCATTGATAGCATTGTAATCAACTCTGACAATTTCACCCAGTTACTATTAAGCTCTTGCATCGCTTCCCCCTTGCTTTTGAGCTGCTGCCCATTGTTGGATTTCTTCCACTTTCCAACGTAACACATAAAAAGTAATTTTAATCGGCTTCGGAAAATCCTCACGTTTTTGTAAACCAGATAACGCCCCACGGCTGCAGTTAAGCATTCGCATTACTTCCTCCGATTTTACCCATACGGGCTTTACTGTTTCATCTACTGTCATTTTTCTGTTTCCTTATTCGCTAAAGTTTTGTTGTATTCTCGCCAGTCGTTTGTTGCTACTGGGCTTACGGGTAAATTGTGCATTTTTATCCCGTCTTTATTTCGGCAATCATTCACGGGGTAACAAGTTACCGCAAATCGATTTAAAATGTTTTTGCCACCTTGCACCGATTTTTTTATAAAGCCTTTTTGCTCCAGCTCCAACAACGCTTTTCTAAAGGTTGGTTTTGTTAAACCTAATTTACTCAAGGCATCTTCATAACTTAATGTAAGCACGCCATTGTTTACACTGTTATAGCCTTTTGCAATCTGTAAGAACACTTTTGTGCTATTGCCTGAGAGTGTCATAAATGCTTTACTGCTAATCATATCGATATACATTGCTACAAATCTCCGTTCACCTTTTCGCCCTTTTACTTTGCTATAGTCTGAATTTCGACTCACATATTCGCCCCCCCCTAATTTCGATTTTTCTTAGTAAAATTTTTTTACCAACTTGGTAAAATTTTTTTACTCTATTGTTCACAAAATATACTTTTCTGTTTATTTTTTAGGCTTAGAGTAAAATTTTTTTACCAATTTTTTGAAATAGTTGGTTTAATTTTTTTACCCATATATAGATCTACCAACAAACAAACAAACATAAGAAAATCATTAAAGCCTAAAAATAAAAAAACAGATTTTTAAGTAGTTGGTTGAGTGTTAGAAATTGCAGTCCGTAGTTGTTCAATCCGTAAACCTGTTACAAATTGCTGTAATTTTTGTTTACGTTCTTTGTAAAACACGCCAGTATTTAATAATCGCATCGCTTCAGATAAAACGAGGTCGAGCCGTTTGAGTTGGTCAAAGGTCAAATGCGGTCTGATTTCGTCATCTTCTCGGTAACCGTGATTAGCAAGCCATTGTTTGCGGGTTGCACCAAGTGCCACAATGTACACGAGATTGTTTTCAATGCTGTAGGCGTGCGGTCTGCGATATTTTGGCGGTTGTCGCTCTTCGTAACGCTTCACTGCATCGGCAAAGAAATCTTGCGTTTGCTTGTTCTCAATACGTGCAAGTAGCCATTTCTCCATTTCGTTAAAGCGTTTAATATAAGCCTCTTTGAATGCGGCAGCTTTCTTACCAGTAAATCCCATCACCAGAAAAACAAAGCCGTCTTTTGTAATTCGGTAAGCGGGCTTTAATCTGCCTCTACTGTCTTTGTATTTAATGGGCTCAAAATTGAGCTCATTAAATTCCTTTGAACATTCAAGATTTTCAATATCTCTGATTATGTTCTTGTGTCGTTTATGAAAATACTCCGCTACTTTCAAAGAATCGGTATAAACGCCATCGTGATACACGAAAACATCTGGTAAAATTTCTTGGTCTGCGATATTATTTTGGATAGTTAAATCAGACATGATTTATCTCCCTTATCATTCACCGCCTCATATCGAGGCGGTTTATTTTTGTCTCTATTCAACCAGCTCAAAATTGAGCTGGTTGAATCCCCAATTTAATTTGATTTTCTCCCAATTTAATTGGGAATTTCATTCGCCTGCTCATAACTAACGGGCTCAGCGGTGCCTTGCTCTACTTGTTCGATATGGTGTGCAATTTCCTTGAGATTAAAATTCAAATAGCCACTTGCTTCTCTGAAATTCGTGAAGGTCTTTAAGTCTTCTTTTGAAATTAAGCCTTGTTTGTGCAGTTTCATCAGCAACAGATAGCCACCTTTTAAGCGTTGGCCCAAGTCTTCACACTCTTTCGCAAAAGTTTGCTTAAAATGGAAATTGTCGGGAAATTCTGACTTACAACGGCTTGCAGAGAGTTTCATTAAATAAAATTCTCGGTTTAATTGCGGTAAAGTGTAAAATTCTCTCTTATTCGCATTCTGAGCGTTTTTCTCTTTAACCTTAGTCATTGCATTGAATTCTGTTTTCTTCGCTGTTTCTGCTTGTTTTTGAGCGGTTTTATTTCGCTCTTTCCATTCTTGCAACTGTTGGAACGGGTTAGTCGTCGATTTCATCTATTTTTACCTCGGTTAAATTTGTAATAATGGTTTGAAAAGCTAAAATAGCGTGTGAGGCTTGTTGAATTTTCAAGCCAGCTTGCACGAGCTCATTCATTACAAATTCACGGCCCGCATTTAAATCTGCAACTTGACAATAGGTGTATAAATTGCCTAGTGCTGCCATTGCTTGCTGTAAGGTTGGCACTTTTGCCATTTCTTCAGGGGTTAAAAGTTTTTCTACTTGCATTGTTGCACCTCTTTTTTAATTGGTTCAATTCGTCCGTTAATGATTTCAAGTGTTGGGTTTTTGGCTTCTGCGTGTACCTGTTCAATACCTCCCAAAGTGAGTGCGGCAAGGGCTTCAAAGGTCAATTGAATGCTAGTGCTATCCACTTCGTTAAAATTGCACCATTTCAAACACTTCATAACCGCCTGTGCATTCTGCAGTTTGATCAGTCCATCCAAATATACATATTCAGAAGTACCTGATAGCACTAAATCGCCAAATTCTTTACCTGCCATTTATGCCACCTCTTCCAGATTTTCTAATCCACTGAACATCAAGGCTTTAATGCCTTGCAGTGCAGTGAATACATTGCTTAATTCATCGGCTTGTGCATCGGCAATCGTTACCGCCTCTAGCAAACAATAGGCTTGCCATAAGGTTGCTAAACCTGCGTAGAATTCGGTCGGATTTTTACGTTCTAGTTGCTTCATCTTCACCCACCTCTTCAAGAATTGCATATCCCACACGAACCAAATCCATCACTGCAGAAAGGGCAATGCAAAGCGGTTTCGGTTGGATTTCTGCGTGTAGCAAGCTGAAAATAGTTTGAGCTTGTCGCAATTTCGTGTCATAGAAATTGACGGTGTCCGCCTTGCCTGCAGCGTAAAGGCTTGGCAATAGCTCGACGAGGTTGTTCAAACTGTCGTTTATCCAGTTCAATGTTTCTGAATTTTCGGCTGAAATGTTCACGAGGTTTTCGAAGTAGAATTTACGCTCATAGGATTCGAGGATGTAAATCTCTTCACGGGTTTCGATGAAGGCTTTTTGAGTAAAGTTATGCATACCACACTCCAAAGCCAGAAAGGGCGGTGAAAGTGGTTGCTAGGTGTAAGGTTGGGAATGAATTACGCTCACGACGAACGAGCAACAAGCGGTCGTTTTGACGGCTTTTTTTGCAAAGTTTCGCACGGGCGATTTGTTCAGAAGGTGCAATAATGCTGTAGATCGCTTTTTTGCCTGCATTGAGGCTTAAAAAGTTGAAAATGTAGCTTTTCATTTGAGTAGCTTCCGTGTTGTATTTTGGAAATCTACCGCAAACTTCTCAGGGCTTGGCGGTAGTACTTAACGGGCTGAGAAACTGTCCTACACGGATAACAGCAAAGGGCGAACCTTTCCCATTAAGTACCACCATTGAAGATAGATCACGCCTCTCGGGTGTGTCTATTTGACTAGCTCCACCATAAAGGCGGATCTATATTTAGGGGTGTAACAGATACAAAAAAACACGCTTTTGGCGTGTGTAATATCCGCCGTGTAAGTCTAACCAGGTTCTCAGGCCTGTATCTTCACTTTTTCTGAAGACGTGAAAAGAATACCCCTTAAAAATAAGAAAAGCAACTATAAAAAAGAAAAATACATTAAAATTGCATCAACTGATTTATTTTTATTCTTTTATATGGTGTTTTTTACATAAATTTTGCTCCTTTTGGCAAATTTTGGGTAATAAAAAAGCCTTTAAGGGGTTAGCTTAAAGGCTTTTGGGGTTGGTTTTAATTTTCTATCAATTTTATAAAGTCCGTTTCTGTAAGCAGTTGGATTTTTTGCCCTTTCTCAATTAAGGCAAGTGCTTTTTCCTCCTTGCTACTCAATGCTTTACCTTTTAATTTATATTCATCTTGAACGCCTAGCACTAGCATAGTGACTTTTTTAGTTACACTAGTCGCAACATTGCACCCTGCTTGTGCTGCCATTTCTGCAGCTTTTGCTCTTGGTAAACTCAACTCACCCGTGAAGACAATGGTTTCACCGTATAAAATACCTTCGCTATTGCCTTCTAAATTTCTTACTGTTTTTTGATAGGTTTTAAGATTTATAGGCTTTTTAATTCTTTCTAGCCAGTACTCTAAATCTTGCCCACTTGTTGCAATGGCTTGTTTTAAAATTTCTCCTGCGGTTAATACATCGCATAAAGCATCGTGATGGTTATCTAGCTTGATGCCTAGCGTATAAGCAACGTTAGCCAGTCCGTAACCAGCTTTAGAAAATTGATCTCCCCAAGCTCTACGAACTATTCGGATTATATCTAGCCATTGATTGGTAAAATAGGGATAAAGACGAGTAAGAGATAAACGATCAAATACTCCGTAAGAACAAATTAAATTATCTGCAAATTTATCTTTCACGATTGGCAAAATATCGCACCATTTCGGGGCATTCTTTACACTATACGCATCTATTCCGTGAATACTTACGTTTATGGGATGAAATTCACACTCAGGATTTACTAGAGTTTCCCATTTATCTACAACTTCACCATTTTCATAAGTAACAATCGCAATCTGGCAAACATTTGTTATATCTGCGTTTGCGGTTTCTATATCGACAATTACGTATTTAGACATTTTACTTTCTCATCGCCTTACGCATTCCAAAGGCTTCTACCTCACCACGATAGATAAAGCGTTCATCTTTGAGAATGTTCGATTTTCGCAACATCTCAAGAGCTTCACTTGCTTTTTTACTTAATTCACTTTTTTGGTAGTTAGTGTGGATCACCATTTTTTAATTGCGTTTTTCTTTCTTATGGTGAGCTAATTTATCACAATTTAAAATACTGTACAATTTATTTGCAAGTTGTTTTATAATACCTGTGCTACTTTGTAGCGTTTGTTTATTAAAGATTTGTAAAAGAAATTGTGATAGGGAATATCTAATAGGTTATTGCACTATGAAGAAATAACCGCTTGCACTCCAATAAGTGTAAGCGGTTTTGTTTTATCTAAATTTACTCATTGACTGGTTAAAAGTGCTTAGATACACGGACAAGGCTTTTTGGTTGGCGCTATGTTGTCCGCTTGCCTTCGCTTTATCTATGAAGTGAACGCCAGCTTTATATTTTGTACCACGATCAACAAGAAACCAGTAAAATGGGTCATTTCTATCTTTAGTATTTTCTCTAACGGCTGCCATTCTCTTGCCTTTAGGTCGTCTAATCCGTATTACGCCCACCCCGTGTAATTCGCCCGCTTTTGATTTAATTTTTATACGGTGTCTTAAATTTCGCTGTAATGTACCTTTTGAACGTGTGTCTGTCGCTTTGCTGATAAGCGGTATTAGTGGTTTTGCAATGCTTTTGTATTCTTTAACGCCAGCCTGTAATCCTTTTCGCATTGCTTGCTTCTGGGCTTTATCCAGTTCTTTTATCATTTCGCTTGTAATTTTATCTACACTCTGTGCAAACGTCCCCATTATCGGTAAACCTCCACTTTTAAATTTGAGCCTGCAAATAAACCTGCCGCAAATGCAGTTGCTTTTGCTGCCTTGTATCTGAATGTACTCTCTTTTATGCCTAAATGTTTCGCTGCTACGTTTTTAGGAATTGGGGAGTAATACGCCACGAGAATATCAAACTCATCTTCATCGCATTGTTTGAGCTTCTGCATTAAATTTTCTACGGCTATCGCACTTTCATCTGTGAGTTTGTCGCCTGTTGCCACGGGGCTGTAAAATCCTGCTGCTTGTCGTTTAAATCCGAGCTTTTTATGCTCGTTATTTGCTCGCCAACTTACCCACATTTTTAAAACTGGTTCAATATCCATCTATTCCGCCTTATGTTATAATTAGGGCGTTCAAGATTTGAACAAGCAGTGATGCTTTTCCTCTTACTATGAAATACCCTCTACACGAGGGTTTAATTTTTTCTATAGGTCTATACCTGTGAAGTTCGCCAGTTTTTCTTTCTGCTCTTCACTCATTTCTATATCGAGCTCACCATATTCAAGCTGATAAGTTCCGTAAGCCATTAGAAAGGCGATCACGGGGTCAATTTTATTTGCAGATTTTTTCTTATTTGGTTTAATGTTGGCGTTTGCATCCATTTCCATTACCACGTTTGACAATGCCCACGATAAAACGGGGTCACCGTTGTGTTCAATATTTTGGCGATTTATCTGCACCTCTACCGATTTTGCTACGGGGCTGTATCGTTGGTAGGTTTGTGGGAACGGATCAACCTCTAAGCCTGCACTTTGTAGCTGTGTTCTAAGGTGTGTTGCATTCCACACATCAAAGCCTATCATTTTAATTTCAAACAGTTCACTGTCTTTTAAAATATCGTCTCGGATTCGGTCGTAGTCAATGCAATCGCCTTTCGTTACTCGCAACCAGCCCGCCCGCTGCCAATTCTGATAAATTGCTCTATTTTTATTGGCCACATTTTGTAGTTGTGCCTCTGGGATGTAATGGCGTGTGAGTAGTCTCACCTTGTTTTCAAGTGGGAACACATAGCAAACACTTGTAATATCGTTGGTTGAAGATAGATCTAATCCCATATAGCAGAAATTACCGTGCAAGGACGCTTCGTTGTAATCTCTTTGGCAAAGTTTCCAACTGCCTTCAGATAGCCACGGCGTTTGACCGTTGCACCACACATTAAAGCGTTTTGTAAGCATTTCCACCCATTCGGACGGAATACCTCGAGCTTTTGCTATGGTGTTTTCAAAATCAGCGTAAGGAATAGATTTTCCTATATTGGGGTTTGCTTTTATCCAGTTTTCGGGGTTGTCTATATCGCTCTCTTCGTCTAGCTCATAGATTAAGGCAAAAAGGCTGTCATTCTTTTCTGTACTATCCAAAATCTGACAACAGTAATCATAGTGCTGTTTACACGCTGAAATGGTGTTACTGCCTGCAGTTGTGATCGCAAATAATAAACCTTCTGGGCGTGCGCCTTGCCCTAACTCTAAGGCACTGTAAACGCTGTTGTCTGCGTGTAAGTGGTATTCGTCCACGATTGCTAGGCTCGGGTTAGTACCTTCAATGGTTGAAGATTTTGCTGCAAGCGGTCGCATTAGGCTGTTATTTTGCAGATAAATCATTTTGTGCTGTTGAATGGCAAGGCGTTTTCTAAGTGGTTTAGAAAGTAGTGCCATTTGTTTTGCATCATCAAACACGATTCTTGCCTGATCACGGCTAACGGCTGCGGTGTAAATATCCTGTTGCCCTTTTTCCATCACTAAAAACCAATTAGCCAGCACTGCGGCCACGGTCGATTTCGCATTTTTTCGTGCAACTTGAATGTAAGCAGATCGATATTTTCTTAAGCCGTTGGATTTATGCTTAAAGCCTAAGATATTCGCAAAGAGAAAGGCTTGCCAATCTGAAAGCTCAATCGGCTGACCTCTTAAATGCCCTTTGACGTGTGGACAAAGACGGCTGAATTTTAAAAATTTCTCTACCGTTTCCATATCAAAGAAATAAGCCTCATTTTCTAAATCAGCAAAGTAACGGCTTACTGCTTGCTTAATGCGTTTACAAGCCACAATTTCCCCAGATTGTACCGCTAAGGCGTATTTGTGCCAGATTGTCATAGATTATCTAACTCATCTTTCTCTTCGGTTTCAATTGGTGTTTTTTGTCTGCTCACGGGGTCAAAGCCTAAGAGAGAAGACATCTTGACAATAATTTTTTCCGCTTCACTTTTTGCAGATAAAGCGGGGTTTCGTGCTTCTGTACCTTGTGAGTTGGTAATAGAAAAGCCTCGTTCTGCAATGTTCTGCACCGCCTTGCGGTAAAGGCTGTAATTCACACAATAAAGTTCTAAGTTGGTGTAGTCTGCTGTTGTAATATCACCCCGTTCAGATAAGACGGCGATTTTAAGCCGCCATTGCTCACGGGCAATTTCATCTAAATATTCTGGTGCTTTCGGTTGGTTCATATTGTTCCTATATTTTCTGAAAAATTGTCGTGCGTAAAAAATTGATTGGGGGGGCGGTCGTTTAGGCTTGCTACTTTCTTTTAAAAACTCCCCCCACCTTGTGTGTGAGAGGGTATCAGGAAATTCCTTATACCCCATTAAAAAGCGGTCGTTTAGGCTTACCAATTTCTTTCTGAAACTCCCCCACCCGTAAAAGTTTGATTTAAATCAAATTTAACCAACGCAATTTTGCGTCGGCTGGTAGGCGAATTTTTTCGCTTACCATATGCAACAGGTGTGGTCATCACGACCTCTCCTCAATTTTGAGGGCAGCTCTATTTCTTAGTGCCATAACTCAGTTGTGGTCATATCACCATAATTCAGGTGTTGCGATATCGAAACGCCTCAACTGTGTACATATGTTCATACTTCAATTGTTTCGATATCAAAACGGTTCACTTCTTCGCCCCAAATCCTCGTTTATCAATTACCCTTGTCTTGTAGCTATGGCAATCTCTACAAAGTGCTTGATGGTTATCTACACGCCAGAATAACGGGTCTTTTTGTCCGCCTGTTACGGGCTGAATATGGTCGATTACCGTTGCTGGCGTGTATTTCCCTTCTTTCAAACACATTACACAAAGTGGATTTTGTGCCAGATATTCCGCTCGATATTTCCGCCATCTGTGATCGTAACCTCTTTGGCTTGAGGGTAATCTATCATCTACTTTCTTTTGCTGATGTTCTTCACATCTGCCAAACTTCACACGGTTGCGACAATTGGGGAAACTGCAGCGTCTTAAAGGTTGTGTAGGCATTCATTACCTCAATAAAAGCACGGTTCTCTATAAGGCTTCCATAGATAAGTCACTGACATCGGGACTTCATACTGTTGTACATCGGTAACGCTTTCACGATTGGCGTATAAGTGAGCGATAAACATCAAGCAACCTATGCGAATGCCATTAGTAAATTTGACTGTTGTAGTAGTATGTTCTTCATCAAATTCTTTACCGATATAGTTTTGAGCTGCTTCAATCGCTGCAAGGCTATAGGCTGTTAATAAATCATCATCATAGTCGTGATCAAGTCTTAAATGCTGCTTGATTTCGTCTAGCTCAATTATTGGCTTTTCTGTCATTTTAGAATTTCCTTACACATCAATTGCAGTTCATTGTGGGCTTCTTTGCTATCGATAACATTTTCAATATCAAACACACGCTTGCCATACTTCACCCGCATTTTTGTTGTAATCTGTAAATTCGGCTGGTATCGCATACGAACACGGATCACGTTTTCGCCCACCTGAAAAACGCCAGAAAAATATTCACGCCCTTGTATTGGCTCAACACTTGCCCAAACGGTTTTAATATTTTGCCATTCATCTATTCTTACTGAACCATTGCGAATAACTTGACCACGCTCATTTTTTTCTGGTTGCTTGAGTTTCTGCAGTACGATTCTTTTATCAAATTTACTCGCCTTGATCATTCTGCCCATTGGTCTTAACCTCTACCGTTTGCTTCCACGCCTGACTAAATTCATCGCTGCCCTCATAAGGCTGTAAACCTTCACGCTTACGGCATTCATTCGGGCTTAAAATCCCTGATTTAATCGCAATTTCATAGCCTTCAAAACGGTCATTCTGATTCGTTCGCAATAGCTCGCTAGTATCAAATTCAATGATGTAGTGCTTACGGCTTTCACTATTGAGATCAATCATCAAAGCATCTTTTAATTGCTGTTCAAAATTGACTAAATGCGGCTTTAATGTTTGCCCTAAGAATGATCGGCTTGCTTCTGTAAAATTGCTGTAACTACTGTGTGAATAATCTTGCAAGAAAATCGGGCTGATATTGAAAATTCGTGCAATATCCTCAATCGTGAATTTTCTACTCGCTAACCATTCCGCATCAGCGTTACTCATTCCAAGCTGTTTGTATTCTATGCCACCCTCTAAAATTGGTGTCTTGCCTGCATTTTTCGCACCCGCATAACGTTCTAAAGCCTCAAGGACTTTTTTTCCCTTGCTTGCATCAAACCATTCAGCACTTTGTAGAATGCCACCCACCTGCAAGCCGTTTTTCATCATCGCCGCCCCGTGTCGTTGTTGAGCAATGCCCAAACCGATAGATTCACGGCAAACTGTGATCGGACTACGCCCCATAAAGCCATCATAAGAGGCGTTGCGTAAATGTAAGACTTCATCCTGCAGATAGGTTTTTGTTACGCCATCAATATCGGTCATCTGATACACATACGTTTTTTTATTGGTTCGCAATACGTTCACGCAATGCGGCTGAAATGGTGTTAAGGTTTCCGCCTGCCCTTTTTCATTCCACCCAATAAGGGCGTATGCGTTACCATTTAAAAGAAGGTGTCTCATCATCGTTTCTTTAAACTGGTAGGGCGTTTGGTTGCGATTCGGCATTTCATTGAGTAGATATTCAACAGCGTGTCTATTTACTCGTTTACGCCCTTCTTGTGTCACCTCAAACAAATAACACGGCATACTTGCCACCGCTTGAGAAATTACCGTAACCGCATTCAACACTGCGGGTAGTGCCTCCGCTGTGCTAGGGCTGACAAATTCGCCTGAATTGGTGTTAGTCGCCCCCATAGTGAAAAGTACATCATCGATCGAGTGCGAACGGGTTTCTTTTTTCTTAAATAGTCCAAACATCAAGCCACCTCTAACAACTCAAGCCATTTACTGCGTAAACTCTTTAATTTTGGTTTCTGTGCGGCCATTCGTGAACGTTTTGCCAGCTCTAAACTTGAATCGGGATAAGCGGGAATACTGGTTACTGTAATTTCAAATAACTCTGCCTTTTTCACGGTTCTTTGTGTCGGTGTGCTTTCCTCGTTCCACTCGTCCACCGTTGCAATAAATCCAAAACTCATCCCACTAATATCGCCACGTTTCACACTTTCAAGCAAATCGCTTGCGGTCTGCGTATTCGGCAAGTCAAGGCTAAAGCGTAAGCCTTCATCATCTTCAACAAGCGATAAAGTACCGCTACTGGTTCGCCCTAACAGTTTAGCGTGATCGTGTTCAAACAATGCCCGTACATCATTATTTTTTAAGCTCTCAGTAAATGCACCTTTTTCAAAGGTTTCTACAAATTCGCCCCATAATAATTCGCTAGGTTTTTCCCATCGCACCACGTAGCCAGATAATTTACGGCTCTCGCTTTCTGCATTGATTTCTGAAGAACGGATCTCAAAATTCTGTTTCATTGTGTCTTACCTAAAAAAACAAGCGGTAAAATCTGCAAAAAATTCTACCGCTTGCAATGGATTACGCTGTCATTTCAAGCACTTTGATGGCGTTAAAATCTACCACGCCACCACCTAGATATTTATCAGTATGTACTTTGTAAAAGCCTGCTTCGGTTAAATTATCGGGACGAGTTCGCACGCCGCTTTCGTGATCAACGATCGTGTACCCTCGTTTGAAATCGCCCACCGCTAAAAACGGCTGACTTGCTTCCGCATTCGGCATTGTTTCCAAGTAGTAAACGGGTAAACCTAAAAGCGTTGAAGGGCTGCCCACCTGCAAGCCATCACGCCAAATATAATCGCCATTACCATTTTTAAGTTTTTGCAACGTGCCAGCCGTTTGAGAGTTCATTACCCAAACCGCATTTTTACGATATTTACTGTGTAACGAATAAAGCAAGTCGATCAACGCGTCGGCATTTAATTTCGTTTTGCCGATTTCCATTTTTTGCAACGTACCAAACGGGCGGGTCTTATCGTCTGCAGTAGTTCGAGGATATGCCAAAAAGCCTTTTGATTTTTTGTTACCATCGCCAGAAGTTAAATCAGTTTCTTCTGTTTCTGCAAAAGATTCTGAGATTTCTTCTGTTAACCAGCCTAGAATATCCACGCCGCCAAAATCTAAAATCTCTTGCGTTGTTTTCGGGTAAGCGTAGATCGCATTAAGTGGAATGCTCACCTCGTTCATTTTCGGGGTAGCGGTTTCTCCTCGTGCTGTGCCTTCTGTTGCGTGCCCAATTACTGCACCACCAGCAGAGACGAGTTTTTTATACTCTTTTGCCCCCATGGGTAAACGCACCACATTAGCAATCTGACGCATTACACTATCATCGGTTAGGCGTTTCATTACCTCTTTATCAAGTTGAGGAATTACCGAATAACCGCCATCTTTGCCACTATCGCCATCAGTAGATAATGCTCGCAATTCACCTGTTTTAATCCAGTGACGCAACTCTGCAGCGGTATGTTGTTGCGGGTTAGAACGTTTAGCGGGTTCATTTTCCCCACCTTTTTCTGCTTCGATTACGCTTTCAACACGGCTGATTTCTTCGTCTAACTCTTTCGCCAGATTACGCAAACCATCAAATTTACTTGCCTGCTCTTCGTTCAAGTTGTCGCCTTCTTGCTGCTCTAAAATAGAACGCATTTCTGCCACTGCCTGAGCTTTTTTCTGTTTAAGTTGTTGTAATTTTTTAAACATTATTTTCACCTTCTTTTACTTGGTTAGTTAAATAAATAGAATTTATCCATTCAGAGTTATAAATAATTTTAAAGCTCAGAACAGCACTTACCCATTCTTTATTTTCATCATAGTCATAACTATAACTTTGTTCATATTTTTGTTCTATTGTTTGGAAGTCTTTAAATTTCATTGCCTCGTGAATTTCACTCGCAAATTCATCTAAACGAGGCTCACTTTCTCCAAATGGTACAACAATAAAAATCTGTAAATCAGCTTCCCATTGCTGCCCTCCTAAAACGTGCTGTTCTGCCTGTGCATCATCTAAATGAACACACACTAAAGGCAACTCATTTTTAATATCTAAAATGTTAGGAATGCCATTATAGAAGTTTTTAATATTCGGCATTTTTTCCGCTAAATAATCTAAAACTTCTTTTCTTATTGCATTATGAAATCTCATTTTATCGTCTCCAAATAATCGTTATTTTAATAAATACAATAGTGAATATAAATACAGTTGATAAAAATAAAAAAGATAAAGTGTTAAAAATAAAAAAAAGGACGTTTAGAAAAACGCCCTTAAAATAATTTTACAAATTGCCTTTATATAATCTTTGAATAAAATCGCCCTCTATGCAACTCGTTACATAATCCGCCCACTTTTGCATTACTGGACGGCGCAATTCTAGAAAAGTAGAATGATTATATGCATTTCTGACTGGATTCCCCACTGTGTGAGCTAAACACGCTTCTATCACATCACCGCTTTCACCTTCATCATTTAAGTAAGTACTTGCAATACTGCGCAAACCGTGAGCGGTCAATTTATCTTTGTAACCTATCTCATAAATTACCCGTAAAGTGGTTGCCTTCGTAAGCGGTTGTGCATCTTCTTTTTTATATCGCACGCTAGGGAATAAAAAAGCCGTTCGCCCTGAAAATCTATGCACCTCTTGCAATAATCGCACCGCTTGATCGGATAACGGGACGATATGCCCACGCCCTTTACTGCGTTTACCTTTCATTTTCTCGGCTGGTATCGCCCACTCTCTTTTTTCAAGGTTGATTTCTTCCCATTCTGCAGTAATGGCTTCACCTGGTCGCACCATCGTGAGTAATTGCCACATAAAAGCAAATATTAAAGATTGCCCCTCAAAAAGGGCTATCATTAAATCGGGTAACTCTTTCGGTGGTATTGTCAAACGGTGTTCTGTATCAGCATAATGTAACGGTACTTTTCCCAAATCACTTAAAGGATTATATTTCATTACTCCAATAATGGTCGCGAATGCAGCCACCTGCTGCATAAAGTTCATTACCCTTACAATATGCTTGCTTTGCTGTTCCGCTTCCATTACCTGCAATTTTTCCAATACCAACGGAATTGTAATATCTTCAATCGGTATATTTTCAAAATGCTGTTTAACTCTTGCGGTGTACATTGATTCATAGCTACGCATTGTTACCACTTTTACTTTATGCTTTTTGACTTCCTTCCACTTCTGGTAGATATTGCCAAAGGTATTATCTTCTTTTGCCACCAACTCCGCAGCTTTTGCCTTACGCTTTTCTTGCGGATCAATATCTAGGGCTAAATCAGTTTTAAATTCCTCTCGCAAACGCCGCGCATCTGTTAAAGATAAATAAGGGTACTCACCGATCTTGAATGTAGTTTCTTTCTTTGTGAATGGTTTTTTATAAGAAAAATGCCACGTTTTCGTGTGCTTACCCACAATAAGCAGCAATCCCCCGCCATCGTATAGCTTCACCATTGAACCGTTAAACTTAGTAGCTTCAATTTTCCCCGCTGTTAAAGGCTTAACCACCCGCATTTTTTGCTCTCCTCATTATTCCGTTTCTAATCCCTTAAAATCTGCCAAATAAAACAAATTTTAAATAAATTAGCGTGTTTATATTTTTACATTTTCTTAAATATTCCCTTTTATATCAATTAGTTATCTTATTATTTGATAATGCTAATTACATCTATTTGCTTCTGCCAATGTTTTACATTCAAATACGCCAACTCCATTAAAGGCGGCTCAATAGCATGGGTAAGTTCGTTACGCTTGGTGATAAACGGCACAACAGGTACAAAATCAAGCGGTCGATTTTGTGCCGTCAGTTGCAATTCCGATTCAAAACGAAATTCACCCTCTGCTTCGCTAAATTTCCGCACTTTGCCGATTTCATAAACGTAAACGTGCTTCACGGTTTTCACACCAAATTCGCCATCCTCAACCTGTTCATTGACAACATAGCGAAATTGAGTAATTGCTTGTTTACCATTGACTCGTGCGGTTTTCATGCCTAACACTTGATGCGGTTTAATATGCACCCAATAAGGACGGGCATTTAAGGCTTTCTCTTCCGCACGGCTTTTCACCGCTTCAACACGCGTGAAATCAATCAAAGCAAAAGAGCAACCATACGCCAAGGCGGAATAAAACCAGCGGGAAGCAAACACATCAAGGTTATTGCCGACTAAATCCACATCATCAAAAAGGGCTTGCACTGTTTCTGTCACATCGGCGACATCAATCGGGTTGAAGAACACTCGCCCTGTCATTTGCGAAAGGGTTTCCGACAAGGCAGGATAAAGAGTTGAACGCTCAAGGCGTTTGCGGTAACTATCGGGCTCTTCCATTTCCATTTGGAAAAGGTAGGTTTGTGCAGCTTTTCGCATTGTTGCCGTGCCACCGAGTAAATCATCAATGATTTTGGTTTTCTTGGTTAATTCCACCATTTCAGCGGTGGGAAGATGAACTGACATAGTGAATCCTTAATAGAGTTTGAGAGCGGTTTGTTTGAGCACATCGCGTCGAATTGGGGCAAAGCACATCACGAGTGCATCCGCTTTATTCGGCGAGGGAATACCACGTTTACGCATATCTTTCTTACTTTCTACCCGCACTTTGCCGTTATTATCGTAATCCACGCGAGGGCGAGAGAGTTCTGCTTTTAAATAGTCCAAATCAGGTATATCGCTACCGAGTGAAATCATTTCATCAACGGGATAAACATCGCCATATTTGATCGCACGATAGGTCTTATAAAAACGGTCTCGTAATTGCCACCACGCTTGAGCTTTAATATTGGCGAACATATCACCGTTTTTCTTGCCTTGTGTGTAAAAGGAATCAGGATTAAACACCGCAGCACCCGCATTAAAACCGATACAGTTGATCTGATTCGTCTCAATTTCTCGGTATTTTGCTTTCACACCCGCACCAACACCGATAGAGTCGAAAACAATTTCATCTGCTTGCCATTCCACTGCTTTTGAATGGGTGCGTAATGCGGATTTAATCACATCTTCGCCCCGCCACTCCTCTAAACCAAGCACCACAGAACCGTGTGCAAAACAGATAGCATTCGCATCAGCCCCATCATCGGCAACGTCAAAGCCCACAATTTTTCGACCGCTTGCACTAAATTGTAATTTTTGATGGGCATCCACCGCAGATTCAATCCAAACAGGCTTAATAATTGCCAAATCACTGTCTGCAACAGGCTCGCCCTCGTAAACGTGACGATAAAGCTCATAATCACGCTCACGCATTTGTTCCAAATCTTCTAACAGCTCTTTGGGAAAATAGGGGTTATCTTGCCAATTCACTAAGACCGATTTACACCGTTCAGGCGGATGAATCACAAAACGCTGATAGGTATCATCAAGAATATTCTTCGGGTTGAAACTCACAATAATCTGCGAGTCATCTTCACGAATAGTCGGAATCAACACATCCCAGCTTTCTTTTGAAACATTCTCGCCTTCTTCTACCCAAACCACATTAATGCCCGTCATTGATTTGATTGATGTGATGTTGGTTTTCAGCCCCGCAAAGGTAAAACGTGAACCGTTTTGCCCGATAATTTGCGTTTTCTGTACATCAAAAAAGGCTTGCAAGCCAAGCATTTCAATCTGATCTGCCAACATCTGAATCACAGAATCAGAAATCGATTTCTGAATTTCACGACAACACAACACCCGAATCGGTTGAGTATAAGCACGTAACACTAACGCACGGGCAATACTGAAACTTTTCCCAGAACCACGTCCGCCATAGAAAATAATAAAACGCCAAATAGATTCAAAAAGCGGTCGGAATTTCGTGGGAAATTTAAGGTTCTTCTGGTTCATCGCTAAAACTAATGTTGATGACTGCAGGTAACGCATTACCGCCTGAGGTCACATCGACTCTATCTTTAAACATACCAAGATGTTTGCCTAGCAACTCAAGAGCTTTGTTTGCACCTGTCGGCTCAAAAACAAAACATTCGGTATTAACGCTTTGTGCCGTTCCTTCTTGAGCGTTTTTTACCACAGTGGTAATGGTAAGTGGCTTTCTTCCCATACAAATATCACGATACTCTTGCAAGTCAGCAATAATGTTATCTACGGTCAGATTATGGCGTTGTTGATGGGCTTGTCTTAGTTCTTCAACCCTTACCGTAATCTTACCGTTCTTATTAAGTAACTCACTTGCCTTAACATTGATAACTTCAGTTGTCATTTTTGAGCAATTATAGCTCTGCCGATACGCTTCACTCGCATTCCCCAGCTCAATATAAAGCTGACAAAATTTTTCTTGTTTAGGCGTTAATCCACGTCCAGACGTGGATTTTCCTTTCACGTCTGACATAGGAAATCCTTACTTAATAAAATAAGCTACTGCGAAAATAATGGCACTCAACCCCCAGCACGTTGCAATAATTAGAGCAGAATTTGCCAACTTCTTACCAACAATACCTGCATCTTTCTCACTCATTTTTCCACCTACCTTCACTTGATGTTTTGGTGTATACTTAATCAAAATTTATTCCTTCTTGCCTTGGAAGTTGGAATGAAAGAAGCCCACGATATTTGCCGTATCGTGGGCTTTGTTTTATCTAATTGTATCTACTCAATACTCAACTTTAACGGTCTGCCAAGTTTACTCAACATTCGGCTAATCGTATCTAATTTGGTATTATGACGCGGATCTAAAATGCGTTGCATTTCAGGCGGTCGCACGTCCATAAAACGGGCTAATTCGGCTTTGCTCATTTCTGTTTCTAAGCGTGCGTTATGCAGTAATGCTTTTACATACACTATATCGGAAAGATAGACCATAATTTCATCTGCTTGCGGTTCGCTTGGCAGTGGGATCGGTTTATCATTCTCAAAATAGAACTCAAGCCCGCAAATCAGCACATCTTCGGCTAAGAACATCGCCTCTTCAAAGTTCCCACCTTGCGTAATGCTTTCTGGTACATCGCGAAACGTAACAATATAAGCCCCATCTTCTTGGGTAAATTTTGCTGGATAGTACATTTTATTTCCTCATTGAATATCGGTGCAGTGAATGCCCTCCTGCGAGGGCATTATGCTATTTCAAGCCAAGTTGCTTTTTCACACCTTCTACCATCCCCGTTTTTAACTCTTGGCTAGGGTGGCGTGGTAAGTGGCTACATTTGCCGTTAAGTGTCAAAATCAGATGTCTTTTGCCATCTTTAAATTCGACACCGTTTGCTTTTAGCCATCGGACAAACTCGCTTTGCTTCACTGCACCTCCATTGTTGTTTCTCAATGAGGTTATTATATGCAAATTTGCATATTTCATCAAGAATTTATTTGCATTTTTGCATATTATTTTAACCACGCCAAAAGCCGCTTGCGATTTCTCACAAGCGGTTGTTTTTTAGGTATGATTTGCAATGAGCTGTTTAGCTTAGGTGTTGCACCATTCGTTGCCAAGTAATGCGGTTGGACTGTTTGAAAGGTTCAAGCAGTTTTCGCATTGTGTTGAGCAGTTCTTTGTGTTGTCTGCCGTATTCATGGTAGTGGCTGTACACGATGGGGTGTAGTCGGCTGCCGATGGCTTCAAGCGGTTGTTCAAGTTTGCCGAGCAGTTCGTTCATTTGTTTGTGTCCGAACCATAACCAGAGGAGATTTTCTAATTCGTATTCGGTAAAGTCGAAGCTGTGTGTTTTTTCGGGTTCTATTTTTTGGTGTTCGTATTTACCTGTTTTACGAATAGCTGGTAATACTTCGGCAGTGACCCATTTTCTGAATCGGTGTGGTACAGAGCCTTTTTTCACTGCATCACGGCAACGTAAGATCAAAGTATACATTCCGCTTTCACTGACAACTCCAACCGATTGCACTTGGTTTGCGATACTGTCGGTTAAACCGACGGTATCTTTTAAGCTCAATGTTTGGTATTCATCTTCATCTAATTTGTTGATCGCATCACGTGAATTTGCAATGTTTAACGCATTACAAATATCAATCGATAAGAACCAAGGCTCGTTATTGATTGTGATTGTGCGGATTGCGTGATTATCGAAGTTGAAGGTTGAAACTTTGGTTTGAGTAGAAAGTTGATTTGTCATTGCTGACTCCTGTTTGATTTTTTTCTGAAGTTTATTCCCTATAGTAAATAGGGTGCCGAGAGGTTCAGAAATCGCAAACAGACGACCGGGATTATTCCCCAAAAGGGTATTGTATTCTCCGCCCTCTCGACATTGAGTTTTCAAATCGTTTTTTAATGGTAAGGAAAAACGATCTGCAAAATTTAGATATAAAAAAACCGCTTGTCTGACGGGTGCGGATTGCCGCTGTTTGAGTAGGTTTCTGACGCCTATGGGGTGGATATTACTACTCAATTATTGGGCTGTCAAATTAAAATGCTGAAATAAATCAAGTTGAACAACGTTCGCACGCAACATTTCAATTTCTTTAATTTCTTTTTTACGTTGTAACATTAAATGGCTACCATTTGTGCCATTTTGCTTTGATAATTTCTCAAACTCATCAATTTCTGCCAGTTTTTCTTTGACCGTTTCCCGTGTTGCAATACCCGTTGTCCAGTATTGCCATAACACTTCATCGCATTCTTCTTTAAAAGCAATAATTTTTGCTCGTTTTATCGGATCAGAAATTTTCTTAGGTTGTAACGAATAGAGCCAAGCAGGAAATTTACGCAAATTCATACAAATCATTTGCTGAACACCACCATTTGTAGGTATCAGGATTTCCTTGATACCTTTGCTAAAATGCTCAAGTAACTTCTCGTGCTGACCTTGCCAAGAAAGTCCGATACTTTCTGTGATCGTTTTCATTACAACATAAGGCTGTTCATTATGCTCAACTAACAATAATTCAGCACCAAAGAATGGTACTTTTAATAAGTTGATTTCTTGTTTCATAATATCTCCTAGTTCTCCACAAAAGAGAGCCTGTAAGAAACGGTGAGTGGAGATGAAAACACCGCTTTCGAGTGTACTTTTCTATCTTACAGGCAATAAAAAACCCGACCATTTCTGATCGGGCTATTTAGTCCTAACAAAACTACCGAGAAGGCTTGGTCTCTACCAATTTAAAGATGTTAGACAAACTGAAATTATTTTAAATTGCTGCGGCTAATCTCAATCCATTTACGAATATTATCCACCTGGGTCGCACATAAATCACGTTCCCCCATTACCACCACCAAATAATCTACCGCATCACCATAAGTCATTCCCTTGAAAGCAGTTTGCGTGCAAGGCGTTAAATAGACTTGTGGAGGTGCTAAGTACTCAGTCTTTATTGTTACTCTTTGACTGCAGCTGCTCAATAGCAGTACGAGGCATAGGCACACGAGCACACGGCTCTTTAACCAAAATCGTTTTAATGCTTTCACGTTTTACCTCTGCTTGTTTGCGTAACTCAATTACAATCTGTTGCTGATGTCTGACCGCTTCAATCTCTTGTTCCAGTTGAACCGTCAACGCTTGGTTGACAGTTGCTTGTTCTGCAATCGTTTGGGCTTGTGTGAGGTTTTCGGCTCTTAAGTGTAATACCGTCTGATGCTGACCCCATAACCAAACACACAAGCCCAAAATTACTGCGGTTAATGCGACGTTAAATCGGCTAAACATAATGCTTTCTCTTTCTCACGCCGTGCAGCTAAACCAGGTAGCTTACGCCCGCCAGCATAGACCCAACGAGGAAATTCATTGCACGCTTGCTTGTAATTGCCTGTTTGTAAATGCTTAAACATTGTGGACTTACTTACTGCACCGCAACCCACATTAAAGGTAATCGACACTGCAGCATCAAATACCGATTGTGGCAGCTGTTTACCATTGCCATATTTATTCACACATTGCTCAGCAATCACAATATCGTTCTTCCAACGCTCGGCAATTTCCAAATCAGAATATCTGTGTTTTGGATCGATTTTTTCACCGCTTGCTGCTGTTGAACCAACCCCCACCGTAAGTACATCAGCTGGGCATTGATACGGGTCTCGTCTACACCCTTCTGCATCGCCAATAATTTCCAAACCTTGCTTAGAGGTGTGAATTTCACCGCCAAAATTGGCAAGTAATAACGGAATAATCGCCCCCACAGAACAGACACCCGTGCCGAATCCTAAAGCGGTTCTTGTTTTAGGTAACTTCATCATCTAACCCCTTTCTTAAGCGAGCCATTCTAACTTGGTGCAATTCTTCTTTTCGCTCATCTTCGCGTTTTAACATTCTGCCTTCAGCACATTTTGAATACGCATTCACTAACGCTGTGATAATACCAATTGTGATACTGAGCAACATCAGGTTATTCTGATCGCCCAACCACGCAAGCAGTCCAGAAAAACCCGACCAAAGATAACTTTGATTTCCTGGGTCTTTAAACATTGATTTCATACTCCACCCCGTTTTCGAGGCATAAAAAAGCCCCGACTGGAAAACCAATCAGGGCTGTAAAATTCTTCTGCGGAATTAGCTATGCTTGTAACCGCAACTTACCATAAATGATATAGTTTTACCGTGCGGTAATCAAGACTTTTTACACAAAAATTTTGATTTCTGCACCAATCAACGCACCTTCAACAAAATATTCAGCCAAAGCTAATTGCCCATCATAAGTACGACTAGATATTCCAGCTCGTTTCACTGCCTGCCGATAGTCCAACCCACAAACATAACGACTGAAAAGAATGTCAAAATGCTGTTCATTTTTCTCTTTCAGTTTCCGCACCTGCTTATCCACCTTCTCCAACGTCTCATCATCTAACCGCATCAAATATCTACGCTGAGTTCGCATCTCAGGACTCTCACGCATAAACGGCTGCATTGTCGGATACCCCCTGCAATCCGTAAATCGAACATAGCCACCCCACAACATCAACACACGCTTTACATCAATTTGCATCACACTTCCTCAATCGTTACCACAACACCCGCATTTTCCTTACTCACGCCCACTGCTTTCATCGCAATGCTTGGTACTTTCTGCCAGCAGTCATCTTCAATAATCTTCGCCTTCGACAAACTGTCTAACAGCACCTTCCACAAATTATCGAGATCTCTTGCCCGATTATCGGGCATTGTAACTTCTACAGAAATTTCGACAGCTTGCGTAAAGGGCAATTCCGCCATACATCGCATAAACACCTGCGACTGATACCGCTTGCCCTCGTCCGAAATGTAATGCTTACCTGCTCGTGTATGCCGCCAATAATGGTTTACACTCGGTGGAAAAGGCAATGCAATTTCTAGCTTTCTCTTATCGCTCATAATTTCCCCTCACGTTGCAACACTGCTTGCGTACGGAATACGCCTTCTGCGTGAAACAGCCGCAACTGCTCACGGTCATATTTCGTTTTGGTTCGCCCATCTACTGCATCGTGGCAAGCAGAACACGCCCACGCCCCGAAAATATCATCAGGCTTCATACCCATACCGTTTAATCCGCTCATACGATAATGAGCCAGTACTACCGTTTCAGGATTGCCATTACACACTCCCACGATACGGACTTGGCATTCACGCCCTTTAGCTTCTTTTCTTAAATTTGTCACTTTTACCTCCTGCATAGTTGCATTGTGCAATCGTTTAATATAAGATGTTGTTATCCATAACCACAATGAAAAACTATGATTAACCTAACCGCCTCGCACTTTCGTGATGATTATCTCTACCGCTTTTACCAATTTGGCGAAAGCCACAGTAAAATTCCTGCGAACCTAACCAATGTGCTTGCTCGCAAATTGGATATGATCAACGCAGCCGAAAACATCAACGATTTACGAATGCCACCAGCTAACCACCTTGAACTACTCGAACCGAAAGAGAATAAAATCTATTCCATTCGAGTGAATAAACAGTACCGTCTGATTTTCAAATTTGAAAACGGCACACTGTCCGATTTATTTTTAGATCCTCATACATACGCACTATAAGGACGAACAATGAACATTACAGAACGCAAACCAACCAGTGTAGGCGAAATCCTACTAGAAGAATTTTTAGAACCACTTAACTTAAAAGTAGGCGATTTAGCTCAAATTTTGGATGTACACCGTAACACCGCCAGCAGCCTAATCAATAATAACACTCGCATTAGCTTAGAAATGGCGGTTAAACTCTCAAAAGCATTCAGTACCAGCCCTGAATTTTGGCTGAACCTACAAACTGCTGTGGATTTATGGGAGCTCAACCACAACAAACGCTTTCAGCAAACATTAGCGAACGTGCGAGTAGCGAATCAATGGCAAGCAATGCCAGTTTTTGCAATGTAAATCCCCCTACGCTTGACAAGCTCCTCATTCAAGCGTAGGATGTTTCTTACAGGGTCTCAAAAGCTCTTATAACGAACGGTAATTCACCCCGTCAGCGTGATTTTTTTGTGCCTGCAATTTAGTGGACTAAGCCTTACTATTACTTAGCTCATTACAGGCGGTCAAAAAGTACAAATTATTTTCAATGGTCGAGAGTGCGAGGAATACAACACCGCAAGGGAATAACTCCGCTCGATTCGTTACGAGTTTTGAGCTCTCGACCGCCCAATTATTGGGACTTCCCTCAAAAGGAATAACGACATGACAACTCAAAATCAACTTTCAACCTTCAATTTCCACAATTCTCCCGTTCGTACAATCACAGATCCAAAAGGCGAAATCTGGTTTTGCGGCACAGATGTTTGCAACATTCTCGGTTATCAAAACTCAAGAAAAGCATTGCAAGATCACTGTAAAGAAGCTGGTGTAACGAAACGTTACACCCCTACCACAAGCGGAAATCAAGAAATCACATTCATCAACGAACCGAACCTTTACCGCCTGATCATCAAATCTCGCAAACCTGAAGCAGAACGATTTGAAGCGTGGGTCTTTGAAGAAGTCCTCCCACAAATTCGCAAAACAGGCAGTTATTCGCAAAACACACACGAAATCAGACCGCTTGAAATCACGCTCAAAGTACAAATGCTTGATAACCTCTACTATATGGCAAAAAACGCAAGCGAACTTTGCCACCAATACCGCAAAATGATGAACGACATCATCAACACATTAAACATCGAATACTTCCGACCATCGAAACCTGATTACAAATATCAGTTGGTTTCAGAGATGCAATTCGCCCTTGATGATGTAGAAGTTATCCTAAAAACGCATACACGAGAGCAAACCGCAAAAAACATCGAGCTCGCCAGACTACGTCGCTCATTCTAACCACACCGCCCTACGGGGCGGTTTTTGTTTAATAAAAAAACGCATACAAGCGGTCTAAAATCCGCTCATCATTGCAACCTTTAAAAATATTTTGCATTGCCGCATTGATTAACGCGGAATAACACCGCTCAAATTCGTCCTGCTCCATATTGCCGTAAGAGAGTGATTGAGCTTCCACCCGCATTCGCCCGTCAATCGTATAACTCGCCACCTTGTAGCCCGCTAGCACCGTCAGATTTTTGCGGAAGGTGTCAAACTGCGTACGTTCATCAAAATATCGCCACTCGGTTTTATCCGCTGCCCAATGGTCAAAACAGAACTTGAAGAAAGCGAATACCTTGCGATGAAAAGCTGGATTGCGAACCTGTTTAATCTCCACTTGGTACTGCTCCCCCGTCTTGAACTTCATCAAGGCTTCGGCTTGCATATCATCCAGCGGAGCAAGCATTCCACCTGCCATTTTGAGCATTTCAAGTTGCATTATTTTCTGTAACTCTCCCAATCAAACGCAATCATTGCACCGCCACCTTCTCGCATACGGTCAACAATTCGCTCGCCCACATACGCCCCCAATTCTTGTTGTGATAGGTTGCTGATTAAAATCGTCGGTTTCATCGCTTCGTAACGCTCGTTAATAATTTCAAACAAAATGATTTTTTCCGCTTCGCTCCCGAACTGCACCCCAATTTCATCAATCACTAGCAAATTAGGTGCAATGTAGGTTCGCATCACTTGCTCTTCGCTCTCTTCTGCGTTTTTGCTCCACGAGGATTTCACTTTACGGGCAATACGTAACGCCGTGGTAAGCAAGGCTTCGTCTTGGTATTGTTCGATTACGTGATTGATAATCGCACAAGCTAAATGGTTCTTACCCGTACCAGGTTTACCGCATAAAATCAGCCCACCACCTTTCGCCTTACGCTCTTGCCACTTGTTCGCATAGGCTTGGCAGAATCGTTTTGCTTTGGCGTTCGCCTCCGTCTGCTCGTAGTTCTCAAAGCTCGCTTGCTCAAAACGTTTTGGCACGCCAGAGTGATATTTCAAATCGGCAATTAAACCCACTTGTACCCGTGCTTTCCGCTCCGCTTCACGCTGTTTTAACCGAGCAATCTCGCCTTGCAGACATTTCGGGCAGTCGGTTCTGGTCGTCCGTTCAATCGCATCAAATCGGCGTACCCATTGGCGATAATGACCGTGATGTTCACAGCTTGCCACCGATTCCGATGTCACACAGCCGTCCAATGGTTTGAAACCTTGCAATGCTGCCTGCAAACGGCTCTCAAGGTTTTTGAGGTCCTCTTGGAATTTTTCTTCAGGGTTCATACCAAATCCTTAGCCCAATCAGGCGTGTCTGTCGTGCCATAATCTCGCTCTGCAAAGCCAACGTGGGCGTTTGGCTTGGTAGAAGCGGTCGAATGTTGTGGCGATGTTGCAATCGAGGGGTATTCATCCAACCAACGCCAGTTGTTCAGGTATGTGGTCGGGTGTAGCTTGTCAAATCCAAACTGGTGCAATGCTAACCGCTTGCGAATATCGTCCACCAGCATCTGCGTAAAGTCCTCCAACGTGGTCGGATATTCAGCGTGATAGCTCTCGTAGGCAGATTTAAAACTCTTCAGGGATTTTTGCTTGTTCACCTTCGTCATCCCTGCTTGCCAGAATTGTTCGAAATGCACCTCGAATTTTTGCACCGTTCGCACAATATTATTTTGGTTAATTGACTGGTTAATAGAGTGATTGGTTATGGGTGAAATATTTTCACTAGGGGGTAGTGAACCATTTTCACTAGGGGGTGAAATTCGTTCACTAGGGGGTGAAATATTTTCACTCCCCTTTTCAAGGTGCAAAATGTACAAATTCGAACTTGAACCGTCCTGATTTTTGCGTGATTTTTTCTCCACCAATCCCA
The DNA here is from genome assembly GCA_963545995.1 of uncultured Haemophilus sp. Classification (GTDB taxonomy): domain Bacteria; phylum Pseudomonadota; class Gammaproteobacteria; order Enterobacterales; family Pasteurellaceae; genus Haemophilus_A. The sequence goes on from CAUUKJ010000007.1 coordinate 72,193, forward strand.
TTTTGATAAGTGCATCGATGTGTGAAATCACAGAACGACGACTTACCTCGCAATGATCTGCAATATGCTGATAACTTGGAAAGCATTCGCCTTTATCATTCGCATTGTCCGCTAATTTCAGCAACACTAATTTACGAGTGGGATTGCCCACTTTTAATTTCATTGCCTGAGCGGTTAATAACATACTCATAATCCCACCGCCTTATCTTGTGTAAATTCACCGTTCCAATTGGATTTCATTGTTAATTTCTTTTGCGTGTACCACTTATAAATTTTGGCCGCCCCTTTTTGTAGCAACACAGGGCGATAAGTGAAAAACGGCTCTTTGCCGTGTGGTGAAATAGGCACAGGCTCTTCCGTCATATAGCGATCACGTGCATAAGAAGTCACCCGCCAATCGTTATTGCCATCTTTGTAAAGCCATTTCACCTGCTGCAAATGATCGTTAATTTTCTGAGAATTCACGCCATTCAAGCCTTTCGCAAATTGCGGTGCAGTAATGCCATTGCGGAAATAACTTTCCATTGAGGTAATCTGGGTTGATTGCTGCTGGTTCTCGATCAACAACGCCTGTTTTTGCTCTTCCAAATCTGCTGCCAAACGCAAGGCTTCCGCAAAAGTCTGCGGTAATTGCACCGCTTGTTTTGCTTCTAACTCTTGCCAGCGGTCAACCAAACGAGCGGTAAATTCTGGTGAAAGTTGTGCAACTACAATGTAAGTATCCCGTTTCTCAAGATGATATTCGTAATACTGTTGTCCGTTTTGCGGGTGGGTGTACGGCATTGCCTGATACCCCCCAATAATTCCTTTTGCCATCAATCTATCAATTGATACACAAACATCTGAATGTCGGCTCTCTGTGATTCTGGCAATCTCACGACTACTCATCGTTAAGCTTGCATTTTTTTCTGTAATCGGTAATAATTCTGTCGTTTTCATTAAAGATTTATTTCTGTATAGAACCCGTGTTACGCACGGGTTTTCTTTTATTTCCCATTTGAATTACGTAACACACCCCAATTCACATCAGGGCGTAGCTCTTCGCAAGTGACCTTGCCTTCTGTGATGCGTTCGATTTCTGGACAGCGATTAGTTGGCACTTTCTTTTTACCCTTAGCCCAGAGGCACACATTTGATGTTTTCGCTCCCATTTGTTTAGCAAGATGGGTAAGCGAACCTCTTCCTTGTTTTTCAAAGTAATCTTTTAATTTCATACAAATATCATTTACCTAAAAAGTAAATGAAATATTATCTTATAGGTAAATATAAATCAACAAATAGATCATATTTATTTGTTATCCAATTGATAATAAAATAACAACAATGAACTAACTCAAGGGGGTGTGTATGAAAACAATGAAAGAAATCCGCCACGATAATTTACTTTTACTCATTGATGAGGCGGGCAGCACTTCAGAACTGGCTTCTAAAACGGGGATTGCGGTAAGTTATTTGCTACAAATTAAAAATAAAAATGCTATTCAAAACGGCAAGCCGAAAGGCATTGGCGATAAAATTGCTGCAAAATTAGAAGATGGAATGGGTAAGCCAAGAGGCTGGTTAGATCAACAGCATCAAGCCATTGAAGAGAAACAGCCTGTCCACTTGCTCGACAACGTGAAATTCTTAATGCGAAAAAAAGGCATCTCGCTGCCACTCTTGGCGGAAAGAACTGATATTGAAGAAAGCCGCCTGTTAGAGCTGCTAAACTCCGACAACGTTGAAAATGAAAAGCTCTTTTTAAACACGCTCGAGCAATTATTTCTTATCTCAAAAGACCGCTTGCTTTATGACGACCTGAGCCAAAATCCGAAAGGCGTCAACTTCCTGAAAATGCGTTCCGTGCCAATTAACCGCGTGCCTATTCGCGGCTATGCTCAATTAGGTTCTGAAGGGCATTGGGTCGATTTAGAATACCCCGTAGGCGAAGGCGATGGCTATATCTGGTGGCCTAGCCGTGATGAAGATGTGTATGCCCTAAAATGCCAGGGCGATTCGATGACCCCACGCATTAAGCACGGTGAATACGTGATTATTGAACCTAATCACGAAATTAAAAATGGGGATGAAGTGCTTGTCGTTACCGATGAAGACCAAGTGATGGTTAAAATCTACGCCTACGAACAAGGCGGCAGACTGACACTCTATTCCGTGAATGAAAACCACGAGCCGATCAACCTTTACCAAGAAAACATCCGCAAAATGCACTATATGGCAGGTATTGCGAAAGAGAGTTTGGTGTTGGATTTGTAGCGGTGGAGCATAGGAGTTATTTTTAATAATATCTTAATTCATTAAGGACATAATTATGAGAAATGAAGCATTAGAAGAACAGCAAAGAAGATATAGAGTCAAGGCTAAAGCTCCTTTTAATAAAAAGGTAACGCTTTTTAGTTTTGAACTATCTCACACTAACAATAGTAATTTTTCTAAAATTGATTTAATTAAAAAAGAACTAAACACCTCAACAATTTTAACTCTTGAAAATTTATCTGGAAAGGTAAGAAAGCTAGAAGAAATAAAATATAAAGATAAAAATTCCTTATATTTATTTATCAGTCTTTATGATAAAATACTAGACGTTTCAACAACTAATGAGAATGCTAATGATAACATAACTGCTGAAACAGTAAATAATGCAGATCATAAGCATATTTTCTTGAAAGTTACAGAGGAGAACATTTGGGCATTCTCAACTATATCGGCAGGTTATCTTTATCAAACCTTAGCAAGACTATTCGAACAAGTTTTGCCTGTCGGTTATATGCTTACTCAAACGATAAACAAAGATATAGCTCAAATTATTCGAGATGAGAAAGTGGAAAATCTCACCTTAATAACAGGAGTTGATCCTCTTGCACTAGGTTTCCCAAAAAGTTGTTTGATAGAGCGATTTTTCGCAAAAACAGAAAATTCAACATCTCCTTATGCTAGAGTGATATTAGATAGAAAACTACATCTTACAATGATGGAAGCTATTGAATCCTCTCCAACAGAAGCAATTGAGTGCTTATCTCAGGATCAGGCTACTTTATCAGGAGATATTTACCTTGTTACTAAAACAGGTAGAAAAATCAAAGGTGAAGATTTAAAGCTAAATAAAATCTGTTATTTAGAGCCTTTTGGTAAAACAAAAACGGTGTCGTGGTCTGACGCAGTAGATTTGCTTAAAAATATAGAGAAGGAGCTTTTATACTTTGAGGAGTAATAATGCTAGATAAAAAGTTTATAGCCTACTTAATAAGTGACATTATCATTTCTCTGTTACTTACTATATTATTAACAGATATTATTACAAAAAGTACTGATGCCATGAACTTAATTGCAAGCACATTTTCTATTTTATCTGGTGTTGTTTTAATGATATTAACAACAGTAGGTGAATTATTTCTGTTTTCACCTAACGATAGTAGTGCAAAAAAAATAGCAAAATATAAGAACTTTGAAACTAGATTTTCAAGGCTATCATTATTATTTATCAGTTATCTAATTATTTTAGTTCTCATCTTGATTTATTATCTTATTAAAGATATTAGTCAAGATGTGATCACTTTTAAAATAAGTGAGCTTACAATCAACCTCCAAAATTGGATAGCTTACTTAATTATATTTTTTTCTTTCTTCTGCTTTATTATATCAATTTGTTTACCTTGGATATATAAACAACTTTTGAAAGAAAAAAATGGTATTTATGATTAAACCGCCCTCGTAGCGGTTTTCTTTTGCTTGCAATAATACAAAGTAAGAGTATAATGCAAAGCATAAGGAGAAAACCAATGTACACCATCATCGAACACGAAAAATTCAAGCAGAAAGCTGAACAAATTTGGACAACTGAAGAACGTCTTGAATTTTTCACCTACCTTGCGCAAAACCCACTAGCAGGCGATGTCATCCCGCACGCTCAAGGGCTGCGTAAAATTCGCTGGCAAGCTAATGGCAAAGGCAAGCGTGGTGGTGTACGAATAATTTACTTCAACTTACTTAATAATGGTTTAATCGTTGCGCTTGATATTTATGCCAAAAACGAAAAAGAAAACCTAAGCAACCAAGAAATTAAACAACTTAAGGGGCAGAAAAATGGATAACCTCTCACAAAAAATTGAACAAGCCACCAAGGACTGGAACATTGAAGCTATTGTTAAAGCGGTGATAGTAGACGATCCTGATATGGCAGAACACGCTGAAGATTTCCGTGAAACCTTGGTGCAAATGAAAAACGGAGACTATAAAAACTGGCGAACTACTCAAATTCCAGTCTCGCCCATTGTTGAAACTCGCCAAAAAGCCAACCTCTCACAGCCTAAGTTTGCAGAAAAGCTCGGCATTTCGGTTAATACCTTGAGATCGTGGGAGCAAGGCTTACGCAAACCAAGCGGTGCAGCCAAAACCTTATTAGACCTTCTCTCCCGCAAACCTGAACTAATTAACGAATTACACGCCTAATTTCTCTATTCAGCCCTCCCCGAGGGCTTTTTTATTGCCTGATAATCTACCTCTTCAAATGTCAAGCAATCATACTGGATAAAAAGGCGTGATCTAGCAATTGAAAAAAGAAACAAGATCGGCTATATTTCATAGCAAGAACGCTACAAAAGAAAAACCCAGCCAATGGCTGGGTCTCCGAGGCGGTAAGCAGTTATTAGCAGTAACTGCTTATCAAAAGGACTTCGTACCGTTTGAGGAAAAAGGGTTGCTCAAAGGGATTGTAATCCTCTTGCTTTTTACGTAAATTGCCAGATAAGTATATAAAGTTTATATGGCAGTGTAAACTGCTTTTTTGCCAATGATGCATAAAAAGCAAGTTATAGTGAAATCCCTCATAAGAGGAATAACGCTATGGCTTATTTTGGTTATTGCCCTCGTTGTAAAGGTTCTTGCGAAATTATCTTCCGTCAATCGGTAGAAAAAGAGACGAGGGAAGGTAAAAAACTGGTTACCTCAAAAGGAAAACCCTTTGTGATCCCAGTTAATCACACCTGCAACGCTTAATAATGAAGCCTGAGAAGAGATTTCTCGGGCTTTTTTATTCCTCTCAAGCGGTCAAATGCCGCCAACATCTCACCAAACTGATTAAAAAACCACCACTCAAACCACCTCGCTTAAAATTTATTTCCTTTAAAATCAAATAGATAATAAAAAAGATAAATATTTATTACCTTTAAGGTAAAAATTGTGTTGATCTAATTTTATCTTTTAGATAATATGCACCCATCAAAACAAAACAGCCTGATAACAAAAATCAGGCGTTATCTAAAACAGCTTTAACGGAGAGCCAAACCCTTAGCCATCAATGCGGAAACATTCGCAACGACCGCCAAGCGTTGAAGCAAACGGAAGATGAAAGCTGTTTTAAATAATCAACTTAATGCTCTTTAACAATTTAAATCAAACACACCGCTTGCCCGAATGCAGGGTGCGAGTTAGTCAAAGCGTGGAAGCCCATAAAGACCCACCGCTCTAGAAGATGTGTATCACAAATCAAGTGGTGTGTTAGCTGAAAACGGGGTGTGGATAGTGAGCCACAAGGGAGTAAGCGATAACACCGCCCCAAGCCGCAGGGCACAAAATAATGCGGCACCTTTAGGTTCTAGGTTTCACCCTTTGCAGAAAAGGGTAAGTCCAGGTTGATATAGCATAAGACTGGGTGCAACTCCCACTAGAGCCACCATTTAAAACAGCATACGTAAGACGTGTGTTTTTTAATGTTTGGCACGCAGTGTGCTGTTTTAAATGGTAAACATTGACAGCTGGAAAGACAGCGTTTGATTAACTTAATAAATGCCAGAAGGAGTAATTTATGGCTTTAGTATTAACCAAAGGTGAAACCTTAGATTTAACCAAAACAGACAACTCTTTAACCAAATTACGCGTTGGTTTAGGTTGGAATACTGCAGACACAGGTGCAGCGTTTGATTTAGATGCTCACGCATTTTTATTAAATGCCGACGGTAAAACACGTTCAGATAAAGATGTGGTTTATTTCGGTCAAAAATCTGCAGAAAACGGTGCAGTGCGTACATTAGGCGATAACCGCACGGGTGAAGGCGAGGGCGATGATGAAACCATTTTAATCGACTTAACCGCACTACCTGCAGAAATTCAAAAAGTAGCAATTGCAGTTGATATTTACGAAGGTAAACAACGTAATCAAAACTTCGCAAAAGTACAAAACGAATTTGTTCGCTTAGTCAATGATGTAACAGGTGAAGAAATTGCACGCTTTGAACCGCAAGACGAAGGTAACGGCAACCACACTGCCATCATCTTCGGCGAAGTGTATCGCAACGAAAATGGCTGGTCGTTCAAAGCGATTGGCGAGACATTGGAAGGCAATTTAAGCACTCTAATCGCTAAATTCGGTGCATAACCTTATGCCCTTTGCCCTTGTGAAAGCAAGGGCATTTAAAAGTATTCTTTGTAGTAAGAGTTCTTTTAAATGGTAAACAAGGAGCAACTTATGATAGGTTACGAAGATTACAACGCATTAGGCTTACCGCCTGAATATGAATATCAAGACCGTGTCTCTGCGGTTGAAAACAAAGTGATTGAAACGCTTAAAAAAGCAGGCTTACACGCCTTTTTGAAATCGCTTCAAGGGGGCGAAGAATGGTATAACGCTTTAGACGACCAAGCACAAGCCGACATTAACGCCCGCAAGCAAGCCAAAGCGGATGCGATGTGGAATTGAATAATTTTGTGATATGGATCACAAAATTATATTCTACTTTCCGATATACTCTTTTCACTTTCAATATATTAGGTATAGAGTATGGAAGAGTTTGGTAATTATTTGATAGAACCACTCGAAGAAATAGGTTCAGGCACTTTTGGTTATGTTGAAAAAGTGAATGTTTACAACAAATCACGTACCAATAAAGTTACTTTTGCAAGGAAGTATTTCCATCCGAGTTATAAGCCTTCTGAAGCTGAATTAAGTGAACTCCAAGAACGCTTTAAACGAGAAGTTATCTACCAAGCCGATTGTTTTCATAATAATATCGCTCCAATTTATATGTATAATTTAAATACAGATAAACCTTGGTTTATTATGGAATTAGCCGAAAGCAATTTAGAAACTATTCTAGCAAGCGATGACTGCCTTGAAGGTGATAAAAAGCTCTCTGAATCCGATAAGTTATCTATATTGAAGATGGTGCTTGATGGCGTTGCTTATCTTCATCAAAAAAATTTTTTACATAGAGATATTAAACCATTAAATATCTTAAAATTCCCTGATGGTACTTTTAAAATATCTGATTTTGGATTGATTAAAAATTTAAATAGCCAGTCCAATCCTATTACCCAAATCGGGCAACAAATGGGAACAAATAAATATATGGCACCTGAGATTGAAAATGGCATATATTCCATTCAATCAGATATTTATGCCTTAGGTGTTTTAATGGAAGAGTTAGAATTATCTGAGAAATACGATGATATCATTGGAAAATGCACCCAAAGAAAACCAAAAAATAGATATCAATCTGTTTTAGAAATTATCGAACAAATAAATCTACGAGAAGGAAAATAAGCAATGCTAAATCTTATCGCCTCATCAACTTATTGCTTTCCTAAAGAATCAGAACGAAAAAACCAAGATCATATCCTACCCCCTCAACAATATCACAATGGCTATCTTTTCGCAGTTGCCGATGGCGTAGGTGGGTATAAAGGTGGAGAAATTGCATCCCAAATCGCCATTCAAAACCTAATGCGTGATCCACAAAATGTATTTACTCAAAGCCTAGTAGAAATCAAAAAGCTTTCAGAAGAATACCATCGAGCCTCTACCACGCTCACTTTTGCGTATCTCACGGAAGAAGGATTGCACATTGGGCATATTGGTGACTGTCGCTTATACATCAAGCAAGGCAACAAATTACGTCAAAAAACCAAAGATCACACTACACATCAAAGATTACTTGATGAAAAAATTTACACCAAGAAAGAATTAAAAGAGCAACCAGGGAAAAACATCATCACCACTGCCATTTCAACGCAAGTTGAAATGAAGCCTGATGAATTTTTTATCCCTATTGACGAACTCAAAGATGAAAACAACGAAGTATTTATCTATATTATGTCAGACGGTGCACACCATTTTTGGGAACACCGCCCACGCTTTTCAGATGCCACAATGCAAAGTATTAGCAGATTTTCAGCAGCATTGCAAAAACGTATCGAAAAAGCACCAACGGATGACTATTCCCTTGTTGCTGTACAGTTTAAAATAGACTAACCTCCGCCCCGAAAAATTCGGGGCTTTTTATTGACACCGCCCCTACTTCGGATTATGATTACCGCACTTACACGAAACCAATAGCGGTATCCCGCACCCGATAGCATAGCGGTTTTTTTATGCCTATAAATCTGATCTACAGATCTGTAGAACACTATGATCGGGTCGAGAGAGCGATATACAATACACTTGAATAAGCTCCAGCCGACTATTGGCGGTGTAAGTGAAGCCCGATCACCCTACTTACAGTGTTCGGATTATCAACTTAATCCAATAGGTATAAAAAGATGTCAAATCTAACCATTCTTAAAACTGCAATTCGTACTTTTGAAAACCTTTACTCATTAAACGATCTTCACATTGCTAGTGGTGCTGAAGCAAAACATCAGCCTTCATTATTTATTCGCCTTGATACCACTCAAGAATTGATTTCTGAAATTCAAAAAGAAACCGACAAAGGAAATATCCTGCAATCATTCCGTAGCGGTGTAAATCGCGGCACTTACGCCTGTGAAGAACTTGTAATAGCCTACGCAATGTGGATTTCCCCGAAATTCCACTTGATCGTATTACGTGCCTTCTTAGCAATGCACCGCAACCAACCGCAACAGCTCGCCTTGCCAACGCTCAATAACGACTTTAAACAAGCGATGATAAAAATCCTAAACTACGCATCGCAATATGAAGTCTTCCAACGTGCCATCTGCACCAAACGAGGCGAAGCACAGCAACGCCAAATGGAATTCTTCTTCTCCGAAATTTCCGATAAAGAAAGCTACTTATTCGTCTTCAAACCGAATATCGCCCAAGATATACAACAGGCAAGCGATTTACTGCATAAGCTAATCACGCAATAAAACTACACAAAATCCGACCGCACTTTTCGCAAGAAATCCGTGCGGCGGTTTTTTGCACCCAAAATTCAGTCAATCGTACAAAAAGGAAACAATATGAAACCGATTCAACTAGGTCCTATTCGAACCGACGGCATCGCAACACACAGCGTTCGTGCAGAACAAATCGCTTGCGGTGGTTCAACATCTGACATTTTTTCTACCACTAAAGAGCGTGATACCGCCCATTCACATAACGAACATCGGGCAGCATCTCAGCGACCATCAATTTCACAATATGCTCGTCTTTCACGTTCATTAGAACGTGAGTCAGCTCTTCCAACACGCACGCACGTTGAAGAGCATCAGGTAAGCCAATCATATGATTTAAATCAAGAAATGCAAAGTTCTCAATCGCCATATGTAAAGTCGGTGGAGATAGTCGTACCGATAACGTTGCGTGTTGCAATTGAAGTTCAAACGGTTGCGTCCCCACAACCACATTCACCGTCTTATTCAAGAGAACAAACGGAATAATCGCACGAATAGCTTGAGCAATGTTATCAAGCAAGTTCGCATACTGACTCGGAATATCCGCCATCTCAATTTTAAAAAACGGACGGATTTCCACAGGGATTTGTTGATAAAGATAAGCCGAATTTAACATCTTAAACTCCTATATTGATTGTGTCGCAACATCAATATACCACGATCGCCGTGAGTGGTTAAATAATCGGCTCTTAAAAGGAATGTGTTATGACCACACTCATCACTCGCGAACAAATGCAACGAAACTTAAAAAACTTTCAAATCACCTATGTACTTGCTAAATGCAACTACGACCATGCCAAAGACTCTGCTCAACGAGAAAAATGGAGATGTGAGATGCATGAGTGTGAAGAATTGATCAAAGCACACAAGCGAATTCTGGCATTAAATTTACTTAATTGAGGAAAACAAAATGAAACTTGAGCTATTTAACGATCACTTCCAAAACTACAAACGCTACCACATTCCAAAGGCACAGTTAGTGATTGCTGATATTCCCTACAACTTAGGCAATAACGCCTATGCAAGTTCGCCTGAATGGTATGTGAATGGCGATAACAAGCAGGGTGAAAGCGACAAAGCAAACAAAGCTTTCTTTGATACCGATGAGAATTTCCGCATTGCTGAGTTTATGCACTTCTGTTCAAAAATGTTGGTAAAAGAACCGAAGGAGCGTGGAAAAGCACCTTGTATGATTGTGTTCTGCTCGTTCCAACAAATCCCGATGGTCATTGAATACGCTAAGCAATACGGCTTTAAAAATCATATTCCGATTCACTTTATCAAAAACACTTCTCCGCAAGTGCTGAAAGCGAATATGAAAATCGTTGGTGCAACAGAGCACGCCTTAGTGCTTTATCGCGACAAGCTACCTAAATTCAACAACAATGGCAAAATGATTAAAAACTGGTTCGAGTGGACAAGAGATGATCGCAAGTTTTACCCGAAAATCCACCCGACACAAAAGCCGATTGAGGTACTGAAACGCTTGATTGAAATTTTTACTGATGAAGGCGAAGTAATCATCGACCCAGTAGCGGGTAGCGGTTCAACCTTAAGGGCTGCCAACGAGCTTAATCGCCACGCCTACGGTTTTGAAATCAAGAAAGACAGTTTTGCTACTGCCAAAGAGAAAATGCTGAATATTGCGGTGAATTGATAGCCAAAGGTAATCATATGAAACTCCAGAAATTCACAAAAGTAATAGACGCTTTCCTAGAGGATGAAATCAACGCAATGGGAACGCTCTACTCATTCTACACCGATTTACCTGACGAGGACAAACCCACCTTTGTTGCGGCACTGATTGGCAACCTCGTTATTCAAAAACAACTCCGTGAACATCAAGAGGTCAACAATGCTTAACCACCTCAAAGGCATTATTGCCGCCATCCTCTTTATACTGGTGCTCTCCATCGGGAGCTGCACCGCCCCCGAACCTGCCACCGCTGAGCAAGTGATACCGAAAGAGGTGGCAACGTGTAATTTGTGTGAATTTAGAAACCCGTGAGGTAGATATGACGCTCAAAATGAGAATTAAAGTCACGCCTCGTTCTGGTCGCTATTATGCAGAAATTTGGGACGGCAAGATTCTGCTAGACAAAGTACATCCAAGTAATAGCATTCTTTCAGCCAAGCAATCAGGTGCAGCACGTTTGGCTCAATTTAAGAAAGAACGAGAGAAAAAACCACCTGTTCACTACAGAGGCACTTACCAAAGACCACTTGATTACGACAATAAATGTTACCGCATCGACCCGATTACGGGGGAAAGGACACCGCTATGAAAGACGTATTTGAAAGTCTGCTTGAAGGCGATGAAAAAACAAAAATATTCCGTTTGAACCAAGCAAGAAATGCCATTCTAGAAGCGTTGCGATACGTTAACACGGAAGATTTTTATCAACTCGCAGACGAATGTATTTATAAACTTGTTGCAGAAAATGCAATGTTAGACCACCACACGGCAGGACACTATGAAACTCTATGACATTACCGCCCAATACCAAAACATCTACGCCTTACTGCAAAATCCAGAGTTTGCAGAAAACGAAGATATTTTAACCGCTTTAGACCAAATCGAAGATGCGTTCGAAAATAAGGCACAGCAAACGATTTTTATGATGAAAAACATCGAAGCAGAAATCGACCCGATTGATGCAGAAATCAAGCGTTTGCAAGCAATGAAAAAAGCACGCCAGAACAACATCGACCGCATTAAAAACCGCTTGCGTGAAAATATGAAAGCGGTCGGAATGAGTAAGCTCAATTGCGGTTTATTTAGCTTAAGCTACCGCTTGCAAGAAGCCAATGCGGTTGAACTTGACGAGAATGAATTTCTTGCCAATAACCTCGATGAAGATTTGGTTACCGTCAAAGTTACGCCAAACAAAACCGAAATCAAACGCTGCTTGAAAAACGGTGAAGAAATTATCGGGGCAAGATTGGTGGATAGTGAAGTATTAACAATTAGATAGGAAGAAAGATGAGTATTTACAGCAAACTCGCTCAAGCTCGTGTCAGACTGCAAGAAAAAGGCTTGGCAAAATCGGGCAAAAACAGCTATTCAAAATACACTTACTTTGAATTAGGCGACTTTCTCCCAGAAATTAACCGCATTTTTGCCGAGTTAGGTTTATGTAGTGTGGTAAGTTTTACCAAAGAATTAGCCACACTGACGCTTTATGATAGTGAAAGTGATGGCAAGATCGAATTTACCTCACCAATGGCAAAAGCGGAACTGAAAGGTTGCCACGAAATCCAGAATTTAGGTGCCGTTGAAACCTACCAGCGCCGTTATCTCTATATGACTGCCCTTGAAATTGTGGAGGGTGATTTACTGGATGAAAATACGGGTAATGAGAAAACCACCCCAAAGCCACCGCAAAATCAAAAATCGCAAGGCAACTACAACAAGCCAACCTCGCAGAATACGCCTTCTACACCACCGCCACAGAAACCATTGATTGAACGGTTAAAAGACGGCCTGCGTGAATGTAAAACCCAGAAAGCACTGGACGAACGCTATTCCAAACAATTAACGTGGTTGGAAGAACATCATCCAGATTTAATTGATGGCTACAACAGTTTCTATGATGAATGTTTATTTAATTTAACCACGTAGGAACACGAATATTAGCCGCTCGCCACCTATATTCAACTAACACTTGATTTGATATTGCAAAATGAGGCGGGCGGTTAATGATTGGAGAAACCAATGGCTAAATCCGCAAAACCACGCAAACGAACGCCTAGCACACAAGCGAAATCCAAGCCGAGCAAGCTTGAGGCAGCGGTTAGAGGTTCGTTTTCACTCAATATTTTAAGACTGGCTGAACACTCCACGATGAACGTGTTAAACGGCAATATCATCAAAGATAAAGTTCACGCCAGACGTTATTTCAAAACCCTTGAAGTCCCGCAAAAATGGGGTATTACTTATGGCGTGCTTTACCGTATCAATGGCGAATGGGGCATCACGCACAACTTTGTGCGATTTAAAGACAAATGCCGCTTTGAACATCTCGACCAAGAACTGGATTACTACTTAGGCGAGGCGGTGGATGAAATCGATTATAAAGACATCCTCTCGCCTTACTACATTGCCTCACCCGAAGGACGTGATTTCACGATGGAGCAACTCTACGAAATCATTGATATTAAAAACCCTTTCAAGCGGTTGTTTTCCATCCACGAATTGGAAATCGAACGCCAAAAAGGCTGCGAAGAGCTGAAAACGCAAAGCATCTTACCGTACTTAACCCAAACCGATAAATCCTTTCCTGCTTTGCTCAAAGCTTACGGCTTAACCTCGTTTTATGATATTCGAATGAAAGACCGAGACGGCTTGCTTGCCCTCAAAGGCATCAGCCAAAAACGGTTCGACCATATCCAAAACGCCTTTGCGAAAGCTGTGTTAGAAAAGCCAGATGAATTCGCTCACTTCATCAAGTTTATTCAAATGAAAGCCGACTTCGACCGGGCCAATCAATTTATGGAGAAATACCGTGTTACTTAACCCCTTTTGCCTGCGTAAAGCACTTCACGACTACATCAGTAAATACGCCAAACAAGCACGTGTGATCGTGCATCTTAAAGGCAACCTTGCCAAATTACACCACGAAAACGACCGCTTGTTAAGAGAAAATCATCAGCTTAAGCGAATGATAAAAGAGAAAGACGAGCGGCTTACCCAAATGGACACCACGCTCAAAAACAACATCGATCTTGCCCGCACGATTGAATTTAATAGCCTACCGCGGAAGATGAAAAGAGAGGTAGAAAGACAAATCAAAAGAGGGAAAAAATGAAACCATTTGATTTAGAAGAAGCCTTGCAGGGCAAGCCAGTGCAGTTAAGAAATGGTAATAAAGCATTTATTCAAACAGATTTACGTAAATTAGGTTTGTTGGAATCCATTACTCCTTATGTAATAAAAGGTATATCCGTAGCTTCTGATGGTGCAGATTGGCATGAATATTCTTGGACGGCTAATGGTCAATCATTGGAAGGTTATATTGATAGAGATTCAGACATCATCGGCATGTATGAAGAACCAACACCAACCATTACAGTAACTTTGCCAATACCATTTAAGCCGAAAGTGGGAGAACAATATTTTTATATTGGTGGATTAAATTCAATGGTAAGTGAAGGGAATTTCAATAATGGAATTTTTGAAAAACTTGCTGTAAGTGCAGGTTTTTGCTTCCGCACCGAAGAAGATGCTCAAGCGTGGTTAGATACAATGAAGGAGGCTTTAAATGAGTAACTGGATTAAATGTTCGGAGCGATTGCCTGAAGAATTTGAGTCTGTACTTGTTTACGGTATAGAAGAATATAATGATCCAAAATCTCGATTTATTGCTTGGCGAGTAGGTAATCACAAAAGCAAGCAATTTTATAGCAATAATGGCGAGTGTGGAAAAGTTACCCACTGGCAACCACTCCCAGAATCGCCAAAGGAGCAATAATATGGGCGATGTTGGCGAAGATTTCAGAGCATATCGAGCTTGGCGACGAGAAAAGAAAAAATCTAATGCTGAATGGTCGTTAGCTAAATTAGATGAGTATGGTATTAGCTATCAAACTAAGAACTATACGCATTACATTATCACCCATAACGGCAAAACGTTGGATTACTATCCATCGACTGGTTTATGGTGGGATAGAGCGAATAAAAAACAACGCAGAGGAATACGACAACTACTTAATCATTTAGAGATTAAGCGGGTTGAAGAGGAAATGGAAAATGAAAATTGAAGCAACATTATTTTGTGAATACTTAAAGTCCGCTATTTCGTTAGCCGAAAAAATCGGATACAACAGAGACGAACTGATTTACGCTGGCATTGCTGAAGAAGGCGTAAGGTTAGAAATTAAAGTAGTCGCCCAAAGCTCTGACACATTATTACGCTTCACTTTCCCCTGTCCTGTATCAAACTAACCCAACGCCCTTAATTTTAAGGGCGTTTTTTATTGGAGAAACAAATGAACATCTACACCGATTTTCTCTCCCGTGAAGAACTGCTCTTCCTCACAGGGAGAAAACAACAAGCCAAAATGATTGAACAACTCAACGAAATGGGCATCCCCTTCAAAATTAACGCCCACGGCACACCTATTGTCAGACGGGATTATGCCGCACCCAGACCAAGAAAAAATATGCCTGCCAATGATGATGGCTGGATCTCTAACGAAATAAAAGTAAGCTAGGAGGATTTATGGCACGCCCACGCAAAAGACAAAACCAAGGCTTGCCCCCAAACCTACTCTGTCGCAGACGCAAACGGGCAAGCGGTCAAATTGTCGAATACTTTTACTACGTCCTTGCTAATGGCAAAGAAAAATCACTCGGTTCAGATAAATATCACGCCGTCCTTGAAGCCGCCAAGCTCAACATGGCATCCCATCAAGTTTCTGATATTGTGCTATTTATTGATGTCGCTAAACGGTATGAATTGGAAGTCGTGCCCACAAAAAGCAAAAGCACACAACTTTCCAATCGCACTGCTATTAAATGGCTTTGCCGATTTTTCGGTAATCCACCTGTTGCCTTAGAAAAAATCGAGCCAAAACACATCAGTCAGTATCTACAATGGAGAAAAAACAACCCACCTTCAGCCAACAACGAAGTAGGATTATTGAGCCATATTTGGAACAAAGCCCGTGAATGGGGATATACCAAGTTAATCAGCCCATCACAAGGCGTGGAAAAATACCCAGTTAAATTCAGAGATGTTTACATTGAAGATTACCTACTGGAAAAATTGATAGAGTGTGCTGATGGACAAATGCGAGATATTTTGCAGATGATGTACCTCATCGGACAACGTCCTATCGACATCTGCAAAATACACCGTTCCCATATTTATAATGGCGTATTGCATATCACGCAGAAAAAGACCAAAAAGAAAATCCAGTTTGCTGTGGTAGGAAAACTTAAAGAAATTATTGAAAGGAGATTACAGAATGGAAATGAATGGCTATTTACCAACAAAAGAGGAAGGCAATTAAAAAGAGAACGTTTGAGTGATTTTTTTGACCAGTTGAAACGAAAAACTATCGCAAATTATCCTGCCCTTGAAGATGAATTATTACCTCTTCAATTGCGAGATCTCAGAGCTAAATCCGCTACCGATTTATCCCTACTTGCCAGCGATGAACAAGCTCAAAAAACACTGGGCCACACTACTCCAAAAATGACACAGCACTACATACGAAAAGAGAAAACACTCAAACCATTAGATGAAATAATATCCATAAAAATAGAATAATTATGCATTTTAAACCAGAAAAAGTGTTCCGAAACTATTTTGTAACTTATTGATTTTTTTACTACAAAAACCGCTAAAATACGCAATAGTTTCGGAACGGAAAACGGCTCTAAACCGTTGGTATTGCTACATTTCAATTTTTTGAGGAAAAAAAAGAGGATTTAAGCTAAAATAAACATCTTTTTTACAAACAGCCTCTGATTTTTCCAGAAATTTTGCGTATGTCAGTTTTTAGTCAATTAAAACAACAACTTAACGAGCAACTTTCACAGCTGCAACCAATTCAAGGATGGATTCAACTGCAAGCTTCTGTTCACTTAACAGATGAAAATCCCTCGTTACTAAATTGGCTTAAGACGCAAAATCAGCATTTTCCTCATTTTTTCTTAGAAAAGCGTGATGAGCAGCAAACCATTGCGACACTTGGTCAAAATCTCATATTTTCGACGCTTGAACAAGCTCAAATCTTTGTTTCTCAAACGAATTTTACCCTAGTGGGTGGCATTCAATTTGAAGGTCAATGTCGTTTTGTTTTACCGCGTTTAATGTTGGTAAAAGAATCGCAAAAAATGACCGCTTATTTAACGCTGAATTCGCAAGAACAAGCGGGGGACTTTGAAGGATTTTTTGCCAATCTTTGTGATGAAAAGGCAAATGGCTCTCAGGTAAATGTTTGTTTGAATACGCAATCCGCTTGCACTTTTGAACAATGGCAAACCAACATTCAACAGGCTATTTCTGATATTAAAGCAGGAAAAATGCGAAAAGTCGTTCTGGCGAATGCTACACAACTCCGCTTTGAAAAAGCGATTTCCGCATACGATTTATTAGAGCAAAGTCGAGAAGTTAATTTAGGATGTTACCATTTTTTATGGGCAGAAAAAGCAGATTACGCTTTTGTCGGCTCAACGCCTGAACGTTTATATCATCGCAAAGGGAATCAGCTTTTTACTGAAGCATTAGCAGGTACGGTAGCTGTTTCAGAGGATGCGTGGCAAACAGAACAAAATGCAAATTGGCTGTTAAATGATGCAAAAAATATCTATGAAAATCAATTGGTTGTAGAAGATATTGAAGCTCATTTAAAAGAGTATGTGAATGAATTTCAAGTGTTCGAACCTGAAATCAAGCGGTTGAATAACGTACAACATTTACGCCGTCGTATTGAAGCTAAATTAAAAGTAGAAGTGCAAGATAGTGATTGTTTACGCCAAATTCATCCAACAGCGGCAGTCGCTGGATTGCCAAGAATGCCAGCAAAACAATTTATTGCAACGCACGAGCCTTTTACCCGCCATTGGTATGCAGGCACGCTTGGTTTATTTAATCAAGCGGAAGCTGAATTCTGCGTAACGCTTCGTTCTGCGTTAATTGAAGACAATCTAGTTACGCTCTATGCGGGAGCTGGCATTGTAGAAGAATCCGAACCCGTTTCAGAATGGCAAGAAATAGAGCGTAAATCGCAAGCAATGGCGAAATTGTTAGCTTAATTTATGCAAGCCCAATAAAAATCGCCAATAACAGCGGAGCGGCAAGGTTCACAATAAAACCAAAGCTAATGGCAAGCGGGACGACTTGCATTCCGCCTGATTTTTGAATAATTGGCAAGGTGCAATCCAGCGAAGTGGCACCGCCCAAACCGACAGCGGTTGAAGGAAATCCTCGCATAAAAAATGGGATCATAAACAGGCATAAAATTTCACGCGAGAGATCGTTGAAAAAGGCGATACTGCCGTAAAAAGCTCCCCAAGCATCGTGTACGAGTACGCTCGAAAGCGAATACCAACCAAAGGCAGACGAAAAAGCCAGCCCTTTTATCCACGGCAATCCTAACCACAATGCCGCCAGCACGCCCCCGATTAAGCTGCTTATCATAAATACGACAGACGTTTGAATCCCTCGTTTGTTTAAAAATACTTCTCGCAATGGAATACCGCTATTTCTTAGTTGAATTCCAACGCCCAAAATCATCACTACCAACACGACCGAACTTGCGTGAGATGGAAAGGTAAGAAAATCTTTGGTAAAGAAACCAAATAAACCGCCAAGTATCGTCACGCCAATCAATTTCAGCGACATCATTAGCTGTGCTAATCGGGATGGTAATTCATCTTGAGCTACTTTTTCACGAACCATCGGGTTCCATTTATCATAAATCGCCAAACTCACGATATTACAAGCGTGAATGGAAAGACTTAATACCAACGCAATAGAACCAATTTGCGGTAGTTTTTCCACGATGTTATCTAGCTGCCCGAGCGATACCCCAATGACTAATAAAATCAGATAAAGGCAGATACTCACCACACGATTGACCCAATGCAAAATCGTTGGATGAGAAATGCGGGAAAAATAGCCGAGAAAAAGAGGAATCAGCACAATGGCTAAGCCGTATAACATATTTGCCTCAAAATAATGAATTATTGTGGAAATTTTACCAGTATTACTCTAAAATAAAACTGGTTTTATATCCATTTTTTAATGTAAGCGGTTAGATTTAAGAGATTTTTTGCAAATGACAGGGCAATCCAAAACACGAAAAATCATCCATATTGATATGGATTGCTTTTATGCCGCTGTTGAAATGCGAGAAAATCCTTCACTAAAAGGCAAACCTGTTGCTGTAGGCGGACGTGCCAATCAGCGAGGCGTGCTGACCACTTGCAATTACGAAGCAAGAAAATTCGGCTTGCATAGTGCAATGCCAACGGTAACTGCATTAAAGCTATGCCCGAATTTGATATTACTGCCCGTGAATATGCCGCTGTATAAATCCGTTTCGCAACAAATTCATCAAATTTTCCATCGTTACACACACATTATTGAACCGCTTTCATTAGATGAGGCTTATTTAGATGTAACGGATTGCGAACAACATTCTGGCTCAGCCACGTGGATTGCTGAAAATATTCGTCAAGCGATTTGGGACGAATTGCATTTAACCGCATCGGCGGGGGTAGCTCCGTTGAAGTTTCTGGCGAAAATCGCCTCAGACCAAAATAAGCCGAATGGGCAATTTGTGATCACGCCCGAGGAGGTGCAAGATTTTGTGAAGAAACTACCGCTTAAAAAAATTCCTGGTGTGGGTAAGGTTACTCAAGAGAAGCTCGCTCAAATGGGATTTCATACTTGTTTCGATGTGCAACAAGCCTCGCAATCTTTGATTTATCAAGAATTGGGGAAGTTTGGGCAGCGTTTGTGGGATTATTGTCACGGCATTGATTTGCGTGAAGTGGAAGTGAATCGCCCAAGAAAATCGTTGGCGGTAGAAAATACATTATTGCAAGACATAAATACATTAGATGCTGCGGAACAGATTGTCGATGAGCTTTTCCATAAATTGATTTTCCGCATTCAACGCAACTGGGCGGATACCCCATTACACGAATTTAAGAAGCTCGGCATTAAACTAAAATTCGATGATTTTAACCAGACGACGATAGAACGAACCACTGAAGGATTGGCTTTTGAGCGATTTATTGAATTGTTACATCAAGTTTGGGCTCGTCGAGAGGAGCGAAATATTCGCTTAATTGGTTTAAATGTTCATTTTCCAAGCAAAAAAGTAACACAGCAGTTAAATTTATGGGAATAATAGCGGTCTAATCGCTTGAATTTTCGTTAATTTCCCTCATTATAGGGGAAGTTTTTTTACTATCATTTGGAGTTATCAATCAATGGCAAAACGTGTCATTCTCTTTTTATTAACCAACCTTGCGATTACTTTCGTTTTAGGGATTGTGTTAAACATTATTTTTAAAGTAACGGGTATTCAAAGCCAAAGCACCGCAGGTATTTTAGTATTATCACTGGTGTTTGGTTTTTCAGGTTCTTTAATTTCCCTTTTTATGTCAAAAACAATGGCATTACGCTCTGTTGGAGCAGAAATCATTGAGCAGCCACGTAACCACGCTGAACAATGGTTGTTCAATACAGTTCAACGTCAAGCTCAACAAGCGGGCATTCCAATGCCAGATATTGCAATTTACCACTCTGCTGATGTAAATGCCTTTGCGACAGGTGCAACCAAAAGCAACTCTCTTGTTGCGGTAAGTACAGGCTTGCTCGACAATATGACGGAAGATGAGGCTGAAGCGGTAGTGGCTCACGAAATTGCCCACATTGCGAACGGCGATATGGTGACAATGACCCTATTACAAGGTGTGTTAAATACTTTCGTGATTTTCCTTTCACGTATGATTTCAACAGCTGTTTCAAGCTCACGTGATGAAAACGGTAATACCAGCACGAATACATTGGTATTCTGGATTGCTGATATTGTGTTGCAGCTTGTCTTTGGCGTGGTAGCAACAATGATCGCAATGTGGTTCTCACGCTACCGTGAATATCGTGCCGATGCGGGTTCTGCAAAATTAGTAGGTAAAGAGAAAATGATTGCGGCATTACAACGTCTACAAAGCGTTCACGAACCGCAACAAATGGAAGGCTCACTTGCAGCATTTATGATTAATGGCGTGCGTTCAAAAGAACTCTTTATGAGCCACCCACCACTTGAAAAACGTATTGAAGCGTTGAGAAATTTATAATCTGTTTGATAATTAACTGCACCTGAAAAATTGGAAATAATGCCGATTGATTAAGGTGCAGTTTTTATTTTCTAGTTTATAAAATGTATTTGACAAGCGGGTAAATTGTGCCTAAAAGGAGCAAATAGCGGACAAATTTGCCAATAAAGATGTAAATAAGGCTCTTAATGAAAGGGAATCTAAGCCAGCCAGCAATGCCACAGATTAAGTCACCAACTATGGGTAACCAACTCAGAAGTAGCATTAATGCACCATAGCGGTTAAGTTTATTGAGTATCCATTCAGCGTATTTATTGGTTAATGCTTTAGGTTTTTCAACAAGTTTGCCCATTCCAAAGGTAATTAAGCTACCTAGTGTGTTGCCTATAGTCGCAACTAATATTAACCAAGCTAAAGAAGATGAATAAAATGTTCGTTCAAGTAAGATGGTTTGACTTGCGATAGTTGTGAAAATAATTTCAGAATTTCCAGGTAAAATAGAGGCACTAATAAGTGAACTAATGAACATAGTAATGAATTGATTTTCAGTTGAAAAGAAAAGGCTTAAAAAAGAGGTAAGATAGTCTGTGATCATAATTTTGCTTAAATGTTAATAGATGGTTAATTTTGTTTTAATAAAATATTACTACTTTTTATAAAGTTGAGATACATCAAAAAAAGGTGTTCAAATCCGCTCAAAGTAGTAAGTTTTTGTTTTGCAGATGAGTTTAACAGGTCTATAATTCTCAACAAATCTTATTATTTTTCAATTTTAGTTTATTACTGAAATAAACTTCAAATTCAACCTTAAGGGATTATCCATGTTTTCACCCGCTGAAATGGCTAAAATCACCGAAGACGGTGCAGTTTATAAAGCAACAAAACATCAACTCTATTCATTTATCTCTGCGATTTTAGCAGGCGGATTTATCGCCCTTGCTTTCGTGTTCTATACCACCACTCAAACAGGTTCGGCAGGTGTTGCTTGGGGTTTGGCGAAATTAGTTGGCGGTATGGTGTTCTCGCTTGGTGTGATTATGTGTGTGGTTTTTGGAGCAGAGCTTTTTACCTCTTCAACATTAACCGCTGTGGCGAAAGCAACTCATCGTATTACTTGGCTGCAAATGTTTAAAAACTGGTTTATCGTTTATGGCGGTAACTTTGTTGGCGGTTTAAGTATGGTTGTGCTGATTTGGCTTTCAGGTCAAATGATGGCGGCAGATGGTCAATGGGGTTTAACGATTTTAAAAACAGCACAGCACAAAATTCATCATACTTGGATTGAAGCATTCACACTCGGTATTCTTTGTAACATTATGGTGTGTATTGCTGTGTGGATGGCAAATGCGGGTAAATCGCTTACAGATAAAGCCTTTATTATGATTTTACCCATCGCTTTGTTTGTAGCGTCAGGCTTTGAGCACTGTGTGGCGAATATGTTTATGATTCCGATGGGGATTGTGATTGCTCATACTTCAGATGCGGCATTTTGGACAACTATCGGTGTTGACCCAATGCAATATGCAGATTTAGATTTATATCATTTTGTTGTTAAGAACTTGATTCCTGTTACAGCGGGTAATATTGTCGGTGGTGTATTTTTCATCGGTTTAGTACAATGGTTCTTATATATTCGTAAACACTAATTTATAGGTGGTTGCGTTTACAAGCGGTAAAAAAACGCAATCACTTTACAAACTACGATGCTTTGCATCACAAATTTCATTTAAAACAAATAGAGGATTTAAAATGACTCAATTAACTGAAACTCAACAAAAAGCATGGGAAGGTTTTACTGCTGGTGACTGGCAAACCGAAGTAAACGTGCGTGATTTTATCCAAAAAAACTATACTCCATATGAAGGTGATGAGTCTTTCTTAGCGGGTGCAACTGCTGCAACCACTAAATTATGGGAAGAAGTAATGGAAAAAATCAAAGTTGAGAATAAAACGCACGAACCGTATGATATCGACTGCGATATTCCTTCTACGATTACTTCTCACAAACCTGGTTATATTGACCAAGCATTAGAAAAAATCGTTGGTCTTCAAACAGATGCCCCATTAAAACGTGCCATCATCCCATTCGGTGGTATCAAAATGGTTAAAGGTTCTTGCGATGTTTATCGTCGTACCTTAAATCCTGAAGTTCAAAAAATCTTTACTGAATATCGTAAAACTCACAACCAAGGTGTATTCGATGTTTATACACCAGACATTTTACGTTGCCGTAAATCAGGCGTAATCACTGGTCTTCCAGATGCTTACGGTCGTGGTCGTATTATCGGTGACTACCGTCGTTTAGCGATCTATGGTGCGGATTTCTTAATGCAAGACAAACAACGTCAATTTGCATCATTACAACCACGCTTAGAAGCTGGTGAAGATATTCAAGCAACGATTCAATTACGTGAAGAAATTGCAGAACAACACCGTGCGTTAGGTCAAATCAAACAAATGGCTGCATCATACGGTTTCGATGTTTCACGTCCTGCAGAAAACGCACAAGAAGCGGTTCAATGGACATACTTCGCATACCTTGCAGCAGTTAAATCACAAAACGGTGCGGCAATGTCATTCGGTCGTGTATCTTCATTCTTAGATATCTATATCGAACGTGACTTAAAAGCAGGCAAAATTACTGAAGAAGAAGCTCAAGAGTTAATCGATCACTTAGTAATGAAATTACGTATGGTTCGTTTCTTACGTACTCCTGAATACGATCAATTATTCTCAGGTGACCCAATGTGGGCGACTGAAACTTTAGCAGGTATGGGCTTAGATGGTCGTACATTAGTAACTAAAAACAGCTTCCGTATCTTAAATACACTTTACACAATGGGTCCTTCACCAGAGCCAAACTTAACTATCCTTTGGTCTGAACAATTACCAGAAGGCTTCAAACGTTTCTGTGCGAAAGTGTCTATTGATACTTCATCTGTTCAATATGAAAACGATGACTTAATGCGTCCAGACTTCAACAATGATGACTACGCAATCGCGTGTTGTGTATCACCAATGGTTGTGGGTAAACAAATGCAATTCTTCGGTGCACGTGCGAACTTGGCGAAAACAATGCTATACGCAATCAACGGCGGTATCGATGAAAAATCAGGTGCACAAGTGGGTCCTAAAACAGCACCAATTACATCTGAATACCTAGACTTTGATGATGTAATGAGCCGTATGGATCACTTTATGGATTGGTTAGCAACACAATATGTGACTGCATTAAACATCATCCACTTTATGCACGATAAATACAGCTACGAAGCAGCGTTAATGGCGTTCCACGATCGTGATGTATATCGTACAATGGCGTGTGGTATCGCAGGTCTTTCTGTTGCGGCTGACTCATTATCTGCAATTAAATATGCGAAAGTGAAACCAATTCGTGGCGACATTAAAGATAAAGATGGTAATGTTGTCGCTTCAAATGTGGCATTAGATTTCGAAATTGAAGGCGAATACCCACAATTTGGTAATAACGACAACCGCGTGGACGATATTGCGTGTGACTTAGTTGAACGTTTTATGAAAAAAATTCAAACACACAAAACATACCGCAACGCAGTACCTACTCAATCTGTTCTTACTATCACATCTAACGTGGTATATGGTAAAAAAACAGGTAACACCCCAGATGGTCGTCGTGCAGGTGCACCATTCGGACCAGGTGCAAACCCAATGCACGGTCGTGACCAAAAAGGTGCGGTAGCGTCTTTAACTTCTGTGGCTAAACTTCCATTTGCGTATGCGAAAGATGGTATCTCTTATACCTTCTCAATCGTTCCAAACGCATTAGGTAAAGATTACGAATCACAAAAACGTAACCTTGCTGGCTTAATGGATGGTTACTTCCACCACGAAGCAGAAGTGGAAGGTGGTCAACACTTAAACGTAAACGTATTAAACCGTGAAACCTTATTAGATGCGGTTGAACATCCTGAAAAATACCCACAATTAACAATCCGTGTTTCAGGCTACGCAGTACGTTTCAACTCATTAACTAAAGAACAACAGCAAGACGTAATTACTCGTACATTCACAGAATGTATGTAATTAACACTTAGTGTTCTAAGGTAAAATAAAAGCGGTCAGATTCTGCAAAATGATTGTATAATCTGACCGCTTGTTTCATTTAATGTCTTGAAATAAATGAGCTAGTACAGATTCTTTATTTCAATATATTATTGAATTTCAGCATTGTATTAGGAGAGAATTATGTCAGTAATGGCACGTTATCATTCTTATGAATCTTGTGGAACAGTTGATGGTCCTGGTATCCGTTTCATTTTGTTTTTACAAGGCTGTTTAATGCGTTGTAAATACTGTCATAACCGCGACACTTGGGATTTAGATGGTGGTAAAGAAATCAGTGTTGAAGACCTAATGAAAGAAGTAGTGACTTATAAGCATTTTATGAAAGCAACAGGCGGTGGTGTTACCGCATCTGGCGGCGAAGCAGTGTTACAAATGGAATTTGTACGTGATTGGTTCCGTGCTTGTAAAGCTGAAGGTATTGATACATGTTTAGATACGAACGGTTTCGTGCGTCATTACAGCCCAGTTGTTGATGAAATGCTTGAAGTAACAGATCTTGTTATGCTGGATTTAAAACAGCTTAACGATGAAATCCACCAAGATCTTGTCGGTGTATCCAATAAACGTACCCTTGATTTTGCTCGTTACTTGCAAAAATTGAATAAACGCACTTGGATTCGTTATGTGGTTGTGCCTGGTTATACCGATGATGATGATTCCGCTCACCGTTTAGGTCAATTTATTCAAGGAATGGAAAACATCGAGAAAGTGGAATTACTGCCTTACCACCGTCTTGGAGCCCATAAATGGGAAACATTAGGCTATAAATACGAGCTAGAAGGTGTATTACCACCACCAAAAGAAACCCTTGAGCGTATTAAAGGGATTATTGAAAGCTACGGGCATACGGTAAAATACTAGAGATAATAAAAAACGAGAAAGTAGGAATCTATTTTCTCGTTCTTTTCTTTAGGAGTTGTTAACCTTTTGAATATAAATTTTAACATAATATCAATAAGAGTATCTAGCCACATCATTATTTCTCAAAGAAAAAAGACCGCTTGTTATATAAGCGGTCTTTTTTATCTAATATAATCAACTCAAAAGAGTATACTCTTTTACTTGTACTTGACAGTACAAGTAAATAAACTTTGAATAAAAGGTAATTATATGGCACACACAGACGTATATTTTGAAGGTAATTTTAATGCTTTATGTCTCTTATTAAAAGAATATAAGATTCTTGAATCATACTCTTTTGATATTGAAGATAATCAAATATTGGTTTGGAATAAGGGAGAGGAAAGACAATATCCACCAGTTATCATTGGAATAACGAAACACTCTATCGAAATTGTATCTTTTTGTGGAAAAGTGCATGACGCTATTTCTGAACCTTTTTTTTCTTTTGATAAATTAGCACAATTAATTTTTATTCATAACAATGAAAATATTCTAGATTCAAGAGAATTTAGTAGTTTCTTTCATTTTGCTTTTCCTGAAGAAGTTTTGAAATATGGATTTAGGGATCAGCATAATATCCCAGAGAAAATCCTTAACAAGCTGATATACTGCTTTGGAAAGTATTTAGTTGAATATGGTGTTTCAAAGAAAACAGTTGCTAAATTTATTGAACATGCTTTAGATTATTTTGTAGGAAGAGAAAATCCATATAAAAATATGTTTAAAGATATCGATTATACAAGTGATTATTTATATGAGTTTATAAATAATTAAATATGGTTACTATATATGACGAATACAAACTTAGATTTCAGATACGGCTTCAATGATTTATGTGATTTATTAAGAGACTATGATCTTTTAAGTAAATATGACTTTGAAATAGATGATGATATGTTTTTCATTTGGGAGAAAGGTAAGGCTAGACAATATTTCCCTGCCACAATTAATATTACAGATGATTCCATTTATTGTACAGCATATTATAGAACAGTAGGAGATGCAATTGTAGAGCCTATATTTTCGTTTAATAAATTCTGTAATTTTATATTAATGATGAACAATAAGAGTTTGGCTGGGTCTAGTAGTTTTTTTGATGGAGCATATCACTTTGCTGTTCACGATGATGTTTTGAAGTATGGATTTAAGGATCCTTATAATATACCTGATGAAATTCTTGAATCTCCTATAATTTATGGAGGAAGTTTTCCTGCTAAATATGGAGTTTCAAAACGAACTTTAGCTAAATTTATAGAAGGTTTTCTATCTAGAGCAGTAATGAAAGATCATATATTTAAGGATCCTTTAATGAATAAAAGATTTTTTGATGATTTTATAAATAGTGCAAGTTAATTAAATGTATTATTAATTAATAAAATTTAATAGAATATGGACAGAAACTCAAATTTATCATCAGTTTTTATAGTTCTCTTAAGGGATATTATTAGGTGTTCTTTGCCTAATAAGAGAATTCTTTTGCTTAAAGCTTCATTAGATGAATATAAGTTATCTAAACTAGAGGAAGGAAATTTCGAATTATCTGTTGATACTCTATATGAAATAACGAATGTCTTGAATATTCCAATCCAAACTATAATTGATGTGTCATATCTATTTATAGATAAGATGAATAGTCAAGGTGTATTGTTTCATTATGGGAAATTGGCTAAAAAGAATGATTTGTTATTGATATTAACTAATAAGTTTTTCAATAAAATAAATAATATAGAAAATTTCCCATATATTCCTTTAGTAACCATACCATCTAATGGTTTATTTTCTATCTATTTAAATGATAACTCTTCATTAATTAGATGTTTTTTTGAAGATAAATATAGATAATGGGTGTAAAGATGAAATGCCAATATATTCTAAAAGTTTATATTAAAAGGATTAAAGTATGAATAATTTGACAGTTGAAGGCAATCAACTTTTTGGTAGAAAAGTTGATCGAAATGCAAATATAGAGTTCTTTGGTCATTATCCAAGATCTAATGCTATAAATACTGTTGCAACAAACCCTTTAAATAATTATCAAGAGTCTAAATTAGATGATAGTATGTTAGGACGTTTTTTTGAAAAAAATACAAATAGCCTTCTATCTAATTTAGCCGATGCTGGGTTTGATTTAAGTTCAAGAGCATTACAGAATGATACATTTATTATTAAAATAGCAAACTATATTTTTAATCTTCTACCTACTCCAATAAGAATTTTCTTAGATCAAAAAGATGTAGAGAATTTCTTGCTTGAAAATAGGTATTGGTTAATAAATAAATTGAAATAATAGATATATAGGTCAGAATTCATCGTATATAAAATAGTTGGTCATAATTATTTTCATTTTTTGTGCCAACTTTTTTCCTATATTCGAGCTACTATGCCCATAAAATAAATAAAAAAGCTAGGCATTACACCTAGCTTTATTTAACCTACTTTAATTATAATTTCGGACCCGCTGCAACAAGAGCTTTGCCTTCTTCATTTGTTGTATATTTTACAAAGTTTTTCACAAAACGACCCGCTAAGTCTTCTGCTTTCGCTTGCCATTGTGTTTTATCTTCGTAAGTATTACGAGGGTCTAAAATGTGTATATCCACACCTGGTAATGCTTTTGGAATTGCCAAGTTGAAGATTGGTAATTCGCCCATTTCTGCTTTTTCGATTGAACCATCTAAAATCGCATCAATAATACCGCGAGTATCTTTAATTGAGATACGTTTACCTGTGCCGTTCCAACCTGTATTTACCAAGTAAGCCTCCGCTCCTGATGCTTCCATACGTTTAACAAGCACCTCTGCATATTGTGTTGGATGAAGGGTTAAGAATGCCGCACCAAAACACGCTGAGAAGGTAGGGGTTGGTTCTGTAATACCGCGTTCTGTACCTGCTAATTTCGCAGTGAAACCAGATAAGAAATAATATTTAGTTTGTTCTGGGGTTAATTTAGACACAGGCGGTAATACACCAAATGCGTCAGCGGTTAAGAAAATCACTTTTTTCGCGTGACCCGCTTTTGAAACAGGTTCCACAATGTTATCAATATGATAAATTGGGTAAGACACACGAGTATTTTCTGTTTTTGATTTATCGGCAAAGTCGATAGAACCATCTTCACGCACAACCACGTTTTCTAATAACGCATCACGGCGAATTGCTCGGTAAATATCAGGCTCATTTTCTTCACTTAAATTGATGGTTTTCGCATAGCAGCCGCCTTCGAAGTTGAATACGCCTTCATCGTCCCAACCGTGTTCATCGTCACCAATTAATTTACGTTTTGGATCGGTTGAAAGTGTGGTTTTACCCGTACCTGATAAGCCGAAGAATACCGCTACATCACCATCGTTACCTACGTTAGCAGAGCAGTGCATTGCAGCAATATCTTTTAGTGGTAAGAGGAAGTTCATCATTGAGAACATCCCTTTTTTCATTTCGCCACCATACCAAGTACCACCGATAAGTTGGATAGCTTCAGTTAGGTTAAATGCCACAAAGTTTTCAGAATTTAAGCCTTGTTCTTTCCAGTTTGGATTGGTTACTTTTGAACCATTCATTACCACGAAATCTGGCTTGAAGTCTTTGAGCTGTTCTTCTGTTGGGCGAATGAACATATTTTTTACAAAGTGAGCTTGCCACGCTACTTCCGTAATAATACGAACGGCAATGTGATGGCGAGGGCTTGCACCACAGAAACCATCAATCACGAATAAGCGTTTGTTAGAAAGTTCGTGGGTTACTAAATCTTTTAAACTTTGCCACGTTGTTTGTGTCATTGGTTTATTGTCGTTTTTCACTTCATCGGTTGTCCACCAAACGTGATCTTTTGTGGTTTCATCGTAAACAATATATTTATCTTTAGGCGAACGACCTGTAAAAATCCCTGTATCTACTGCAACCGCACCCAAGTTCGTTAGACGACCTTTCTCAAAGCCCTCTAAGTTTGGATTCATTTCTTCCTCAAAGAGTTGCTCATAGCTTGGGTTATGAACAATTTCTTTAACGTTAGTAATACCTAGTTCTGCTAGTTCTTGTTCAAGACGGGTCAACATAATTTACCTCACTCCAATGTGTGTATTTAAGAATTGAGTTGATTGTACTCATTTTTGGTTAAAAAAAATGCCAACTACTTCACATTTTTGAACATTGGTTGAAAGAATATTTAGCAAGTTCGGGATTTTTTACTCCATTTATTTAAAAATCCAATTGAGCAGGATTTAATCCTAATGCTTGTGCAATTTTAATTCTTGTCGTTTTACGTAGAGTTTGGGCATTTTCGTGTTGCGAATAGGAGGATTGCGATATGCCAAGAAGATTTGCGACTTCTACTTGAGTTAAACCTAAATGTTCTCGCCAAGCTCTGAGTGCGGAATAATCATTTTTAAGTGCAAGAGAGGCAACTGCTGATGGAATACCTGTTTCAATAGGGTCTTGAATATGAGCTTGTTCTTTCATCTAATTATAAATTCCTTTTTATTTAATGATGTAAGCTTTATAAGTCTTATCAAGTGGAATTTATAAGTTAGAAAAGCGATATTATGTAGCAATGCGCAAAACGATTGTTGAGACGGTTCCTGAGCTTGTCGAAGGATTAGGCGAAACATTCGTTGTGCACCTAACAAAGCTAAAATTACTCATCCTTCGACAAGCTCAGGAACCGTAATTTTAACTTTGTGCAACTATTACATAATGTCGTATAACTGTTGTTTAACCTCGCTAATGAGTTGCGTGGAATGGGGCAAAAATGTAAAATCCCACCGCTTGTAAATTAAAAATTAGGAAAGAATATGCGTGTATTAGTAGGCTTTTTAGCTTTGCTTTTAGTGATTTTTCAATACAACTTTTGGTTTGGGGATAATGGCTGGAATGATTACCAAGATGCGATCACGCAACTAGAAACAGTTAAAAAAGAAAACGAACGTTTAACGGCTCGTAATGGTTTGCTTGAAGCCGAAATTCACGACCTAAAACACGGTGTAAATGCACTTGAAGAGCGTGCACGTACTGATCACGAAATGGTTAAATCTGATGAGGTGTTTTACCGCATTATTCCTCGCAATGGACAATAAAATGACACGACAAATTTTTGCTATTATCCCAGCTTCTGGCGTGGGAAGTCGGATGCAAGCAGCAGTGCCGAAACAATATTTAACGCTGCTTGGCAAAACAATTTTAGAACATACTCTCTCTATTTTTATTGCCCATCCTGCGATTGAAAAAGTGGTCGTTGCGGTATCAAAAGAAGATCAGTTTTATACTGAAATTGAATTGCTTAAAGATCCTAAGGTAAAAATTGTGTTTGGCGGTGAAACACGAGCTGATTCTGTTTTTAACGCTTTGCAGATTGTACCTGAAAATGCTTGGGCGTTAGTGCACGATGCGGCTCGCCCTTGTTTAAAGCGGTCAGATTTAGATAATCTTTTGCAAATAGAAGAGGAGAATGGGGCGATTTTAGCTACCCCTGTCATTGATACGATCAAACGTACTCGAGCTGAAAATGAGCAGACCATTTTGCATACTGAAGATCGCTCAACTTTATGGCACGCATTAACACCGCAATTTTTCCCTGCTCAGCAATTAACTCAAGCGTTGAAAGCTGCATTTGATGAAAAAGCGACGATAACAGATGAAGCTTCAGCGATGGAATTTATCGGTTTTCATCCGCGGTTAGTGGTAGGTAGAGCGGATAATCTTAAAATTACCCGCCCAGAAGATTTAGCATTAGCGGAATTTTATTTAACCCGAAATAACGACATTTAGAACGAATAACAAAGAGGATTAGACAATGATACGAATCGGTCACGGTTTCGATGTACACGCTTTTGGGCAAGATCGCCCGCTAATGATTTGTGGGGTTGAGGTGCCTTATCACACAGGGTTTATTGCTCATAGCGATGGCGATGTGGCGTTGCACGCATTAACAGATGCTCTTTTAGGAGCGGTTGCTTTGGGTGATATTGGTAAATTATTCCCTGATACCGATATGCAATATAAAAATGCAGACAGCCGTAAATTACTGATTGAGGCTTATCGTCGCGTACGTGAGCAAGGCTACAAAGTAGGCAATGTGGATGTAACGATTATTGCACAAGCCCCGAAAATGCGTCCTTATATTGATCAAATGCGTCAAACTATTGCGGATGACTTGCAATGTGATGTGATGCAAGTGAATGTAAAAGCGACCACAACGGAAAAACTTGGCTTTACAGGGCGTGGCGAAGGCATTGCGTGCGAAGCAGTAGCGTTATTAACCAAAATTTAATTGATTAAAATTTAGAAGATTAAAGGCAAGTAGAGTTTATCCGCTTGCCTTATTTTTTTTAATCACTATAATAGCAGACCTTATGTTCTTTCACAGAACATAATCCAATGGGGGTGTTATTGGTTCCTCGCAACAGTGTTCAGCTTACTTGGTCAGGTTCGGAAGAAAGCAGCCTGGGTTGAAATTTCTGTGTGCCGAGGGGTGCTGGTAACACTCCCACCTTTTTCTCTATTCCTATATTTCCAATTAAAAATCAACTTCCGCTGTAAATGTCATTCGTTCCCCAGTAATAGGGTGCGTAATCGTTAAACTTTCAGCGTGCAGACAAAGTCTTGGTGCAAGGCTTTTTGCGAGTGGATTAGCATAAAATTTATCACCGAGAATTGGATGCCCTAATGCCAATGAATGTACACGAAGTTGATGCGATCTACCCGTAATCGGGGTAAGTTTCACTCTTGTGGTGTTATTTGGCAAATGCTCTAAAACCTCATAATGAGTAATCGCTTTTTTACCGCGTTCGTAGCAAATTTTCTGGCGAGGTCGGTTCTCCCAATCGCAGATAAGCGGGAAGTTCATTTCGCCCGTATCGCCAACTTTCTCGCCTAATTTTCCCCACAATAACGCAATATAATGCTTTTTCGGTTCCCGATCACGGAATTGGCGTTTTAATTCTTTTTCTGCCGCTTTGCTTAACGCAAACAATAAAATACCGCTTGTTGCCATATCAAGACGGTGAGCTGGTTCAGTAAAGCCATATTTTTGCTGAACGCGAGTCATCGCACTGTCGAAATATTCGGGGCGATTACCTGGAACAGAAAGCAAACCACTCGGTTTGTTGATCACTAAAATGTGGTTATCACGATAAACCTCATCAAGAAAAGGTTCGAGCGGGGGATGGTATTCAATAAGTGCCATAAAATCTCAGATATACATAAAAGCAATAACTTGCTTTTTTAAAGATAAAAGATGAGGGCGAATAATTTCGCCCTTCAGTTTAAACAGTCATTAGATTTGCAATTTATTCTGCGTTTTTCACCGCTTTCACACAGCAAAAATAGTAACTTAAAGCGGCTAACACTACGCACAGCGTCATTGCGTAAAGCATTGGTTTTGCACTGGTTACCGCAATTTGTGAAAGCAATGCACCGACAAGTGAACCAATTCCAAAACGTGCTGTACCAGCCACCGCGTTTGCCGTACCTGCCATTTGCGGGAATTTATCTAACACCGCTGCGGTGGCGTTACTTCCCACCGTTGAGAGCATTCCGACATAGAACGGCACGCCTGCAACCATTGCCCAGAAACCAAGATCAAACGTAGCGACAACCGCAAGCCAGATACCTGCTGTTAGCATTGTGCCAAGCCCTACTCGTAACATTTTTTCAGAACCCAGTTTGGTGACTAATTTGCCGTTAATGGCGGTCATTGACGCCATTACAATCATATTAAGCATAAAGAAATAACCAAAATGCTCTTGCGATACGCCATAAATACCGATGTAAACCAATGAGCTAGAAGTTAAGAAACAGAACATTCCCGCAAAGGTTAAACCGCCCACTAGCACATAGCCCAAACTTGGAATATGACCGAGCAATTTCGCATAGTTGGTCAATACATTGCGGAAGTTAATCGGCTGGCGTTTTTCAGTTGCCAATGTTTCAGGAATTTTCCACGACACCAACACCACGCAGGCAATCCCCATTGCAAGTAACGTATAGAAAATAGAATGCCAGTGGAAATATTTTGCTAAATAGCCGCCTAAAATAGGTGCGACTAACGGGGCAAGCATTGAGATAATCATAATGACTGACATCATTTGGGCAAAACGGTTACGGTCGAATAAATCTCGAACTAAAGCCCCCAGTACCACCGCAGGAGCTGCACCGCATAAGCCTTGAATTAAACGCAATAGATAGAACGTTTCGATGTTATCCACTTCGGTTAAGAAATAAGCCGCAACCGCAGCACCAGCCAAACCGATGATAATAATAGGTTTACGCCCAAAGCTATCGGCAACAGGCCCCCAAAACAATTGTCCCACCGCAAAACCAAAGGTAAATACCGCCAAGGTGGTTTGCACTTTTTCTTGTGACACTGCCAGATCTCTCGCAATATCCAAGAACGAAGGCAGATACATATCAATGGCAAGCGGTGGAAGCATTGCCATCATTCCCAAAATGATAAAAAAGCAAGGATGTGGTTTTTTATCCGTCATTAAAAACTCCCGATTTCTTCTTCAGTTAATGGGCGGAATTCGCCCTCTTCCAACATTTCATCTAGCACTATATCGCCAATTCGCCAACGGTGCAAGGCTTCTACCTTATTCCCTAATGCCGCAAACATTCGCTTCACTTGGTGGTAACGCCCTTCACTGATGATTAAATTCACGTTGTAGTCATCAATAATTTCCATTTGAGCAGGCAAACAAGGCTCTTTCTCGCCACGTAATAAAATGCCTTCCGCCAGTTTTTCTGCGTAAAAATCTTCTACGGGATCGGCTAAAGTCACAAGGTAGGTTTTCTCACAATGGTGTTTTGGAGACGTGATGCGATGCGACCATTTGCCATCATCGGTTAAAAGTACCAAGCCTGTGGTGTCCACGTCTAATCGTCCTGCGGTGTGCAGTTTAGTCATCAACGGATAATCAAAGAATTGGTAAACTGTTGGATATTCGCCATCATCATTTGAGCAAATATAACCTTGCGGTTTATAGAGCATAAAATATTGCCCCTCTTCCATCCATTCCAACAATTCGCCCTCATAGCGAATTTCGTCTTGTTCACTAATTTTGAACGAGCCGCTTTTTTCGATTTTATTATTCACGGTAACCAAACCGCTTTTTAACGCTTTCGCCGCCTGCGAACGGGTTAAGCCAGTGTTTTCTGCAATAAATTTGTCTAGACGCATAGATTCTCTGGAGGTTATTCCTCTAAATTTAATTCTTAAAGTAAAACCCTCGCCCCTTGAGGGAGAGGGATAATTTCAATTCGTTCAGAATTGAAATTCGGGAGAGGGGTAGAAGGTCCTTTTAACCGCTCTTTTGCAAATTCAACATCGTAGCCCCCTCTCTCTGCCAAAATTGCCTGACGCAATTTCGGCTGTCTCTCTCCCTCAAGGGGAGAGAGTGATTGCTTCTCCGATATAACACTTACCACGACAACAAAATCCTCGCCCCTTGAGAGAGAGTGATTTTTCTCCGATATAACATTCACCACTACAACAAAACCCTCGCCCCTTGAGGGAGAGGGATAATTTTGTTTC
Organism: uncultured Haemophilus sp.; assembly: GCA_963545995.1. Classification (GTDB taxonomy): domain Bacteria; phylum Pseudomonadota; class Gammaproteobacteria; order Enterobacterales; family Pasteurellaceae; genus Haemophilus_A. The sequence goes on from CAUUKJ010000007.1 coordinate 107,649, forward strand.
GTTCAGAAGCAAAATTCGGGAGAGGGGGAAGAGGTCGTTTTTGACCGCTCTTTTGTAAAACGCTGCCCCCTCTCTCTGCCCCAAATTGCCTGATGCAATTTTCAGCTGTCTCTCTCCCTCAAGGGGAGAGAGTGATTGCTTCTCCGATATAATACTTACCACGACAACAAAACCCTCGCCCCTTGAGGGAGAGGGATAATTTTGCTTCGTTCAGAAGCAAAATTCGGGAGAGGGGTAAGCGGTTATATTTAACCGCTCTTTTACAAAATCAATATCGCTTTTCCCCTCTCTCTAACGAAAATTGCCTGATGCAATTTTCGGCTGTCTCTCTCCCTCAAGGGGAGAGAGTTTAGTAGGTACAACCTGATAACATCCTTTACATCATAACCCAAAGACATCGTTTACATTC
>CAUUKJ010000008.1:0-105020 GCA_963545995.1 uncultured Haemophilus sp.
AATGTAAACGATGTCTTTGGGTTATGATGTAAAGGATGTTATCAGGTTGTACCTTTTCTCCACCCTCTCCCGCAAGCGGGTGAGGGGATTATCACAGTTTGAAAATGCACTTGATTGATGAAAATTTATTTGCAGAATCCCCCAAAAAAAATCAACCGCTCTTTTAACAAAAAATGCCGCCTAAACCTTCAGACGGCACGTTATTTAAAAATATCTTACAACCACTCCATCTCTCCCATCACCACAGGTGCACCGATTTCTAAATAGGTTTCGCCCTGCAATTCTGGAAATACCTTATTCATTCGTTCGATCAGCTCTTGGCTGTCTTTCGATTGGGCGATTTCTTGTTCCAAGCGTTCCAAATAAGCACGGTTGAATGGAATCACGCTCGGGCAGATGTCGCCTAAGAAGTGGGCTGGTGCAACGGCTTTTGGCTGCAAGGCTTCCATATCGTTTAAGATTTCAATCCATAATTGGCGGGAAGCTTTGGTCGGGTTGCTGGCGATCCAAAGGTGAATGTTGCGGAACAACCACGCACCGCCGAATAGCACTTTGGCTTCGTCGCACCATAAATAGGTACGCATAGGGTCGCGTTCGATGCCTTTGATGTCGATGCGGTGGCTACCGACCATAAAGTGCTCGCCCTTGAACACCTCTGGAATCATAAACATTCTCGGGGCATTGTTGCGGTCTTTCAGCACAGGTAGCCAGTATTCAATTTTGCCGATTAAGTTGCGTTTAATGCCTTTCACTGTGGTTGGGCGCGCCACCACTTCCGACTCTGGAAAGGCGTTAGCTATGATAGTTAAGCCAAAGTAAAAATCGGGATCAAAATGGCTGATGTAAATGGTTTTGAGCGGCTTGCCTGTGGCACGGATTTCGTCCACCAAAAATTCCGCATCGCCTTTTTGGAATTGTGCATCGACCAACATCACCTCGTTTTCGGCTTCGATAAGCGTGGAAGTCACGGAAAACAAACCGCTTTCTTGTGGGTTGTAGCAAGTGAGTTTGAGGTTATTGTCATTGAATAGAGTGAATTTTTTCATTGTGTTTCCTTGATTTAACTCGTAGGGTGCAACTTGTTGCACCATATTGATTTAATTGATGTTTTTAATGGTGCAACAAGTTGCACCCTACAATTTCTGGGCAAAAAAAGACCGCTTGAGATTCCAAGAGAAAACAAGCGGTCGGTTTTGTAACGAGATTTGCGGATTTAAGTTTATTGTTCTAACGCTTTTGTTGGCGTTAAACCTAATTCTCCTGCCGAAGATTCGCCTTTCACATCGCCCACATATAAGCGGATTTGTCCGCGGAATTGTTCCAACGCACCGCGATCTGCCATAAATTGCTCAAAGCCTTTTAAGTTCGCGTTCGGGTATTCCCAAATGTGTTTGTAGCCTGTTGGGGCTGGCACGTCTGTACGCACTGACCACATATACCACACGTTTTGTTGGGTATCTTTATCCAACAACCAGCTCAAATAAAGTTTTGCTGCCGCAGGGTGTTTAGCGTCTTTGAAGATTGCCGCACGTTGTGCCCACGCCACAAAGCCTTCTTTTTCAGGCAAGATAAATTTTGATTTCGCTTGCGGATCCGCTTTCAAACTGCCATCGGTCGAGAAAGTGACCGCATATTTGCCCGATTCCACATCGTCCGCAGGGGCTTGTGTGCCACGCACAAAGTGCGGTTCGTTTTTCATCAGTTTCTGCAACCATCCCCAGCCGTGCTCATCAATCGCCAATTTATAGCCGTAAAGCACCGCGTCATCATCGTTCGGATAGGTCGAAACGATTTTGCCTTTCAAGGCAGGGTTGGTGTAGTCCATCGGCTTGCTCGGGGCAGGAATATCGCCCAATGCGGTTTGATTGACCACGTTGCTGAACGCATCCACAAACACGCCCGTCCACGCTCCGTCTTTGTCTTTAAATTCAGGATAAACTTTGTCCCAGCCGAGCGGTTTATAATCCATCAACACGCCTTCCGCTTTCCAGCGTGGATAGTCTTGCAGGGTTTGCAACTGTGCCACGTCCGCCACTAATTGCTTGTTGTCAAGCTGATAATCGATACGAGCATCGTGCACTTTGCTGTAATCAACAATGGTGTTAAGCGTAATGCCTGGGAAGCGTTTTTCAAACGCTGCTTTAATGCCATTTTGCTGATCGGGCGTGTCGCCGCCTGCGTACACCACCAAATGTCCGCCCTCTTTTAAGGCATCTTGATAAAGTTGATCGAGCGATTTGTGTTCTAAATCCACCGCTCTTGCTCCACTGGCAACCAACGCGGCTAATAATGCTAAACTGAATTTTTTCATAGTTTGTTCCTCTTTTTGTTTTGTTGGGGGCATTATAAGGGAATCAAAATAAAGATAAATAAGGTAAAATGAGCATCACTGTTTCACATAATAAAACAATCAGATGGATAAACTCACGGCAATCAACATTTTCTTAGAAGTGGCGAAAAGCGGCAGTTTTACGGCTACCGCTGATAAACTCGAACTTTCTCGCCCGATGGTGACGCGTTATATCGCGTTGATGGAAGAGTGGCTCAACGCCCGATTGTTTCACCGCACGACCCGATTGGTGATTTTGACCGAAGCGGGTGAACAAGCGGTGTTTTTTTGCCAAAACATTGCAAAAACCATTGCCGAAATGGAAGAGAGCATTCAGTCGAATGACGGCGAATTGCAAGGTATTTTGCGGGTGAGCAGCAACATTTCCTTTGGGGCAAGCCATTTAGCTCGGGCGATTACCGATTTTCAGCAGCTGCACCCGAAACTGAAAGTGCATCTGAATTTAAGCGATGAACGCATTAACCTGACCGAACAGAGAATCGATTTGGCGATTCGCTTCACTAACGATCCCGACCCGAATCTCATCGCCCGACCGTTGGCGAATTGCCGTTCTGCCTTGGTAGCAACGCCCGCCTATCTCGCCGAACACAGCACGCCAGAACACCCCAATGATTTACTGCAACACCGCTGCCTCGCCCACGCCAACATCAACCGCAGCGAATGGACGTTCCAACGTGGCGACGAACAGATTACGCTGGAACTGAACAACAATTTCAGCACCAACGAAACTACCGCCCTGCACCGTGCTACGCTGGAAAACAACGGCATCGCTATGCTGCCGCTTTACCTGATTGCAGACGACCTTCAGCAAGGCAAACTCGTGCCATTGCTCACCGATTGGCAACCGCCCGAATACAAAATCTACGCTCTTTATCTTTCCCGCCACAAACTGCCAAGAGCCACAAGAGCGTTGTTAGATTTCTTGTTGGAGGCATTTGAGGGGAGGGATTGGTAGGAAAGCTAGGTTAGATATAGCATATACAATTTCAGTTTACATCTGTTCACTTTTTCTGGATTTCCTTGTTGAAATCCAGTATATTAGCGAACAATTGTTAGCTGAAATATGTTAGGTATAAATCAATGAATCCTTTAGATTTTCATTTCGTTAATCGTCTTCGCCTTCAAGCAAAAAATTTTGAAAATCGCACCGCTTTACGCTTCCAAGAACAAACAAAATGGTGCGAAATGTCGTGGTCCGTATTTCAACAAGAAATCGACAATCTTTCCTACGCTTTAATCGCTCAAAATCTTGATATTCAAGATAAAATCGGTATTTTTGCTCACAATATGCCACGTTGGAGTATCGCAGATTTTGGAGCAATGCAGACACGTGTGGTAACAGTGCCTATTTATGCCACTAACACGGCTTCTCAAGTGGAATATATTCTGAATGATGCCGAAATCAAAATCCTTTTCGTCGGTGAGCAAGAGCAAATGGACTATGCTATTCAAATAGCGAACAGTTGTACACATTTAACCAAAATTGTGGCGATGAAACCTAGCATCAATCTGCACCAACATCCACTTGCGTGTCATTGGGAAACGTTTACTCAAGTTCAAAAAAATGAGACCGAGTTAGAAAAACGCTTAGCATCGAAAACATTGGATGATCTTTTTACGCTGATTTATACCTCAGGCACGACAGGCGATCCTAAAGGCGTGATGCTAGACTACGCCAATTTAGCACATCAATTGCAATCGCACGATATGGCGTTAAATATTACTGAGCAGGATGTTTCGCTCTCTTTCCTACCACTCTCGCATATTTTTGAACGTGCGTGGGTAGCTTATGTTTTTCATCGTGGTGCGACAAATTGTTATTTAGAAGATACCAACCAAATCCGCCAAGCGTTAGTGGAAACTAAACCAACAGTAATGTGTGCGGTACCGCGTTTCTACGAGAAAATCTACGCTGCCGTGCAAGATAAAGTAGAAAAAGCACCGCTTGTTCGCAGAGCCTTGTTCCATTGGGCAATACAAGCGGGCGAAAAATTCTATCAATCTGCAAAACCGTCATTATTGACGAAACTACAGCACAACATCGCCGATAAACTTGTACTTTCCAAATTACGAGCATTATTGGGCGGACGCATTAAAATGATGCCCTGTGGTGGGGCAAAACTGGAACCGACTATCGGGCAGTTTTTCCATAGTTTAGACATCAATGTGAAATTAGGTTACGGAATGACCGAAACCACAGCGACGGTTTCTTGTTGGGAAGATCAAGGTTTCAACCCAAATTCTATTGGCAAATTGATGCCAAATGCAGAAGTGAAAATCGGAGAGAATAATGAAATTCTCGTGCGTGGCGGAATGGTAATGCGTGGCTATTATAAAAAGCCAGAAGAAACTGCAGCTGCTTTTACTGCTGATGGCTTTTTGAAAACAGGCGATGCGGGCGAGTTGGATGAACAAGGCAATTTGCATATTACCGACCGAATCAAAGAGCTAATGAAAACGTCAAACGGTAAATATATTGCCCCACAATATATTGAGGGAAAAATTGGCAAAGATAAATTTATTGAACAAATTGCGATTATTGCCGATGCGAAAAAATATGTTTCAGCTCTTATCGTGCCTTGCTTCGATAGCTTGGAAGAATATGCTAAGCAGCTGAATATTAAATATCAGGATAGATTAGAATTGATTAAACATTCCGAGATTATTCAGATGTTTGAAAAACGTTTACAAGAAGTGCAAAAAGAGCTGGCAAGTTTCGAACAAGTGAAAAAATTTACTTTATTGCCGCAAGCCTTTAGCCAAGCAATGGAAGAAATTACCCCAACGCTCAAACTACGTCGCAAAGTGATTTTGCAGCGTTATAAAGAACAGATTGAGATGATGTATTCTTAAAATAAAAACCCAACAAACGAAACGCTCATTTGTTGGGTTTTATTTTTGTTGAAATTAGGGAATTGTAATAGAATTTTGGACCAATTTAGTAACAAAAGATCATAAATAGCGATTTATGAATATTATGTTTATTAATCTTTTGTTTTTAATAATTCAATAATTTCCTTTAGTGAATTAATTTTATTTTGTTTTTGGAGTAAGAGTTCATCTTTGGTTTTTAATAACTCATCTTTAAATAGAATTAAGTCATCCTTATTCTTAATCACTAATTTTAGTTTTTCCAATTCCACAGAAATCAATTCATTACTTCCGTAGTAAGTAACATTATTATTATCTGCAGAATCATTCATCATAAAATAAACACCTTTATTTGCAGTATGCATAAATTCTAAGGCATCCATATTAAAAATGTTGGCAATTTGTTCTAGTTTTTCTAAGCTAAGTTTTGTTTCACCTCGTTCAATACGGGCATAACCGTTTAGTGACATATTCATTTTTTCAGCCATTTCTTCCTGTGACCATCTACGAATCTCTCGCATTGTTCTAATTTTTTCTTTTAAGTCCATCATACACCCTGATTTGGTAATTTTACGCAGCAAAAAGAGAATTTTACCCCACTTATGTTGCTGGTTCTTATACATAGATAAAGATTAAAATAAATTTTAAGTTTTATTTATTTCTTATGCAAGTGCATATTTTTAGGTCTTTTAGTATGTCTGATTTTCTTTCTTCTTTCCATTTTAATTTCGGAGCATTTGGCTTTCCATTGGAAACTGTTCTTATTTTCTTCCTTGCTATTGGATTATCTGTTTATTTAGATCTTTTCGCACATCGCCACACTAAAGGGATTAGTGTAAAAGATGCTTCCCTTTGGTCGTTATTCTGGATTGGTCTTGCATTAGCATTTTACGGGTATCTTTGGGGGCGTTTTGATAAAGAATGGGCTGACTTATACCTTGCTGGATATGTACTAGAGAAAAGTTTATCCGTAGATAATCTAATGGTGTTTATGGCTATTTTTGCCTCATTTGGCATAGCAGGTAAATTGCAACATCGCATTTTGTATTGGGGAATTATCGGTGCATTGATTTTCCGAGCCATTTTTGTTGTGTTAGGAGCTGGATTGTTTGCTGCAAGTCCTTATGTTGGCTTTTTATTTGCTGCTTTTGTGATCTGGAGTGCAATAAAAATATTACAAGATAGTGGAGATAACAATGAAGAAATTGAAGATTATTCTAATCACTGGAGTGTACGTTGGACAGGTAAACTCATTCCAACCTATACAAAATTATTTGGTGATCGCTTTATAGTTAAAGATGCTGAATTAAATTCACAGCAAAAAACATCTATAACACGTCAAGGTTTACGCTATGCCACTCCTGCATTTTTGTGCTTAATGGCTATTGAAACTTCTGACATTGCATTTGCTTTTGATTCAGTCCCTGCTGTTATAGCCGTTACACAAGAACCACTATTAGTTTATGCCGCAATGATTTTCGCGATTCTTGGTTTACGTAGCTTATATTTTATTCTTGCTGCATTAACTAAGTATTTAATTCACCTAGAAAAAGCAATTATTGCACTATTGTTTTTTATTGGCATAAAAATGGGGATTCAATCTTGGAATCATGCAATCAATGACACTGGAATCCATATTTCACCGAATATGAGTTTATTTATTGTTTTAGGAGTATTAGCTCTAGGTGTAATTGCTTCATTTATATTTCCTGAAAAAGAAAGTTAAAAAATAATTTCATTCTGCCTGTGAAACTATACAAAGATTTAATCGTGAATCAGGCAATTCAACAAAAAAATGTAATTAAGTATTTTTATTAACCCAAACTGAAATTTATAGGAGAGACAAAATGTCAGTATCTTTATCAAAAGGTGGTAACGTTAGTTTAAGTAAGTCCGCCCCAGGTTTAACTAAATTAGTAATTGGTTTAGGCTGGGACACTCGTTCAACAGATGGTGCGGAATTTGACTTAGATGGTAGTGCATTTTTATTAACATCAAACGGAAAAGTGCGTTCAGATTCTGATTTCATTTTCTACAACAATTTAGCTGCAGCTGATGGTAGCGTAGAACATACGGGAGATAACCGTACGGGTGAGGGTGATGGCGATGATGAAAGCTTAATCGTTCATCTAGATAAATTGCCCGCCTCTATTGATAAAATTGCAGTGACCGTAACCATTCATGAAGCAGAAAGCCGCAAACAAAGTTTTGGACAAGTTTCTAATGCATTTATCAGATGTGTAAATAGTGATAACAACCAAGAAATTGCTCGTTTTGATTTAACCGAAGATGCTTCAACAGAAACAGCAATGATTTTTGGTGAGATCTATCGCCACAATGGAGAATGGAAATTCCGTGCTGTAGGTCAAGGCTTTGCGGGTGGATTAGCTGCATTAGCAAGAAATTACGGTATTAACATTTAATATAAAAGAGAAAAATAGGTAAGAAGTTACCTATTTTTCTTTTAGGAGAAATAAAATGGCAATAGATGTAACAAAGAAACCTAAAATTTCATTAAGCAAAGTTGTTTTAGAAAAAACAGGGGATACCCATAAAGTTGATCTTTCAAAAAGCAATGAACAGATTACGATTAATTTAAATTGGACAAAAAATAAGAATTCAGGCTTATTTGCTAATTTGTTTAATAAGAATCAAGATATCGATCTTGATTTAGGTTGCTATTATGAATTAAACAATGGTGAGGCTTCTGTTATAGATGGTTTGCAGTTTTCTCATAACCGAGGTGGTGCGAAAAATCAAAGAACTCGTCAAGGTTGTTATACTGAGGCACCTTGGATTTGGCATTGCGGTGATGATAGAGGAGCAGACAGTCAATCTGGTGAAAATATTTTAGTTAACCCAAATGGGGTACAAGGAATTCGCCGCATCATCATATATTGTTTTATTTATGAAGGGATTGCCAAATGGGGAGAATCTGATGCGGTCGTTACCGTAAAAGTACCTGGACAACCTGATATTGTAGTCGAAATGGGAAGACAAACGGATCCAAGAACTTTTTGTGCCATAGCTTCTATTGAATTTAATGGAAAACAAATGTCTGTTTGTAAAGAAATCACCTTCCATAATGGACATAAAGAATGTGATAGATATTATGGTTGGGGTTTTAATTGGGGTGCAGGTTCTAAATAATAAAAATGTGTGACTAACATTATTTGCAAATTATTCTTGGTTTTTTAACCGCTTGTAGAAATGCAAGCGGTTAATTTTTAAATATATTAGCAATAATTTTCTTTTATAGTATTAGATCTCAATCCCTTCAAATAACGCTGTACTTAAATAACGTTCTGAAGCGGAAGGCAAGATAGCAACGATAAGTTTATCAGCAAATTCAGGTAATTTAGCTAGACGATCTGCGGCTGCAACGGCTGCACCTGATGAAATACCCACTAAGATACCTTCTTCTGCCATAATGCGACGAGCGGTTGCGATCGCTTCTTCGCTAGAAACTTGTTCGACACGGTCAATTAAGCTTAAATCTAAGTTTTTTGGAATAAAGCCAGCACCAATTCCTTGGATTTTGTGTGGACCAGGTTTTACTTCTTCGCCATTTAATGTTTGGGTAATCACTGGACTTTCTTTTGGCTCAACAGCAACAGAGATAATCTGTTTGCCTTGGTCTTGTTTGATGTGGCGAGAAATCCCTGTAATTGTACCGCCTGTACCCACACCAGCAACAACGACATCTACTTTACCTTCCGTTGCATTCCAAATTTCAGGGCCGGTTGTTTGTTGGTGAATAGCTGGGTTTGCTGGGTTTTCAAATTGTTTTAAGATTACGTAACGGTCTGGATCGCTTGCGACAATTTCTTCCGCTTTTGCGATTGCCCCTTTCATTCCTTTCGCCCCTTCCGTTAACACTAAATTTACGCCTAATCCACGTAATAAGCGTTTACGTTCGGTACTCATTGTTTCAGGCATTGTTAAGGTAATTTTATAACCGCGAGCAGCCGCAACATAAGCTAACGCAATCCCTGTATTACCGCTCGTTGCATCAACAATCTCTTTACCTTTGGTTAAAATACCATCTTTTTCGGCTTGCCATACCATATTTGCCCCAATACGGCATTTCACGCTAAAACTTGGGTTACGTGATTCTACTTTTACGACTAAATTGCCGTTATTACCAAAATGTTTTAAACGAACAAGTGGCGTGTTACCAATGGTGTATGAGTTGTCTGCATAGATTGTCATAGAAAATTCCTTTTGTTATATCAGGTTTAAGTGGAATTAAGCATACGCCATTTTTGTTAAAAGTGTAGTAGTAAAAAACTATTTGATATAACTAGAAAGAATATTCAGACAAAATAAAAGGCGATGTAACTCGCCTTTCAAATTTATTTATATTCCATATGATACTTTTTCTTCATATCATTAAGCTGTTCGATCATCTCTTTTGCTTCAGCTAATTTACCCGCTTTTGCTTGTTCTTTTGCTTTCGCTACCACATCAATAACATCTTGAATACCTGCTTGATAGCCTGCGAAACGCTCTTTGTCATCTTCTAAGCTATTTGGCATCGTTTCTTTTGCTTTTTGAGAAAACTCGATAAAGTTTTGAGCTGCAGCTTCAAATTCTTGGTTAGTTTGTGCTGCATTTAATGCGTTGAGTTCCTTTTTCATTTGGAACATCTCTTTCATTACACCTGCTGAAAATGAAGTGGCAGAAAATGCCAATAATCCCACCGCTAGAAAAGTTTTTGATAGCGTTTTAAATGTCATTTTGAATCCTTAAAAGAAATTAACTAAAAGAATTGCCATTTTAATGGAACAATAGCTTGCGACAAAGAGGTATTTCTTAGAAAATAACGCATTTACGCCTTTCATTATGAGAGGCACTGACTTGTAATCAGAAGAGAGTAATTATGACTTTAAAATACGCTAAACCCGAATTATTATCGCCTGCAGGCACATTAAAAAATATGCGTTACGCCTTTGCTTATGGTGCAGACGCAGTATATGCGGGGCAACCTCGTTATAGCCTTCGCGTACGTAATAACGAATTTAATCACGCGAACCTTGAAATTGCGATTAAAGAAGCTCACGAGCTAGGTAAGAAATTCTACGTGGTGGTGAATATTGCACCGCATAACTCGAAACTAAAAACCTTTATCAAAGACATTCAAGTTGTGGTGGATATGAAACCAGATGCGTTGATTATGTCTGATCCTGGCTTGATTATGCTCGTGCGTGAACACTTCCCGGAGATGGATATTCACCTTTCCGTTCAAGCGAATGCTGTAAACTGGGCAACGGTAAAATTCTGGAAACAAATGGGGCTAACCCGTGTGATTTTATCGCGTGAGCTCTCGTTAGAAGAAATCGAAGAAATCCGTAAACACGTGCCTGATATGGAACTTGAAATCTTCGTGCACGGTGCGTTATGTATGGCATATTCTGGTCGCTGCTTACTTTCTGGCTATATTAACAAACGCGATCCAAACCAAGGCACCTGCACTAATGCTTGCCGTTGGGAATACAAAATGGAAGAGGGTAAATTGGATGATGTGGGCAACATCGTGCCAAAAGAAGAAGTGCAAAAATACCAACCTGAAATTGAAGTCACCAATGTGGAACCAACTTTAGGCGAAGGGGCTCACACCGATAAAGTATTCCTTTATACCGAATCGCAACGTCCAGATGAGCAAATGACCGCATTTGAAGATGAACACGGCACTTACTTTATGAACTCAAAAGATTTGCGAGCGGTGCAACACGTGGAACGTTTAACCCAAATCGGAGTGCATTCCTTAAAAATTGAGGGGCGTACAAAATCGTTCTATTATTGTGCAAGAACGGCACAAGTGTACCGCAAAGCGATTGATGATGCAGCAGAAGGTAAACCATTCGATAAGAGCTTGTTAGATACGCTTGAAAGCTTGGCACATCGCGGTTATACCGAAGGTTTCTTACGTCGTCATACCCACGATGAATATCAAAATTATGAATACGGTTATTCAATTTCAGAACGCCAACAATTTGTGGGGGAATTCACGGGCAAACGCAATGCGGAAGGTATGGCGGAAGTTGCGGTGAAAAATAAATTCTTAGTTGGCGATTCGGTTGAGATGATGACGCCAAAAGGTAATATTGTGTTTAAAATCGACCGCTTGTTGAACCGCAAAAATGAAAGCGTGGAAGCAGGTTTGGGTGATGGGCACTTCGTGTTCTTAGATGTGCCAGCGGATATTGATCTAGACTTTGCGTTGTTAATGCGTAATTTGACGGATACCAATACCAGAAATCCGCATAAGGCGTAAAATTTTTCCTCGAGGCATAAAACTCTCTCCCCTTGAGGGAGAGAGACAGATGAAATTGCGTTAGGCAATTTCATCAGAGAGAGGGGAACGATAGCTATTTTGTAAAGGAGCGGTCAAAAATGACCGCTTACCCCTCTCCCATAAGGGGCGAGGGTATTGAACTTTTAAAGCATACAAAAAAGCTAACCAGAATAATCCAGTTAGCTTTCTTTTAAATTAACAGTTTAGCTTGTAATTATAGGCTTTCTGTGAAAGTACGAGTAATTACATCGCGTTGTTGTTCTGGAGTTAATGAGTTGAAACGAACTGCGTAACCAGAAACACGGATAGTTAATTGTGGGTATTTTTCTGGGTGTTTAACCGCATCTTCTAAAGTTTCACGACGTAAAACGTTTACGTTTAAGTGTTGACCACCTTCAACTTTGATAGTTGGTGCAACGTTTACAGGCACTTCGCGGTATGCGATTTGACCTAATTCGCTGATTGCAACTACTTGGTCTTCTTTGTAAGCGTCGCCTTTAGCTGCGATGCAACGAGCTTCGTTTTTCTCGTCATCTAATAACCAGAATGAGTTTAATAAGTTGCTGTTTGTAGATTCAGTAATTTGAACACCTTTAATCATTTTAAGACTCCTAGTATCGGGATTGAAATTAAATTATAAAAAAATTTGAAAGATTCAACTTTTTTTGAATGAGGGCATTATACCCCTCTCAAGCGAGAAAGCGATAAAATTTTAAACATTTTTTGCAAAAAGCATTTTGTTTGGATGTATTTTGAGCAATGTGTGTTTTTATATTCATAAATTAGGTATGAGGTCGTGATGAAAACGTGGAAAGAAGCCATTGGCGAAGAAAAAGAGAAACCTTACTTTCAACATATTTTGCAACAAGTGCATCAAGCTCGTCAGGCGGGTATTACTGTTTATCCACCGCAAAATGAAGTCTTTAGTGCTTTTTCGCTGACTGAATTTGATCAAGTGAAAGTCGTGATCTTAGGGCAAGATCCTTATCATCGCCCACACCAAGCTCACGGCTTATCTTTTTCTGTTAAACCGCCCGTAGCTCCGCCGCCTTCTTTGGTCAATATTTATAAAGAGCTTTCGAGCGACATTGAAGGCTTTGTCATTCCCCATCACGGCTATTTGGTTGATTGGGCAAAACAAGGCGTATTGCTGCTCAACACCGTACTGACGGTGGAAGAAGGTAACCCGAATTCACACGCTAGATTAGGCTGGGAAACCTTTACCGATAAAGTGATTGAACAGCTCAACCAACATCGCGAACACCTCGTTTTTTTACTTTGGGGAAGTCACGCCCAGAAAAAAGGTGCCTTTATTGACCGTAATAAACATTGCGTTCTCACTGCACCACATCCATCACCGCTTGCGGCTCATCGCGGCTTTTTTGGCTGTCATCACTTTTCGAAAACCAATGCTTATTTGACAGCCCACGGAATGAGCGAAATCAACTGGCAATTACCGTTGGAAGTATAATATGACGAACCTCAAACAACGCCTTGCGGACTTTAATGCTCAACAAAATGAGCAATTTATCACCGCAGATATAATGAGCCTGTTGCATCAACGTAGCGATTTTTACGATGAAACATTGCTCAATCTTTGGCAAAAATATGGCTTTTCTGATCGCCAAGATCTTGCCCTTATCGCGGTGGGTGGCTATGGTCGCCGCGAAATGTTTCCGCTTTCTGATCTCGACATTCTCGTACTCATCGAAAATCCGTTAGATGACGCCACACACGCCCGACTCAACGCCTTATTTAACCAACTTTGGGATGCCAAATTACAAGTTGGCTCAAGCATTCGTACCTTGCAAGAGTGTCTAACGATTGGCAAACAAGAAATTTCAGTCGCAACCAATATGTACGAAGGGCGTTTTTTATACGGAAATGCCCCTCTCTGGCACGCCTTAGTTGAGCAATTATTTGAAGATGAATTTTGGACAACGGCAGATTTTTTCCAAGCAAAAATGGCTGAAAAAGAAGAACGCTACGCCCGTTATCATAACACTAGCTACAACCTTGAGCCCGATCTCAAACACAGTCCAGGTGGGTTACGCGATCTGCATTTAGTCCTTTGGATTATGTTGCGTCACTATGGTGCCCGCAGTTTCGATGCGTTATTTAACAAAGGATTACTTTTTCCTGAAGAATATCAAGAACTTAAAGCCGCTGAAAATGTACTTTTCAGAATGCGATTTGCTTTACACACACAGCTCAAACGCTACGATAACCGCCTGCGTTTTGACCGTCAGTTGCAACTGAGTGAATTATTGGGCTATCAAGGTGAGAGCAATCAACCTGTTGAAGCAATGATGAAAGCCTTTTTTCAAGCGACCCAATCGATTTCGCAACTCAGCCAACTGCTGTTAAATAGCGTAAAACAAGAGATTTTAGGTTTGCAAAATATAGGCGAAAAACAACCGCTTGATGAGGCATTTTACCTGCAAGATCAGACCATTTCTGTGAATAATCACCGCATTTTTAGTCAATCACCCGAAACAATTTTGGATCTTTTCTACCATTTAACGCAACACCCAACGGCTCAAGTAAACCCAATGACACTTCGTTTTTTGCGAATTGCGTTGCAAAAGCGAAAAGAACCTTTGTGCGAATTGGTGGCAGCTCGTCAGCGTTTTATTGCAATTATTCAGCAGCCAAAAATGGTGCAAAATGCAATGGTTCCGATGCACCAGTTGGGCGTATTGTCGGCGTATTTCCCCGCTTGGCAAGGCATTACAGGCTTGATGCAATTTGATATGTTCCACATTTACACAGTGGACGAGCACACCATTCGCGTGATGCTCAAACTCGAAAGTTTCCTTGAAGAAAAAACGAAAAATGATCATCCTCTTTGTCACGACATTTTCACCGCTTGCACGCATAAGCCGTTGGTCTATTTAAGTGCATTACTGCACGACATCGCTAAAGGTCGCGAAGGCGAACACGCAGAAAATGGGGCAGTGGATATGTATCATTTTGCTCGTTTGCACGGTTTTGATGAAGCTCAAGCCAAGCAAATGGCGTGGCTGGTAAAAGAGCATTTAACGATGTCGATCACGGCACAGCGACGCGATATTCACGATTCAAATGTAGTAAAAACCTTTGCAGAAATTGTTGAAAATCAGACCGCTTTAAGCGATTTGGTTTGCCTCACGGTGGCGGATATTTGTGCGACTAACGAAACCTTGTGGAACGATTGGAAACGCACCTTGTTATCTCAACTTTATCAGTTCACGACTCAGCAACTTGCCGAGCAGTTGGACTACAAAAAAGAGGCGGAAAACCATCGTGCGGAAGCCCTCGAAATTATGAAATTGGCTCTCACGCCTGAACAGCACCACCGATTGGAAGACTATTGGGCTGTTAGCCCTGAAGGCTATTTTTTACGCCATAAGCCGACCCAATTAGTGTGGCACGCATTGGCGTTGCTTAAACAAAAAACGTTGCCATTGGTGTTGGTTTCAAATGAACACGCTCGTGGGGCAACAGAAATTTTTATCCATTGTGAAGACCAAAAACAACTCTTTGCCCGTATTGCCAATGCGTTAAGCAAGAAAAAAATCAGCATTCACGATGCTCAGATTATGACCAGCCACAATGATTTGGTATTCGATAGCTTTATCGTAACCGAGCAAAACGGGCAGCCGCTGGATGCAATGCGTTGTGAACAAATCCAACAAGCGTTGCAAAAAGTGCTACTTGAGCCATCATCGCAACAATTTTTAGTTGCTAGAAAACCCGTTAAACATCAAACCTTTAAGCGAAAAACGAAGGTGAAATTTTTAGCAAATTCCAATCCAAATCAGACCGCTTTTGAGCTGTTTACCCTTGACCGAGAAGGACTATTGGCACAAGTCAGCCAGATTTTTAATCAGCTAGATTTGGTTTTGATTAATGCAAAAATAACCACCATTGGCGAACGCGTTGAAGATTTTTTTGTGGTCAGTACCCAAGAAAATCAGGCGTTGTCAGATGAATGTAAAAAACAGCTTAAGCAAATTATTGTGGCGGAGTTGGATGGGTAAATATTTACTCTCATTTTATTCGTTTACTATTCTAAATTGAAATACGCTGGTGCAACTCTCTCCCCTTGTGGGAGAGAGACAGGCGTAAATTGCGTCAGGCAATTTACGTCAGAGAGAGGGGAGCACGATATAAATTTCGTAAAAGAGCGGTTAAAAATAACCGCTTACCCCTCTCCCGAATTTCAATGCTGAACGCATTGAAATTATCCCTCTCCCACAAGGGGCGAGGGTTGAATCGTTAGAATAATCAAATTCACATAACTTTCAAAAACAAAATGCAAAAACTCACTTTTTCACAACTCACATTTAATGAAAACAATACGCCCGTGTCGGCACAATTTGACGATATTTATTTTTCTACCCAAGACGGCTTGGCGGAAAGTTACTACGTTTTCCAAGAGGGCAATCAGCTTTGGGAACGTTGGTTAGCTTGCGATCGTGAACATTTCGTAATTGCCGAAACAGGCTTTGGCACAGGGCTGAATTTCTTGGCTGTGGCAGATAAATTCAAGCAATTTCTAACAGAAAATCCACTTCATAAATTACAGCGTTTGTATTTTCTCTCTTTTGAAAAATACCCTCTCACTTCAGCACAATTAACGCAAATTCACGCAAGTTATCCGCAATTTGCAATATTATCAAAAAAATTAACCGCTTGTTGGAATCCTCGTCAAGTCGGCTGTCAGCGTTACCATTTTGACCAAATTTATTTGGATATTTGGTTTGGTGATATGCAAGAGAGCCTTGCACAATGGGGCGATCTTTATAATGACAGTGTGGATGCGTGGTTCTTAGATGGATTTTCGCCTGATAAAAATCCTGAAATGTGGAATGAGGGGCTTTATCAACAGATGTTTCGTACCACTCGTCCAAACGGTACTTTTGCCACTTTTACGGCTGCAAGTGATGTCCGTCGTGGATTACAAGCGGTCGGATTTGAAGTGAAAAAACGCAAAGGCTTTGGCAAAAAACGTGAAATGTTATGGGGTGTAAAAAGTGGCGAAATAGGAGCCTCTTCGCTGCAATATCCGTACTTTTACCAACAAAATTCAGCGAATTATCAAGATGTTGCCATTGTGGGCGGTGGTGTAGCAAGCCTTTTTTTAGCTTTATCGCTGATCGAAAAAGGTAAAAAAGTGACCCTTTATTGCAAAGATGATGCGTTGGCTCGCAATGCGTCAGGCAATCAACAAGGGGCGATTTATCCGCAATTAAGTGATGATGATGATCGCAACGTGCGATTTTATGTGTACTCCTTCGATTATACTTTGCAGCGGTTAAATCAGCTGAAACAAGCGGTCGAATTTGAACACGCTTTAACGGGGGTAGCTCTTTATTCCTACGATGAAAAACAGGCGAAAAAACTCGTAAAAATGGCTGAAATTACCCAAGATAATTCGCTGTTCCAGCTTTGTTCTGCGGAAGAATTAAGTGAAAAATTAGGCGTGAACGTGCCAAATGGAGGAGCATTTATTGCCGAAGGAGGCTGGCTTTCCCCTGTGCAATTGGTGCAAAATGCCTTTGCGTGGCTTGCTCAAAAAGGGCTGAATATTGTGCTTAGTCACGAAGTGAAGAATCCGCAGTTTATTGACGGCAAATGGCAATGGCACTATCAAAACAAGGCTTTCAGCCACGAAGTATTAGTCTTGGCAAACGGACATTGTTTTAATGCGTTCAACCAAGCACAAGGTATTCCGCTTTATCCTGTACGTGGGCAAGTAAGCCAAATTCCGACGACAGAAAAACTTTCTCCGCTCAAATGTGTGATTTGTTACGATGGCTACCTCACACCGCAATTCTCAAAAGGGACGCATTGCATTGGGGCAAGCCATATTCGCGATAATGCAAACACCGAATTTAGCTTGGAAGAACACCAAGAGAATATTGCAAAATTACAGCAAAATTTAACCGCTTGTGATTGGACGCAGCAGATCAATATTTCAGACAACCTAGCCAAAGTAGGTGTGCGAGCCGCATTGCGTGATCGTATTCCAATGGTGGGGGCAGTGCCGAATTTTGAGGCTCAAAAAGAGCAATATGCGAACCTGTATAATTTGCTTCGCCGCCGACAAGCGGTAGAAAAAGCCGAAAATTTTGCCAATCTTTATATGATCAACGGGTTGGCTTCTCGCGGCTTAACCAGTGCCCCTTTGCTAGGCGAACTTTTAGCAAGCCTTATCGTAGGGGAGCCAATCCCTATTAGCGAAGATATTTGGCAAGTGTTAAACCCAAATCGAACTTGGATGCGGAAGTTGTTGAAGGGGAGCAGGGTAGAGTAACGGTAAAAAATGGTCATAGAATATACAATCTATGACCATTTTCTCTTTTGTAATATATCGCAGTGCTTTTTAATTTAACTCTTCTGCTTGTTCTAAAATCTTCTGCTGCTCTGCTTCTAACTTCGCTAATTCACGCTGTGCTTTTCGTTCTTCTTTTATGGCTTGTTGGCGGATTTCATCTTCCGCTTCCCAAATATCGTATGCTTGTACGATTTTTGCCACGACAGAATGGCGAACAATATCTTTGCTATCGAAGAAGTTGAAGCTTAATTCAGGCACATCTTTTAATACTTCCATTGCGTGTTTTAAGCCCGATTTTTGATTGCGAGGTAAATCAACTTGCGTCACATCGCCAGTGATCACGGCTTTTGAATTAAAACCGATACGAGTTAAAAACATCTTCATTTGCTCGGTGGTGGTGTTTTGGCTTTCATCTAAAATGATGAAGGCATCGTTTAGGGTTCGTCCACGCATATAAGCAAGCGGTGCGATTTCGATCACACTTCGCTCCATTAATTTTTGAGCACGTTCAAAGCCAAGCATTTCAAAGAGTGCGTCGTATAATGGGCGTAAATATGGCTCGATTTTTTGTCCTAAATCGCCAGGTAAAAAGCCTAATTTTTCGCCTGCTTCTACGGCTGGGCGAGTAAGTAAAATACGACGAATTTCTTGACGTTCAAGTGATTCAACGGCTGCGGCAACAGCAAGGAAGGTTTTCCCTGTACCTGCTGGCCCAATCCCAAAGCTAATATCGTGCGTAAGAATATTGCGTAAATAAGCCTGTTGGTGCTCGCCACGAGGTTTAATGACACCGCGTTTGGTTTTAATCGAAATTTCGCCTTGATTGGTCGATTGCCATTGATTTTGTAGCAACATTCGGCTCTCTTGAATTGCCAGATGGACATCTTCTAAATCCAATTCTTTAATTTTGCCTTTGATTGGGGCCGTTTCCACATAGAGCTGTTGAATCAATTTTGCTGCTTGTTGTAACAAATGGGCGGAATAGTGATTTTCTTCCGCTGGCATAATGGTAAAAACAAATCCTTGACGTGCGATAGTGAGATTGAAGCTCTTTTCAATCAAGGTTAAATGCTCATCAAAGGCACCGCAAAGCGATTGCAAACGGGCATTATCCGCAGGGGATAGCGTAAAAATAATTTCGTTCAAAATAGCTCCTGTTTTTGCTTATTTACCAAAATCTTCAGGCAGATGTTGCAAAATTTTTGCCCAATAAACACCGCTTTGTTGGCGATTTTTTGCGATACATTGTTGCACGCCTTCATCATCGCCTTGCTCGCAAAGTGATTTTAATGTTTCGTAGAAATGAAAGGTGCCTTGACGAGCGATTTCATCACGGAAAAAGAGGCTTGCTACTTGGATATACATCTCTTTAAAGCTATTTAAAATCAAGCCATAAACAGGTTTATTGGCAATGAAGGTAAATTGGCGAAAGAGGTTATAATCGAATGTCGCATAAGCAAGGGCGGTATTTTCAAGCTCATTTAATGCGTGGAATAAATCAGCCGAAGCTTTGGCATTTATTTTTACCGCCTCACGAACGTAATACTCCACCATTCGTGTACGCAATGACACCACATTAGAGATAATAACAGGCAAATACGAGCGGTCTAATTTGATGATTGTTTTGATAATGTTCGGTCCGCCCGTTTCCCAGATATTATTTACTCGGGTCGGTTTTCCGTGTTGAATTTGCAACCAGCCATCACGTGCTAAACGTTGTAAAACCTCACGCAAGGTTGTGCGAGTTACGCCAATATACTCCGCTAATTCACGTTCAGCAGGCAGATCTGAACCTGCCGCGAAATGATTATTCCAAATGCTTTTTACAATATATTCTTCCGCTAAAGCCGCTGGACTTTGTGCGGTTAAAAGAGAGGTGTTATCCAAAATGCCCCCAATCGGCAAACAAAAAATATTTATCGCTTTTTTAATTATTATCAAATTTTCATCAAAAAGTTGCATAAATAAGCGACGATGTTGAATTGTATTGTCGCTTAAATTCTATTATATTGCAAACTCACATTGACCTTTTTATCTTCTATACAGGGAGTTCCTTATGAAAGGAGCAAGCGTATTTTTCAACACTTTTTTGGGAAAAAGTCCAAACTGGTACAAACTTGCGATTGTAAGTTTTTTGATTATCAACCCTATTGTCTATTTCCTTATCTCGCCTTTTATTGCGGGTTGGTTATTAGTGGCAGAATTCATTTTCACGCTTGCAATGGCGTTGAAATGTTACCCGTTGCAACCTGGTGGTTTGCTTGCCATTGAAGCGGTGGTGATAGGTATGACAAGCCCACATCACATAAAAGAAGAAATAATGTCAAACTTTGATGTTATCCTGCTTTTGATGTTTATGGTAGCGGGTATCTATTTTATGAAACAGCTACTTCTTTATGTTTTCACTAAACTGCTGCTTTCCATTCGTTCTAAAAAAATCCTCGCATTAACTTTCTGCCTCAGTGCTGCTTTCCTTTCTGCTTTCCTTGATGCCCTAACCGTCATCGCTGTGATTATGAGCGTGGGAACAGGTTTCTATTCGGTTTATCACCAAGTTGCTTCAGGCAATAACACCATTGAAGAAGTGTTAGATGTCAGCAATGATGACAAGATTACCAACCACAAATACATACTAGAACAATTCCGTGCCTTCTTACGCAGTTTGTTGATGCACGCGGGGGTCGGTTCTGCATTAGGTGGTGTAATGACAACGGTGGGTGAACCGCAAAACTTAATCATTGCGGGGCAAGCTGAATGGAGCTTCGTTGAATTCTTATTACGCATCGCCCCTGTAAGTGTGCCTGTGTTAATCGCTGGGATTATTACTTGCTTATTAGTTGAACGTTTCAAACTCTTTGGCTACGGAGCAAAATTACCGCTTCGCGTTTGGGTCGTGTTAGCCCGTTATAACCAAGCAAAAGAAAAACGAATGACTCGCCAAGATCGCTTTAAATTAGCGATTCAAGCCATCGCTGGCGTGTGGCTCATCTGTGGGTTAGCCTTACACCTTGCAGATGTAGGGATTATCGGTTTAACCGTGGTTATTCTTACCACCGCATTCTGTGGTGTTACCGATGAACACTCTCTTGGTCGCTCATTCCAAGAATCAATGCCATTCTGTGCCTTGTTAATTGTGTTCTTCTCTGTGGTTGCTGTGATTATCGATCTCAAACTGTTTGAGCCAATTATTCACTTTGTATTATCTGCAGAGCCTCATTCACAACTCTCCTTGTTCTACATTTTCAATGGCTTACTCTCAATGATTTCAGATAACGTATTCGTCGGTACCGTATACATCAACGAAGCAAAACACGCCCTCACTTCTGGCATCATTGGTCGCGAACAATTTGATATGATTGCCGTTGCAATCAACACAGGAACAAACTTACCATCTGTCGCAACACCGAACGGTCAAGCCGCATTCTTATTCTTATTAACCTCTGCATTTGCACCGCTTATCCGTCTTTCATACGGCAGAATGGTTTGGATGGCATTACCATACACTATCGTACTTTCAGTCGTCGGGTTCTTATCACTTGAATTCCTCTTACCAGAAATGACAGGCTTAATGTTGCAATGGGGTTGGATTGTGATGCGATAACAATAAACTTAGAATAATCGTACAAAAGTAAAACCGCACTTTGTCTTTTCCAAAGTGCGGTTCTTTTTTACTTAGATTTTAAGCGATTACCAAGGCTGCGTTGTTGGACCTAAGGTAAATTCGCTGATGTTGGTATCTTCTGGTTGTGAAAGGGTGAATGCCACCACGTTTGCCACGCGTTCAGCTGGGATTTCAAAGGTATCGTAAAGTTCACGATAACCTTTTGACGTGTCTTCGTTGGTAATGTGATCCACCAATTCAGATTGCACGGCAGCAGGGTAAATGGTAGCGGTGCGAATGTTGGTGCCAGCTTGTGCAGATTCCATACGCAAGCCTTCCATAATCGCTTTCACCGCCCATTTTGTGCCGCAGTAAACGGTCGCTCCTGGGTAAACTTTCAAGCCAGCTACTGAAGAAACCGCTAAAATATGACCTGATTTTTGTGCTTCAAAAGTCGGCAATACCGCAGCGATACCGTTTAACACGCCTTTGATATTCACATCTACCATCGCATTCCAGTTGTTGGTTTCCAATGCGGAAAGCGGTGAGTTTGACATTAAGCCTGCATTTAAGAAAATCGCATCGACTTTACCGAAAGTGGCTTTTGCCAGTTCAACCAACGCAGCATTATCTTCCGCTTTCACTACATCTGTTACGTGATATACCGCTTCGCTGCCTTTGGCTTTGATGTTCTCTACAATCGCTTGTAATTTTGCTTCGCGACGTGCGCCCAGCACTAATTTCGCCCCGTTTTCTGCGAGTTTATAAGCGGTTGCTTCGCCAATGCCTGAAGATGCACCGGTAATAATCACGACTTTATCTTGAATGTTGTTCATGTTGTTTTCCTTCTTTGAAATGTTGTAGGGTGTGTGGATTTGTAAAATCCACGCACGCGGTGAGATTTTACGTGCGTGAAACAAGTTTCACACACCCTACATCTATATCGCTTAATAGGAGCTTTTATGCAACAACGTATCCAAATTCCACGCAACGGCATTGAATTAGCAGGCGTACTTTACACCCCAGAAAACTTTGATGAAACCAAACAATATCCTGCGATCGTTGTCGTTCACCCAGGTGGCGGCGTGAAAGAGCAAACCGCTGGGCTTTACGCAGGCAAACTTGCGGAAGCAGGCTTTGTGGCGGTGGCTTACGATGCGAGCCATCAAGGCGAAAGTGGTGGCGAACCACGCTTTTTAGAAAGCCCATCTGCACGCGTTGCCGATATTAGCTATGTGATTGATTATTTTAACAATCTTCCTTATGTGGATAACAACCGCATCGGTGCGTTAGGTATCTGTGCTGGCGGTGGTTATGTGGATAATGCGGCACAAACCGACAAACGCATTAAAGCCGTGGCGAACGTATCGGGTATCGACATCGGTTGGTTATTCCGCGATGCCTTCGGTGCAGATCCGTATGCAACGATTCTTGCCACCTTCGAGCAAGTGGCTCAAGGCAGAACCGCAGAAGCACAAGGTGCAGAACTTATCGAGGCAAACTATGTGCCACATACGCCTGAAGAAGCCGCAGCTGCTCCATTGGCGTATGCTCGCGAAGCACACGATTACTACCGTACCCCGCGTGCAATGTGTCCGACCGCAGAAAACAAATTGTTGGTTCGCAGTTTCCCAGAAGTGCTTTCTTACGATGCGTTGCGTTTCGTGGATAAATTCTTAACTCAGCCTTTATTACTTATCGTGGGCAAACAATCTGACACCGCATACCAAGCGGAATCTATCCTTGAACGTGCGGCTTCAGCCAAGAAAGAATTGGTTCGCATTCCAGGTGCAACTCACGTTTCTCTATATGATAAAGACGCGGATAAATCGGCAGAGAAATTGGCGGTGTTCTTTAAGGAGAGTCTGTAATTTTGATATGGGGAAAATTCGTCCCCATTCTATACAATGATATAAATTTATTACCTTTGAATACATTTACACGCGTATTCAAAGGTAATTTTTCTTATTTAGATTCCTGAGTTATTTTTTCTTGTTTAGAATGATAAAAATAAAGATAAATCAATCCGATTGGAGCAATAAATATAGCAAGGAAAAAACATAATCCCATTGTGATAAGTTTTGCATTCAGAAATGTTGAGCTATTCACATAAAAAGTATTATTCCCTAATATATAACCCATCACGCTCTCATAAACAAATCTTGAATATGGATATAAAAATAAGTTAATTAACCCATATGTAGAGAGTGCTAATAATGCGGATATACTATCTGAACGAACATAAATAAGATATCCCATAACCATAGCTAATAAACAGAAAAACGAACCAAAAAGGATATTTCTTACATAATATGCTTTAGATAATCCTCCGAATGCTTTAGATAAAAAAGACATCTTTTCCTCCCGAACTTGTTCCTAAAACAGGTACATTATATGTTGCACCTAAAATAGGTGCAATGGGAAATTTAAGATTATCAGTTCACTCAAATGAACATTATTGGTTAAGAAAGCTCTTTCTTAATCGCAGAAATGAACTAGGTTTAACACAACGCTCTCTTGGTGAAAAATTGGGTGTCGTGCATTCTTTTGTTGGAAAAGTAGAAACGGGTGACAGAAGATTGGATATTTTTGAATTTATTGAATATTGTAAAGGATTGGAGCTAGATCCTGTTGAGGTAATCCAAGAAATTAATGCTCAATTTAATAATCAATAAATAGAGATAAAACGAAGTTCTTGTTTTTATAATACAAAATTCTTTTAAAAATTAACCGCTCTTTATGCATATCTCTCCAAGAACATTGCCATATTTGCGATATTTAAATAAAAATCCGCATTTTCAAAGTCGGCTTTATCCTCTAAGAAAATCGATTGTTCAGCGTGGCGTAACATCAAAAAATCATTTTCATCATTGCCAAAAGCGATATAAGGCTGTTTGCCCACTAATTTTTGCAATGTCGCGTATTTGTTATTATTGGGTGGCGTGATGTCAAAAATATCTTCTTGTTTATGTTGATGCACGCTAAATTGGGTATCGACTAAAGATAAAAGCACCGTTTTTTGATGATTAGAAAGCACTAAAATTTTAGTAATGCCTTCTTTTATCAATGCTGCTTCGGGCATTTTCGCTTTGCTTAAGGTATCAATGTAATCGTGAAAAGGGTGATAAATTTCAGAAAGCGAATAGCCCCATTTGCCATCTAAAACATAAGGAATTTGGTGAGTGTTGAGAGCATTTATAATGCGTTCAACCGCATCAGTTGGTAAGGCATTTACAAATAAAAAATCACCGTTTTGATACGCCATTCCACCGTTACAACCCATAAAAATAGCGGATTGATGAAGCGATTGTGGGAGCATCGGCAACATATCGCGAATCGGTCTTGCTGACGTAAAAATAACTTGATGGGTTTGGGCGAGTCTTTCAAGTTGATGGGCAATTTCAGCAGAAACAGGCAAGCCATTTTGCGAAATTGTGCCGTCAATATCAAACACGAAAGTATGAGGGGACGTATTCATTTGCGTATACTTAGAAAGGATTAAGTATATAAAGTGTACGCTTTAGGTTATATTTAATCAATCTTGAATCAAAAAACAGTTATTTTTACCATATTTTAATGGTCATAAAACAATGACGTTTTATGACCATTTTTTCATAGTAAATTAAAAAATACTAAATGCAAAAATACAAATCATTGCAAGTGATGCCACAACGGTCATCATTGCGTAACCAAAAGTACCCATTTTATTCTCCTTATGAATTTGCTTTTTGATCTTCAGCCATACTTACCGCAGCGGTAAATAATACGTCGGTTGATGAGTTCAACGCCGTTTCTGCTGAATCTTGGATTACCCCGATGATGAAACCTACACCGATTACTTGTGCGGCAATATCGTTCGGGATATTAAATAAGCTACACGCTAATGGAATCAATAATAATGAACCGCCAGCAACACCAGATGCACCGCAAGCACAGATTGATGCTACGATACTTAATAATAATGCTGACCAGAAATCAGGCACGATGCCTTGTGTGTAAGCTGCTGCTAAAGTGAGCACGGTTACCGTAATTGCTGCACCCGCCATATTGATATTTGCACCCAATGGAATTGAAAGCGAGTAGATTTCTTCACGTAAGCCTAAGCGTTTTGATAAGCCTATATTTACAGGAATATTTGCTGCTGAACTACGGGTAAAGAATGCCATCACACCACTTTCACGTAAGCAAGTAAATGTAAGTGGATATGGGTTACGACGGATTTTCCACCATACAATTAATGGGTTTAAGATGAACGCTACAATCGCCATTGCACCTAATAAAACCAATAATAAACGACCGTAGCCAATAAACGCATCTAAGCCGTTGGTTGCGAAAGTATCAGCTACTAAACCAAAGATACCAATCGGTGCTAAAGCAATAACAACTCTTACTACAGCTGAAACAGCATCAGCGAAATCACTTAAGAACGTTTTTGTGCTTGGTGAAGAGTGACGTAATGCGATCCCTAAACCAATTGACCACGCAAGAATACCGATAAAGTTAGCGTTTGCGAGAGCTTGAAGTGGATTATCTACTAGATTGAATACGACTGTTTTGATAATTTGACCAATGCCATCAGGTGGTGCTAAACCATCTGGGCTTGCTACTAATTCTAATGTGGTTGGGAAGATGAAACTTAATGCCACCGCAGTTAATGCTGCAACAAAAGTACCAAGTGCGTAAAGGATAAGAATCGGCTTGATTTTGCTGTCTGAACCCACTTCTTTATTGGCAATCGTCGACATAACCAAGACAAAAATTAAGATCGGTGCGATAGCACGTAAAGATTTCACAAAGAATTGACCTAAAACGCCAACATCTTTTGCCCATTCAGGATTTACAAGGGCTAAGCCTATCCCTAAGATTAGACCTACTGCGATACGTAATACAAGATTACCGCCTAGTAGTTTTGAAGATAAAGAATTACTCATAATGTTTCACTTCTAAAAGAGAGTTAAAAATCAAATTTAATCAAGCAAAATTGGATTGCTTTATTTAGCCATCTAAAAAACGATGAGCCGTGAGATTAGCTGAAAAATTCATTTAATGGAATAGGTAAAAGTTCAATTTCTTGAAAAAATTTATGCTATTTTATAAATAAATGGTTATTTTTTGCGTAAACAACAAATTTTGCTTTGTCGCAAACGATTCCTTTGCGGTAGAATAACGCCCGTTTTTCTTTTTGGATAAAGAGTTATGAAACCTGAAAATAAAGCAAATTTTGCTCGTATTATTCGTGCAGCATGCTACTCAATGAAAGGCTTGAAGTCAGCTTATCTTAATGAAGCCGCTTTTCGTCAAGAAGTTTGGCTTTCTATTATTTTAATTCCGTTAGTTTTTTGGCTCGGAAACGACGCTATCGAAAAAGTCTTACTTTTAGGTAGCGTTTTTATTGTCTTGATTGCAGAGCTTCTTAACAGTGCGGTGGAGTCTGTTGTTGACCGCATTGGATCGGAATATCACGAACTTTCAGGTCGAGCAAAAGATATTGGCTCAGCAGCGGTGTTTGTCGCAATGGTGCTTTGCGTGCTGACTTGGGGATTAATTTTATTGTTCTAATTTGCAAAAGATTACGCAAATTTAACCGCTTGAAACGATTTTTTACACTAACCTTAAAAGGCTTATTATGAAATTAACTAAAACATTGATTGCGTTAGCATTAACTGCTTCGACTTCTGCGATGGCTTATCAAGCTAACAAAACCTATAAATTCACCGTATTACATACTAACGATGTGCACGGGCACTTCTGGAATAATAGCAAAGGCGAATATGGCTTAAGTGCTCAAAAAACGGTAGTTGATAACATTCGTCAAGAGGTTGAGAAAAAAGGCGGTTCAGTTATCTTATTAAACGCGGGCGACATCAATACGGGCGTGCCTGAATCAGATATGCAAAATGCTCGTCCTGATATTGAAGGTTTAAATGAAATTGGTTACGAAGCAATGGTTTTAGGTAACCACGAGTTCGATTCCCCCCTTCAAATTTTAACAATGCAAGAAAAATGGGCAAAATTCCCGCTTCTTTCAGCAAACGTTATCAATAAACAAACCGAAAAGCCATTGGTTAAACCTTATGTGATGTTAAATAAACAAGGGTTAAAAGTGGCTGTGGTTGGTTTAACGACAGAAGATACAGGTAAATTAGGTAACCCTGATGTAGTAGGAAAAGTGATTTTCGAAGATCCTATTGCAACAGCTGAAAAAACCTTGAAAAAAATCAATAAAAAAGAAAAACCAGATGTTCGCATTGCATTAACCCATATGGGCTGGTATTTAGACGGTAAACACGGCACCAACGCACCAGGCGATGTAACAATGGCTCGTAAATTACCTGCAGGTGCATTTGATATGATCATTGGCGGTCATACCCACGACACCGTTTGTTTTGATGAAAAAGGTCAATTCATTGAAAAATATAAACCAACCATGGGGTGTAAACCAGACTACCAAAACGGTACTTGGATTATGCAAGCTGGCGAATGGGGTAAATATTTAGGTCGTGCGGATTTTGAATTCAAAAACGGCAAAACGACGCTTGTAAAATATGAATTAATTCCAATTAACTTGAAAGAAACCATTAAAAAAGAAGACGGTTCGAAAGAATATAAATTCTACGCAGAAGAAATCAAACCAGATGCAGCGTTATACGCAAAATTGAAAAAATACCAAGATGAAGGCGATAAAACGCTAGGTGTGATCGTAGGTAAAGCAGAAGGCGTATTTAACGGTAAACGTGAAGCGGTGCGTTTTGTACAAACAAACTTAGGTCGTCTAATTGCTCAATCACAAATGAACCGTGTAAAAGCTGATATTGGTATTCTTAACGGTGGTGGCGTACGTGCTTCATTACCAGAAGGCGAGATTAGCTACAAAGATATTTTAACCGTTCAACCGTTTGGTAATATGATTTCAACCTTAGATTTAAAAGGTAAAGAGTTAGTTGATTTCTTAACTGCCGTTGCATTAAAAGAGCCAGATACAGGCGGCTACCCACAATTTGCCAATATTTCAATGACTGTTGATCGCAAAGCAAAAACAATTTCTGACGTTAAAGTTGGTGGTCAACCGCTTGATATGAACAAAACCTATAAAGTGTCTATTCCTGACTACTTAACAGGTGGTGGCGATGGTTATCCAGTAATGAAAGATCACCCGACTTACGTCAACACGGGCTTTATTGATGCGGAAATGCTGAAAAAATTCTTTGAAGAGAATAAAGTGATTAAAGCATCTGATTACGATCCAAAAGATGATGTTATCTTTAAAGACTAATTAAATCTAAAAAATAGGGCGAATAATAATTCGCCCTTTTATGTGTCTTATCTATGTGGTTTATTGACAACCCTTATTTTAAAGCGTAGATTGATTGCCCTTTAATCAAACCAAATGTGCTTCGCCTTAACCGAAGTTACGGGAGAACTATGTTAATTTCAAACACTTACAATCAACACTTTCCTCAATTAACCCCTGAACAGCTCGCTGAAAATGCCAAGAAAAAAGTTATTATCGGTATGTCTGGCGGGGTGGATTCCTCCGTTTCCGCTTTTATTTTGCAGCAACAAGGCTACCAAGTGGAAGGCTTGTTTATGAAAAACTGGGAAGAAGATGATGATACCGACTACTGCACGGCAGCGGCTGATTTAGCTGATGCACAAGCGGTGGTGGATAAGCTTGGTATGAAGCTGCATAAAATCAATTTTGCTGCGGAATACTGGGATAATGTTTTCGAGCATTTTTTAAGCGAATATAAAGCAGGGCGTACGCCAAATCCTGATATTTTGTGCAATAAAGAAATCAAGTTCAAAGCCTTTTTAGAATATGCGGCAGAAGATCTCGGCGCAAATTATATTGCGACAGGGCATTATGTTCGCCGTTCGGGCGATGATGACAATGCCCAATTATTGCGTGGTTTAGATGAAAATAAAGACCAAAGCTACTTCCTTTATGCCTTAAATAAAAAACAAATTGGGCAAAGTTTGTTCCCTGTTGGCGAAATTGAAAAGCCGATTGTGCGTAAAATTGCAGAAGATCTCGGTTTGGCAACAGCGAAGAAAAAAGATTCTACAGGGATCTGTTTTATTGGCGAACGCAAATTTAAAGACTTTTTAGCCCGCTTTTTACCCGCTCAACCAGGTGAAATTCGCACCGTTGATGGGAAAGTGGTTGGTCGCCACGATGGCTTGATGTATCACACTCTTGGTCAGCGTAAAGGCTTGGGTATTGGTGGCGTGAAAGGGTTGAGTGAAGATCCGTTTTATGTGGTGGAAAAAGATTTAATCAATAATGTATTGGTTGTGGCACAAGGACACGATAATTCAGCCTTGCTTTCAACAGGACTCATCGCTTCACAGCTCACTTGGGTGGATATGAAACCGTTGCGTGAAAATTTGCGTTGTACGGTGAAAACCCGTTATCGCCAAGCGGATATTCCGTGCGAAATTCAACCGCTTGATGACAACACCATCAAAGTTATTTTTGATGAACCCCAAATTGCCGTGACCCCAGGTCAATCAGCAGTATTCTACTTAGGCGAAGTTTGCTTAGGTGGTGGGATTATTGAAGAACAAATTAAATAGTGAGACGAAAATGTTAGATATTGTGCTATATGAACCCGAAATTCCGCAAAATAGCGGGAATATTATTCGATTATGTGCAAACTGTGGTTTTCGTTTACATATGATTGAGCCGCTTGGTTTTACGTGGGATGATAAAAAACTCAAACGCTCAGGTTTGGATTACCACGAATTTGTCGATATTAGGAAATATAAAAATTTCGAAGATTTTCTTGAAACCGCGAAGCCTAAACGTCTATTTGCATTAACCACAAAAGGTGAGCCTAACCATAGTGATGTGCAATATGAATTGGGTGATTTTTTGATGTTCGGTCCAGAAAGTCGCGGGATTCCAAAAGCGATTTTAGATACGCTCCCAATGTCACAAAAAATTCGTATTCCGATGTGTAAAGATAGCCGCAGTATGAATTTATCTAATTCTGTGGCGGTGGTGGTTTATGAAGCGTGGCGACAATTTGGATATGAGAATTCTGTACCTAGTCAGAATATTTAGAACCTATCACAACAATTCAAATACATTTTTGCAAAAAGCGGTTAGAATTAGACCGCTTTAATTTTATGAAATAAGGAACAAAAAATGACTAAACATTACGATTATGTTGCTATCGGTGGCGGTTCTGGTGGTATTGGTTCTATCAACCGTGCGGCAAGTTACGGTAAAAAATGTGCGATTATCGAAGCAAAACATTTAGGCGGAACTTGTGTAAACGTAGGTTGCGTGCCGAAGAAAGTGATGTTTTACGGTGCTCACATTGCAGATGCGATCAATTTATATGCCCCTGATTACGGTTTTGACGTAGAAGTAAAAAGTTTCGATTACAAAAAATTAGTTGAAAGCCGCGAAGCTTATATCGGTCGCATTCACACCTCTTATAACAACGTTTTAGCGAAAAATAACGTCGATGTGTTGAATGGTTTTGCACGTTTTAAAGATGTAAAAACCATTGAAGTGACTTACGCTGATGGTTCAAGCGAATTAGTGACGGCAGATCATATCTTAATCGCAACAGGCGGTCGCCCGAGCATTCCGCATATTGAAGGAGCGGAATACGGCATTACTTCTGACGGTGTGTTTGCCTTAAATGAGTTACCAAAACGCGTGGGGGTAATGGGGGCAGGCTACATTGCTGTAGAATTGGCGGGGGTATTTAATAGTCTTGGTTCAGATACCCATTTATTTGTGCGTCGCCACGCTCCAATGCGTTCACAAGATCCGATGATTATCGACACATTAGTGGAAGTGATGGAACAAGAAGGCATTCATTTACACCCACATTCAACCCCTGAAAAATTGGTGAAAAATGCTGATGGCTCTGTTACCGTGCATTTCCACGGTGGGATTGAACACACCTTTGACGTATTCATCTGGGCGATTGGTCGTGAACCTGCAACCGATGTGATCAACCTTGAAGTAACTGGCGTGAAAACGAACGAACGTGGTCAAATTATCGTGGATAAATTCCAAAATACTAATGTGGAAGGTATCTATGCGGTGGGCGATATTATTGAAGGCGGTATTGAATTAACCCCAGTTGCCGTAGCTGCGGGACGTCGTTTATCTGAACGTTTATTCAACAATAAACCGAACGAACACTTAGATTATAACTTGGTGCCAACTGTGGTATTCAGCCACCCACCAATCGGCACAGTGGGTTTAACCGAACCACAAGCGATTGAGCAATACGGTGCAGAGAATGTGAAGGTTTATAAATCTTCATTTACGGCAATGTACACCGCAGTCACGCAACATCGCCAACCTTGCCGAATGAAATTGGTTTGTGTTGGTCCTGAAGAAAAAGTAGTCGGATTACATGGTATCGGTTTCGGTGTAGATGAAATGATTCAAGGCTTTGCGGTGGCAATTAAGATGGGAGCAACCAAAGCAGACTTCGATAACACCGTAGCAATCCATCCAACGGGTTCAGAAGAACTTGTTACAATGCGTTAAATATTATAAAATGAGCCGTTTTTGGCTCATTTTTTATATTAGGAATTAAAATGAAGAATGTATTTCTTTTAATAGGATTAGGGATAATTCTTGTTGCTTGTGATCAATCAATTGAATCTCGTTTACAAAAAAATAGTACAGAAAATGTAGCAAATCTTGAAAACAGCGAGGAAAAACAGCAAAAACCTGCAGAGAATATCTCTGAACCAGTTAAAGAGGAATTTTCTCAAGAGGTAGAAAATACTCAAGCAAATGTCCCAAAAGATGCTGCTCTAGCTGATACAGTGAAGCCATCAGAAGAGGTTAAAAAAGAAGATAAAGCAATTGAAGTTGTACAAGAAAATGTAAATACGGATGCTTTATCTAAGTCTGAACCTCAAGAATCTGCTAAGGAAGCGGTAAAGGTTGAAGTGGAAGAAAAAGCCTTACCTGTAAAATCGGTTGTCAAATCAGAAGCTAAAAGGTCTGAAAAGCAAGCGGTTAAAAAATCGAATGAGCAACCAGCATTATCAAATAAAAAAGATGGAGGGAATAAAGCATCGGCAAAGGTAGATAAAACCGATAAAGCAACAAAAACAACACCGCTAGAAGCGAATATAGCGACGAAAAATAGTAAGCCTAATGAGCGTAAAGTTGAAAAACAATCGGTGGAAAAACGAACTAATTTAGCTGCTACAAAAGAAGTTAAAGAAACAAAACCTACGGTAAGAAATCCGAAGAGTGATCATAATGATGGTACATACGATGAAAATGGTAATCTCATCAGTAACTTTACTCCAGAAGAGTTGCGTGTAGGGGCTCAGCGTAGTTTAACGAAAAATGAAATTCAATATTATAAGAGTTTATGCCGTTATGCTTATATGTCCGACCAAGATGTAATAGATAACCATTGTGAGGCAAAGAAAATTTCTTTTACTAAAAAAACGTATTAAATCTATTGTATGCCCATTGTGAGATGGGCATTTTTATCCACTTTATTTTAGGAAATCTATGGAACAAACAAATATCGATCCTTATGCAAAATATAATGCACAATCAAATATAATTAGTAAGTTAATTTTTATGAGCCGTTGGCTACAATTGCCTATTTATTTAGGTCTAATTGTTATTCAAGGGATTTATGCTTACAAATTTATGAAATCACTTTGGGCATTAATAACAAATATCAATGAAATGGATTCTAATACAATTATGTTAGCGGTATTGAATTTAATTGATGTTGTAATGATTGCAAATTTATTGGTGATGGTCACAATTGGTGGTTATGAAATTTTTGTTTCCAAGTTACGTACCCGAAATCATCCAGATCAACCAGAATGGCTTAGCCACGTTAATGCTACGGTATTGAAAGTGAAATTATCGATGTCGATCATCAGTATTTCTTCTATCCATATGTTGCAAACTTTTGTGAATGCCAACAATATGCCAGAGAAAACGATGATGTGGCAATTATTTCTACATTTAGGTTTCTTAGTTTCAGCGATTGCTTTGGCTTATACAGATAAAATTCTTTATAGTACCAGCCATAAAACACATTAATTTATTAAATAAGTGCCTGAAATTTCAGGCACTTTTTACTTAGTTATTAAGCATCCCCTCCAACTCCTCCTGAGCCTCCAACCATTCCATTTCGATTTCTTCCACTTTTTGTTTTGCGGTAATCTGTTTGGCAAGCGTGTCGGTAAGCTGAGCTTTGTTCTCTGCCTCATAAATTTTGCTAGTGGCAAGCAGTTCCTCGAGTTTATTTAAGGTTGAAGTCGCTTTTTCTAGCTCTTTTTCAAGTTGGGTAATTTTCTTACGTAGTGGTGCCGTTTGTTGGCGAAGTTCTGCCTCTAAACGTTTTTGTTCTTTGCGATCTTGAGCAGAAAGATTACCGCTTGTATTTGCCATTTCTTCCGCACAAGCGGTTGAATTTTCCTCTTTTTTTGCAGATAAATTCAAAGCATTCTGCTCATTCAGCCATTTTTGGTAATCATCTAAATCGCCTTTAAATTCTTCAACTTTATGATCGTGTACCAAATAAAACTCGTTTACGGTACTACGCAATAAATGGCGGTCGTGCGATACGACCACAAGCGAGCCTTCATAATAAGTGAGGGCATCGGTGAGGGCTTGACGCATTTCCAAATCAAGGTGGTTAGTCGGTTCATCCAGCAAGAGTAAATTCGGGCGTTGCCACACAATAAGAGCAAGCACCAAGCGAGCTTTTTCGCCGCCCGAGAAAGATCCGACCGCTTGTTTCACTTTATCGCCTTTAAAATCAAAGCCACCAAGATAGTTTCGCAATTCTTGCTCCGTTTTTTCTGGAGCAAGCTTTGTTAAATGCCAAAGTGGGCTTTCTTCAAAACGCAAGGTATCTACTTGATGCTGTGCGAAATAGCCAAGCTGTACGCCTTTGGCAAGCTGTACTTGCCCTGATTGTGCAGGAATTTCGCCCGCTAGTAGCTTGATAAGCGTTGATTTTCCTGCTCCATTGCGACCTAAAAGCCCAATGCGAGAACCTGGTACAAGATTGAGTTTTACGGATTTGAGGACCGTTTTTTCGCCATATCCTGCTGCCACGTTTTCCATCATCAAGAGTGGGCTTGGTAGGCTAAGTGGTGGGCGGAATTCAAATTCAAACGGGGAATCGGCATACGCTGGGGCGATAAGTTCCATCTTTTCCAACGCTTTAATACGACTTTGAGCCTGTTTGGCTTTGGTCGCTTTTGCTTTGAAGCGGTCGATAAAACTTTGTAAATGAGCCACTTTGCGTTGCTGTTGTTGATAAGCCGCATTTTGTTGGCTGATTTTCGTTGCTCGTTGAATTTCAAATGAGGTGTAATTGCCCGTATATTCATTGAGCTTTTGATGCTCAATATGAATAATGCGGTTAATAATAGGATCGAGAAAATCGCGGTCGTGAGAAATCAGCAACAGCGTACCACGATAATTTGTTAACCAACGTTCAAGCCAAATCACGGCATCTAAATCCAAGTGGTTGGTCGGTTCATCGAGTAACAATAAATCTGAACGACAAATCAGGGCTTGAGCTAGATTTAAACGCATACGCCAACCGCCTGAGAAAGATTTTACTGGTAAAGTGAGTTGTTCAGAGCTAAAACCTAAACCGTTTAAAAGCGTTGCCGCTCGGGATTGGATTGTCCACGCATCAATGGTGTCCAGCTGTGCGTGAGTAGTGGCGATTAAATGCCCGTCATTTTCCGCATTGGCTTTTTCCAGTTGAGCCATCAATTGAGTGTATTCGCGATCGCCTTGAATCACATAATCAATCGCAGAAATTTCTAAGGCTGGCGTTTCTTGATTTACCCAAGAAATCGCCCAGTTTTTCGGCAGGCTAACTTCACCACCTTCGGGTTGTAGCTCATTTTTGAGTAAGGCGAAAAGCGAGGATTTTCCACAACCATTTTTGCCCACAAGCCCGACTTTTTGCCCTGTGTGAATTGTGACGGAAGTGTTTTCTAATAATGTATTTAAACCGCGTTTTAAAATTAAATCTGTAAAAAAAATCATAATAAACTGTCAAGATATGCTAAAATTACCAGCATATTTTAGCATATAAGGGCAAGAGATGTTTGATTCATTCGTTGTACAATTCGTCGTGCTTTGGGCTGTTATTGACCCAATCGGCTCCATTCCTGTTTATTTAGCCAAAACGAGCGGTCTTGCGTTAGAAGATCGCAAAAAAATTGCACGCAATGCGGTGTTAATTTCATTTGGTATTTTGGCGTTCTTCTTAATAAGCGGTCAATTATTGTTAGAAGCAATGCAAATTCCACTTGCAGCGTTCCAAATTGCAGGGGGCTTGGTGCTATTGATTTTTGCGTTAACGATGATCTTTGGCGAAAGCAAACCTGAACACGAAATTAAGATGCGAACTAACATCAATGAACTTGCCGTTTATCCGTTAGCCGTGCCGTCTATTGCGTCACCTGGGGCGATGATGGCGATTGTGTTATTAACCGATAATCATCGTTTCAACTTTATGGAACAATCGGTTACGGCAGGAATTATGGTGCTTGTGCTCTTTATTACTTATATTCTTTTAATGCTGGCAAACCGAATTCAGCATTTAATTGGTAATTCGGGGGCAGCGATTATTAGCCGTGTAATGGGCTTGATTTTGGCATCTGTTGCAGTTAATAATTTGCTCGTCGGCATTCGCGACTTTTTTACTCAACAAGTTACCCCTCTTAGTTAATTGAAAGGAAAATTTATGAAAATCTCTAAAAAAGCATTTTTTTTAGTGACGGCATTAACTTCTGCTGTCCTTGCGGGCTGTCAAAGCCAATCTAATACGTTGGTATTCACTACGCCATCGCCAACAGCGACCTTTAATACCAATAACCAAACGGCAGCGGTAAGTGTTAATACACAAGATTTACGTACTTCTCGTGAAGTGGCTTCTTACACTAAAAATGGAGAAGTGATTCGTTTAACCTCAAGCCCTGAAGTGGTGCAATTATTCCAACAAGCGGTACAACAAGATTTGAATGCGAAAGGCTTCCAATTGGTGCAAGGTGCAGCGAATGCGAATGTTACCGTGCAAGTAAAACGTTTCTTCGCAACAGTTGAGCAAGGTAATCTTCGTCATAAAACCAATGCGGATGTGAACGTAGACATCGTGGTGCAAGGTCCTCGTGGTAACTTTAATAAATCATTCAATGCTACACGTGGTTACGAAGGCGTGTTAGGTGCGGATAACAACGATATTCGTAAAATCTTGAATCAAGCGTACCAAGATGTGATCAATGCGATTTACAATGATAACGAAGTAGCAAACGCGATTCATCAAAATAAATAGCCCTATTGCTCTCCCCTCTTCTGGGAGAAGGGCATAAAAAATTACGTTTAGTCATTTTTTCATAGGGAGGGGATAACGATATATTTTGCAAAGTAGCGGTTAAAAATAACCGCTTCCCCCTCTCCCGAATATCAATGCTGAACGCATTGAAATTATCCCTCTCCCTCAAGGGGCGAGGGTTGGTTATATCAATAAATGGTTTCAATCCGTTCATATTATAAACTATGCGAATTCCAAGAATTTATCATCCATCCCCTTTAGCCAACCAAACTCATTGCGAATTAAGCGAAGATGCGGCCAATCACGTAGGGCGTGTACTCAGAATGAACGAAGGCGATGCGATTATTTTATTTGATGGTTCAAACCATATTTTCCACGCCACTTTACAAGCGGTCGGAAAAAAGCAAATTATTGCAGAAATTCATTCCTCAGAATTAGATGATCGCGAATCACCACTGCCAATTCATCTAGGACAAGTGATTTCGCGTGGCGATCGAATGGAATTTACCATTCAGAAATCCGTAGAACTTGGCGTAAAAACGATTACTCCACTTTGGTCAGAACGTTGTGGCGTCAAATTAAACGAAGAGCGTCAAGATAAAAAATTACAGCAATGGCAGAAAATTGCAATTGCCGCCTGTGAACAATGCGGACGCAATGAAATTCCTGAAATTCGCCCCATGATGAAATTAACTGATTGGTGCAAAGAGCAAGATGGCATGTTAAAACTTAACTTACATCCGCGTGCTCAATACACTATTCGCCAATTGCCTAATATACCAAAAGAGGGTGTGCGTTTATTGATTGGTTCAGAAGGCGGTTTATCGCCAGAAGAAATTTCAATGACGGAAACCGAAGGCTTTACTGAGGTGTTACTCGGCAAACGAGTATTGCGTACCGAAACGGCTTCCTTAGCCGCCATTACTGCTTTGCAAGTCTGCTTTGGGGATATTTAACGAGAAAGAAATAATGTTAGAAAACTTACAAGGTAAATTTTTAATTGCAACACCTGAAATGGACGATCCCTATTTCGACCGTGCGGTAGTGTATATTTGCGAACACAATAACAACGGTGCAATGGGGCTAATTATCAATATGCCGACGGATCTTTCCGTGCTTGAATTACTTACACGAATGGATTTCCAAATGGCAAATCAGCGTAATTATAAGAAAGATCAGATGGTCTTGAGTGGTGGACCTGTTAGTCAAGAACGAGGGTTTATTGTACATACCAAAACGGCACAATCTTTCCTACATTCTTACAAAATTACCGATGATGTGATGCTGACCACATCGGGAGATGTGCTTGATACCTTAGGTACGCCCGATGCTCCAGAGAAATTTATTGTTTGTTTAGGTTGTTCGACGTGGAACACAGACCAGTTAAACCAAGAAATTGCTCAGAATATGTGGATTTATTCGGACGCAAACGAAAAAACCTTATTTGAAACAGGTTACCTCGATCGTTGGTTAGAAGCCAATGAAATGATGGGGATTTCATCAGGCATATTAAGTAGTGCAGGAAGAGCATAAAATAGATTAAAGGTGGTTTATACCACCTTTTATTTTCTTTAATTTTTGAAAAATACCCCACAAATAAAAACCGTTCTCAACAACCTTCTTTATTTCATTTTTTCTGTGAAGCAGTTCACAAATTCAACAAAAATAGTTTTACATTTAACCTCTTTAATTTTACCTTTTTAACAACTTTATAACACAAAAGGGGTGAATGTTATGCAATTCGAACTTTCTAAAACCTATCGTCCTGAACGTCAAGTGATTACCGAGAACTATCGTTTAGACGAAAAAACAGCAGTGGATCGCTTATTAGCGACACTTGATTTCACCGAAGAACAAGAAAAACGTATTACGGATAACGCAACCAAACTCATTAATAAATTACGTCACTTAAAACAAAAACAATATGGTGCCGATGCGTTAATGGAAGAGTTTTCATTAAGCTCTGAAGAAGGTGTTGCGTTAATGTGTTTGGCTGAGGCTTTATTGCGTATTCCAGATGCCAAAACACGCGATGAGCTTATCTATGAAAAATTGCAAGAAGGAAACTGGCAATCTCATCTGGGTAATTCCAAATCCATTTTTATCAATGCGGCAAGTTATGGCTTAGTCTTTGGTAAAAAAATGAGTGAAAGTTTAAGCGAAGAGCAACTTTCCAGCTCATTAAAAGGCTTATTTGCTCGCCTAGCCGCTCCTGCGATGCGTCAAGCAATGGTGAAATCTATGCGAATTATGGGTAAACAATTCGTAGCGGGTGTCACAATGCCTGAAGCATTGAAACACATCAATCCTCGCTATAGAAAAGGCTTTACTTTCTCTTTTGATATGCTAGGCGAAGCGGCAATGACGGCTGCCGATGCGGATCGTTATTTTAACGACTATTTACACGCCATTGAAGAAGTGGGCAAAGATGCGGCTGGTCGTACAATTTACAATGGCAACAGCGTGTCAGTAAAACTCTCTGCTATTCACCCGAAATATAGCCGTGCGAAATACGATCGCACAATGAACGAACTTTATCCGCGTGTAAAACAACTCTTCTTACTTGCTCAAAAATATAACATCAGCGTAAACATTGATGCGGAAGAAGCCAACCGCCTTGAGCTTTCATTGGATCTCATCGAAAAATTACTCGATGAGCCAGAATTCAAAGGTTATCGTGGAATTGGTTTTGTCGTGCAAGCCTACTCTAAACGCTGCCCTTACGTATTGGATTATTTGATTAACCTTGCCCGTGAAAAACAAGGTCATTTAATGATTCGTTTAGTAAAAGGAGCGTATTGGGACAGCGAAATCAAATGGGCTCAAACCGATGGTTTAGACGGCTTCCCGCTTTACACTCGCAAAAATCACACCGACATCGCTTACGTTGCCTGTGCGAAAAAATTGCTTGCCGCACAAGATGTGATTTACCCACAATTTGCCACTCACAATGTGCTCACGATGTGCACCATTTACGAGCTTGGACAAGGCAAAAAATTTGAGTT
Organism: uncultured Haemophilus sp.; assembly: GCA_963545995.1. GTDB lineage: Bacteria > Pseudomonadota > Gammaproteobacteria > Enterobacterales > Pasteurellaceae > Haemophilus_A. The sequence continues at coordinate 39,774 of CAUUKJ010000008.1, forward strand.
CCAATGCTTACACGGTATGGGAGAAAGCCTTTACGATAACATTGTCGGTAAAGACAACTTCGACCGCCAAGTGCGTGTTTATGCCCCTGTTGGTACCCACGAAACCTTGTTGGCATACCTTGTTCGCCGCTTGCTTGAAAACGGGGCAAACTCTTCCTTCGTGCACCAATTAGTTGATGAAAACATTCCTGTTTCGCAATTAGTGACTTTACCGTGGAAACTCTATTCAAAATCAAATGGTGAACCAAATAAACTCGTTCGCAAACCGCTTGAGCTCTTTAACGACCGTCGTAATTCTGCAGGTTTCGACTTAAGTAATGAATTTGTATTAGCTAAACTTGAACAAGCGTTAAATGAGGCAAAAGTGGAAAATGCGACTTCACTCACCGCATTAGCAAAACCAGCACAACAAGCGGTTCATTTTGTGAAAAATCCTGCAAAATTAGCCGAAGTGATTGGCGAAGTACGTTTCTTGGGCGTAGACGAAGCGGAAGCCGTATTTGCTGCAGCAAGTAATCAAGCTTGGAATGCTAAAACACCTGCAGAAAGAGCGGATGTATTACGCAAAGCAGCCGATCTTTATGAAGAAAATCACGGCTTATTGATGAAGCTTGCCGTGATTGAAGCGGGAAAAACACTTCCAAATGCGATTGCCGAATTGCGTGAAGCGGTCGATTTCCTCCGTTATTATGCAAATCAATTAGAGCGTTTAGCACAAAATAATCAACTTGGTGAAGCCCGTGGCAAAGTGCTTTGTATCTCACCTTGGAACTTCCCATTAGCGATCTTTACAGGTCAAATTGCTGCTTCTCTTGCAGCGGGTAATGCCGTCATTGCAAAACCAGCAGAACAAACTTCATTGATCGCTTACGCTGCGGTGAAATTACTCCACGAAGCAGGCGTACCAAAAGAAGCGATGCAGCTCGTGCTTGGTGCGGGTGATCTTGGTGCAGCATTAGTACAACAATCATTTGATGGCGTAGTGTTCACTGGTTCGACTGAAGTAGCGAAACTCATCGAAAAACGTTTAGCGACAGCAGAAAACGATCCTGTATTGATTGCCGAAACAGGCGGTCAAAACGTGTTGGTAGTCGATACTTCGGCTCTTCCAGAACAAGTTGCAGCGGATGTGTTAAGCTCTGCCTTTGACTCAGCAGGCCAACGCTGTTCTGCCCTTCGTATTTTGTTATTACAAGAAGAGGTTGCCGATCAATATTACAAAATGATCAGCGAAGCAATGAAAGAATTAAGCTTAGGTGATCCACGCTTATTGGCAACAGATATTGGTCCTGTGATTAATAATGAGGCAAAACAAAACTTACTCAATCACCAAGCCAATATGCGTAAAGTGGCAAAAGCTTATACTGAATTAACGGTTCCAGAAGGTGGACATTTCGTTGCCCCTGCGATTTATCACTTAGATGATCTCAGCCAACTTAAACGAGAAGTATTTGGTCCAATTCTTCACATCGTAAGCTATCAAAAAGATGACTTACCAAACGTGTTGCATCAAGTAAACGAAAAAGGCTATGCCTTAACAGGCGGGTGCCACAGCCGTATTCGTAAACAGATGGATTTGGTGGAAAAACACCTTAACTGTGGTAACTACTACATTAACCGTAATATCGTGGGTGCTGTGGTGGGCGTGCAACCATTCGGTGGGCACGGTTTATCAGGTACAGGCCCTAAAGCAGGAGGGGAATTCTACCTCCAACGTTTAACTCGCACACCGCGTTACTACAGCCAATTTGGCGATGAACGTACTTTAGGTAACGCAAAACCAGTACTTGAAAGTATCACAGGCGAACGCAACAGTCTTGCCTATTTACCGTGCGAAGTTGCAATTCTTAATGGAGATTTGACCGCTTCTCAAAAAGTAGCGGATAAACTCTTGGCGGCAGGTTTTACTGTTTTAGTGGAAATAGGCCATCCTTTAGCTAGCTTGCGTAAACCTGGCATTCGTGTCGGAAGCGAATTAGGTCACTGCCAAAAAGGCATCTATTTAGATGAGCTTGAACCTCAACGTCGTCAATGGTTGGTACAACACAGCAAAGCGATTTTCAAATGCTTTGACTGGCGTACCACCCAAGATTTATTACCGCTATATGATGAATATTCTCGCAGTTATAACACCACAGCCGCGGGCGGTAATACGTCGTTGATGGCAGCGGAAGAGTATTAACATCGTAATTCTCATCAAAATTAAAAGGGCGTGTTCAACACGCCCCTACGCTAGGGCAACTAGGTTGTCATATCGTAGAAACCTAATTGCTTGAGAAAAACCCTTCAAAAGGAGTAAAATTATGCAGATTTACATCACATTCGGCTTGTATTTACTAATCATTCTAGGCATTGGGCTTTATGCCTACCGTTCCACCCAAAACTTTGATGACTACATTCTCGGTGGTCGAAAAATGGGAAGTTTCGTCACGGCGATGTCTGCTGGGGCTTCCGATATGTCTGGCTGGCTCTTAATGGGGTTACCAGGTGCAATTTTCCTATCAGGTTTATCTGAAGCGTGGATCGCGGTGGGGCTTAGCATTGGGGCTTATATGAACTATAAAATTGTGGCGGGTCGTTTACGTATTTTCACCGAAAAATACAACAACGCCCTCACACTTCCAGAGTTCTTTGCACAACGTTTCCCGCGTCAGAAAAAAGCGTTAAAAATCATCTCTTCAGGCATTATTTTGTTCTTCTTCACGATTTACTGTGCTTCAGGTGTGGTTGCAGGGGCAAAATTATTCCAAAGCTTATTAGGCTTAGATTACAACGTTGCCCTTTGGTTAGGTGCGATCGCGACTATCGCTTATACCTTTATCGGTGGCTATTTAGCCGTCTCTTGGAGTGATACGATCCAAGCGTCTTTGATGATTTTCGCCCTTATCCTTGCCCCCGTAATGGCACTTGTGAACATCGGTTGGGATGAAATCAATGTGGCATTAGCGGCAAAATCAGCGGCAACAGGCATTCCATATAGCAACTGGTTGCATAACGTTTCAGGGATTGGCGTGGTGTCTGCTCTTGCCTGGGGTTTGGGGTATTTTGGTCAACCGCACATCCTTGCTCGATTTATGGCAGCGGGTTCTGTGCAAGCCCTTAATAAAGCCCGCGTGATTGGTATCACTTGGATGCTTCTTTGCTTAGGCGGTGCGGTATCAGTGGGTTACTTCGGTTTAGCGTATTTTACTCACGAAAATATACCGCTTGATAACGCAGAATCCATCTTCATTGAGCTTTCAAAAGTGATGTTTAACCCGTGGATTGTAGGTATCGTGTTATCAGCAATTCTTGCTGCTGTAATGAGTACCCTCTCCGCTCAATTATTGATGTGTTCAGCGGCAATTACAGAAGACTTCTATAAAGGCTTCTTCCGCAAAAATGCCTCAAGCAAAGAGTTGGTTTGGATTGGTCGCTTAATGGTGCTGTTGATCGCTGTGATTGCCATCGCAATTGCACAGGATCCAAATTCAAAAGTGATGGGCTTAGTCTCTTACGCTTGGGCGGGCTTTGGTGCAGCGTTCGGACCTGTTGTCATTCTTTCGCTCTTTAACCGTAACATCAGCTCTAAAGCGGCATTGTGGGGGATGTTATCAGGGGCTGTAACCGTTGTGGTTTGGAGTCCGTTGATGAAATTCTTAGGTTGGGAAGACTTATCTCACTTATATGAAATCATCCCTGGATTCTTAGTCTGCTCATTTATTACCGTAACGTCTTCAATGTTCGCTCAAGTTCACCCTGTAGTAGCCAAACAATTTGATGAAGCATTAGCAGAATTTGAGTCAAGAAGATAATTCTCAAATTAGACTTATTTAATTTAAGGACTGGTTCTATATTCTACAGAATGCAGTCCTTTTAATTGTGCTATTGTTAAAAGAGCTAAACTAAGCAATTTCCACGCTCAGGCTTTCGCCGTGATTTAATGTTTGCCCTAGAATTCTTGCCGTTTCAATGCAAATCATCTGTTTATAATCTTGCGGCTGCATTGCACTGGGTGGATTTTGCCACGGATTCCACACCACAATGTTGCTGGCTTGATGATGCGTGAGCGTAATTTTTCGTTGCAAAGAGGCATCGATGAGCGTGGTGGGATTATTTGCAAAAGTGTAAATACAATCGACCGCTTGCGTAATTTTTCTTGGCGACGGAACTGTTTCAGTTTGTTCGGTCAATTTATTCATACAAGTAGTCGGTAAGCCATAAATTTCCGCTTGCGAAATATCGCCAACACGGAAATAGCTGTGCAATGCGGCTTCAGCGGGGGCTTCGCCTAAATGAGTGAAAATCAGCTGTAGCTTATCGCTAAAAATCATCTCAAGTTGTGCTTCAGGCGTGTTATTTTCTGCTAATAATGAGAAAGTTACGCTGACTTTATCCGCTTGAACGGCATATTCACACAATTCCCATAAACGCAGGCGAGCTGTGCCGTGAATGGGCTTTTTCGCATTGCCAAACCACGGATAGCAGAGTGGAATGCCACCTCGAATGGCATTGCCAATGGGTAAAAGGTTCAATTTCGCTAAACCATAAGATCTCTTGCTGATGTTTCGGTTTCCAGCTAAGAAGCTGTGCACCCTGTAAGGAAATCGTGGCTTGACCGATTTCGTGATCTATCACTAAAACAGGAATTTCATTGAATTGTGTAAAACGCAATTCGGCAGGTAAGTTTGTTCCATCAATCATCTTTATTTACCTCATAAAAAAATACCGCACAACTGTGCGGTATTTGGGTTAATTACTCTTCACCTAATAATTTAAGCTCACGATTGCGAACTTGATTTTTCAAGATTTCAGCAAATTCTTCCACTTTGAATGTGCCTAAATCTGCCCCTTTACGGGTACGCACGGCAACTTTGCCTTCGGCGATTTCTTTGTCGCCACAAACGAGCATATATGGCACGCGGCGTAAGGTGTGTTCGCGGATTTTAAAGCCTACTTTTTCGTTGCGTAGGTCAGTTTTTACGCGTAAACCTGCATCAGAAAGCTGTTTTGCCACTTGTTTTACATAGTCCGCTTGGCTGTCGGTGATGTTCATCACCACGGCTTGTGTCGGTGCTAACCACGCAGGGAAGAAACCAGCGTATTCTTCGGTAATGATACCGATGAAACGTTCGATAGAACCTAAAATCGCACGGTGAATCATTACAGGTGTGCGACGACCGTTGTCTTCCGCCACATAAGAAGCTTCTAAACGACCTGGTAAAGCAAAGTCTAACTGCACCGTACCACATTGCCATTCACGACCTAAGCTATCACGCAAAGCGAATTCGATTTTCGGCCCGTAGAATGCCCCTTCGCCTTCTTGGATTTCATATTCCAAGCCGTTGTGTGCCAATGCCGCCGCTAAACCGGCTTCTGCACGATCCCACATTTCATCTGAACCGATACGGTTTTCAGGGCGAGTTGAGAGTTTCACATAAATATCGGTAAAGCCGAAGGTGCTATAAATGTCGTAAACCATTTTGATGCAGCTGGTTACTTCAGATTCGATTTGATCTTCAGTACAGAAAATATGGGCATCATCTTGGGTAAAGCCACGCACACGCATTAAACCGTGTAAAGAACCTGATGGTTCGTTACGATGGCAAGAACCGAATTCTGCCATACGAATTGGTAGATCACGGTAAGATTTTAAACCTTGATTGAAGATCTGAACGTGACCTGGGCAGTTCATCGGTTTGATCGCATATTCACGGTTTTCAGATTGTGTCGTGAACATTAAATCCGCGTAGTTTTGCCAGTGACCTGTTTTTTCCCACAATACGCGATCCATCATAAATGGACCTTTTACCTCTTGGTAATCGTACTCTTTTAATTTGGTTCGCACGAAGGTTTCAAGCTCACGGAAAATTGTCCAACCATCGTTGTGCCAGAACACCATACCAGGTGCTTCTTCTTGCATATGGTATAAGTCTAACGCTTTACCGATTTTACGGTGGTCACGTTTTGCTGCTTCTTCTAAGCGTTGTAAATATTCGGCTAATTGTTTTTTATCAGCCCAAGCTGTGCCGTAAATACGTTGCAACATTTTGTTTTTGCTGTCGCCACGCCAGTAAGCCCCCGCCACTTTTTGAAGTTTGAAGTAGTGGCAGAAACGCATATTTGGCACATGTGGGCCACGGCACATATCAATATATTCTTGGTGATGATATAACGCAGGCGTTGCTGTGCGTTCGATGTTCTCATCTAAAATTGCCATTTTATATGGCTCGCCACGTTGCTCGAAGGTGTCGCGTGCTTCTTGCCAGCTCACACGTTTTTTCACTACATCATAGTTAGTTTTTGCCAACTCAAGCATACGTTTTTCAATCGCATCTAAATCTTCTTGAGTTAAAGAACGATCTAAATCCACGTCGTAGTAGAAGCCATTTTCAATCGTTGGGCCGATTGCCATTTTTACATCTGGGAATAATTGTTTAATGGCGTGACCTAACAAGTGCGCACAAGAGTGGCGGATAATTTCTAAACCGTCTTCATCTTTGGCGGTAATGATTTCTAATGTTGCATCTTGGTCGATAATATCGCACGCATCACGGCGTTCGCCGTTTACACGTCCTGCGATGGTTGCTTTCGCAAGACCAGCACCGATAGATTGTGCAACTTCTAATACAGAAACGGGATTGTCAAATTGGCGTTGTGAGCCATCTGGTAAAGTAATGATTGGCATTTTTTTATCCTTGTTACAGTGGTAACCCATACGACAGGCTACTTGTTAAATTTGAAAAAAATTCGAAAGAAAAAACCGCTTACAAGCGGTCGATTTTTCACTTTGATTTGCATTGCTCATTATTTCCCGTACTAATGGGGAATAAGAGCGGGGGTATTTTAGCACAAATGATTACAAAAAATAACCACTACAAAATTAGACTGTGGGTATAAATGAGGTAACAAAATATAAAGAAAAGTAGAAAACTAATGAATGATAAAGGATTATCTATATAATATAGCCATTTCACCCTGAATAAGTTGAGAGATCCCAATTTATGAGTATAAATCTAGAAGAAATCGTCTTGCACCAAATTCAACATCACGCAGAAGGCGAAAATGTTGAGCTGAAAACCGTATTGCGTGAGGAATTACTGCCTATTAGTCCTGCCGCAGAACAAATGATGTTACAGCTACACCAAGCCTATCAAAACAAAGCGAAAGCTTATGGCGTTTTTAAAACGGAATCAGTGTTTGCTCAGCAACTTAACCGTTTTTTAGAAAAAGAGACGGATTTTCTGCCATTTAGCCATCAATGTGCCAATATGTTGGTTTCTGAATTGGCTAAATATCCTTTCGTATCGGGTGGCACTTTTATTTTGTGCCGTTACAATTTCTTGGCAACGGATTACCTCTTTATTGCCTTGATTGATAGACGCTCTTCTATTTTGGTGGACGATCATTTAGATGTAAAAAGTACGGAATATTTGGATATTACTCAGTATGACATCGCTTGCCGAATCAATCTGACAGAACTTGGCATTAACGCAACCTCAAACCGCTATCTCACCTTTATTAAAGGACGAGTTGGACGTAAAGTCGCGGATTTCTTTATGGACTTTTTAAGTGCCGAAGAAGGGTTAAATCCACAGGTTCAAAACCAAACCTTGCTGCAAGCGGTAAGCGATTTCTGTGAACAAGGTGAGCTTTCTGCCCCGCAAACACGAGAAGTAAAAAAACAGGCATTCGAATATTGCAAAGGACAGATTAACCAAGGGGAAGAGATTGCTTTAAATGAGCTTTCTGAGTCCCTTCCCACTTTAAATGAGCTGAATTTTGCTCAATTCACGCAAGAAAAAGAGTATGGTTTGGAAGAGTCTATTCCGCCTGTTCGCAATGCGTTGAAAGGCTTAACCAAATATTCAGGCTCAGGCAAAGGGGTAACCATTAGCTTTAATGCCGAATTGTTGGGAGAACGTTTAATTTGGGATGAACTAAATGACACATTAACTATCAAAGGATTACCCGCTAATTTGCGTGATCAACTTGAACGCAATAAATAATAGTTTTTTTCAACCGATTTCGGTATGATTTGCACAAATTTTAATTTTTAAGGTATTACGATGAAAATGAAATCTCTTTTAGCAGTAATGTTGCTTGCCATTGGTGTAACTGGATGTTCAACCGTTAAAAAAGTGGTTTATCGCATTGATGTGCCACAAGGCAACTACTTAGAACAGGATAAAATCGATCAATTAAAAATCGGGATGAACCAAACTCAAGTGCAATATTTGCTTGGTAGCCCCGTGTTAAGAGATGTTTTTGCGGAAAATCGTTGGGATTATGTGTTTATCAAGCGTGAAGGACATAATGATCCGATTCAGCGTACGTTGTTAGTTTATTTTGACAACAAAGGCATCGTAAAAGACATTAAATTAGACGATGTTGTGAATCAGAAAGTTGTGGAAGAAAAAGTAGAATAATAATCAAGCGGTCAGATTTTTGTAAAGTTTTGCAAAAAGATGACCGCTTTTTGATCTGCACCTCAAAACTAATCCATCTAATTTGAGGTGCGTAGTATTTACAATAAGAGAGAATTATTCTGCTAATTCAGTTTGTTCGTGTGCCATCAGTTCTTGACCCACATCATCAAGCAAGCTGAGGTAGCGTTCATAATGTTTCAACATATCTGCAATCAATTCATCTTGATCCATATATTGCACATCGTAACCGATACGACCATCAAAGAAATACGTGTATGGTTCGTACGTGGTGCTATGCTGAATATGTGGCAGATTTTCATCATTGATGAGCTGTTCTGACACTTCACGCCCCACCGATTTGATACCGTACATAAAATCACGCATAGATTCTTTTTGAATCACTAATTCAACCGCAGGCTCATCTTGATCAAATAAGGTATTCACTTGCACCGTTAAGTTATATTTGCCGATGAGTTCTTGGCGTAATTCACGCATTGCTGGCAACGCGGTATGTTTTAAGAAACGTAAAATATCGCGTTCTTGCGTTTGGTTCATCATTTGCTCTAAACGCTCTTTCCATCTCTCACCTGTCCAGAAAATACTGGTTGGGTTGACTTTCGTATCGAAATATTTTTTATCCGCATTTAGCCCTTTCCACAAACTAAAGCACATCACGAGCATTAACATCGCAAAGGGTAACGCCACCATCAACGTCATCGTTTGTAAGTTAGCCAAACCGCCCGATTGCATCAAGACAATCGCAACCAATGACATCAAAATGCCCCACATTGCTGCTTGCCAACGTGGCGAGGTTAAACTTTTATCGCGTGATGCAATGTTATTTAATACGTAAATACCTGAATCTGCCGACGTAATAAAGAATAACGCGATTACGGCAAGGCTCACTAAACCAGTTACGGTTGGCAACGGTAAATAATCGAGGAATTTAAATAGCAAAGTTTCCGGCGATGAAATCATTTGCCCTAGTGCACCGGCAGCTTCGCCATCGTTTAACCAAATCGCAGTGTTACCAAACACAGTAAACCAAAGGATACCGAATAAACTTGGGATCACCAGTACGCCAAAAATAAATTCACGGATGGTGCGACCTTTTGAAATACGTGCAATAAATAAACCCACGAATGGAGCCCACGAACACCACCACGCCCAGTAAAGGATCGTCCAGCCGCTAAACCAGTCTGTGTGTTCTTGTTCATACGTATAGGTTTTGAAGCTAAGTTGCACTAAATTGCTGAGATAAGTACCGATATTGTCACTAAATGCAGAAAGTAGATAAAGTGTTGGTCCGGTCACTAAAACGAAAATCAGCAACAAGATCGCAAGGCTTAAATTCAACTCACTCAGAATTTTCACGCCTTTGCCCATGCCAGAAATTGCGGAGAAAATGGCTAAACTCATTACTACAGCAATGACAATTACTTGCAGGCTGAAGCTATTTTCACTTACCCAGCCCATTTGTTGTAAGCCAGCACCTAACTGTGAAGCTCCAAAACCCAGTGTAGTGATGATACCGAATAAAGTCGCAAGCAACGCCATCACATCAATTAAGTCCCCCGCTTTGCCGTTGATGCGATCTTTCAATAAAGGATAAAAACAAGAACGCAACGCTAATGGCAATTTATAACGGAATCCAAAATAAGCCAACGCCAAAGCAATCATACCATACACCGCCCAAGCGTGAATGCCCCAGTGGAATAACGTATGCAAAAGGGCTTCTTGTTGTTTATGCTCTGCCGCACCGGTTGTGATGTCGGACAGATAATGCGTAAGCGGTTCGGCAACACCGAAGAACATTAAGCCCACGCCCATTCCAGCGGCAAATAACATAGCAAGCCAAGAAAGGAAACTAAACTCAGGCTCTTCTTCGTCATTTCCGAGCTTGATATTGCCCAAGCTACTTACCGATAAAATCAGTAAGAACCCTAGAAAAATAGATAATGTTAAAACATAAAACCAACTAAAATTCGCGAAAATACCCGCTTTTGCTTGGTTTAATAATGCTTGTGTTTGTTCAGGAAGTACTAAAATCATCAGAACAAGCAACAACACAAAAAATAACGTCAAGCCAATCACAAAAGGATTAAATGACGTTCGCTTTTCCATAAATTGAGATAAAGACAAACCTTCTCCTTAAAGAATTAAGTAGATAAATTAAAAATTCGATTTATTAAATTATGTATGCTAAAAGGCATAAATTGTATTGCCATAAGGCAAAGTGTGTGCAGTGGAACCACCGCGATGACAGCAATTTTGAAGGAAACGTTCAGCAGGAATTGAGGGATTGTTTCCAAAAGACATGGATATAATAACACAAGTTGGTTATTATTTCAAACTCGAAGACATTGAATGCAAACAAGCGGTCAAAATTGACCGCTTGTTTAAGTTTTAAAGATGGTTAGTGCTTGGTTGTAAATACTCTTTGCGATTTGGGTCGACTGTTTTCGATTTTCTAATCATTGGCTCAATGGTTGAACCTTGTACTAGAATGGAGAACATTGCAACCGCATAAGTCATCACGAGAATTAAATCCTTCACATCAATCGAACCTGCAAAAGCGGCTTTGCTTGGAATAGAAAGTGCCATTGCTAAAGCTAAGCCTCCTCGTAAGCCACCCCACGTCATAATTTTTAACGTATATGGGTTGTAAGTACGGAAAAGTTGCATCCCCTTAAATGGAATCCAAAGACTGATGTAACGTGCTAATAAGCAAGCAGGAATTGCTACGATCATTAACACGATGCCGTAGAATTCGAAATCCACGAGCAATAAGGCAAAACCAATGAGGAAGAATAAGAGCGAGTTTAAGAAGTGGTCGATCATCTCCCAGAAGTGGTCTAAATAACGTTGGCTTTGTTCTGAGAAGCCTGAACGGCGCGTCCAGTTACCAATCATAATTCCCGCAACCACCATCGCTAACGCTCCTGATACGTGCAAAATGTTTGAAGCAAACATAAAGCCAGCGGTTGGGATAGTGAGGGTAATTAAGATTTCCATCGAACCATCATCGGTAGATGAAACCAACACGTGGGCGATAAAACCTAATAAGAAACCGAATAAAATACCGCCAATTGCTTCGTGCATAAAGAGGTTAAAAATGTTGCTGAAAGTTGCTTCTTGCCCGCCAAATGCAACGGCAAACACAGTGACGAAAATCACTAAACCTACGCCATCATTAAAAAGCGATTCACCTTCCACTTGCATTGAAAGGCGTTTTGGAGCTCGTAGGTTTTTGATAATTGCCAATACTGCAATGGGGTCAGTTGGCGAAATTAATGCCCCAAATACAACGCAGTAAATGAAATCAATCGGTAAGCCGATAAGGTTTGCAGGTGCCCAAATCAGTACGGCAATGAGGAAGGTGGAAATCAGGGTGGAAAGCAAGGCAAATGCGGTGATTTCCCATTTTTGGTCTTTTAACACGGGCAATTTTACGCCTAAAGAACCAGCGAAGAGTAAGAAACCTAAAATCCCGTTTAGCAAGAAACTTTTGAAGTCGATTTGTTCCATTACATTTTTGGCGATTTCATCAATTTTAAACCAACCTAGTGAGCCTAAAATCCACACAAGTAGAGAACAAACCATCGCTGCAGCAGTAATGGCAATAGTTGACTGCACACGGGCAGAGATTTTGCTCGTAATAAATCCTAGAAAAATGGAAAGTGCTGCCAGAAAGCAAATATAGGCATAAATATTCATCAAGAAAATCCTGTATTAAAAACGTTTCTGAAAGGAAAGAAATGTATTGAGTAAAATAAAGCGTGCATTCTATCACAAATCACTCCATAAAGAATGGAAAAATCAGATTTGAGAAAAACTGACTTTACAGTATAATTCGTAGCATTTTTAATTAAACAAACTAGGAAATTATCTATGATTGAAAAATGGCATGAAAGAACCAACAGCGTAGGTTTTAAAATTATCTTCTCGTTGGTATCACTTTCGTTTGTACTTGCAGGTATCGGTGGCGGTATCGTTGGGGCAAATACGTCTGCTGTTAAAGTAAATGGACAAGAAATCTCTCAACGTGAATTTAGTGATGCGAAAAACCGTCAGCAAAGTATTCTCTATAACCAAATGGGAGCAGAGCTTTGGGATCAGCTTGATGACCCTAAATTTGCCAATGAATTTAACCAATCTGTATTAAATAGTTTGGTAAACGATGCTTTATTACGCCAATATATCGATGAATTAAAATTGGGCGTAAGCGTTGATCAAATTAAATCAGAAATTGTACACAGTCCAAATTTCCAACAAAACGGTAAGTTTGATAATAACCTTTATCAACAAACTTTGCGTAACGCTGGTTTAACTGCTGATGGTTATGCTCAAATTGTTGGACAAGGCATCTTATATTCACAAATGGAAGATGGCGTGATCAACTCAAGTTTTAACGTTCCCGCTCAAGAAGAAACGTTGGCAAAATTGTTGTTCCAAAAACGCCAAGTTCGTCTTGCTTCTTATTCTTTAGCAAATGAAATCCAAAAACAGACCGCTTCAAGTGAAGAATTACAAGCATTCTACGATAAGCACAAAGCTCAGTTGTTAGCTCCAGAGCAGTTTGTTGTAGAATACATTTCTTTGCCAGCGAAAGAGCTTGAGAAAAAAGTACAAATTACAGATGAGCAAATTGAAACATATTACGATAAAAATAAAGCTCAATATGTGACTAAAGGCGAATCTCAACTTGCTCATATTCAAGTTGCCAATGAAACAGATGCACAAGCGATTGAACAGCAACTCAAAAATGGGGCAGATTTTGCAACGCTCGCTAAAGAAAAATCGTTAGATAAATTATCGGCAAATAAAGGCGGCGATTTAGGTTGGGCAAAAGCAGGTACTTTCCCTGCTGATTTTGAAAAAGCAGCAGATGCTTTACAAGTAGGACAAGTTAGTCAACCAGTGAAAATGGGGAATGAATACCACATTATCAAAGTGCTTGATCGCAAACCAGAAACCGTATTACCACTTGAAAAAGTGAAAGAGAGTATTGCGAATACGCTTCGTCACGAATTAGTAGGTTCAGAATACTCAACCGTAACCCGTGCAATGGCAACAAGTGCATATGAAAATGCAGGCTCGCTTGATGCAGTTGCGAAAGTTGGTGGCGTGGAAGTAAAAACGACTCCAATGTTTACTCGCGAAACTTTACCTGCAGAGCTGAATAATGATGCGATTACCAAAGTATTATTTAATGGTGAATTAGCCCAATCAGGTCAAAATTCAGAAGCCATTGAGGTTGGGGATGAAAATGCACCTCGCACAATGTTTATTCGTGTAAAACAATATCAACCAGAACGCGAAAAAACACTTGATGAAGCGAAACCAGAAGTTGAAGCAATGGTAAAACGTGAAAAAGCGGAAAGTGCATTACTTGCTCAAGCAGATAATCAAGTAAAAGCATTAAATGGAGATAAAAATGATGTGGCATTTGGCGGAGCTCAAACGCTTGTTTACGTACAAGCTCAAGCAGAACAGCCTGCTTTTGCTAAAGCCGTATTTAGCCTAGCGAAACCTACAGATAAACCAACTTACGGTGTGGCTCGCAATGCTCAAGGCGATGTGTTATTGGTCGCATTAGATAAAGTGGAAGATGGTACGCTAGCTGAATTTAAACCTCTTCAGACTCAATTTGCTGAAGCAAATCGCACTACTTTACGTGCTGATTTAATCAACGATTTACGTGAACGTGCATCAATTGATGTTAATGAAGAATTTATGCAGCAATTGATTTCACCTGCACAATAATATATCTAAATATGGTTAAACTCTTATTACAAGAATTTAACCATATTTTTTTCTTTAAAATTTGCCATAGTGACCAAACTTTGGACGTTTCAAACAAAAAAAGTGGCTGACATTCTTAAAAATAAATATCAACCACTTTTCTACTATAACCTTTTATATCTAAACTAGATATACTCTACTTCAATAATATCAAATTCAACTTTACCGCCTGGTGTGGTAATTGTCACTGAATCATCTACTTCTTTACCGACTAAGCCACGTGCGATAGGAGAGTTTACCGAAATTAAACCTTCTTTAATGTTCGCCTCATCATCACCGACGATACGGTAAGTCACTTCTTCATCCGTTTCTACATTGGTTAACGTAACTGTTGCACCAAAAATCACTTTGCCGTTGTTTTGCATTTTAGTCACATCAATGATTTGAGCACTGCCTAATTTACCTTCAATTTCTTGAATGCGACCTTCACAGAAGCCTTGCTGTTCGCGGGCAGCGTGATATTCTGCGTTTTCTTTTAAATCGCCGTGTTCACGAGCTTCTGCAATTGCAGCAATAATTTGTGGGCGACGGGTATTTTTTAAAAAGTCTAATTCTTCACGTAGTTGCTCAGCACCACGCACCGTCATTGGAATTTGTTTCATACTTTACCTATCATTTCTAAGAAAAATAAAGACTTTATTATTCATTTTCTTGGCAAAAATAGCAATAGCCTATCGCAAGCGGTTGAATTTTTATGATGTTTTGCTACTTCTAAAGAGGTAATTAAGTTGTGGTAAATCAAACCAATCTCTGTAATTATTTGCACCGATTTAGCCTATTCGCTAGAATACCACCAGCCTTTTTAGGGCATTTTCTTTTTATTGTGGGACATTTGTAGGTAAGAATGACAATTCTAGCGTTAGGTATTAACCATAAAACAGCTTCGGTGAATTTACGGGGCAAAGTGGCGTTTGATGAACAAAAACGTCAGCTTGCACTTGAGCAAATTCAGCAACAGAATCTAGCCGAAAGCGTGGTTATTCTTTCCACCTGCAATCGAACCGAACTCTATTTCCATAATGCGGAAATTACGCCACAAGAAGAGAGCGAGGAAAACCGAGCTTGGCGTGAGCGTTGTTTTAGCTGGTTTGCAAACATCCATCAGCTCGATCACGAAGAACTTCGTGAATGCCTATATTTCAAACAAAATATACAAGCTGCACAGCATTTAATGCAAGTGGCTTGTGGTTTGGATTCGTTGATTTTAGGCGAACCGCAAATTTTGGGGCAAGTTAAACAGGCTTATCACGCCAGTGAAGATTTTTATCAAACCCAAGGGGGCATTTCAACCAAACTTTCTCGCTTATTCCAACGTACTTTCGCAACGGCAAAACGTGTTCGAACTGAAACGGATATCGGGGCAAGTGCGGTTTCCGTTGCTTATGCGGCTTGTGGTTTAGCTCGTCAAATTTTTGATAACTTCGGTAAATTGCGTTTTCTGCTTGTGGGAGCAGGCGAAACCATTGAATTAGTTGCTCGTTATCTGATTCAGCACGGAGCAAAAAATATTATGATTGCCAATCGCACCCCAAAACGAGCGGAATTGTTGGCAGAAAAATTAGATGCTTCAATGCAAATTTTATCACTTAGTGCGTTACAGGTTGGATTGAATCAGGCGGATGTTGTCATTAGTTCAACAGGTAGCCCAGATACCTTGATTTCAAAAGAGATGGTCAAAGAGGCTCAAAAAAATCGCCAATTTGACCCAATGCTGCTGATTGATATCGCTGTGCCGCGTGATATTGATGAGCAAGCAGGCGATGTGGATGCTGTTTATTCCTATAGCGTGGATGATTTACAAAATATCATTCAACGTAATCTTGCTCAACGTCAACAAGCCGCTGAACAAGCGGTCGAAATTGTTAATGAAGAATGCAAAGGCTTTTTTGAATGGCTGAAACAGCAACAATCTAGCGATTTAATCAAACGTTATCGCCAAGATGCAGAATTGTTTCGCCAAGAATTATTCGCCAAAGCGATGCAAGAATTGGCTTCAGGACGAGAGAGTGAGAAGGTGCTGCACGAGCTGAGTTATAAACTGACTAATCATTTATTGCACGCCCCAACCCAAGCCTTGCAAGAAATGGCGAAAAAAGGCAATTCGCAAGGCTTGCAGAGTTTTTCTAGAGCATTAAAACTCGAACAATAATTTTATCGCTCAAACAAACGGCGTTCTAAACTTTCCACTTGTTCAACCAAAATAAGAATTGCCGCATCTCCGCCCCACTCTTTTGGGGCTTGATGTAACGCCAGAATTTTTGGGTGCTGCACCAACCAACGCGGGATTTGGTCTTTTAATGTCCGAGTGCCAAAGCCTGTCATAATGCTGGCACAATAAACGTGTTCTCGTTCACAGGCTAAAATGAGTGCTGCGAGTTCTCGTTTTGCTTTTTCTTTGGTTAAACCGTGCAGATCTAAAAAAAGTTCAGGTTGAAAATCGCCACGTCTGAGTTGTTTAAGGATGTAAGGATCAACATTCTCTCGCAAATAGCGCACTTTTTCATTCTCTTCTTTTAAGAGCGGTTCATACTCATCAGAAAAGAAAAATTCGGTATCTTTTTGCTCTTGTTGTTCACGTAATTCGTTGATTTTTTTACGCGGTGGCGTTTGAGGGATAAAAGTATCTTGTTTAATTTTTTTCGTGCCTTTAATCGCTTCACGAAATAAAGCGAAGTCATCTGTATCTGTCATTCTATTCTCCTTGAGTTGCAATATTTTAGCATAAATTCACTGCTTGAAACTCGTCCTTTTATGTTTATAATGTAAGACAAATGTATTACATTAGGGAAAATAAAATGACTTCTTACACTTTTAGATTAGATGAAGAGCTCAAACAACAAGCATTTTCTGTCTTTCGTAACTATGGTTTAAACCCTGCACAGGCGATCAAAATGATTTTGCGTCAAGTGGCTGAAACCAAAACAATCCCTGTGGAATTAAATTATCAGCCGAATGAAACAACCATTCAAGCCATGAGAGAGCTTGAGGAAGGAAAAGGTATTCCATTAGAATTAAAAGAAGGAGAAACGCTACACGAGGCGTTGATGCGTATTGCAATGGAGCCTGATAATGAAGACGTTTCGTTACAGTAAAGATTATAAAAGAGATCTCAAGAAATTAGCTTTACCCCCTGAGATTTTGATGAGTATTGAAATGATTGAAGTAATGTATCTATTACAAAATGATCGCGCTTTACCCGAAAAATATAAAGACCACGCATTATCTGGAGAGTGGGCTAATTTTAGAGATTGTCATATTAAAAATGATTTAGTTTTAATTTATCAAATTCAAGGTGATGAAATTTATCTTGCCAGATTAAACACGCATTCCGAAGTGTTTAAATAACATTCTATATTGAAGAGAAAACAATGTACCAACACAATTTAGACCTGCTTGAAGAAATTTCAGCTTCAAGTGCATTACAAGATTTAAAAACGATTCAAGATATGATGCGTTGGGCGTATAGCTATTTTAACGCATCGGATCTTTACTACGGACACGGTTATGAAAACGGTTGGCAAGAAGCTCAACAGCTAGTTTTGACTGCTTTATCATTACCAGCAGATGTGCCAGAAGCTATGTATTCTTCACGTTTAACTGATGTGGAAAAAGCTCGCATTATTGAGCTGATTCAAGAACGTTTAGGTACGCGTAAACCTGTGGCTTATTTAACCAATTCTGCGTGGTTCTGTGGTTTAGAATTTTATGTGGATGAGCGTGTGATTGTGCCGCGTTCGCCTATTGGCGAGTTAATTCGCGATCAATTTGAAGGTTTTATTACTCACGAACCGAAACGTATCTTAGATCTTTGTACAGGTAGCGGCTGCATTGCGATTGCCTGTGCGGAAGCATTCCCAGATGCAGAAGTCGATGCGGTAGATTTATCGCTTGATGCGTTGGATGTGGCACAAATCAATATCGAACGTTATCAATTAGCCGATCGTGTATTCCCTATTAGTTCGGATTTATTTAACGATATTCCGCAAGATAAATACGATTTAATTGTCACCAACCCACCTTACGTGGATCAGGAAGATTTAGATGATATGCCAGAGGAGTTCCACTATGAACCAGAGCTGGCGTTAGGTTCGGGCGAGGATGGACTAGATATTACCAAACGCATTTTTGCACAAGCAGCTGATTATTTATCTGATGATGGTGTGCTCATTTGTGAGGTGGGCAATAGTATGATTCATCTGATTGCACAATATCCATCTATGCCATTTAATTGGATCGAATTTAAACAAGGCGGCTTGGGCGTGTTTAGTTTAACGAAAGCTGAACTGGAAGAATATCGTTCATTATTTGTATAAATTAAATCATTTATTTAAACTTTTACTTCTATCAATAAGGAAATATTATGACAAAAGTAATTCACACAGAAAATGCTCCTGCGGCAATTGGTCCTTATGTACAAGCGGTTGATTTAGGTAACCTTGTTTTCACATCGGGGCAAATCCCAGTGAATCCAAAAACAGGCGAAGTTTCAGAGAATATTACCGAACAAGCTCGCCAAGCATTAGAAAACGTAAAAGCCATTTTAGAACAAGCGGGTTTAACTGTGGCAAGTATCATTAAAACGACAGTTTTTGTGAAAGATTTAAACGATTTTGCGACAGTTAATGCAGAATACGAAAAATTCTTCCGTGAAAACAACCACCCTGCATTTCCTGCTCGTTCTTGCGTAGAAGTGGCTCGTTTACCAAAAGATGTCGGCTTGGAAATTGAAGCGATTGCTGTTCGCCCGTAGTAGTTTCAAGCGGTTATTTTTACCAGAAAAAATGTAAAGGAAAGAGGCGATGAACGCAATTTATCCAAATTGGCAAGCTCCGAAAAATATCAAGGCATTCACAACAGTTCGTACTGGAGGTATTAGCCAAGTACCTTTTGATAGCTTTAATTTAGGCGATCACGTGGGGGATGACCCTAATGCGGTTCGTCAAAATAGAGCACTATTAGTGGAAAAATTTAACTTGCCACATTCGCCTCTTTTTCTGACCCAAACGCATAGCACAAAAGTGATTGAACTGCCTTATTCAGCCGAAAAAGTGGAAGCGGATGCCGTTTATACGAAAAAGCCTAATCAGGTTTGTTTAGTAATGACTGCCGACTGTTTGCCTGTAATTTTCTGCAACAAAGATGGCACGGAAGTTGCAGCCGCCCACGCTGGTTGGAGAGGTTTATGCGATGGCATTTTAGAAGAAACGGTCGCAAAATTTCAAAGCCCAGCTTCAGAAATTATTGCTTGGCTAGGACCTGCAATAGGACCAACGGCTTTCCAAATAGGTGAAGAAGTTGTTGAGCAATTTTGTGCTTTTGCCCCAAATGCAAAATCGGCTTTTACACCAGATTGCACCGCAAGCGGTAAATTTTTAGGTAATCTTTACCAACTCGCTATTCAGCGATTAAATCGTGTAGGCATACAAACTATTTCAGGCGGTGAACATTGCACTTACACAGAGCAAGATACGTTTTTTTCTTACCGTCGAGATACCCAAACAGGCAGAATGGCAACGCTTATTTGGATTGAAGAGTAATTTTACTAACCTAACAAGATTAGTTTTTGAACGAATAGGCTGAAAAATCTAGACGAAATCCTAACATTCTTCTATAATCTTGTACTCATTTCTATCCCCCCCTTTAGCTCAGTGGTTAGAGCAGGCGACTCATAATCGCTTGGTCACTGGTTCGAACCCGGTAAGGGGGACCATTTTCCTGTTTTAATTTGTCTTACACAGTCTTAAAATCTAGTAAAATCAACGCTTTACAGCGTTTTTATGTTCTAGCTTGTCTTACGTTGTCTTAAAAAAATGATCCCTTAAATGATCCCTTCTCAAAAAATGTACAATTTGAGGGGATCATTTTGCAGAAAAAAAGCAAAAAAATGACACAAAAACAACCACTTACAGACTCACAAATTCGCAAGCTAAAACCGCAAAAAACGCCTTATAGAGACAGCCAAAAACTAAAAGAACTAAGCCCTGTGAAATACAAAACTTAGTCCTTAAATCAAATGAGTTTAACTTTTGAAATGCGGCTAAAATTCACCGCACTTTTTTCATCTAACTCTTCGGAATCTCCGCCCCCGATGAAAGCAGATCTTGAATATCTGATTTCAACACATCAGCTTTTGGTCCGTAGATGGCTTGAACGCCTGTGCCTTTGATGATTAAGCCCATTGCACCCGCTTGTTTCCAGCCTGCTTCATCGCCGATTAAATCCGCGTTGTGAACGGTAATGCGTAAGCGGGTCATACACGCATCAACGTCAGCGATGTTGTTGCGTCCGCCAAGTAGGTTGATGATTTGCACCACTTGCGCGCTTGCGTTTGCCACTTTTGGTTCATCACTTGAGGCGGCTTCGTCTGCGGCTTTTGCATCGTAGTTGCCGTTTCTGCCTGCGGTAGCAAGGTTGAATTTCTTAATCATAAAGTTAGCGATGAAGAACATTACAACCGCGAACAAGATAGAAACCCAGATAAAGTTGATCACGTCCATTCCGATGCCCGCTTTCACCGCCATTGGCGTACGGGTTAAGAATTCGATGTTACCAAATGAGTGCACGCGTAAATCCACCACATCTGCCATTGCGAAAGCAGCACCTTGCATTAAGGCATACACGATGTAAAGCGGGAGTGCCACGAACATAAACATATATTCAATCGGCTCGGTTACACCAGTTAAGAACACTGCAAGAGCTGATGAAAGGAAGATCCCTTTGTAGATTTTTTTCTTGTCCGCATCAACGTTCACATACATCGCAAGGGTTAAGCCCATTAAGATGCCGCTTGAGCCAATCATTTGACCCACTTTGAAACGTGCTGGGGTCACATTGTTAAGCAATTCGTTATATTGTGCCATATTGCCCGCATCTTGCAGGTTGATTAAGTCCGTCACCCACGCTAACCATAACGGGTCTTGACCAAACACTTGTGCCCCTTGATGTGCTCCTGTTAAGAAGGTGTAAGTGCCGCCCAATGAAGTGTAGTTCATTGGAATGGTAAGCATATGGTGCAAGCCGAATGGCAATAATAAACGCTCTAAGGTACCGTAGATAAACGGTGCAAGAATCGGGGCGGTGCTTTGTGAGTTCGCGATCCATTCGCCAAAGTGGTTAATCCCTGTTTGTACAAGCGGCCAGAAAATCGAGAGAATTAACGCCACGATAACAGAACGATAAATCACCACGAAAGGCACGAAACGTTTGCCGTTGAAGAAGGTTAAAACTTCAGGCAATTTGCGGAAATTGTAGTATTTGTTGAAGGTGGTCGCCCCCACAAAACCTGCGATAATCCCCACAAACACGCCCATATTTAAAGCAGGTTGTCCGAGTACATTCACGAAGTAGTTCGCCACAGGAATATCGCCCGCTAATAGCGTGCTGACGTGTGCATTTGGATCGGCAAGCATATCCAATTTCACACCGAAGAAATTACCTGTGATTAAGTTGATTAAGATAAACGCCAAACCTGCCGCGAAAGCACCGCCTGCACGTTCATTCGCCCAGCTGCCGCCAATGGCAAGGGCAAAGAGAAGATGAAGATTACCGATAATCCCCCAACCAATTTGGGCGATGATGTTACCCACGCGTAAGACCCATTCGGCATCGCTGAGCAACGGCAATGAGTTACCGATACTCACCATTAAACCTGCGGCAGGCATTACGGCAATTACCACCATCAGGCATTTACCAAATTTTTGCCAAAATTCAAAACTCAGCAGCTTTTTCATGTATGTACTCCTAAAGAATGAGATCGACTTCCACACCAAAATGGTCGGAAACCACAGCTTTATTTTTGCCATTGAAAATCACGTGGCTCGATAAAACCCGTTTTGCTTGATTTAAAAAAATGTAATCTAATCGCTTCGCTTCGCTATGGTTACGCCAGCCATCAATGGCTTTTTCCACCGTAATGCCTTCATCTTTTTGCTCGGCAAGCTCGAAAGTATCCACCAAACCAAGGGATTTAATCGCTTCATAGGCTTGCGGATTAGTAATCGCATCGGTATTAAAATCGCCCATTAAAATTTTGAGATTATCGCTTTGCGTGCGTTCTACGATGTTGCGAATGTTCTCGAGCTGATTTTCTTCTTTGCAATCAGGCAGATTGATGTGGCACGAATAGCACTCCACCAGCTGCCCTTGATATTCCACCATTAAACCGAGAATTTTGCGGGAAAGAATGGAATCCAAGCGTTGATGTTGGCTACAATAAAATGGGTCAACGTCATACACAGGCAAGCGGATTAAAAACGCAATGCCTTCGTCATATTTATCGTAGCCAATGTGCGAATTACTCCAAAACAGCGAGTATTTTTGCTCAACTTGCTGGTTAATTTGGCGTAATAAAATCACACCATAATTATCGGCTTTCAAGTCGCGGGAAAGAGCAGGTGCCGTCATCAATTGATTGACTTCTTGCAACGCAATCACGTCATAGCCCTTTTCCACAATGGTTTGAGCTAGCTCGCGGATTTTGTCCGCTTGGTTGTCTTCCAACCAAGCGTGTACGTTTAGGGTCAGTAATTTCATTCCTTTCCCCTTAGCCCTCACAGTGCCAAATATCGTCGTTATATTGAGCAATGGTGCGGTCTGATGAGAAGAAGCCTGCTTTCGCAATGTTGCAAATCACTTTTTTGTTCCAGCTGTCTTGATCTTCGTAATCCGCCAAAATTTGCTCTTTTGCTTTTACGTAAGCATTGAAGTCAATCAAGGTCATAAACCAGTCTTTGTTCAACAACTCGTTGTAAAGACGCTCTAAACGCACTTTGTTGCCCAATTTCACCAATACAGAATCTAAGATAAAATCGACCGCTCTTTTAATGTCTTTGTCGTTTTTGTAGTACTCTTTTGAAACATAACCTGCGGTTTCGTAAAGTTTGATGATGCTTTCAGAATCTTTACCGAAGGTGTAAATGTTTTCCGCCCCTGCAAGCTCAGCGATTTCCACATTCGCCCCGTCCATTGTGCCGAGCGTTAAAGCACCGTTAAGCATAAATTTCATATTGCCCGTGCCTGATGCTTCTTTTGAGGCAAGAGAAATTTGCTCGGAAATATCGGTCGCTGGAATCAATTTTTCCGCCACGCTTACGTTATAGTTTTCCACTAAATGCACGTTCAAATATTTATTTACTTCAGGATCGTTATTAATCAATTCTGATAAGCAAAGAATTAAGTGAATAATATCTTGTGCAATAATATAAGCAGGTGCTGCTTTACCGCCAAAAATCACGGTAATTTTACGTTTCGGTAATTTACCCGCTTTAATTTCGAGATATTTATGAATCACATAAAGTGCGTTCATTTGTTGGCGTTTATATTCGTGGAAACGCTTAATTTGTGTATCAATAATGGAATTTTCGTCTAACTCAATCCCTTTATTTTCTTTAAGGTAAGTTTTTAACGCCAATTTATTTTGGAATTTAATTTCCGCTAATTTTTGATGAACCGCTTTATCATCAGCAAATGCCAATAATTTTTCTAATTGGGTTGCGTCTTGTAAATAGCCGTCACCAATGAGTTCTTTAATATAAGCGGCTAAATTTTGGTTAGAAAATTCCAACCAGCGGCGGAACGTGATCCCGTTGGTTTTATTATTAAACTTCTCAGGATAAATTTCATAAAATGCTTTTAATTCCGAGTTTTTCAAAATTTCAGTATGTAATGCCGCTACGCCATTCACCGAATTTGAGAAATGAATATCCATATGTGCCATATGCACGCGGTTATTTTTATCAATAATTTGTACCGCTGGATCTTTATATTCTGCGTGAACCAATTTATCTAATTTTTTGATAATCACGACTAAGTGCGGCACTACTTCATCTAAATATGCAAGCGGCCATTTTTCTAACGCTTCAGCAAGAATGGTGTGGTTGGTATAACCGACCATATTGCGAACGATTTCCACCGCTTCCGCAAATTTAATGCCGTGTTTTTCCGTTAATAAACGAATTAATTCAGGGATTACCATTGACGGGTGCGTATCGTTAATTTGCACGTAAGCGTAATCCGCCAAATCGTGTAAATTACTGCCGCGATCAATGGCTTCATCAAGCAATAATTGTGCAGCGTTCGACACCATAAAATATTGTTGATAAATACGTAATAATTCACCATTTTTGGTTGAATCATCTGGGTAAAGGAATAAAGTGATATTTTCTTCGATTTTGGTTTCGTCGAACTCAATCCCTTCTGTGATTAGGTTATAATTTAAGCCTTTAATATCAAATAAATTCAAATAGTTTTTGGTTTCTTTTTGATAACCTAAAATATCAATACGATCTAATTTTGATGTTAAAGTGAATTTTTTAAACGGCACTTCATAGCTAATTTCTGTTGGAATTAACCAAGAATCTTTTTCAATCCAGAAGTTTGGATCCGTGTGCTGTTCATTGCGTTTAAACACTTGTTTAAATAAACCGCAGTGATAATTTAAGCCAACGCCTTCCGCATTTAAACCAAGAGTTGCCATTGAATCAATAAAGCAAGAAGCCAAACGCCCTAAACCGCCGTTTCCTAAAGAAGGCTCTGGTTCAATATCTTCAATATGGCTTAATGATTTACCCGCTTCAGCTAATTCTTTTTTAATTTCTTCATATAAGCCAAGGTTAATTAAATTGTTTGATAATAATTTACCAATCAAAAATTCTGCAGAAATATAATAAACTTTACGTTTACCATTATTTTTTGGCTTATTCGCAGCAATCTCTTTTACATAATTTAATAATTGAACGTAAATTTCTCTGTCGCTTAATTGAGTTAATGTTTTATTTGTGTTGTTTTCAACATAAGAACTAAATTGTGTCATTATTTGCTTTCCTTATTTGCTCGTTGATATAACGAAGTCATTTGAGTTAAGAAATCTTTTTTATCTTGGGTTAAATCGCTTGCCAGCATACGCCATTCCCAATTGCCGCCAATGGTTGAAGGCACGTTCATTCTTGAACTTTTTGGCAAATCCAACACATCTTGCATTGTCGCAATCGCCGTGTTGCTCACGGTGGCAAACAGTTGACGAATCATTGCTTGGCAAAGGGTTTCCTTTTCACCGCGATGAGTGTAAGCGTTGATGTATTGTTGTTGCTCTTCGCTTAAATCTGCATACCAGCCATTTAACACATCGTTATCGTGTGTACCCGTGTAAGTAATGGAATGTGGAATGCTGTAATGCGGGCTATCAAGGCTTTCGCCTGTCACATCTTCAAAGCCGAATTGCAAAATTTTCATACCTGGGTAACCGCAATCCGCTAGGAGTTTTCTCGCTTTGTCGTCAATATTGCCCAAGTCTTCCGCGATAATCGGTAAATCGCCTAACTGCTTTTTCACCGCTTCAAATAAGGCATAGCCTGGACCTGGTTGCCAGCTACCATCTTTCGCCACCTCGGCATCGCCATCGACTTGCCAGTAATCGGAGAAGCCTTTGAAGTGGTCAATTCGCAATACATCGTAAATTTTGAAACTCTCTTCAATACGATGAATCCACCACGCATAGCCTTGTTTTTTATGCTCCACCCAATCGTAAAGCGGGTTGCCCCAAAGCTGCCCTGTTTCGCTGAATTGATCCGCTGGCACACCTGCCACGAAAAGCGGTTTGCGTTCGGCATCTAATTGGAAAAGCTCAGGTTTTGTCCACACTTCCACGCTGTCTGCCGCTACATAAATCGGCATATCGCCAATGATTTGAATGCCGCGCTGGTTTGCATAAGCCTTTAACGCCAACCATTGTTGGAAGAAGAAATATTGTGTGACTTTGAAATACTGAATGGTATCCGCCAACATTTCGCGGTATTTCTCAAGTTTTTTTGCATCACGAGCGACTGCTTTTTTATCGTCCCATTCTTGAATCGCTTTGTTGCCGAAATGCTCTTTAATCGCCATAAATTCCGCATAATCCACCAACCAAGTGCGGTTGTTTTTCTCGAAGTTTTCGTACTCCGCTTGGCATTTTGCATTTTTCACGAAATTTTTAACCGCTTGTTCCAACACAGGTCGGCGAGCATAAAAGATGCGTTCGTAATCAATTTTGGTTGGGTCATCACCAAAGTTCACGTTTTGATAATCTTCCGCTTTTAACAACCCCTGTTTAGCCAATAAATCAAAATCAATTAAATGCGTATTACCTGCGACCGCAGAGAAAGATTGGTAAGGAGAATCACCGTAGCTGGTGGTAGTTAATGGCAGGATTTGCCAATAGGTTTGTTTGGTTTCTACCAAAAAATCCACGAAATCATACGCAGATTGCCCGAAAGAGCCAATGCCATAAGGATTTGGCAAAGAAGTGATGTGCATTAAAACACCGCTTGCACGACTAAACATAACATTTCCTTTAACTGATAAAGTAAGAATTGTGGCTAATTTAAACCCAAAGCTGACTTTATGCAATATCTTTTACGTAAAAGTTTTGGTTTTATCGTAAAAATGTGACATAGATCACAAATTATACGTATATGTTGTAAAATTTATGTTATCCTATAGGCAGAACAGTGAAATGGAATCACACCATAAAAATGAACGGAGTGAAAAATGAGTAAATATAAGAAAGTTTATCACGAGATAAAAACCAAAATTGGCAATGGGATTTTAAAAGCAAACCAAGAATTGCCTAGCGAAGGCGAGCTGATGCAACGCTATGGTTTTTCTAAAGACACTATTCGCAAAGCCTTGTCATTACTAGAGATTGACGGTTATATTCAAAAACAGCAAGGCAGAAATTCCATCGTATTAGCACGTGATCTACCTAAGCCGCAAATGTTGTCGGAAATCAAAACAATGGGGGAGCTAAATCAAGCTGAGGAGCATCAGGTCAAAACGACACTCACTAGCCTTTATATTGTGCAAGGTGAAGAGGATTTAATGCAGATCTTTAACGTAAATGATCAGGTGGACTTTTACCGTATAGGTCGGACTCGTGAAATTGATGGGGAACGGGTGGAGTATGAAGTGTCTTATTTCGACCGCCGTATCGTGCCGTTTATCAGCCGTGATATTGCAGAACAATCGATTTATCGTTATTTGGAAAATGAGTTGGGCTTAAAAATCAGCCATTCGCAGCGTGAAATCAGCTTCCGCTACGCCAGCGAAGAAGAGAAAAATGCGATGGATTTAGGCACTTATGAAATGGTGGTGAATGTGACGAGCACCACTTATCTTGCTGATGGTACGCCATTCCAATATGGCAGCATTAGCTACCGCCCTGATAAAATCACCTTTGCGTCAACAGCGAAGCGGTATGTGGAAGAAAATTAGAGTAGTATATAAAGCATTAAAAATACTTGAAAAGCAAAAAAGAGTTGGTAAAACCAACTCTTTTCGTGAAATGGCGTTATTTAGACGCTTTTAACTCTTGATAGTATTTTTCGTAAAGCTCAATTGCATCACCCACATCATCTTGCCATTGTGATTCTTGCAACACTTTTTGTGTTGGGTAAATCGCAGGGTCTTGTGTGATTTCTTTCGGTAATGCTTCTAATGCTTTCACGTTTGAAGTTGGATAACCGATTGCTAATGTAAGCTGTTCAGACACTTTCGTGCTTAATAAATAGTTGATTAGTTTATGTGCGTTCTCTTTGTTTTTCGCATTAGCAGGAATCGCTAACGTATCCACCCAAAGCACAGGGCCTTCTTTCGGGAACACCATATCAATCGGCGCATTTTCTTTTTTCGCAATACGCACAGAGCCGTTCCATAATTGACCTACTGAAACTTCACCCGAAATGAATGAGTTTGCTGGATTGTCTGAGCTGAATGAAAGCACGTTTGGACGTAATTTTTTCAACTCTTCGTAAGCCGCTTTGATCTCTTCAGGATCGGTTGTGTTCGGGTTTTTACCTAATTTTAACAAGGCGATGTTAAATACTTCACGCGCATCGTCTAATAACTGAATTTTATTGGCGAATTCAGGTTTCCATAAATCGCCCCAAGAGGTGAATTGGTCACCTTTGTAATCGTTAGTATTAAATGCGATCCCTGGCGCACCTAATAATTGAGGTAATGAGTATTTGTTACCTTTATCGTAAGGTTTGTCTAACCAGTCTGGATTTAATTCTGCAATCACAGGCAATTTGCTGTGATCAAGCTCTGCCAACATACCTTCTTTTGCCATTTTTGACACAAAGTAGTTTGAAGGCGCAATGACATCATAACCGCCATCTTTACCTTGTAATTTTAACTTCGCATACATCGTTTCATTAGATTCAAGGCTAGAAACTTCAACTTTAATGCCTGTTTCTTTCTGAAATTGATCTAATAAACCGTCTGGCACATACTCCGTCCAAGTATATAAGTGAACTGTGCCTGCGTTAGCTGGTGCAGCAGCTTCTGTTGTTTTTGCATTTTCTTCATTACAAGCAGTTAAAGCGAATGAAGCAACACCTGCAGCGAATAAACCTGCTAATTTTTTCATTTAAGTTTTCTCCGTTAAGAAAAAAAGATAAAAGCGGTCGGATTTCTCCGAAGATGAACGAATCTTTCCAATGGTCTGGAAAGTGAGAGAGATTGTAAGACACCCCCTAGATTTTGCAAGGAATTTCTGCCCTAAAATGAAATTATTTTTTAGGCTTTTTCTTGAATTCCGATAATTTGTCGTTATATTAAAGCCGATTTAACTCATACCAGCCCAAAGAGGATTTTATATGACTAACCAAAACGAAAACATTCAACCAGAAGAAGAAAAAGTAGAGAACCCAGCACAAGAAACTGAAACCAGCCAACCTATCGAAAACAGCGAAACAAATGAAGAACAGCCTGTAGAAGCGGAATTAGCTGCCGCTTATGCCCGCATTCACGAATTAGAAACTTATGTTTCTGAAGTTGATGCGCGTGAAAAAGAGATTCAACTTCGTGCGCAAGCAGAAATTCAAAACATTCGCCGCCGTGCCGAACAAGATGTCGAAAAGGCACACAAATTTGCCCTAGAAAAATTCTCAAAAGAGTTATTAACCGTAGTGGATAACCTTGAGCGTGGTTTAGAAGCGCTAGATAAAGCGGTAACAGACGAAACCACCCAAGCGCTAGTTGATGGTGTAGAAATGACCCACAAAGAATTCGTTTCCACACTGGCAAAATTTGGCGTAGAAGCCGTTGGTACGGTTGGTGAGCAATTCAATCCAGAATTACACCAAGCGATTTCAATGCAACCTGCTGAAGGCATTGAATCAAATCATATCAGCGCCGTATTACAAAAAGGCTACACCTTACAAGGTCGCGTATTACGCCCTGCAATGGTAATGGTTGCCGCTTAATGTTCAACACCCCGCTTAGGCGGGGTTATGCATAAATCAGCCCCTCTTTTGGGGCTATTTTCATATTCAGCTTAATACAAACGGCGGTCGAAAAGGCTGATTTATGCGTAATCGTTCCCTCTTTTTTAATTGTTACTATGAAACCGACTTTGAAACCAACATCAAAACCAACTTCGCAAAATACCCGAAAAAATCCACCGCTTGATGAGGCGCAAAAAGCCCTTATCAACCAACTCAACGATCTCACTACCAGCGATTATCGTCGCCTGCGTTCTCGCATTTATGGCTTGTCGAATGTCAAAAAAGCGGAAGCCAAACAAGCCATTCAAGCCGAGATTGAGCAAGATATTCTGACCGCACAAGCCCATTTTCAAGCACGCAAAAATCAATTAGAGAACTTAAAAATTAGCTATCCAGACTTGCCTGTGTCTGAACGCCGTGCAGAAATTCTTAAGCTCATCGCAGAAAACCAAGTGGTGATTATTGCGGGTGAAACGGGTTCAGGGAAAACGACCCAGTTGCCGAAAATGTGCTTGGAACTCGGACGTGGTGTGAAAGGGCTAATTGGGCATACTCAACCTCGCCGAATTGCGGCTCGCTCGGTGGCAAATCGCATTGCGGAAGAATTGCAATCAGAAATTGGTTCAACAATCGGTTATAAAGTGCGTTTTAGCGATCAAGTCAGCGAAAATAGCTTGGTAAAATTGATGACCGATGGGATTCTCTTGGCGGAAATTCAAAACGACCGCTATTTGAACCAATACGACACGTTGATTATCGACGAAGCTCACGAACGAAGCCTAAATAACGACTTCATCTTAGGTTACCTCAAACAAATTCTGCATAAACGTCCTGATTTGAAGCTGATTATTACCTCGGCAACCATTGATGTGGAACGCTTCTCTCGCCATTTTGATAACGCCCCGATTATTGAAGTGTCGGGCAGAACATTCCCTGTGGAAGTGCGTTATCGCCCTATCGTTGAGGAAGAAGATCAAGACCAACTTCAAGGCATTTTAAACGCCGTTGATGAGCTGCAAGCGGAAGGGCGCGGCGATATTCTGATTTTTATGAACGGTGAGCGAGAAATTCGCGACACCGCCGAAGCCTTGCAAAAACAAAATCTCCGTTTTACCGAAATTTTGCCGCTTTACGCCCGATTATCCGCAGAAGAACAGCAACGCATTTTCCGTCCAAGCGGCTTGAACCGCATTATTTTAGCCACCAACGTGGCGGAAACCTCGCTCACGATTCCGAACATTAAATATGTGATCGATACTGGCACGGCGCGTATTTCGCGTTATAGCTACCGCACTAAAGTGCAGCGTTTGCCGATTGAGCCGATTTCTCAAGCCTCTGCCAACCAACGTAAAGGGCGTTGCGGACGTGTAAGCGAAGGGATCTGTATCCGCCTTTATTCTGAGGAAGATTTCAACAGCCGCCCAGAATTTACCGATCCTGAAATTCTGCGAACGAATTTGGCGTCGGTGATTTTGCAAATGAGTTCACTTGGCTTAAGCGATATTACCGCCTTTCCATTTGTGGATTCGCCAGATGTTCGCCAAGTGCAAGATGGTATTCGTTTGCTTGAAGAATTACAGGCGTTTCACATTCGCAAAACAAAATTTGGCGAAAAACGTGAACTCACCCCAATCGGTCGCCAGCTCGCGCAGCTACCTATCGATCCACGCTTAGGGCGAATGGTGATTGAAGCGGCGAAAAACGGCAGCTTACACGAAGTGATGATGATTGTTTCCGCCCTGTCGATTCAAGATCCGCGTGAACGCCCGCAAGAAAAACAGCAAGCTTCCGATGAAAAACATCTCCGTTTTGCGGATAAAGATTCTGATTTCTTAGCCTTCGTGAACCTTTGGCATTACATTCAAGAACAGCAAAAAGCCTTGAGTAAAAACCAGTTCCGCAAGCAATGTCAGAAAGATTATCTGAATTATCTTCGCGTGCGAGAGTGGCAAGATATTTATCACCAGCTTCGTCTTGCCGTGAGAGAAATGGGCTTGCCAATTAACAGCCTTGAAGCAAATTATCAGCAAATTCACACCGCTTTATTAGCGGGTTTGCTTTCACATATCGGCTTGAAAGACAGCGAGAAAATGCACTATTTAGGGGCGAGAAATGCACATTTCTTCATTTTCCCGACTTCGGCACTTTTCAAAAAACAGCCGAAATGGATCATCGCTTCTGAATTGGTTGAAACTACCAAACTGTGGGCAAGAACTGTGGCGAAAATCGAGCCAGAATGGGTTGAACCATTGGCACAGCATTTGGTAAAAAATAGCTATAGCGAGCCGCATTGGGCGAAATCCAAAGGGGCGGTGATGGCATACGAAAAAGTCGCCCTCTATGGCATTCCGATTGTGGCAAATCGCTTGGTCAATTATGGAGCGATTGATGCGACTGTCAGCCGTGAAATTTTTATTCGCTCGGCAATGGTAGAAGGCGAATGGATCAACAATTACAAATTCTTCAAAGAAAATAACCGCTTGATCAAGGAAGTGGAAGACTTGGAACACAAATCTCGCCGCCGTGACATTTTGGTGGACGAGCAGGTGTTATTTGATTTCTACGATCAACGGGTTGGCACGGAAGTGGTTTCCAGCCGCCATTTCGACACTTGGTGGAAAAAAGCCAGTAAAGCCGATCCTGAATTGCTGAACTTTGAAAAATCGTTCTTGATGAATGAGGGGGCGAACAAAGTTTCTGAACTGGATTTTCCGAATTTTTGGTATCAAGGCAGCCTCAAGTTGAAATTAAGCTATCAGTTTGAAATTGGCTCGGAAGCCGATGGCGTAACGGTACATATTCCGTTGCCGTTGCTCAACCAAGTAGAACCTGAAGGATTCGATTGGCAGATTCCAGGGCTTCGTCACGAATTAATCGTGAGTTTGATTAAATCTTTACCCAAAGCGATGCGACGGAATTTTGTTCCAGCACCGAATTATGCCGATGCCTTTTTAGGGCGTGCCGAGCCGTTCAAAAAGCCGTTGTTGGAAAGTTTGACGAATGAATTACGCCGAATGACAGGGGTAACGGTTGATCCTGAATTATGGGATTATTCGCAGTTTCCTGCACATTTGAAAATGACTTTCCGCGTAATTGATGAAAAGGGCAAAAAAATCGCAGAAAGTAATGACTTGGATAGCCTGAAATTCCAGCTTAAAGATCAGGTACAACACACGCTTTCTCACATTGCCGATGATGGCATTGAGCAAAGTGGCGTGCATTTGTGGAATTTTGCTGATTTACCGCAATTCTACGAGCAGAAAAAACAGCATTTCAGTGTAAAAGCCTACCCTGCGATTGTCGATGAGCAAACCTCGGTGGGGATCAAACTGTTTGAAACAGAAGCGGAACAAGCCCAAGCAATGCGGGCGGGATTACGCCGTTTATTGCTGCTGAACGTGCCTTCGCCAATTAAATACTTACACGAAAAATTGCCGAATAAAGCCAAATTAGGTTTATATTTCGCCCCATTTGGCAAAGTATTAGAACTGATTGACGACTGCATCGCCTGTGCGGTAGATAAGCTGATTGATGAGTTCGGCGGTTTTGTATGGACAGAAGAAAAATTCCACGCATTACAAGAATTTGTGCGGGCAAATTTAAACGATACCACCGCTGAAATTGCTTTACAGGTGGAAAAATGCCTCACCCTTGCCTTTGAGCTGAACAAGCGAATGAAGGGCAAAATGGATTTCACGATGGCATTTGCCCTCTCGGATATTAAAACCCAGTTGGCGGGCTTGGTTTATCCAAATTTTGTTACCCAAACGGGCTATCAAAAATTGGCAGATCTCTACCGATATTTGACCGCTATTGACAAGCGTTTAGACAAACTCGGCACAGATACCAACACCGACCGAGCCAAAATGTTACGCGTAGAGCAAGTGCAAGAGGCATATAAACAGCTGCTGGCAAAATTGCCAAAATCGAAAGCTATTCCAGCGGAAGTCTTAGAAATTCGTTATATGATCGAAGAACTGCGCGTAAGCCTTTTCGCCCAACAAATCGGCACGAAATACCCGATTTCCGACAAGCGGATTTTGAATTTGATTGGAAGTATGAAATAATTTACGCAAAATTAATTTTCTAGGAAAACATATGAAAACGGTTGCAATAATTACCTCAACAATTGGTCGTCCTCATCTTGAACGAGCTATTTTGAGCGTGCAAAAACAAACTTATCCTTGCAAGCATTATGTATTTGTTGATGGAGAGCAATTTGCAGCGGACGCAAAACGCATTTTAGATAAATATCCTGATGTTGTAGCTACTTATTTACCAATGAATACAGGGGCAAATGGTTGGACGAATAGCAGTATTAACGCTATAGCTCCATTTTTAGTCAAAGAAGATGTGATATGCTATTTAGACGATGATAACTGGTATGAACCCAACCACGTTGAAAACAGCTTAAATGTGTTAAATGAGACAAAGGCGGATTATGTCTTTGCTTTGCGTAATTTGTATTCGGATGAAGAAGAGTTTGTTTGTGAAGATTTATTAGAATCTATCGGGCATTATGAGAATAATTTGCCAAATCCTTATAAATTTAACGTCACGATCAACAATAAAACATTTTCTTGTCAAACTGTTGTACATAAAAAAGACGGACATATTGACACTAACTGTTATATGATTAAACGCGATATGGCATTACGTGTTTCTCGTTTCTGGTATAGTGGTAAACATAATGATACGAATTTTTATGCTGCGTTGAAACAAATTGAGGCTGTAGGCAAATGCTCTAAAGCATTTACGGTAAACTATTTTATAGAACCTGAAAAATGGGATCCAGGTTTCTTTGAAACGGTAAAATCAATGGCTCCTGGTATGCCTAAAGAAATAATGGTACAACTTTTCAAAGAAATGTTCAGAATGAAAATGCGTCAAGTAATAACACGCAATGATGGAAAATATCCTTGGGATAAAGATGAATAACGGATAAATAAGCGGTGAGGTTTTTGTAAAATTTTGCAAAAATTTCACCGTTTTTCTTTTATCCTTTAACATAGATTAAAAAATCTAATCATAAAAAACATATCAAAAAAACGGCTTAAATTCGCATATAAAAGACGAAAAAATCACTCAACAGAACAAAAAATAGTCATTTAAGCATAATTTTTCTAATTTATTACATTATTTTTTATAATTCATCTTTTCAATAGAAAAAAGTTTTGGTAGAGTTCGAACCATTGCAAAACACAGCATACTTAACAGATTTATTCAAATTACATTTCACAGGAGTACATTATGAGCGACTTAAACGCACTGTTCCAAAAAATCAAACAACGTGATCCTAACCAAGCACCATTCCACCAAGCGGTAGAAGAAGTTTTCGGTTCTTTAGCACCATTCCTTGCAAAAAATCCACAATATACAAAACACGGTCTTTTAGAGCGTATTGTTGAGCCTGAGCGTGTGATTACTTTCCGCGTAACGTGGGTTGATGATAACGGCAACGTGCAAGTAAACCGTGGTTATCGCGTACAAATGAACTCTGCGATTGGTCCTTATAAAGGCGGTATCCGCTTCCACCCAACTGTGGACTTAGGTGTATTGAAATTCTTAGCATTTGAACAAGTATTCAAAAATGCGTTAACTACATTGCCAATGGGCGGTGGTAAAGGTGGTTCAGATTTCGATCCAAAAGGAAAATCTGATGCGGAAGTGATGCGTTTCTGCCAAGCATTTATGACAGAATTATCTCGCCACATCGGTGCAGATACTGACGTGCCAGCAGGCGACATTGGCGTAGGTGGTCGTGAAATCGGCTATATGTATGGTCAATACAAAAAATTACGCAACGAATTCGCTTCTGTGTTAACAGGTAAAGGCTTAACGTGGGGCGGTAGCTTAATTCGTCCTGAGGCGACAGGTTACGGTGCGGTATATTTTGCTGATGCGATGTTAGCGACGCGTGGTCAAGGCTTTGAAGGCAAACGTGTGGTGATCTCTGGTTCAGGTAACGTAGCACAATATGCAGCTGAAAAAGCAATCCAAAAAGGGGCGAAAGTATTAACAGTTTCAGATTCAAACGGTTATGTATTATTCCCTGATTCAGGTATGACTGAGCAACAATTAGCGGATTTATTAGTGCTTAAAAATGAACGCCGTGAACGCTTATCGGTATATGCGAAAGAACAAGGTTTACAATACTTTGAAGGTCAAAAACCTTGGGGCGTGAAATGTGATATCGCCCTTCCTTGTGCTACGCAAAATGAATTAGACGGCGAAGCTGCAAAAGAATTAGTGAAAAATGGCTGTATCTGTGTGGCAGAAGGTGCGAATATGCCAACCACATTAGAAGGTGTGGAAGTGTTCATCGGTGCGAAAATTCTTTACGCACCAGGTAAAGCAGCAAACGCAGGTGGTGTAGCAACTTCTGGTTTAGAAATGAGTCAAAACGCAATCCGTTTATCTTGGACGCGTGAAGAAGTGGATCAACGTTTATTCGGTATTATGACTGCAATCCACGAAAACTGTGTAGAAAACGGTACAGAAGCAGACGGTTATGTGAACTATGTAAATGGTGCAAACATCGCAGGCTTCAAAAAAGTAGCAACCGCGATGTTAGAGCAAGGTGTTTTATAATTAAAACTCCTTATCCTTAGGGTGTTGGGTAGTAATCTTTTTTTGCATAGGAAAAGAGAAAAAAATTGGCATATAGGACAAAATAGTTGCTCTTTTTACGTTTTATATGCCTATAGGATAAAAAAGTTGGTAATGATTATTTTCACTCATCCTTACCAACTTTTCTTATTCAAAAAAATCCTGTATAAACAGGATCTTATGTTTTCTCGTTAAACCACTGCGAGGACGTAATTTATCTTTACCTTTTGTCTACTATGTCAAATCATTAGCAACAATTTTGTCGACTATTCCAAACTAAAACGGCAATTAAACTGCCGTTTTGCTTGTCAAATTTGAAGAAAATCAACCACTTTCTCTACATTTCAGCTCTCTCAACCAACCACGGGCAAGGTTCAAATCTATCCCCGTAGATTTTTTGGTGAGCTTTGAGCCGTTTAACGATCTCTTTTGCTCCTACTTTTTCCATATAAGCGTAAATACCACCTCTGAATTGTGGGAAGCCTGTGCCGAGAACCGATGCCACATTGCCCTCTTCTGGCGATTGGATAACATTTTCGTGCAGACACCAAGCAGCTTCGTTGATCATACGTAGAATACAACGACGGGCGATCTCTTCCGATTCCAAGTCATTTTGCGTGATGGTTTCCATCACGTGATAAATGCTTTTATCTTCTTGTAAACGGGTGCCGTATTTATCATACATATAAAAACCGCGTTTGTTTTTGCAGCCTTTGCGTTCGTTGCGAATGAGTAAATCGGTTGCCTCTGGCAAGCGGAAACGCTCACCAAATGCCTTAACCAACGCAGGCGTAGATTTATTTAAAACGTCTAAACCCATTTCATCGATCATTGCAAGCGGTCCAATTTTGAAACCAAATTCCTGCAATGAGCGGTCGATAAATTCAATCGCTTCGCCATCAATCACACATTGAATCGCTTCAAGCAAGAGTGGCGTTAAAAGACGGTTGATAAAGAAACCTTGCGTGTCTGAAACCAATAAAGGCACTTTGCCTTGCTGAATCGCAAAGTGAATAGCGGTAGCGATAGTGTGTTCACAAGTGCCTTCGTGCGGAATAATTTCGACTAATTGCTGTTTGGTCACAGGACTGAAATAGTGAAATCCAAGCACGTTTTCAGGGCGTTTTGCGACTGAAGCGATCTCTTTAATCGAGAACGTGGAGGTATTTGTTGCGAAAATAGCGTGTTCATCGTAGTAACTTTCGCTTTCTTGCAACATCCGTTGTTTGAGTTTGAGATCTTCATACACCGCTTCAATAATAAAATCGGTTGATTTCGCCGCCACTAATCGCTCACCGCCTGTAATCAAATTCATTCGCTGAATCATCTCGCCTTCACGAAGCTGTTTTTTTCTCACCTCTTGACGCATTAAATCGTAGCAAGTGCGAAGGGCTTTTTGAATTTCAGACGGATGGATATCCTTAATTCGAACAGGAATTCGAGCATTATTTGCTGTGAGATAGGCAATGCCTGCCCCCATATATCCCGAACCAAGAATACTGACTTGCAGGACATCACGTACATTGCCGCGAATGGCGTATTTGTCCTTCATTGCTCGTTCAGTTTTCTTTAAGTTCACCAACACTTTGGCGGTTTCGGTATTCAATAATTTGACCAATGCTGCTTGTTCTAAGGATAAACCTTGTTTGAAATGCGGTTCTTTGAGCAATTCTACCAACTCAACCACAGCAGGGTAGTTGCCAAAGGTTTCTTGCCAAAGACGATTTTCCAAGCGGTCGAGCATTTTATTGCGTAGCGATGGCGTGCCTTCAATTTTCTTACGCCATTTTTGCACCCAGTTTTTGGTTTGTTTGTAATCTGCTTTCGCGACTTGGTTTTCAAGCAATAATTGATAAGCAACTTGGAATAAGCGATTTGCAGGCACCGCCATATCGACTAAGCCCATTTTTAACGCTTGTTCCACATCCACTTTATTGCCTGAACTCAACATATTCGCCGCTTGTTTTAAGCCAATCAAGCGTGGCAAACGCTGAGTTCCACCCGCAAAAGGCAGAATACCTGAGCGAATTTGTGGCATCGCAAATTGAGTGTAAACCTCATCAGAGGCAATGCGATAGTCGCACGCTAACGCAAGTTCTAATCCTGCCCCGAAGCAATTACCGTCAATTGCCGCCACAACAGGTACTTTAAGCGTGTTGATTTCACGCATCACCAATTGCATTTCTTGCGAGAATTGAGCAAGTTGAGCGTCCGTTTTACCTTGTAAAACGGAAAGTTTAAAACCTTGAATAAAGTTTTTCGGGCGTTCTGAAATCAGTAAAATGCCACGAACTTGCTGACAAATCGCCTTGCCAATTACATTACGTAGCTCTTCTACGCAATTTTCAGGCAGCCAGTTTGCCTCTTTTTCAGGACTTAAAATTCGCACAATCGCAATGCGGTTATCGTCAATTTCAGCTTGAAAAGTAGGGCGGGAAGTAGGGGGAATTACAGTGTTGATTTCATTTTCTTGTTCAATTTGTTCTGTCATACATCCTCACTTTTCTATTCTGTTTCCAACACCATTGCTGCACCTAAACCGCCCAAGCCACTTGAGGCAACAAGCGAAATACCTCCGCCTTTGCGTTTTAAAGCGTAAAGTGACTGAATTACGGTGCGAAGGCTGGTGACGGCACGAGGATTGCCAAAGGCAATCGAACCGCCCAGATGGTTGAGTTTATCGAGGTCGATTTTGCCTAAACAAGCGGTGCGATTAAGCTGATTTTTTGCAAATTCATCAGATTCAAACAGGCGAATATTCATAATCATCTGGCTGGCAGAAGTTTCGTGAATATCAATAAAATCCATATCCGACAAGCTAAGCCCTGCACGCTCTAACGCAAGCGAGCTAGAAATTGTTGCCCCTGCAAACATATTGTGCCAAATATCGTTGCCCGCAATTGCATAGCTACGAATGTAGCCCAACACCTCAAGACCAAGCTCTTTTGCACGGGTTTCATTCATCAGCAACACCGCTGCTGCCCCATCCACAGGTTGTGGAATATTTGCTTCGGTCACGGTTGCATAAGGTTTGTGCATAATCGGCGAGAAGCGTTGGTAATATTGCGGACGCGTTGCGGCATTGATGAGCGTGTCCGCCACCACAAAATCAGTATAAGGACGCGGTACTGATTGCATCACTTCCTCTTTGAAAAAGCCCATCTTCCACGCATTCGAGGCTTTTTCATTCGAATAACGGGCGAATTCGTCTTGTTCTTCACGGCTAATATTGTAATCTTGAGCCATCTGTTCCGAGAGTTCCGCTACTGAAAGTTGGGTCGTGAAATCCTTTAAATTGACCCCGTGCGGTTTGAAATCACCCCAAGAAAAATCACGGAATCGGCGAAATTTTTCATCGAGCGTTTCAGCTTTAAAAATCGACTTAAATTTATAAATTACACGCGGACTTAGGCTGATAGGAGCATTTGAAATCGAATCCGCCCCACCCGCGATCCCCGCAGAAATTGAGCCTGAAAGAATACTGCCTGCCACATTCACAATCGCCTGCAAGCCAGACAAACACGAGCTACTAATACTATAGCTTTGCAACTTCGGCATATTTAACGCAAGAGCAATTTCACGAGCAGGATTGGGAATGTCGGGCTGTTGAATGACCTGACCAAAGACGAGTTGTTCGATTTCATTACGGTCAATGGCTAAACGGCTTAATAATTCATTGGTGACCATCGTGCCAAGACTGGTCGCATAAGCGTCTTTAAAGCCTGTATCACGGCGTGCGAAGGGCGTTCTTAACCCGCTTACAATCGCAATGCGTTCGCCATCGGCAGTTAAAAGATGTTGGTTAGGCATTGTTTATCCTTTTCAAAGGTTACAAAAGTCGGCATTTTAGCACGGGAACGTTGTTGGAGAAAATATCGGGAAAGGATTTACCAAAATAGGAGTTTTGGTCTTTCAAGGAAAATTTAGGCTTTTGACAAAAGTTGCTAATATTTTGAAAATCAATATTAGCAACAGGTTTGGTTCTATGATATTAATTTAAAAATACTGAAACGATAATTTATTCAGTTTTTTGTTGCTTATCCTTTTTCTCCCTTCTTTCTGGTTCAGGATCGAATTTTGCAACAGGTACGCAACCACGGCAAGCTCCGCGATTTACGCCTAACTCTTCGCAAAATTGGTCATATTTTTCTAATGTTCTTTTAAACCAGCTTTTTTTCTCTTCACTCATTTTTTCCTCCAGTTTGAAAAAGCGGTTAGATTTTTCTGTCATTTTGCAAATTTGAGAGAAAATCTAACCGCTTATTTTTAATCTCGGAAGTTGTTGAATTGGAATGGTTGTCCTAATTCAGCCCCTTTTACTAGTTGAATAACCGCTTGTAAGTCATCGCGAGATTTGCCTGTAACACGCACTTGATCGCCTTGGATTTGTGCTTGCACTTTGATTTTTGAATCTTTAATCAGCTTCGTGATTTTTTTCGCCATTTCGGTTTCGATCCCTTGTTTAAGCTTGATCTCTTTGCTGTAAAGTTTGCCGTGGTGTTCGCTTTCGCTTGGAATATCTAGCGAGTTATGCTCAATGCCACGTTTTACGCAAGAGCCGATTAAGATTTCAACCAATTGATCTAATTGGAAATCAGATTCTGTCGTGATTTTAATGGTTTCATTTTTTTCGTTTAATTCGATCACCGCTTCTACACCGCGGAAATCGTAGCGTGTACTTAACACACGGTTGGCATTTTCCACCGCATTACGCACTTCGTGTAAGGTAATTTCTGAAACAATGTCAAAAGATGGCATTTTACTTTCCTCTTAATTTATCAAAAATAGATTGAGCGTTTAACAGCAGCAAAATCGCTGTTAAGTCTGCAAAGTTTACCACAAAATTCGCCTGTTCTTGCACTTTTGGTTTGGCGTGAAGGGCAACGCCTAAATGGGCGGTTTTCAGCATAGGTAAGTCATTCGCTCCATCGCCAGCGGCAACCCATTGATGTTGTGGAATATTGAATCGCTTACCCAACATTTCAAGCGTTTCTTTTTTATATTGAGCATCAACCACTTTACCTAACACTCTGCCAGTGAGTTTGCCTTCAATAATTTCCAGCTGGTTAGAAACGGCATAATCTAAACCATAGGTCTCTTTGAGATAATCGGCGAAATAATCAAATCCACCTGATGCAATCGCAATTTTCCAACCTTGTTGTTTTAATGTGGAAACCAGCGTTTCAAAACCTTCCATAAGCGGTAGATTCTCTCGCACTTTTTGCAAAATACTTTCTGGAGCATTTTCCAGTGTGCCTACCCGTTTACGTAAACTTTGCTCGAAATCTAGCTCGCCACGCATCGCACTTGCGGTAATCGCAGACACAATTTCACCTGTACCTGCAAGTTTGGCGATTTCATCAATGCACTCTATTTTAATTGCGGTGGAATCCATATCCATTAGCAACAAGCCTGGTTGATTAAAATCGGGCAGTTGAGCTAAGTTAGCAATATCGAAATGTAATTCACGTGCCAATGTTTTGAGTTCGCAAGCGGTGGATTTTGTTTCAAAAAATGCAATTTGATAATCTAAATAGACCGCTTGTCCAAGATACTTTGCATCAGTTTGTTGGCTGAATTGATCGATTTGAGATTGCGAAAGTTGTTTTGCGTAAATAAAAAGCGTGTTTGGCATTGAGGTTCCTGTGTGAATTATATTTTTGTCCGTGGGTAATAGCTTACCCACGGTTAAGCATAATCATACCCCGTTGGGGTATTTAAGGTATCAGCCTCAAGGGCTGAATTATTTATTTTTTTGCAATTTACTCCAGTTGTAATAACCGTAAAGTGAGTTGAGTAAATAAGCAGAATACATCACGTACATTGAGGTGTTTTCTGCCCAAAGTAAGATGGAAATGATGTTGAGCACGATCCATAGCAACCATTGTTCACGATAACGTAAAACCATAAGAGCTTGAGCTGCTACCACGATAATAGTGCTTAAGCCATCTAAGCCAGTTGAACTACCACCGTAGTAGTTCAATAATTGCACGAATAAGAATGTACCAACGACTAAGAAAGTGATTAAACCAATCCAGCCTTTTACGGTAAGGGCTTTTGCAACAACCGCATCGGCACCTTGCTCTTTTTGCATATTGGCTTTCCATAA
The DNA here is from genome assembly GCA_963545995.1 of uncultured Haemophilus sp. Taxonomy (GTDB): domain Bacteria; phylum Pseudomonadota; class Gammaproteobacteria; order Enterobacterales; family Pasteurellaceae; genus Haemophilus_A. The sequence goes on from CAUUKJ010000008.1 coordinate 81,968, forward strand.
GAAGTAGCCGATAAATTGGGCAGGAATATAAACGTAAAGCGTGGTATTCATTTCGCCCAAGAAATTCGCCCCGAGCGAAATGTAAAAATAGGTGTAGGCGAAAATCAAGCCAAAGAAGTAGTTACTGATTTTCCCTTTACTGACGAAAACATTACAGATAATGCCTGAAATCCCTGAAATCATTCCTAAAATGGAATCAGGGTTGTAAACGTAAATGCCGATTTGTACCGCAATAAAGAGTAAAAGCCAAGCCGCTTCAAATGGTTTCCAGCCGCCCAAAAGCTCTTGTTTGGTTTGTGCAAGTAATTGATTGTAATTCATAAGACCTCCAAAAATGGGAAAGCAATTAAAACAATCTCATTATAAATGAAAAAGATAGGCAACATTTAATTTTATTTTTTGAAAAAAAGGAGATTGTTTGCACAATCTCCTTTACATCTTATAAATTGTTGATTTTTAGCTCAATAAGCTCACGCTCTTGTCCTGCGGTTTTCGCTTTGATTTGCTCATAAGCATTTTTCGCCGCTTCTTTATCGCCTTTTGCCGCAAGTAAATCAGCCACAAAAAGCTGTTTGCGAGCTTCCCAAGCTTTATCTTTGATTTGCTCTAAGTTAGCTAACGCAGCGTCAAACTCTTTCAATTGAAAATCCACGGCAGCCAAGCGGAAACGAATAATCGCTTGTAATGAAGGATCTTTCACTTCATTTAACGCTGCTTGTAATTGTGTTTTTGCATTCGCAAAATCGCCTTTTGCAACCGCATTTTTTGCTTCTTCAAGCTGCATAAAGATCGCATAGTTTGTGCCTTTTGCTTCTTCTAAGAATTTCGCTACAAGCGGTTGATTTTTCACAGGATCTTGCTCATAAGCTTCCATTGTTGCTTGGTAAGAAGTGGACGCTTGGATTGCGGATTCTGTCTGATGGCTTTTCCAAAAGTTCCAGCCTAATGATGAAGCTGCAAACACAAAAATTGCTAAGAAAATCGGTGTACTATTCGCTTTAAACCAACTTTTTGCTTCTTCAAATTGCTGTTCTTCGGTTTTATTGAGGTATTCGCTACTCATTAAATTTATTCCTTATATAGCCTTAAAAATACGTTTTTAAGGTATTGATTAAATCTGCTTGACTAATCGTGATTTGCTCTGCACCGTTGCGTAAATCTTTAATCACAACCGTTTTTGCTTGCACTTCGCTTTCACCAATAACAAGAGCATATTTCGCTTCGATTTTGTCCGCACGTTTAAATTGTTTTTGGAATTTACCGCCAGAACAGTGCGTCATTACACGCACTTTTGGTAATTCGCTACGGATTTGTTCGGCTAATTGGAACGCATTTAAAGTTGATCCTTCGCCTGCATAAACGAGGTATAAATCAACCGCTTTTGGTAGAGCAATCTCTTTATTCACTTCTTGCACGAGCAATACCAAACGCTCTAAGCCCATTGCAAAACCTACGCCTTGCGTTGCGTGCCCACCAAGTTGTTCAACTAAGCCATCGTAACGACCGCCGCCACAAACGGTACCTTGAGCTCCTAATGCTGAAGTCACCCATTCAAATACCGTTTTGTTGTAGTAATCTAAACCACGCACGAGTTTTGGATTGATTTCATATTTCACGCCCATTGCGTCTAATAAACTACAAAGTTGAGCGAAATGTTCACGGCTTTCGTCATCTAAATAATCCAATAATTTGGGTGCATCGTTAAGCACTTCTTGTAAGGCTTGGTTTTTCGTGTCCAAAATACGCAGTGGATTTTTCACTAAACGCTCTTTTTCTTCATCACTCATTAAATCTTGATGATTTTCTAAGAATGAAACTAAAGCTGAACGATAATTGGCACGTGCTTCAAGTGAGCCAATTGAGTTTAATTGTAATGAAACGTGCTGATCGATGCCCAATTCTTTCCAAAGGCGAGCGGTTAAAATAATCAATTCCGCATCAATTTCTGGGTTCGCGATCCCAAACACTTCCACACCTGCTTGGTGGAATTGGCGATAACGCCCTTTTTGTGGACGCTCGTGACGGAACATTGGTCCCATATACCATAAACGTTGTTCATTGTTATAAATCCAACCACGTTCAATCGCTGCACGCACGCAACCTGCAGTCCCTTCTGGGCGAAGTGTTAATTGCTCATCGTTGTCCCAGAACGTGTACATCTCTTTTGAAACTACATCGGTTACTTCACCAATTGCACGGGCGAAAAGCGGTGTGCTTTCTACGATTGGCATACGCACTTCAGAATAGCCGTAGCTTGCTAACACGTGACGCACTTTTGATTCAATCCATTGCCATAACGGAGATTCTGTTGGTGCACAATCGTTCATTCCACGAATTGCTTGAATGGTTTTTGCCACAATATTGTCCTTTTAATTTGTAAGCCTTTGACAAGGCAAAATGAAAATAATACGAGTAAATTACAGGGTAGTAATATCAATGCGTTGTGATTGCTCCGCCACGCGAGCACGGATTTTCGCCTCAAGTTGGTCGATCAATTTATCGTTATCAAAACGCTCTTTTTGGCGAACGCCATCAAGGTAGAAACCGCTCATTTTATTCGAGCCAGTTACCCCTAAATCAGAAACCAATGCTTCACCAGGCCCGTTTACCACGCAACCGATAATAGATACGTCCATCGGCGTTAAAATATCTTCCAAACGTTGCTCTAACGCATTTACGGTCGCGATAACATCAATTTCTTGGCGTGAACAAGTTGGGCAAGCGATAAAGTTAATACCACGTGAGCGAATACGAAGTGATTTTAAAATATCAAAACCAACTTTAACTTCTTCCACAGGATCGGCAGCTAAAGAGATACGCAAGGTATCGCCAATGCCCTCTGAAAGCAATAAACCTAATCCGATAGCAGATTTCACCGCACCCGCACGAGCACCGCCCGCTTCAGTAATGCCTAAATGCAATGGTTGTACGATCTGTTTTGCAAGTAAACGATAAGATTCGACCGCTAGGAAAACATCCGAGGCTTTTACGCTTACTTTGAAATTATCAAAATTAAAGCGATCTAAAATATCCACGTGGCGTAATGCACTTTCAAGTAAGGCTTGCGGGGTTGGTTCACCATATTTTTCTTGTAAATCACGTTCGAGCGAGCCAGCATTTACGCCAATACGAATCGGGATATTTTTATCTCTCGCACAATCCACCACTGCACGAATACGCTCTTCATTCCCGATATTACCTGGGTTGATACGTAAACAATCTACGCCATATTCTGCGACTTTTAATGCGATGCGATAGTCAAAATGAATATCCGCCACAAGCGGCACATTCACTTGTTGTTTAATGACTTTAAAAGCTTCGGCTGCATCCATTGTGGGCACAGACACACGCACAATATCCGCCCCCACTTTTTCAAGCGATTTAATTTGAGCGACCGTTGCTTCCACGTCGGTGGTACGAGTATTGGTCATTGATTGTACTGAAATAGGTGCATCGCCCCCCACAGGCACATTACCTACCCAGATTTTTTTAGATTCACGACGTTTAATCGGAGAATGTTGTACTGACATAATTATCCTTTCAGAACTTTATTCTATACGGCTTATTTATTGAGCCAATGGCAATTTAATGCGAGCGACACGACCATCAATTTTAAGCGGCACTTCTTGCCCTTTGTAGAAAATTTTCACATTTGCTGGGGCACCGATGGTTAAGCGATATTGCTCATTGCCATTGAAAGTAAGCACTTCACCATTGCTGTAAAGTTTTTCTGCTAAACTTTTCTTACTTTGAGCACCTTTAACGGTAATCCAACTCTCTTTACCCGTAATTTCAATGCGTAACTCATCATTATTTACCGCAGCTTCTGGCGTTGCAGTAGCAGCATTTTCGCTATTTTCAGCCGTTGGTTGAACTAAAACTTCGGTTGCTGTTGCCGCTGTGTTCTCAGCTGTATTGTTTTCAGCCACATTTGCAACTGCTGGAGTTTCATTTGTAATTGTAGTTTCAGCTGACGAAGAGGTAGGTTGAGTTGCGACATTTTCAGCATTTTCGACCGCTTGTTCTATCGTTTGAGTCACTGATGTTGCAGGCTTTGTTTCAACCACTTGTGGCGTAATTTCAATATTATTTGCTGGCATTGCAGTTGTTTCTACAGGCACAGCGTTATTCACGAATTGATCGCGATTTTCTTGCTCTTGTTGGTAATCTTGCCACCACCAAAGTAGCGTCATTCCAATCGCCGCAAGTAAAACAAAAATCGTTAGGTATTTCACCCATAAATTTTGCGATTTTTGCACCACTTTGCCCGCTGATGTTTTATGCATCACTTCTTTGGGAATTTTCACTTCGCCATAATTTACGCTGTTAGCAAGCTCTTCAGGCAAACGTAAAAAACGCAAATAGTTACGCACATAGCCGCGCACAAAAGTCGGGGCAACATTCTGTAAAATGAAAATATCATTTTCCAACGATTCAAGATGGGATTTTTTGAGGTTGGTTTTTTGTGCAACTGCTTCAATCGATAATTGCAAGGCTTCACGTGCTTGCTTTAATTGCTGTCCTAGCGAAAGGGTATCACTTGAAGAGGTAATAGGGGTTGATTCCGTCATAACTAAAGTCTTTTAAATAAAATACACAAAAATATGTGAAAGTTTAAAGAGATAATCCCGATTTTGCAAATTTTAACTCACGAATTTGCAAAAAATTGAACAGAAAAACAAAAATTTACGAAAATTTTGTCAAAATCTGACATACCGCAAAAATTTTTGCAAAAATCAGGCGTAAAATCACCGCTTATTTCATCGTGAAACACGGGGTATTTATGCAATCAGAAAAAAACAGATCTCAGCTTTTCAAACAAAATTTTGCTTCAGGTTTAGTCGTTTTTCTGGTTGCCTTGCCGCTTTGTTTGGGGATCGCCCTTGCCTCTGGTGCACCACCACTTTCGGGTATTATTTCAGGCATTGTGGGCGGTATTATTATTGGCTGGTTAAGCACTTCACACATTAGTGTCGCGGGCCCTGCAGCGGGTTTGGTGGCAATAGTGTTGGCGGCAATTAATCAACTCGGTAGCTTTGAACTCTTTTTATGTGCAGGCATTATTGCAGGCGTAATTCAGCTCGTTTTAGGCATTATTCGAGCAGGCAGTATTACCAACTATATTCCTGTCGCGGTCATTGAAGGAATGCTCGCGGGCATTGGGATTCTGATTATCCTCAAACAACTCCCTTACGCTCTAGGCACAGATAAATTGGTGTTTGATGGCAGTAATTCTTTTATCAACATTCATTTAGGAGCTTTGATTATTACCCTACTTTCGATGCTGATAATGTTATGCTGGGAACATTCTGCCAAACTTAAAAAAATCAAATTATTACCGTCCGCATTAATTGCGGTCATCATCAGCGTATTGTTGAATAATCTTTTTGCTTCTTTTAATAGCTACCTTGCTGTGCCAGAAAATCAATTGGTGCATTTACCCGAATTGAGTTCTTGGCAAGATTTAAACGCTTTTCTGACCTTTCCCGATTTTACAGGCTTTGCCAACCCATTTATTTGGGTAACGGGAGCAACCATTGCGATTGTCGCTTCTGTAGAAACCTTGCTTTCCATTGAAGCCGCAGATCGCTTAGATAGCAAACGTCGCTTAACCGATTCCAACCAAGAATTACGAGCTCAAGGTATAGGAAATATCGTTTCAGCCTTTATCGGGGGCTTGCCGATTACCGCTGTTATCGTCCGCTCATCAGCAAACGCCAACGCAGGGGCAACGCACAAACTATCTGCCATCATTCACGGTATTTTATTGCTGATTTGCGTGCTTGCGATCCCAACGTTTCTGAATCAAATTCCCCTCGCAACTCTTGCAGCGGTGCTGATTTTAGTCGGTTACAAATTGGCAAGACCTGCAGTATTCAAACATTTCTGGCAAAAAGGCATTTACCAGTTTATTCCTTTTATCGTCACAATGGTGGCTGTCGTGCTTTTCGATTTGCTCAAAGGTGTGGGGCTTGGCTTAGTCATCAGCATTCTGTTTATTCTACACGGCAATATGAAACGAGCTTACTATCTAAGCCGTGAAGAATTAGCCGATGCTTCGCAAATCCGCCTTGATTTAGCCGAAGAAGTCTCGTTCTTAAACAAGGCTGCAATCAAGAAAACACTCAAAAACATCCAGCCAAATTCAATGGTTATTATCAACGCAGAGCATACGTCTTATATTGCTTGCGACGTGTTAGAATTGATTGAAGATTTCGCCAATATTTACGCCAAAGAAAATAATATCCGCGTGATTCTAAAAGGCTTCAAAGCCGATTACGACACCCACGTTGATCAACATACGAATATCAAAGTGGAGCATCATCGGGGGATTTAAAATGAAATAAAAGGTGGTATTAACCACCTTTATCTCTATTTTAAATTATTGTTGAATTGCTCGAAAACAAGCGGTCAATTTTGCCAAATCTTTTACGCCTTTACTGCTTTCCACGCCAGAATTCAGATCCACTCCTAAACAGCCTTGTTTGACAGCGTTCTCAATATTTTCTGGGTTAATTCCACCTGCGAGTAGAGATTTAGCCTTAATATTTTCAGGAATTAACGACCAATCAAATGCCTTGCCTGTGCCGCCTTGTTGCGAGCCAGATTTGCTGTCTAGCACGAAACGGGCGATGTTCGGATTATCTTGAATGGTTAAATTTTCTGCGTTGAGATCGACTGATACCGCTTTCCAAATTTCGGTTTTGCCATTTAATTTTTGCGTTAATTCGGCAATGTAATCCGCATCTTCATCACCGTGTAATTGAACCGCAAAAAGCTCAAGCTGTTTTGCAATCTTTTCCACAAAATCGACCGCTTGATTTTGGAATACACCCACATAACGCAGCGGAGCGTGCACAACTAATTCTTGTGCTTGTCGAAGCGAAAGCTGGCGAGGTGAACCTTCAGCAAAAATCAAACCGCCATATAAGCCGCCAAGCTGGTAAACCGCTTCGACATCTTGCGGGCGAGTTAAGCCGCACACTTTATTTTCGCCAAAAATAATAGCACGCACAGCATTATTTAAATCTTGGCTGCCCATTAAGCTACTGCCGATTAAAAAGGCGTGAGCGTAAGGCTGAATTTGCTGTACTTGGCTGTGGTTGTAAACGCCTGACTCTGAAATCAATCGCACTTCTGCAGGAATTCGGTCTCGATATTTTTCAACTAATCGCACAATGCGGTTCATATCAATGGTGAGCGTGTGTAAATCGCGGTTGTTCACCCCAATGATTTTTGCCCCTAATGCCAATGCCCGCTCGAATTCTTCTTCGGTGCTGGTTTCGGTTAACACGCCCATTCCAAGCGAATGAGCAAGGTTGGCAAGTTCGGTGTAAGTGGCATCATCGACGACTGAAAGCATCAGCAAAATCGCATCGGCATTATAGTAGCGGGCAAGATAAACTTGATATGCGGAGATCATAAAATCTTTGCATAAAATCGGCTGGGTCGTTTGCTGTTTAACTTGGTTAATGTAGCGAAAATTGCCTTGAAAATATTGCTCGTCGGTGAGCACAGAAATGGCGGAAGCGTAATGTTTATAGACGTTAGCAATCGCATCTAAATCGAATTCGGCTCGAATTAAGCCTTTAGACGGCGAGGCTTTTTTACATTCTAAAATATAAGCGGGCTGATTATGCGAACCTTTTGCTAATGCCGCATAAAAATCGCGGTCGCTTGGCGTAATATGGGGTAAAATTTGTTCAATTGGCAGCTCTTTTTCTTTGTTCGCTACCCAAACAGCTTTGTCTTGTACAATTTTTTGAAGAATCGTCGGTTGATTTGTCTGCATATTTACCTTCTTTTGCTTATTTTTTCAAAAAGTTTACTCTAATCAGTCCAAAATAGGAAGAAAATCGCCTAAAATACGGCATTTAATTGAATAGGTTTTAGATAATGAAAACAAAAATTAGACAACATTTAACCGATTTACAAATCGCAATGCGAATGCACGAAGTATGGGAATCGACACCACCTTCAGAAGAGGCTCTTGCGAACGATCAGCCATTTTGCATCGAAACGCTCAGCCCAACGCAATGGCTACAGTGGATTTTTATCCCTCGAATGCACGCATTATTAGATAGCGAAGCTGATTTGCCACGTAATTTTTCCATCACGCCTTATTTAGAAGAAGCCCTCAAAGAAGAGAGTTATTTGAAAGCGATTCATTCGCCCGTGCTGCAAATTGAGTTGTTATTAAAAGATTAAGATGGAATTAGAGATTTTATATCGCGATGAGGAATTGATTGCGATTAACAAACCAGCAGGAATGCTGGTGCATCGCAGTTGGCTTGATAAGGCGGAAACGGTTTTTGCGATGCAAACCTTACGCGATCAAATTGGGCAACACGTCTTCCCTTTGCATCGTTTAGATCGCCCCACTTCTGGCGTGTTACTGTTTGCATTAAATAGCGAAATGGCGAAAACAATGTGCGAATTGTTTGAAAATCACCAGATGGAAAAGTGCTATTTGGCAGTGGTGCGAGGTTATTTGCAAGGGCAAGACAGAGTGGATTACCCGCTTAAAGTGATTTTGGATAAAGTCGCAGATAAATTTTCGCAAGAAAAAGAAGCTCAAGAGGCGATTACCGATTATCAAGGTTTGGCGACAGTAGAAATGCCATATCCCGTAGGCAAGCACCAAACGGCTCGTTATTCATTGGTAGAACTTTTCCCGAAAACAGGGCGGAAACATCAACTTAGACGACATTTAAAACATCTTTTCCACCCGATTATGGGCGATACTAAATATGGCGATTTACACCAAAATCGGGCGTTAAGCGAGCAATCTGGCGTTAGCCGTTTGATGTTGCATTCGCATTTTTTAAGTTTTACGCATCCGAAAACTTTGCAAAAGATTACGATAAAAGCACCGCTTGATGCACAATGGCGACAACTATTTCAATTCTTTGATTGGAATTTTTCGGATTTTTATTAGACAAATAAGGGGACTGAATGGATAATGCACTGCTTTCATTAACACACGAGCAGCAACAAGAAGCGGTTGAGGAAATACAAAAACTTGCACAGCAAGGCATTAGTATGGGGCAAGCGATTCAAATTGTGGCAAATCAGTTAAGAGAAAAATATCAACCAAATAATGAGGAAAAAACAAAATGAAAAAAATGATGGTAACCGCATTAACGTTGCTTTCTGCAACAGCAATGGCAGCACCGAAAACTGAAACAAAACCAGCCAATAACACAAATAACCAACCGACAGTGGTGTTAAATGTGTTTGATTTTAGCTCTAAAAGCCCTCGCCCAATTAAAGGCACAAAAATTTCTCAAAGCAAAAATCAACAACTTTGCTGGTCTTCAATTAACGTGCCATTAACGGGCAGAATGCTTATTGCTGAAGCATTTTATGCTCCAGCACCAACTAATTTCGTCTCTGAAGGAATGTCTGTAACCGCGTCAGAAGATAAAAAAGAGTTCTTAATTGTGGGCGATGTAATCGCGAAAGATAATGAAAATATCACACGCTGTTGGAAATTTGGTAAATCAGATCCTGTAGGCAAATACCAAATGGAAGTCCAAATTGGTAGCTACGTATTCAAAGGATTGAATTTCGAAGTGGTGAAATAAACTATTTATCTCAAGGCAGGTTGCCCCTGCCTATTTTTATTTTCATTAAAGCAATCGTTTGCGTAAAATAGTATAAATCCGTATAATCCGCCTCAGTTTTTTATTTAGAGGCTTATATGCAAACTTTACGTTATCCTGTTGATTCCAAACCTCCTTTCGGATTAACCCTTCTTTTAGCACTTCAACATCTTCTTGCTGCATTGGGCGGTATCATTGCTGTGCCATTAGTAATTGGCAACGTGTTAAAACTACCAACTCCAGACACCATCGTGTTAGTGAATGCGGCTCTTTTGGTTTCAGGGATTGTGACCATTATTCAATGTCGAGGTATCGGGCCTATTGGCTTACGTTTACCGAGCGTGATGGGAACGAGCTTCACCTTCGTTGCCGCTGCTCTGGCGATTGGCTTTAGCGAACACGGCGTAGCGGGTATTCTTGGGGCATCATTAGTCGGCTCATTCGTAATGATCATTGGTAGTTTCTTTATGCCTTATGTACGTAAATTATTCCCACCTGTGGTCACAGGCGTGGTGGTAATGATGATTGGTTTGAGCTTAATCCCCGTGGCAGTGGATTGGTTCGCTGGCGGTCAAAAAGGCGATTCGAACTATGCCGATCCTGTAAACCTTGCGATGGCAACTTTCGTTCTCGTGCTAGTGGTGATTTTAGTGCAATGGGGCAAAGGCATTTTCTCTGCCGCAGCGATTGTAATCGGAATGATGGTCGGCTACGTTGTGGCACTTGCCCTTGGGTGGATAGACTTCCAAGCGGTCAAAAATGCAGAAGCTTTTGCCATTCCACAACCGCTGTATTTCGGCTTGGCATTCCCAATTTCGGGTATTATCGGTATGTCGATTGCCTATTTAGTAACTATCGTCGAATCAAGCGGTAACTTCTTGGCATTAGGCAATGCCACGCAAACGGAAATCACAGGGAAACATTTACGCGGTGGCGTATTGTGCGACGGCTTAGGTTCCGCTTTTGCAGCGATTATGTCCACCACGCCATTCTCTTCATTTGCCCAAAACATCGGTGTAATTTCGCTCACAGGTGTGGCAAGTCGCTATGTGGTGACGGTGATGGGCGTATTGCTTGTGTGTGCAGGCTTGTTCCCGTGGTTCGGGGCGATCATCGTTTCTATCCCAAGCCCTGTTTTAGGCGGTGCAGGCTTAATGATGTTTGCGATGATTATCGCGGCAGGTATTCAAATGCTCGATAAAGTGGAACGCTCAAAACGCAATGGCTTGATTATTGCGATTTCTATCGGCTGTGGCTTGGCAGTAACCACTCGCCCAGAGTTACTCGATAAATTACCAAGCTTCTTCAAAGAAGTGTTTGGTTCAGGCATTACCGTGGGATCTGTGCTGGCACTTGTGCTAAACCTCATATTACCTGAAGATAAAGAGTAAAATTATCGGTGTAATTGGAAAAACACACTTGAAATCGGCTGGTTAAAACCTTATCTTAACCGCCAACCGAACACCACTGATTCTCGGTGGTGTTTTTCTTTTATAAAAAAATGTAAAACAAGGAATTTCTTATGACTTTACAAGTAACTGATGCAACATTTGAACAAGAAGTATTAAAATCTGACGTGCCAGTATTATTAGATTTCTGGGCACCGTGGTGTGGTCCTTGCCGTATGGTTGCACCAATTTTAGACGAATTATCAGAAGAGTTTGCAGGACGTGCAAAAATCGCAAAAGTAAACGTAGATGAAAACCAACAAGTACCTGCACAATTCGGTATTCGTTCAATCCCTACTTTAATCCTTTTCAAAAATGGTGAAGTGGTTGCAACGCAAGTAGGTGCATTACCAAAATCACAATTAGCAGCTTTTGTTGAACAAGCGTTATAATTTAGCATAGTTAGAGAAAGACCTCTGTCAGAAAACATACTGATGGAGGTTTTTTCATTAAGAAACCGCTTTTATTTTTAAGGAAATCTATGGCCGATCCTCATATTAAATCACCAATGGACTTTTGGGATTATTTTACCGTTATTATCTATCGCTCAGGTTTTGTTTTAGCAACGTTGTCTGTCTTCTTGTTACCTTATCAAACTGATATTGCATTAAAAGGAATGTTAATTGCAGGAGCAATGCTGGCATCTTCCCTGCATTTATACCTCAAACAATTTAGATTCATTTTTCAATTTGCAGCTTGGATAGGGTTACTTTGCTTTATTTTTAATTTGCAATTTATTGCATTAGGGGCAATGTTACTTGTAGTAGGCGGGCTAAGTTACAAGGAATATTTTTGTTTTCGAGTGTTTGGATTAAATTTTCAGCCGATTTTTGTCGCTGTACTGTGGTTCTCTTTTGTGTTTGAACAAACCTTACTTACTCAAATATTTTCAGTAATTTGTGGTGTGTTGTTACTTATTCTTTCTATTCAAAAATGGCGAATGCCATTGCATTTTGATATTGGCGATAAAGAAAAGTACCAAGTGTAATATTCCAAAAGCAAAAAGAGTGGCGCTAAGCCACTCTTACTTGATTATTTTAAGAACAATGCCGCTGCACCGCGTGTGCCGCCAGAGTCACCGTGAATTGCTTTTTTAATCACAGGCACTTTTGCTGAACGCATTAAATGCGGTGGTAGGGCTTTTGGTAAGGCTTCGTAGATGTAATCGAAGTTTGATAAACCGCCACCAAATACAATCATATCTGGGTCTAATACGGTAATGAGATTACCAATAGAGATCGCCATCAATTCGATAAATGTATTGACGAATTCCACCACTTTTGGCTCTTTTACATAGAAACGTTCGATAATTTCCTTCGCGGTAGCCGTTTCTTTTACCAAAGATTGGAACAGCATTTCAAAGCCTCGGCCTGAAAGGTAAGTATCTAAACAAGCACGATTACCACAGCCACATTCGTAAATTGGAGCCTTATCCCAGCCGAGCAATTTTAAAGCGTGGTAATTTAATTGCATATGTCCCACTTCGCCAGCCATCCCGATATGACCAGAGTGAATTTTGCCATCAAAAACTAAGCCACCGCCAAAACCTGTGCCGATAATTAAACCCAGCACGGTTGAAAATTGCTTGTTGTTTTCGTCCCACGCTTCAGAAAGGGCAAAACAGTTCGCATCGTTTTCACCACGCACTTCACGCCCTAAACGTTCGCTAAGATCTTTTAAGATAGTCTTATCGTGAGCGACACGGATATTAGTAATTTCTGCCGCTCCTGTTTCGCGGTTTACAAAACCAGGTAAGCCTAAACCCACCGAGCCTTTTTCGCCAAATTTTTCATCAGCATTACGCACCAATGTTTCCACGGTGTAAAGCCAGTCTTCATAGTTAGTTTTTGGGGTTGGAACACGTTCGCTATAGAGCTTTTCTAATTTTTCATTGAAAGCGGCAAGCTCAATTTTCGTACCACCAATATCGATACCGTAATAAACCATAATTAGCCTCGTTTTTTAAATAATGAAAATTTTTCTGCAAAAGGAATCGCCCAAACAAATAAGATGCAGTGGAATGCCCACGCAATCAAGGTACTGACGAATAAATCAATCGGGTAGTGCATTCCAAAACGTAAACGGCTGATTAACATTAACCCAGCCCAAATAAATGCAAAAGCTTGAGCAAAAATAACCGCTTGTGAGCGAATGCCGCTTAATAATCCAGCAAAAACAAGCAACCAAGAAACGGCAAAAATGGTATGTCCTGATGGGAATGAATAACCTGTTTCTCCAATTCGATGCTCGACAACTAATGGAAATTCAGGATTTTGGTAATGTTGAATCAGCAATACTCCACGCTCAGTACGAGATAATTCATAGAATTTCTCAGCTTGTGCTTCCCCTCCCATTACTTGCACGACATAAGGACGAGGCTCGGCAAATGCGTTTTTAGCAACGGTTTTAATTGCTTGTGTACCAATTACTGAAGTCGCACAAACGGCACCTACTAATAACCAAGAGTAGCGTTTTAAAGCAAGCTTCATCAACCAAAGCATAAAAATCACACAAGTGATCAGTGCATAGGGGGCTGAGCCACTTTCCGTTAAAAAATACATAAAAGTATCAAAGCCGTGTACAAGGTGTGAGTCATCAACCCAGTGCCAGCCTGTTGCCCAAGCAAAAAGTGGCACGCAGAGCATTAACGCTGTGTAAAAAGAAAGTTTATTGATCATAATATTCCGAATAAAAAGAGAAAATGGGCAAAGCCCGAAACGAGCCGCCCATTTTAATTAAATTGCTTTGGTTGCTTTTGGTAAAGTGATTTTTTTATCATCGCTTTGGCGATAAAGGACTAAAATATGACCGATAGTTTGCACATTTACGGCTTTAGTTTCACGTACAATCGCATCAATAATCAGCTGTTTTACCTCACGATCTGCCCCTGCGATTTTCACTTTGATTAATTCGTGATGATTTAATGCGTTATCAATTTCAGCTAACACACCTTCGGTTAAACCGTTACCGCCAAGCATTACAACGGGGCTTAAATGATGTGCCAAGCCTTTTAAAAATTGTCTTTGTTTTGTTGTTAAAGTCATTTGATTGTTTTCCAAAAATGGGATGTAAAAATTGGTGTAGAAAATAGCACAAATACAGTCTTTTTTAAAGTCAAAGCGAAAAAATAGCCTCTCAATTGAGAGGCTATTTCGAGCAGTTAAAGATTATTCTGCTGCTTTTTGTTTAATAACGCTGTAAACCACACCTGTTACTACAGAACCTAATGCGATTGCACCTAAGTACATCAAAGGTTGTGAAACAAATGGAATCACGAATAAACCACCGTGTGGTGCTTGTAGGGTAATACCTAAGCCCATTGAGATTGCACCTGCGGTTGCACCACCTAACACAGAAGAAATAATTACGCGTACTGGGTCTGCTGCCACGAATGGTAACGCACCTTCTGAAATAAAGCATAAACCAAGTACAAATGACGCTTTACCTGCATCACGTTGGTTTGCTGTAAATTTACTACGAGCAAGTAATGTTGCGATTGCCATACCGATAGGTGGAACCATACCCGCTGCCATTACGGCTGCCATTGGTACGTATTGTTGTGAAGCGATTAAGCCCACACCGAAGGTATAAGCCGCTTTATTAACAGGACCGCCCATATCCACACACATCATCGCACCAAGAATAAGCCCTAAAATCACCGCATTGGTTTGACCCATTGTGTTTAACCAGTCCACTAATGCGTCCATTAACGCTTTAACAGGTGGGTTGATGAGGTAAATCATCAATAAACCAACAATTGCCGCACCGAAAAGCGGTAGGATTAAGATTGGTTTTAACGAAGTAAAACTTGGTGGTAATTTGATGATGTCATTTAAGAATTTCACCACATAACCTGCAAGGAAACCAGCAACGATACCGCCTAAAATCCCCGCTCCAGCAGTGGTTGCTAACATACCACCAATCAAACCAACTGCTAACCCTGGACGGTCTGCAATTGAGAATGCTACATAACCTGCGAATACTGCAATCATTAAGTGGAATGCCGCACCGCCACCGATGTCCATTAACGCTTTTGGCAAGCCGCCTGCAATGGTTTCATCTTTGAACGCTTCAATCCCGAACATAAATGACACAGCGATTAACAAACCACCCGCAACAACAAGCGGAAGCATATGCGATACACCTGTCATTAAGTGTTTATAAACACCTTTTTTCTCTTCGGTTTTGGTTTCAGTCGCTTGAGTGGTTGCACCTTCGAACACTTTCGCTTCTTTGAAAGCTTTTTCAAACTCTTGTGCGGTTTTCTTCAAGGCTAAACCTGTTGAAGTGCGATACATCGGTTTACCTTTGAATTTATCTAACGGCACATCAATGTCTGCGGCTACGAATACTAAATCCGCTGCAGCAACTTCTTCAGGCGTAATTGGATTACCCGCACCTACTTGACCACGTGTTTCTACGCGAACGTTCCAACCTTGTGCTTTTGCATAGTTTTCAATCGCTTCAGCAGACATAAAGGTATGAGCCACACCTGTCGGGCAAGCAGTGACGGCAACAATATTTTTCACGCCACTAGCAGAAAGTGATGATGAAGCGGTCGCATTTTCAAAAGTTTTTGCATTTTCTACCGCTTGTTTTAATGCGTTTTCAGGATTTGCGAAAGCTGCATCTAAGTTTAAAACAGCTCCTTTTTTGCCTGCTGCAACGGCAGGCACTTGGTCGTCAAATAAGACGACAAAATCGGCTTGATTTGCTTCAACAACAGCGTGTCCTTGTTGTTTTGCCGCTGCTGTAAGCACTTCATTAACTAAGTAAGCACGAGCCTTACCTAGTTGTGCTGGAAAAACAAATGAAAAATTCATAGAGTATTCCTATTATAAAGTTGATAAATTCGTTAATTTCACTTGAGCTAAAATTTGCTCTAAGGCTTGTTTATCGCTAATGCCAACATTGCTTTGTGAAACGGCTAAGGCTGAAGTCGCACTCGCGAAACTTAAGGTTTTCGCTTTATCCCAACCTTGGCTAAAGCCATAAATTAAACCAGCCACCATTGAGTCGCCTGCCCCTACGGTGCTGACAACATTTTCGCAACGTGGCGGTTGAGCCTGCAATACACCTTCGCTGTTAAACCATACTGAGCCTTTTTCGCCCATTGAAATAATCACGTTTTCAATGCCGTGTGAACGAAGTTGTTCAGCGGCTTCAATCACTTCTTCAATCGTATTTAATGAGCGACCAGCCCAAACTTCAAGCTCGCGACGGTTTGGTTTAACTAACCAAGGATGAGCTTTTAAGCCTGCAGTCAATGCTGCATTTGAGCTATCTAACACCACTTTTAAGCCTTGTTGATGTAAACTTTCTAACCAAGCTGCGAACTGCTCTGGCGTTACACCACGCGGTAATGAACCACAAACCGCAACTAAGTCATATTGGCTTTCCCAAGATTGACTTTCACGGGTAAACGCATCCCAATCTTTTTCGCTGATTTCAAAACCTAAGAAGTTAAGGTCGGTGACATCCGCTTCCGTTTCGGTAATTTTTACGTTAATACGGGTTTTACCTGCAATGCGGTAAAACTTATCTTCTACGCCATTTTGTGCGAAAGATTGCACGAAATCACCTTGGTTTTCTTCGCCTAAAAAGCCTGTTACAGAAAGTTTAGCCCCAAGATCTGCCAATACTTTTGCCACATTGATGCCTTTACCTGCAGGGTATAAGCCAAGGGTTTCTACGGTATTTACTTCGCCAATTTCAATGCGAGCTAAACGCCCTACTAAGTCGAAAGCAGGGTTTAAAGTTACAGTTGCAATACGCATTTTCTACCTGCCTTATTTTTCGCCTAAACCAGCTTCAATTGCTGCACTAATGCCTTTAAGTGCAGCTTCCGCATCGTCACCTGCTGCCACAAAACGTAAAGTTGTACCTTTTGTTACGCCAAGTGCAACGATTTTCATCAAGCTTTTTGCACTCACAAGCGGTGAGTTTTTATCAACATTTTGCACTTCAATTTTTGAAGCATATTTTTTCACTTCATTCACTAACACCGCACTTGGGCGAGCGTGTAAACCGTGTTCGTTTTTAATCACAAATGTCGCTTCTAATGCCCCTTCTGCGACTGCAGGTGCTTGTTCTGCTGTTTGTGCTTGTTGAGCAGGAGCAGTTTGAGCTACGCCACCTTCAATCGTGTCCGCCACTTCTGGTACGAAAGTTACGCTTTCGCCTAAGCCTGATTCAAAGGCTTTTGCTAAGATTTCCATTGCTTGTTGAGCATCTTCGCCTTCAGCAACAAAACGTAAGCGAGCCCCTTTAGATGCACCAAGAGCGACCACTTTCATTGTGCTTTTCGCATTTGCAGGTGCCGTGCCACGATCTAAGTTTTCGACGGTAATTTTCGCTGCAAACGGTTTTAAGGTTTGCACTAATACTGCACTTGGGCGTGCGTGAATACCGTTTTCATTACGTACGGTAAAGGTACCAATTACTTGACCAACCGCCGCTGCGTTTGCAGTTTGTGTCGCAATTTCAACCGCTTGTCCATTAAATAATGCCACGATTTGAGCTGCTGTCGCCGCTGCTAATTGTGTGCGAGTTTCTGCATTTAATAAGCGGGCTAATTGAGTTTCTAAGCCGTTATCAACCGCGGCTACGCTCACTAAAGTTTGACCTTGCGTGCTACGAGCAACTGCAATACCATTCGCAAGATTGCCTTTAGCACTATCTACAACAAATACATTGTTGCCTAAAGCTAATGGAGTTTGAGCAACTGCATCACTAATAAATTGTTGATTTACATAACCTTTTTCTTGCAATTTACCTGCATTCACAGCAGATAAAGTAATCAGGCTTGAAGTATCGATGTTTAACGAAATATTTTCTTCGCTAATCGTTGGAAGTGTTTTTTTTCCACTTAAAATATCAGCAAACTCTTGCACGTCTTGTGTTTTTACTAATTTTTCAGCAGCTTCTTCATCGCTTAACACCGTAGTTAATTGACGGAGTAAGGTTAAATGCTCGTCTGATTTTGCAGCGATCCCGATTGCCACATAAGCGATGTTACCTTCGCCCCATTCGATCCCTTGTGGGAATTGAATGATTTGCACGCCAGTGTTTTTAACAAGACCACGTGTGTCTAACGTGCCGTGTGGGATGGCAATCCCGTTACCTAAAAAGGTTGAAGTTTGTTGCTCACGAGCAAGCATTCCAGCTTCATAACCATTTTCTACATTGCCATTTGCAACCAAACCTGCGGCAACTAATTTAATTGCCTCTTCTTTGTTTGCTGCACTGCCATTTAAACGGATATTTTGTGCCGATAAATTAAGCATTTTTGCTCCTTATGAAAGGTGATTTTAAAATAAAAAAATGATTGAGATTGTAACTCATTTTAGCTAAATCGTTCTAGCAAAAATAAAAAAAGAGCGGAAAAAACACCTTAAAATGGCAATTTTCAGCTCTTTATCACATTTTTTACACTTTTTATTTACTAAACAATCTCATTTGGCGTAAAGAAATAGGCAATTTCACGTTGGGCTGATTCAAGTGAATCTGAACCGTGAACCGAATTTTCACGCCCGCTTAAGGCATACATTTTACGCAATGTACCTTCTTTTTGATCTTCAGGTTTCGTTGCTCCCATTAAAGCACGGTAATTTGCGACCGCATTTTCGCCTTCAAGCACTACCGCAACCACTGGGGCTGAAATCATAAAATCGACAAGCGGTTTGAAATATTCACGTCCTTGATGCTCTGCGTAAAAGCCTTCCGCTTGCTCACGGGTAAGTTGAATTTTTTTTAAGGCTTTAATGGTTAGTCCTGCGTCTTCTAAATGCGATAAGATTTTGCCGATTAAATGACGTTTGGTGGCATCGGGTTTAATTAAGCATAGCGTTTGTTGAATCATAAACTTTCCTTTGATAAATTTTGAACGATAAGCATATCGACAAGCGGTCATATTTTAGCAAAAACATTATAAATATTTGCGATAGATCAAATTATAGTATATTAACCGCCTATTTTTTGCTAAGATAAAGACGAGTTTTAGCTCAAGTTTTACCTATTATTTATTTGAGGATAATAACAATGGCATACACATTACCAGAATTAGGTTACGCATACGATGCGTTAGAACCACACTTCGATGCAAAAACAATGGAAATTCACCATTCTAAACATCACCAAACTTATGTAAACAATGCAAATGCGGCATTAGAAGCATACCCAGAATTATTAGAACAATGCCCAGGTAAATTAATTTCAAACCTTGAGCAAGTTCCAGCAGAAAAACGTGTTGCGGTACGTAACAATGTGGGCGGTCACGTAAACCATACGTTATTCTGGAAAGGTTTAAAAACTGGCACAACTTTACAAGGTGCATTAAAAGACGCAATTGAGCGTGATTTCGGTTCTGTTGAAACATTCCAAGCACAATTTGAACAAGCTGCAGCAACTCGTTTCGGTTCAGGCTGGGCATGGTTAGTATTAGAAGAGGGTAAATTAGTCGTTGTTTCTACAGCAAACCAAGATTCACCTTTAATGGGTAAAGAAGTGGCTGGCGTTTCAGGCTACCCAATCTTAGGCTTAGACGTTTGGGAACACGCTTACTATTTAAACTACCAAAACCGCCGCCCAGACTACATCAAAGCATTCTGGAACGTAGTAAACTGGGACGAAGCAGCACGTCGTTTCGAAGACAAAGTAAACACTTGCGGTTGTGCTAAATAATTAAAAATTAATCTCATATCATTTACCTAGTAAGTAAAGCGGATAAAGTAATGGATTTAACTTTATCCGCTTTTTTATTTGCCATTTTTCTTTCTCTTTCATTTATTTAGCAATTTATTTTAAATTGATAGGTAAAAACCATTTGAATATAGTGGTTTTTAGATAGAGAATGCGAGCCATTTTCATTAAATAACCATAAAAAATAAAAGGAGATAAAATGAGCAAAAAGTTTTCGCTTAATATCATTACATTATCATTACTGGGGGTAGCTCAATTTGCTAATGCAGATTTAGTACTAGATGAAATCCAAGTAAAGTCTAGCGAAGTGAGTAACGATAAGAAGCCCTTCACTGAAGCCAAAGCAAAAAGTACGCGTGAAAATGTATTTAAGGAAACCCAAACCATTGACCAAGTGATTCGGAGCATTCCAGGGGCATTTACTCAGCAAGATAAAGGTTCGGGTGTGGTTTCTGTAAATATTCGTGGCGAAAATGGATTAGGTCGTGTCAATACTATGGTTGATGGTGTAACCCAGACCTTCTATTCTACAGCCTTAGACTCTGGTCAATCAGGCGGAAGTTCTCAATTTGGTGCGGCAATCGATCCTAATTTTATTGCAGGTGTAGATGTCAATAAAAGTAACTTTTCGGGAACAAGCGGTATAAATGCATTATCGGGCAGTGCTAATTTTAGAACATTAGGCGTTAATGATGTCATTACCGATGACAAACCATTTGGCTTTATTCTGAAAGGAATGACAGGAAGCAATGCTACTAAATCCAATTTTATGACGATGGCTGCAAGCAGAAAATGGCTTGATAATGGTGGCTATGTAGGCATGGTGTATGGTTATAGCCAACGTGAAGTTTCACAAGATTATCGTATCGGTGGCGGAGAACGATTAGCATCATTAGGGCAGGATATTCTAGCGAAAGAAAAAGAAGCTTATTTTCGTAATGCGGGTTATGTTTTAAATCCTGCAGGGCAATGGACACCTGATTTAAACAAAAATCATTGGTCTTGTAATGCTCCAACTCCAATATTTAATGGGAATACAGATCCCATTACAACTACAGATGAACTAACTGGAGCTATCGAAACAAGAACCCCAGGCTGTATTACTCGAATTGAACGACAAGAAGAAAATTACGATTATATTAGTGAAGAAGACACGCCAGATGAGCCACGTTACAATACATCTCGCTATCAACTTGATAACTATAAAAATGAAACAAGAAAGAAAATTTTAAAAGAATTAGCAAATGGCTCTAAGCCTCAAGAAATACCTGAATTACAGGATGAAGTAAATTCTACAAATGACTCATTTGAACGCAATAAAGATCAATATAGTGTTGCACCGATTGAGCCAGGTAGTTTGCAATCACGCTCGCGTAGCCATTTGTTAAAATTTGAATATGGCGATGATCACCATACGCTAGGGGCACAATTACGTACATTAGATAATAAAATTGGCTCACGTAAAATAGAAAACCGTAATTACCAATTCAATTATAACTTTAATGATCACAACTATCTTGATCTTAATTTAATGGCAGCACATAACATTGGCAAAACCATTTATCCTAAGGGTGGCTTTTTTGCAGGTTGGCAAGTTGCAGACAAACTTATTACCAAGAATGTGGCCAATATTGTTGATATAAATAACAGCTATACCTTCTTATTGCCAAAAGAAATCGATTTAAAAACCACATTAGGGTTTAACTATTTTACTAATGAATACAGTAAAAACCGTTTTCCAGAAGAATTAAGCTTGTTTTATGATGATGCTTCACATGATCAAGGTAACTACAGTAATTTAGGACGATTTAAAGGTAGTCGTAATTTACTGCCACAGCGTTCAGTGATTTTACAACCTTCAGGTAAGCAGAAATTTAAAACGGTGTATTTTGATACTGGACTTTCTAAAGGCATTTATCATTTAGATTACAGCGTTAATTTCACCCATTATGCGTTTAATGGTGAGTATGTTGGATATGAAAATACAGCGGATCAAATTAATGAACCGATTTTACATAAATCAGGTCATAAAAAGGCATTCAATCATTCTGCTACATTAAGTGCAGAGCTAAGTGATTATTTTATGCCATTTTTCACTTATTCACGCACACACAGAATGCCGAATATTCAAGAGATGTTTTTCTCTCAAGTGTCTGATGCGGGGGTGAATACTGCATTGAAACCGGAACGGGCGGAAACCTATCAACTAGGCTTTAACACCTATAAAAAAGGATTGTTTACTCAAGACGATGTATTAGGTGTGAAATTAGTAGGTTATCGTAGTTTTATTAAAAACTATATCCATAATGTTTACGGTGTTTGGTGGCGAGATGGCATTGTACCTACGTGGGCAAACACGAATGGTTTTCGCTTTACCATCGCTCATCAAAATTATGAGCCGATCGTGAAAAAAAGCGGTGCCGAGTTAGAGCTTAATTATGATATGGGACGTTTCTTTGCGAATTTCTCTTACGCTTATCAACGTACGAATCAACCAACTAATTATGCCGATGCTAGCCCACGTCCTAATAATGCATCAAAAGAAGATATTTTGAAACAGGGTTACGGCTTATCTCGCGTTTCAATGTTACCGAAAGATTACGGCAGATTAGAGCTTGGCACACGTTGGTTTGATAAAAAATTAACCTTGGGTATCGCAGCACGTTATTATGGAAAAAGTAAACGTGCGACCATTCGAGAAGAATATATCAACGGATCTCACTTTGAATTAAATACCGCGGGTGATAGAACTTACTATGCCATTAAGAAAACGGAAGAGATTGAAAAACAACCGATTATTTTAGATTTACACGTCAGCTATGAACCAATCAAAGATTTGATTATTAAAGCGGAAGTACAAAATCTGTTAGATAAGCGTTATGTTGATCCGTTAGATGCTGGAAATGATGCGGCTTCGCAACGTTATTATTCAAGTTTAAATAATTCTATCGAATGTGCGAAAGATCCTTCTGCTTGTAACGGTGGTTCAGATAAAACCGTGCTTTATAACTTTGCTCGTGGAAGAACTTTTATTATGAGTTTGAATTATAAATTTTAGTAATTTTGGATATAAAGGTGATCTGCCCCCAAAAAGTTAGACTGTTATTTAAAGGACTGCTTTCGATATTGTATCGGACTCAGTCCTTTTAATTTTAATTGGATTCGTTCTTCATTATAGTACCGGACATAATCATTGATAACCTTTTCAAGTTCATCAATGCTAGTAAACGATTTTCCGTGAAAGCACTCCGTTTTCATTCACCCAAAAAAGCTTTCCATTGCCGCATTATCCAAACAATT
>CAUUKJ010000009.1:0-85472 GCA_963545995.1 uncultured Haemophilus sp.
TCGGCTAATCGTGCTTCTTCCGCTTTACGGGCTTCCTCAGCTAAACGAGCCTCTTCGGCTTTACGGGCTTCCTCAGCTAAACGAGCCTCTTCGGCTTTACGAGCTTCCTCAGCTAAACGAGCCTCTTCCGCTAAACGAGCCTCTTCGGCTAATCGTTCTTCTTCCGCCTTACGAGCTTCCTCGGCTTTACGAGCTTCTTCGGCTAAACGAGCCTCTTCTGCTTTACGAGCTTCTTCGGCTAATCGTGCTTCTTCCGCTTTACGGGCTTCCTCAGCTAAACGAGCCTCTTCCGCTTTGCGAGCTTCCTCTGCCTTACGTTCCTCTTCAGCTTTTTGCTCAGCAACCTCTTGCTCTTTTTTCGGGCTGTATAAACGGAAAATATCCCCTTCAGTAATTAGGCTATAACGATAAGCACCTAAATCAACCACGCCATTAGCGTTAGTTAAACTTACGTTTAAATTAGATTTTTGCCCTTTTACTTCCAATAGATCCAAACGATCAGGCGAAAATGGTTCACGACCTGAATCATTTACCGCCAAATGGAAATCGCCAGAAGCGTTGCCATCTACAAGCACTTTATCGCTTACATTACGAGCAATATCAGTGAAATAAGAAAATACGCCTTTCCCTGTTAAATCGCCTTGCACTTTAAGGGTATTGTAATGTTTAACTGAATTTTGACCGCTTGCATCATTCAAGATAATGCTTGAACCTTCGCTTAAGGCAAGGCTACCAATAGTGCTATCTCCCGTCATTACCCATTTTGAAAGAGGACTTAAAGAAACCGATGTCGTTTTCTCTCCCGCCATTTTCCCCGTTAGGGTCGCTTTGCCAAGATTTAAGGCACTCTGGTTAGTTAAAACAACATCGCCATTTAATGCGGTAGTAGGTACCGTTGCTGCTAGTGAAGCATTGCTATGAATATCTTGTAAGTTACACTCCACATTACCCGTATAACTTAAACGTACGCAAACGGGCGTTTTATTATCAATAAAACCTAAGTTAAGGGAAGCATTGCTATCCGCACTAAAATTTGAATTTACCGACGCCACATTTCGGCCAATATAAACCGTTGAATTGCCTTGTGCGTTAATGCTGGTCGCATTAAAGTTGCTGTTAATCCAGTCATCATCGTAAATCACTTCTTTATTGTTTAATACATCATAGGCGTGTGGTGTAGGCAAACCTGAAAGTAAAAGCTGACCTGCTGTTGCGGTAAGATCGCCATTTAACTCCGTTCCCCCTGTAATCACTAAACGGGCGTTTTTATTTTCAGGGCTATAAGTCACATTTAGCTTACCGTTGGTGAGTGTTTTATCGGTCTCACCAAAATAGCCGTTATAAGCTGTGGTCAGCAAAGCATTATTTTTTCGCTCAAGTACTTTCGCAACCGCTTCAGCCTCGTTACTGCCTAGAAATTCCCAATCTGCGTTACTTTGTCCATTCGTTGGGAAATATTTTCCTACGCTACCTGTTGAAGACACAAAGTAATCAGTACGATTTTTCTGATGAGTATTGATATATTTATAAATATCCCCGCCTTTTTGGTTCCACTCTTTCCACACGAGATCTTCAGGTTTATAAAGCGTTTTACCTGTAATCACCACATCCGAAGTAGCTTGTGCGTTATGGTTTACAACCTGTGCCCCTGAATCTACGTTTTGAATATAACCAAACTTAGCATCGTTGCCGTTCATATCTAAACGGCCACCACGATAGCCAAAATAGATATTATTTGGGTTTACTTGTTCATTATCAGTAAGCACAAGCGTTGAGCGACCACTCACGATACCTACTTCACTGAAGGCTTGTTTTTTACCATTTGCATCTGCTTTTTGGGCTAAAATAACAGTTCCATCGCCAATACTGATAGAACCTTTATTTTCTCCTACGCCATTGACAACTAATGTACCCGCCCCTAGTTTTGATAAGCGGTCATTTTCTGGGTTCTTAACTTGCCACTCAACGGTTTTATCTTTATCAACAGAAACCCCAGCTCCTAACCAAGTCACTTGGTCATTAGCCCCTTTTACCACCATATTATTGGAGAAATATAATGCTCCCGCTCCTTGATTGAGAGATTCAGCTAAAGTAAGTGTGCTATTCTCACCAGTAAAATAGACGGTTTTACCATTATCTAACGCAGGGTTTGATTTTGGTGCAGAAAGAGCTGGGTTATTTAACCCCACATCTAATTTGATTTGGTTGCCACTAATAATACTGTTAGTACTATCATTTTTATCAACTGCCCAAGTGAGCTCCGCATTTTGCGTCGTTTTAATTGTACCTGCAGTCGCTTCATTAATTACTTTTTCAAGATGTTCTGGCTTGTAGAGAATATAGATATTCGTAGTTTGCCCACCGTGCGAGCCTGCTCCACGTAAAACGCCAGCAAAAACCCACCGCTTGTCAACAGAATCCCAAGCATAGAGTCCTGAGCCACTATCGCCGCTTTGCGTCATTGTTGCCATTGGACCTAGAACATCGGAATAAGTATTTCCTTTAAAGTTAATCGCACCGTTATCTCCATTACTTGATTGGAACGGTACCAGTGGGGTTCCACCGATCAAATATCGATACGCATTCGTAAGACTTTTATTAGTACCGTCAGCATCTTGAATAGCTTGAGAGCCACTACCTACGCGAATAAAGTAAGTGTATCGCCCTTTGGATACACCATTAACAAAATAGTCTGTACCCGTAGTTCCTGCAGGAGAACCTGCCACAGGTGCCACTTCAGTCACTAATTTATTTAAACGAGGGGTTTGATAGTCATCCGCACCATATTTACGTGGCGTACGGTAATCGTGACGATTTACTAGCTGGTAATTGTAATAATGGGCATCTGGATTATTGTTAGAATAACCAAAACTCACATCCGTATAACCCGT
This sequence comes from uncultured Haemophilus sp., assembly GCA_963545995.1. GTDB lineage: Bacteria > Pseudomonadota > Gammaproteobacteria > Enterobacterales > Pasteurellaceae > Haemophilus_A. Next base: position 2,892 of record CAUUKJ010000009.1, read on the forward strand.
ATTATGAGCTACACTAGAAATAAATTGATCGCCAACTAGCGTTGCAACCCCTGTTACACGGCTTGCAGCACTTAAGTCTGGCATAGGAATTCCATCAGGAAGCATCGTTCCAACTGCATTTCCATCACGGTTATAAACGGTAATATTCGTCGCCCCTACACTAAATTTACCTTTATTCTCAGCAATATCACGGAAATATTGATAATCAACATCCGAACGAGTGATAGCCGCGTGAAGAGGGGAAATAGCGAAAGCAACTAAAAGTGCTATCGCTTTAATTTTAAAACGATGATTCATATTTCTTTTTCGGAATACTCAATAAAAATTGCCGTAGTTTACTTTAAATGTAAATTTTGTAAAGAAAATACCCAGTAATTTAGTAGGGTATGCTGAATAAAAGAATAGATGTTGGATAATAAAAAACGCCATTTAATATTTCGCTAAATGGCGTTAGTTATTAGTTTGTTGCTGGAGCTTCTTCAGAAGCTGCTTCTAAACGCTCAACATAATCCGCAAATAAGGCATTAAAGTTCACAGGAGAAAGATTTAATGCTGGGAATGTGCCACGGTTTACAAGGCTTGCGATTAACTCACGTGCGTATGGGTAAAGGATTTCAGGGCATTGTGCTGATAAGCAGTGTGCTAATTGTAATCCTTCAATACCTTTAATGGTGAACACACCTGCTTGTTTTACTTCACAGATGAAAGCAGTATCACCGCTATCTTCTAGTGTGGTTGAAACATTGATGTGTAATACTACTTCGTAAAGATCTTCGCCTAACTCACGCGTTTCTGTATCTAATTCAAAACCAAGCTGTGGTTTCCATTCTTGATGGAAAATTGTCGGTAAATTTGGGGCTTCAAAAGAGACATCTTTTACGTAAATACGTTGAATTTGAAATTCGAATTTTTGCTCTTCTTGTTCTGCCACTTTGTTTTCTTCAGACATAGGATTTCCTTATTTTTTTACTGTTGGAAGGTTTGCTGCTTTCCAGCCTACAATACCTTCTTTAAGCACGTAAACTTTTTCAAAGCCGTGTTTAACTAATTGTTCTGCGATTTTGCTCGCATTAAAGCCATTCGTATCCACTACAATCACAGGGCGATCTTTGAATTTATCGATTGATGTGGTTTTGCTTTCTTTGATGTCGGTTGGATGAACTGAATGACTTTCTACGATGTGCCCTTTGCGGAATTCATCGTCTGAACGTACATCTAAGAAAACACCATCTTCGTTATTTACTAACTGCACCGCATCGGCATTTTCAATCACTTTGAATTTGCTAGTTGCCCCTTTATATAAGGTGTAAAGGGTGATCACAAATACCGCCACCCAAGCCGCAATCAGTAACGGATGGTTTGCGATAAACTGTTGAAGTTGTTGAGTAAATGTTAAGTCCATAGTTCCTCGCTTATATACCCCAAAGGGGTATGTCTATGCTTAACCGTGGGTAATAAATTACCCACGGAATAAATAAAACCGCCCGAATACGAGCGGCTTCTTAACAATTAAGCTTGAACTTGTGATTGCATTAACTCATCGAATGACATTGCTTTTTCTGTCACTTTCGCTTTTGCAAGTACTGCATCAACCGCTTGCTCTTCTAACACCACATTGCGGATGTTTTCAGTTAATTGACGGTTTTTCGCATAGTATTCAACCACTTCAGCTGGTTGTTCGTAAGCTGATGCGATGTCACCGATCATTGCTTCAACACGTGCTTCATCTACTTTTAATTCGTTCGAACCGATAACGGTTGAAAGTAATAAACCTACTTGAACACGGCGTTTTGCTTCTGCTTCGAATAACTCAGCAGGTAATTGTGCTGCCATTTCTGGTTTGCCACCGAAACGTTGTACTGCTTGTTGACGTAATACATCCACTTCTTCAGCAACAGCTGCTGCAGGTACTTCAATGTCGTTTTGAGCAATTAAGCCGTTGATTACTTGGTTTTTCACACGTGCAGTGACTGCGTTGTTTAATTCACGTTGCATATTTTTCTTGATTTCTGCACGTAAATCGTCTACTGATTTTGCGTTACCGAATTTTTTCACGAACTCTTCTGTTAATTCAGGTAATACGATGTTTTCTACTTTTTTCAAGGTAATCGCAAATTTTGCTGCTTTACCTTTTAAGTTTTCAGCATGGTATTCTGCCGGGAAAGTTACATCAATATCGAATTGCTCGCCCGCTTTGTGACCTACGATACCTTCTTCAAAACCAGGAATCATACGACCTTGGCCCATTGCAAGTACGAAGTCAGTTGCTTTACCGCCTTCGAATTCTTCGCCATCTACAGAACCTACGAAGTCGATCACAACGCGATCTTCTGCTTTCGCAGCTTCTTGGCTTTCTGCCCAAGTTGCTTGTTGTTTGCGTAAAACATCAACCATTTTGTCTAAATCTGCATCAGTGATTTCAACCACTGGTTTTTCAACTTCGATGTTTTCTAAGCCTTTTAATTCAACTTCTGGGAATACTTCAAAAGTGACAGAGAAAGAGAAATCTTGACCTGGTTGGTAGTTGTTTGGTGTGAAAGTTGGACGACCTGCAAGGTTGATTTTTTCAGCGATAACTGCATCAAAGAATGCACGTTGCATTTCATCAGATAACACATCTTGACGAGCTGCCATACCGAAACGTTGTTCGATGATTGAGTGAGGCACTTTACCTTTACGGAAACCATCTACACGAGCGTTTTTCGCATAGCCTTTTAATTGTTCTTTGTAAGCTGCTTCGATTTTATCAGCTGCTACGGTAATTGTTGCACGGCGTTGTAAGCCTTCTAAAGTTTCGATAGAAATTGACATTCTTAAACCTCAATGTTGAGTATAAAAAGATGGAGAAATAGACAGGCATTGTAACGTTCAAAAGCTGTTCTGGCAAGAGTAACAACGCCACTCGATTTAATAAACCCAATAAAAAAACGGAGAAAGTAAATCATTTCTCCGTTTTTTAGCTTAAATCAGATTATAAACCTTTTGGAATACGGATTTTTTGACCTGGGAAGATTTTATCTGCGTCTTTAATCACTTCGCGATTTGCTTCGAAAATTGCCGTGTATTTTGCACCGTTGCCATACGCTTTCTCCGCAATTTTCCATAAGCTATCGCCTTTTTGGATCACATAAAATTCGTCATCTGAACCAATTTTTTCACCGCTTGCAAGCTGCACGTTATCAATATTAACGGTATTAATTCCTGCCACGTTGCCTGCCATTAACACCGCTTTCTCAATTGCAGCTGCAGTTGAAGCCGCACCAGATAATGTTGCCACGCCATTTTCAACGGTCACTTGCACGTTTTCCACACCTGGATTGTCTTGTGCTAAATGCTCAGTAACCGCTTTTGATGCGTCTTCTTCTTTATTAAATAATTTACGACCAATGTCGCCTACAAAATCAAATAAGCCCATAATAACTCCTTAAAATAAATAAAAGTGATGCGATCTTACCACTATTTTTATCGAAATAGTGTAAGGGTTGTGTTAGAGTATTGTAAATTTATTTAGTTCAAGGACATTCTATGAAATTAGCTGAAGCCTTAATTGAACGAGCCGATTTACAACGCCGTTTAGAACAACTAAAACAACGTTTAAACCAAAACGCCCAATATCAAGAGGGCGAAGAACCTGCAGAATCGCCCGTTTCATTATTGGCAGAATATCGTCAAGTTGCAGCTGAATTAGAGCAGCTGATTGTAAAGATCAATTTAGCCAACAACCGCATTCAACTTGAAAATGGGCAATTAATGGTTGAAGCATTGGCAAAACGCGATCGCTTGAAAGCGGAACATAACACGCTGATTAACCTTGCGGATGCTGCTACTCAAACCTTTGATCGCTACAGCCGCAGCGAAATCAAAACCCTTGCGGCAATTGATGTAAAAAATATCCGCAAGCAAATTGATGAGATTGCGAAACAACATCGCCAGTTAGATACGCAAATTCAACAAGCAAATTGGTTGAATGATATTTGAGTATTTTCAAATGTAGGGTGTGTGGATTGTTTACAATCCACGCACGAAAATTTACCGCTTGCGTGCGTGAACTGCGTTCACACACCCTACATATAGATTTCCCACAAGGGAGATAAAAATCAGGCATTCCAATTCAAGGCGAATACAACCTCGCTTAAGGCATAGCAATTAATAGAAGTAGAAACGACGGGCAGTTTCACTCATACAGTGTAGCCCCGTACAAGTGACTCTGTATTGTGATTGCGTACTTTGTACTACCACGTATTGATTGAATTGGAAGGGTGGGTTAGGGGATTATTTACTGCGTTGTTCTCTTGTAGGGGCGAGGGTTGTTATTGCCTTGGGTATAAATACCCACGGTTAAACATAAATATACTCCGTTGGGGTATTGGCAGAAAATTGGAGAAAGAATCACTCTCTCCCCTTGTGGGAGAGAGACAGCCGAAATTGCGTGAGGCAATTTTGGCAGAGAGAGGGGGCAGTATCGCTTTTGCAAAAGAGCGGTTAAAAATAACCGCTTACCCCTCTCCCGAATTTCAATGCTGAACGCATTGAAATTATCCCTCTCCCTCAAGGGGCGAGGGTTATCAATTAAACCAATTCAAAAAATACAACCTCGTTTAGGAGAAATTTAAGGATCATTTTGTGAAACAAGCCCAATTTTACGTATTAAAAAAAGACAACATCAATGAACTGGCAAGCGACCTTGCGGCACAGGCTTGGCGACTGGGCAAACGCGTATTGATTGCGTGCGAGAACGAACAGCAAGCCTTTGAAATTGACGAACTCCTTTGGGCAAGAGATCCCGATTCTTTCGTGCCGCATAATCTTTCTGGCGAAGCAACTCAATATCCAACCCCGATTGAAATCAGTTGGAAAGGCAAACGTAACGCCCAACGTCGTGATTTACTGATTAGCTTACAAACAACCATTCCCGATTTTGCCGCCAGTTTCAACCAGATTATTGAATTCGTTCCTGTCGATGAAACAGCCAAAGCCGCTGCTCGTGAACGTTACAAACAATATCGTCAAATGGGTTGGCAGCTTTCGACAGAACAAACGGCATAGCATCTATTCCATAGAGAAATCCACTTCACATTTTATTATCATGCAGTGGATTTTCTTTTTTCTCCTTTTATATATTTATCTACTATCTCGCCCCTCTTGTATCCAATCAATTTTTAACAAATGATTACTTTTGATTATATTTTTGTATTTAATACGTTTTCCATTTTAAAATAGGTATGAATTTTTTTAATTCCATTCTTTCCAACATAAATATATATTTACTTCATAAAATTTTTATTTCTATTCAAATTGATATTTAATTTTAATAAAATAATAAATTAAATTACTTTGTTGAACCCTGAAAACATAAATAATAAGCTTGTCTTGTCTTGTCTTGTCTTGTCTTGAGAAATTTTATCTTTTTTCGAAAAGATATTTTCGAGTAAATTTCCTATTTATTATTTCATTTATGACTGTTTTTATTAAACAATTCACTTTCATTTTCTCTTTTGCTTTTTTAACCATTTAAAAAGTTTATTTGAGTTTTTTTGATTAAGAATTATATTTCACTTAGAGAACGATTCTCTGCTTTGCTTAACCCTCTGCTGAATATAGATAGGATTTGTATATTCCTAGCTCATTTTTATTTGCATCCGCAAGTTAAATTCATCAAATTTTTAAAATCTAATTCGCCAGAAGAGCGAAACAATACCGGAGACAATATTATGAATAAGATTTATAAAATCGTTTGGAGCCACACTATGCAAACTTGGGTGGTTGCTTCTGAATTATGTCGTTCAAAAGGGAAAACCAAATCAAAACGCGTGTTAAGTGCGGCTGTGTTGGCGGCTGTTTCGGGTATTGCGTTGGTAAGTAGTGCGAACGCAGCTGTTAGTCAAGGCTCAGGAGCTGGAATATCAATAAGACCAAATAATAAAGTTTCTGCAACGACAGCATCAGAGGATGGCATTGCAATTGGTAAAAACTCAATATCTACTGATGGTTCTAAACATGATCAATTAGGTGGAATTTCCATTGGTAGTGGAACTTCCTCTAATGCAGGTGGTATTGCTATTGGTCATTCAGCTAACGCTCCAGCAAATGGGACGATTTCAATTGGTAGAGGTGCTCATTCTCAAAGTGCCATTAACCAAGCCGATCAAGGTGGTATTTCTCTCGGTGATAAAAGCTTTTCAGATACAAAAGGTATTGCAATTGGGCACACTTCAAGTGCCACGGCAGTTGGTGCAATTGCAATAGGGTTTAATGCAAAAACATCTCCTCAAAATAGTGGTGAATCCTCTATTGCTATTGGTTCAGGTGCTAATGCGAGTGCTTCTGGTACAATCGCGTTAGGGGAGACATCACAAGCATCTGGCCGTTTAGGTACTGCTGTTGGGTTTGGTGCACAAGCCAAAGGGAATAACTCTGCGGCTTTTGGTGAAGGTGCAATCGCGAACAAAGATTATGGTGTTGCGGTTGGTAAATCAGCAAATGCACACGAGCAATTAGGTATTGCGGTTGGTAAAAATGCCAATGCTACAAATTGGTTATCTACTGCCGTAGGGGCAAAAACCCAAGCAACAGGGGAATCATCTCTTGCTATCGGTTCTGGTAATCTAAAAGGTGGAAATGATCTTGATAAACCAGAAGGTGCAAAAGCAACAGGTAATGCTGCCACCGCCGTTGGTGCAAGCACTGAAGCCACAAAAGATAATGCGAGTGCATTTGGTAGTGACGCCAAAGCAACAGGCACAAGTTCAGTTGCTGTAGGGAATAATTCTAAGGCAATATCAGAAAATTCCATTGCAATTGGTAACGGTGCTGAAATTGTTTCTTTAACATCTGGTAGTCAACAAAACGGCAATAATGGTGTTGCGGTTGGTGCTAGTTCAAAAGCGACACACTGGTCTGCTGCTGTTGGTCCGAATGCCAATGCAACAGGCAAAGTTTCTGCTGCATTTGGGGATAGTGCATTAGCTTCTGCAGAAGGTACAGTCGCTGCAGGTTCCCACGCTACAGCCAATGTCTCAGGCAGTGTAGCATTAGGTTCTGGCTCTACTATTGTTGGTGAAGATGGAGCAGTGCGTAAAGTACTCAATAAAGGAGATTACATCATTCGTAAAAGTGATGATTCTACATCACCAGATTACGACAAATTTGCTAATAAAGATAACACTGGCTTTGGCGATAACGAAAGTAGCGATCCAAATAAAGTTTATGCACCGGTAAAATTAGTGGATGCTCCGCACGCATTGGACGTTATTAAAAAAACCATTCGCGGTTCTGAAGGTCCTGTGTCTATAGGTTCTCAAGGCACCACTCGCCAACTTATCAACGTCGCACCAGGTAGTGCAGATTCCGATGCCGTCAACGTCGCACAATTAAAAGCAGTGGCAGGCTCAATTAAACATTACAACATTGAATCTCCAGATATTACCGTTGTTCCAACCGATAACCCACACGAACAAAAAATGGAATTTAATGCTTAAACCCGAACGTATTAAAGAAATTGCAAAATGGTACTTAAGAGATGTTGATACCAACAGCAATCCAATTAACAACGCTCAAAATGAAAAAATTACAGGCGATAATGTTGTTACCTTCAAAGACACCAAAACCATCAACGTTACCTGAAATGGTAAAACTCTTGAATTTAATAACCGCTATGTTTCTGTGAATTCAAATGGTGGTACGAATTAAGATAGTTTAGGGGCAACAGGGGATAATGCGATTGCGATTGGTAAAAATGCCATTGCATTGAAAAGTGGTGATAAATACGATTTACACGGTAATCAAGTACCAAGTGATGCCAATAGTGCTGTGGTAATTGGTAATCAAGCAACCAGTAAACAAGCTCGCACCGTCGCATTAGGTTATACGCAACCACATTGCACACCAGTGCCCTTGCGATTGGTGATGAAGCTTATAGTGATGGTGCTCGTGGTATTGCGATTGGTCGTTTTGCTCGAAGCACTGGTGAGGAAGCCATTGCGTTAGGTTCTAGCAATCAACAAAACTACGAAAATAATAACCGCACTATTGCTAGTGGAAAACGTGCAGTAGCTATTGGTCCTAAAGCGACAGCAAGTTTAGAAAATGGTATCGCTCTTGGTTTTGAATCCAATACAACGATTGATAAAGGGGCGACAGGTTTTGATGCTTCTCAAGATGCAGATGGGGCTCGCACAAATAAATACACCAATCTTACAAATAATGTCGGTAAAGCTCGCATTTCTACCTTAGCTAGGCTTTCTATTGGGGATACCGACAAAACCCGCCAAATTAATCATTTAGCCGCAGGTACACAAGATACCGATGCCGTAAATGTAGCTCAATTAAAATCCGTGAACCTTGCATTCCAAGGGGATTCAGGCAAAGGCGATGTTCGCTTATATGATCAACGTTTATCTGTTGTAGGTAAAACAGGTAGCTTTATTACTACTACCGCCAGCGATAAAAAAATTGAAATTGGCACCACCACAGGCACATTCAAAGTCAATAATAACGGTAAATTTGAAACCACAGGCAATGGCTACGTAAATGGTCTTGCTACTGTGGAAGCGATTTCTAATGCTGTAAATTTAAGCGGCTGGAAACTTTCTCACAATTCAGAACAAAACGGCATTGTAAAACTTGGCGATGAAGTGAACTTTGCGAATGGTGAAGGCACAACGGTTTCAATTGATGGCACAGAAGGGAAACGTGTTGTTAAAGTGAATACCAATATTGAAGCAGGCTCCAATATTAGTATTACTAAAGCGAATGGAAAATTAACCATCAGTGCAGCAGATACCAACACCCAAGCCAGCGTTTCAGCAGCTGATAACAGTGCGGTAAGTGTGGCTTCAAGCGGTCCAAATAATGCAAAAAATTACGCATTGGATGTAAAAGTGGATGGAAAAACCATCACTAAAACTGCTGATGGCAAATTACAAGGCACAAAATATGTTTCTATAAAATCCAGTGGTGGCACGAATGAAGATAATACAGGAGCCAAAGGGCAAGATGCCATTGCAATTGGTAAAAATTCACACGCAGATAAAATTAACTCTACTGCAGTAGGTTTTGAATCTAATGCAAGCGGTACAAATTCAATGGCGTTAGGTTATGGCTCACAAGCAATAGGCGACTCATCTATTGCTTTGGGTAATAGTGCAGAGTATGGAAAAGAGAAAAAAGTTGTTCATACTGTGGCAAAAGGAAAAGATTCTATTGCGCTTGGTGGTTATGCCAGTGCCTTAAATGAGAAATCCATTGCGATTGGTTTCCACGCTAATGCGACTACGGTTCAATCGACTGCTCTTGGTTATGGAGCAAAAACAGAAGCCGCAGGCGGTGTTGCTATTGGGATTAATGCTTGGAATAAACCAGGCTTTGTCGTAGGCGTTGCCATTGGTAATAATGCAATTAGTGAATCATTGCGTGGGGTGGCGTTGGGTTCACGTTCTTATGCAGATGTTGGCGGTGGAAAAACTGGGGTTTCTATGGACAGCGATGACCGTAAAAACGTCTATGAAAACCTTTCTAAAAACGTGGATAACGCCAAAATTTCGGGTGAAAATGGGGCGGTTTCTATTGGTATTGGTAGAACCGTAACAACATTAGCATCAGATGTCGCTGCGCCAAATGTAAATTTATTACCACTACCGCTAGCGATAAGAAAATTGAAATTGGCACAACAACAGGCACATTTAAAGTCAATAATAACGGCAAATTTGAAACCACAGGCGATAATTATGCTAACGGACTTGCCACTGTGGAAGCCGTATCGAATGCTGTGAACAATAGCGGTTGGAAACTTTCTCACAATTCAAAACAAAACGGCATTGTAAAACCAGGTGATGAAGTGAATTTTGCCGATGGTAAAGGCACAACGGTTAATATTACTGGCGATAAAGATAAACGTGTTGTGAAAATTAACACCAATATCGAAGCGGGTAACAATATCACGATCGATGAAGATAAAGATACAGGCAAATTAACCATTAACGCCAGCCCAACAGCGAGTGATTATAGCTTTAATATCAATTCCAATATCACTACCTTTGAGCCAAAAACCACGGTTCCACCAGCAGGCGGCAAACCAACCACCACATTAGAAAAAACATCAAAAGAGAAAAACGTCAGCACCATTGGTAACAAACAAACTTTAACCTTTGCCAATGGCGATATGATGCGTCTTGATGTGACTAGCGAAGGCGATAAAACTACAGTGAAATACACCCCCGTTGTGCAAGGTGTAACCGCTAATGAAAGCGGCAAAGTGGAAACGAGCGGTGCGAATAGTGCATATAGCCAAAATGGTTTAACCACCGCCCAAGGCGTTGCAACAGCTATCAACCAAAGTGGTTGGAATATTGGCAGCAATGATAAAACCAAAGTCGATCTGATCAATCCAGGCGAACAAGTGAACTTTATCAACGGCAATGCCACCACCTCCACCGTTACCAAAGACGGCGATAACGTCAATGTGAAATATGACATCACGACAGCCGATGGTCTTGAAATAAGTAACAATGCGGTAAAAGTAAAAACCGATGGCAATACATTAACTGTCAGCAATAACGGCATTAAAGCGAATACTGGCGATGTGGAATCTGACAGCGGCAATAACAAAGGTAAAGTCAAAGTTAAAAATGGTGATGATGGCAAACTTGCCACTGTGGATAACGTGGTGAAAGCGGTCAATTCTGCGAAATAGTTTGCAAAAGCGGATAACTCTGAAGATGAAGTGACTGAAACCAACAATGATGAAGGTACAGGTGTTGCAGCAGGTAGTGAGTTAACCTTCAAAGCAGGTAAAAACTTACACGTAAATCGTAACGAGGGCGTATTTACCTTTGCATTGGATAAAGAGCTTAAAGGCTTAGATAGCGTTCATACGAAAGAGATCAAATTAGGTGACACTGCTCCGATCTCTATTAAACAAGACGGTGACCGCATTACTTATCAAACCGATCCGAATAAAGCAGAAACCAAACACACCGTAGCAAACTTAGAGGATGAGCTTCATATTGCACCGACCGCAAATGCAGTAGGAAAAGAAGGTGAAGCTGGCTACCAAGCTGCAACGCATTACAAAGTTGTGGATAACAAAGTGACGTTGAAATACCAAGACGGTACAGGTAAAGAAGTTGCAGATAAAAGTGCGGTCATTGATTTAAGTGATTTTGCGAAATCTATCAATAATTATAGCTTTAGCACCAACGCCACAGGCACAAATGCGACAGGTGAAACCAATGGCAAACCAGTTGAAACCACCATCGCCACAGGCAAATCCGTAAACTTCGGTGCAGGCGATAACTTAACTGTTAAACAAAATGTGGATAACGGCAACGTGACTTACACTTACGGACTTCAAGATGTGGTTACCATTGGCAAAAATGGTAAAGACGGCAAAGATGGCGAAAACGGTGCAGGCGTTGTCATTAACGGCAAAGATGGTTCAATCGGCTTAAATGGTAAAGATGGTAAAAACGGTTTAAGCATTAAAGGCGAAGATGGTAAAGTCGGTATCGATGGCAAAGATGGCGAAACACGCTTAGTCTATGTTGAAAAAGCGGATCCAAATAAACCAGACGATAAAGACAAAACGCACAAAATCGCGACTCTTGATGATGGAATGAAATTTGGTGGAGACGTTGGCGATGTTGCGAACGTTAAACTCAATAAACAAGTGGATGTAAAAGGTGGCGTAACGGATAAAGCGAAATTGTCTGAGGGTAATATTGGTGTCGTTTCTACGCCAAATGCAACCACAGGTGGTACAGAGTTAAGCGTTCGTTTAGCGAAAGAACTTAAAGGCTTAACCTCAGCAGAGTTCAAAACTGACGATAACGCACCGAAAACTGTGATTACCAACAATGGCATTGCCATTACCCCTGTTAAACCAGCAGAAGGTCAAAAAGCCAAATCTAATGTGACATTGACTGAAAACGGTTTAGACAATGGTAATAACGTGATTACTAATGTCACTAGTGCATTAACCACCTACAACGATGCAAATAAACCGAACAATGGCTTATTGAACTTATCGAAAGAAGGCGACAAAGTAGTGTCTGATAACAACGCAGCCACCGTGGGCGATTTACGCAAAATGGGCTGGGTGGTTTCATCAGATAAATTGACCGATGATACCTCAAAAGCATACAACGATACCGTTAAAAATGCCGATGAAGTGAAATTTGTGGGTATTAATGGGGCGAAAGTTTCGGGTAAAACTGATGAGAAAGGCGTTCGTACTATTACCGTCGATGTGGATGCCCAAAAAGCGGTGGAAGAAGCTCAATTGCCAGTGGTTTATACCTATACGGATGGTAATAAATTGGTGAAAGTGGATGGGGATTTCTATCGTGAGGATGATATTGATCCAGCAACAGGTAAACCAGTTGCAGATGCGAAAGTGGTTGAAACTAAAGATGTCATTGCCTCGATGAACAATGGCGATAATGACACCGAAGGTACAATGGCTTTAGCAAATGTGGCAAGTCACTTGCCAAGTGTGAGTGATACCAACAAAGATGCAACCGATGTGGATGGTTTCACTAAACTTTCAACCAAAAATACCGAAGCTCCAATCACGGCAGCGAAAGCAGCCGAAATCCTTGAAAAATCAGGCGATCACGCAGCGACCGTTTCCGATGTACTCAATGCTGGTTGGAACCTTCAAGGTAACAATAAAGCGGTCGATTTTGTCAGACCTTTTGACACCATCAACTTTGTGGATGGTAAAGGTACCGAAGCAGTTGTTACTAATGAAAACGGCACCGCAAACAAAATCACTTACAACGTGAACGCAGGCGATGGCATCAAAGTGGGTGATGATAACAAAGTCACCATCAAAACCGATGGCGACACTATCACTGTGACTGACAAGGGCATTAAAGCGAATACTGGTTCAACTGAAACAGTGAAAACTGAAAATAAAGAAAAAGGTGAAAAACCAGGACAAGTGAAACCGAAAGAGGGGGATAAAGACAAACTTATCACCATCGAAAAAGTGGTTGAAAGCGTGAACTCTGCTTACTGGACAGCTGCGAAAGCTGCTCACGATGAAAGTGTGAATACAGAAAGTGCAAACGGCGAATCTGCGATCCACGCGGGCGATAAAGTGGAATTTGCATCTGGTAAAAATATGGCATTGAAGAAAGACGGCAACAAATTTGTGTACGGCACAAAAGATGACGTGAACTTCAAAACGGTGAATTTAACCACTGCACCAGATGAAAATGGCAAAACTATTACCACGAAAATTGATGGCAACGGCATCACTATTAAACCATCTGATAACAACACCAAAGAATCTGTAAGCCTTACAAATAAAGGCTTGGATAACGGTGGTAATAGTATTACCAATGTTGATAGTGGCTTAAAAACCTATGGCGATAAAGACGGTTCGAAAAACGGCTTGGTGAACCTCAACAATAACAACGTTGATGATCACAGTGCCGCAACCGTGGGCGATTTACGCAAAATGGGCTGGGTAGTATCTTCTGATAAATCCACAGACGATCCAAATACGGCTTATTCTGAACACGTGAAAAATGCCGATGAGGTGAAATTTGTGGGTGTTAACGGGGCGAAAGTTTCGGGTAAAACAGTGAATGGCGTTCGTACCATTACCGTTGATGTGGATGCCCAAAAAGCGGTGGAAGAAGCTCAATTGCCAGTGGTTTATACCGATGCGGATGGCAATAAATTGGTGAAAGTGGGTGATGAGTTTTATATTGAAGATGATATCAACCCAGATACCGGTAAACCAATGGCAGAAGCCAAAGCGGTAGAAAAAGACAACGTGATTGCTTCAATGAATAACGGTCACGACAGCACTCAAGGCAATATGGCATTGGCAAACGTTGCAAGTCACTTCCCAAGTGTGAGTGATACGGATAAAGATGCAACCGATGTGGATGGTATTACTAAACTTTCAACCAATAACAAAGTTGCACCGATTAGTGCAGGCAAAGCCGCTGAAATCCTTGAAAAAGCAGGCGACCATGCGGCGACCGTTTCTGATGTGTTGAATGCGGGCTGGGGATTAAAAGCCAACGGAAGTGCGGTTGATTTTGTGCGTCCTTTTGATGCAGTTAATTTTGTAAACGGCACCAATACAAACGTTGTGGCAGAAAGTGATGGCGTGGAAAGTAAGGTAAAAGTGAACTTAAATCCTGATCTCAAAGATTTAACTTCAGCCGAGTTTAAAACGAAAGATGATAAAGGTAATGCAACTAGCACAACGACCATCAATGGCAACGGCATTACAATTCAACCTTCTGAGGGCAATAATAAATCCGTTAGCTTAACCAATAAAGGTTTGGATAATGCGGGTAACCAAATTCATAATGTGAAAGAAGGTACCGATGGCAAAGATGCAGTGAATGTGGATCAACTTAAACAAGTTGAGAAAAAATTCACTGATGGCAAACTCACCTTTGCCGGTAATACGGGTAAAGCATACGATGCGAAGATGAATACTACCGTTAACATCAAAGGTGGCAAAGACAATACTGACTATGCTAAATTTGATGAAGGTAAAAATATCATCACCAAAGTAGAGGGCGATACCCTCACCATTGCGATGAAGAAAACCCCAGAAGTGGAAGGCATTACCCTTGTGGATAACGGTGGTCACGTCAAAGTTAAAATCACTCAAACAGATGATGGTTTGAAAGTGGCTGATCAAGATGGCAATGCAACGCGTATTACTAATGTAAAAGCGGGTGAAAAAGACACTGATGCTGTGAATGTGAAACAGTTGAAAGACTTCGCAAGCCACATTAAAAATGTGGAAGTGAAAGCAGGTAAAAACATTACTTCTGTTAATGCTGCCACAGATAAAGCAGGCAAAACCACTTATACCATTGATGCGGAAGATACCACCGCAACGGTAATTGCCACAAAAGAGGGGGCTGTGAAAGTGGTAATGTCTAAAGCTGAAACTCGCAGTAATAAAGTGGTAACAGATTATGCTGTTGATTTAACGGATAAAGCCAAAGATGACATCAAAAAAGGTGTAGATGCTCACACTACCGTAACCACCAAAGGTTTGACCTTTAATGCTGATAAAGGCTCAACTGGCGTGAAAAAATTGGGTGATTCTGTGGGCGTGAAAGGCGATGGTAAAAATATTGAAACCGTGGCTGATCACAATGGTGTAACTGTTAAATTGAAAGACAATATTAACGTGAAATCTGTGACTGTAAATAACGTGAATATTGATGAGAAAGGCATTCACGCGGGCGAACAACGCATTACCAATGTTGCTGATGGTAGAGCTCCGCACGATGCAGTGAATGTCAGCCAATTAAAAGGCGTGGCGAACAATATTCACAACCATATTGGCAATGTGGATCGTAATTCACGTGCAGGTATTGCTGGGGCATTAGCCGCATCACAATTACCACAGGCTTATTTACCAGGTAAAAATATGGTTTCAGTTGCAGCGGGTAACTTCCGTGGTCAAAATGGTGTAGCATTAGGTATGTCACGCATTTCAGATAACGGTAAAGTTATTATCCGATTGTCTGGTTCAGCGAATTCACAAGGTCATACTGGTATTGCAGCAGGTATGGGTTATCAGTGGTAGCAAAACCTAGATAAAAACAAGCGGTAAGATTTCTTAAAAATCTTACCGCTTTTTAGCATCTATTTTGTCCTATATGCCTTGGGAATTTTAGGCAAAAAAATAAGGCGGTTCAAAACCGCCTTACTTGTAGAATTATGCGTTAGCTTTTGTCACGTAGTCAATTGCAGATTGAACTGTTGTGATTTTTTCAGCTTCTTCATCAGGAATTTCGATATCGAATTCTTCTTCTAAAGCCATTACTAATTCAACTGTGTCTAAAGAATCAGCACCTAAATCTTCGATGAATGAAGCTTCAGGTTTAACTTGTGCAGCATCTGCACCTAATTGATCAACGATAATTTTTTTTACGCGTTCTTCAATGCTCATTTTGGGTTTCCTATATAAAATCGCGAATGCGAGAGTTAATTAGTGTAATCGAAATTCTGTTTAATGCAACCTAAAAGAGATAGGTCAAACCAGACATCATTACGACACACAAGAATTAAAAAAAGTTTGCTTACATTTTCTGTATGTGTGGATTGGCGTATTCTACCATTATGAATAGAAATTATCCATTAAAAGCACAAAAATTTTATTCGTACTATTTTTCCAACGCTTTTCGCATTTGGCTAATCACGGCTTGATAATCTGGTGCATCAAAAATCGCTGAGCCAGCCACAAAAGTATCCGCCCCTGCTTCTGCAATTTCTGCAATGTTATCTACTTTCACGCCACCATCGACTTCAAGGCGGATATTTAAACCGCTTGCATCAATACGTTTACGTACTTCTCGCAATTTCTCAAGCGTAGAAGGAATAAATTTCTGTCCGCCAAAACCTGGGTTTACGCCCATCAGTAAAATCATATCGAGCTTATCCATCACATAATCTAAATAATGCAGTGGCGTGGCAGGGTTGAAAACCAAGCCCGCTTTACAACCTAATTCACGAATTAGCTGTAAGTTACGGTCAATATGATCGGTTGCTTCAGGGTGGAAGGTAATGTAATTCGCTCCAGCTTTCGCAAAATCGGGAATTAAACGCTCAACAGGTTTTACCATTAAATGCACGTCAATCGGTGCGGTAATGCCGTAATCACGCAATGCTTGGCAGATTGCTGGACCAAACGTGAGATTTGGGACAAAGTGATTATCCATAACATCGAAATGGATAATATCGCCGCCCGCATTCAACACTGCTTTCACATCATCGCCTAAACGAGCAAGATCGGCAGAAAGAATCGAAGGAGCAATCAAGAAAGGTTGGTGTGCCATAGGGTTTCCTCTTATTTCACTCAATCAGAAATGTTGTCATAGCCTACCACAAAAAGCGGTCGAGTTTTTGGTTTCTTTTGCAAAATTTTGATTGTTAAAAAATAGTTGCACAAAGCCATAAAAAATTTATTGAAATAAATAAAAATTGCTGTATGATATATTCCCATAATTTAAAAATGGATATTAACCATTTTGAAACAGGTCAAAATACAAAAGGAGACAACTCAAATGAAAAAAGGGATTCATCCGACAAACTATCGTGAAGTGCTTTTCTATGATGCTTCCGTACAACAAGGCTGGGTTATTCGCTCTTGTGCGGCAACCACCAAAACAATGAAATGGACGGATGGCAAAGAGTATCCGCTTTATACGCTTGATACCTCTTCTGCCTCTCATCCTGTTTACACAGGTAAACGTCGCGAAGCGAACACAGAAGGACGAGCAAGCCGCTTTAGCGATAAATTCAAAGGTATGGCGAGTCTAGTCGCGAAAAAATAGAGGAACGTTAAATGCAAATTTTAAATTCACTTAAAAGTGCGAAAAGCCGCCACCCTGATTGCAAAATTGTGCGACGCAAAGGCAAACTTTACGTTATTTGCAAGAGTAACCCAAGATACAAAGCTCGCCAGCGTTAATTAACACACGGAGAATCTATGAAAAAATTACTTCTAGCTACCGCAATTTGTGCGGTTTCTTTTTCTGCTCAAGCTCACCGCGTGTGGGTGCAAAGCGAACCTGTGAAAGCGGGCGAAATTTTGCAGGCAGACATTGGTTATGGCGAATTCCCAACCCTTGAGCCAATTGCTGAAAAACGCTTGCATTTCTTTGATAAAGGAATGGTCTTGGTTAACACGGAAGGAAAACAAAATCTCGTTCAAAAAGGTGAGAATTATCACTACGAAAGTGCGAAACCAGTACAAGCAGGAAGCTACATTTTAGCAGCAGAATACAAACCGACATTTTGGTCGAAAAACGCGGAAGGCTGGAAGCAAGCGGATATGCTCAATACGCCAAATGCTACTTACTGCGAACGTACTGCAATGTATGGAAAAAGCGTAGTCAACGTAGGAAATTCAACGGATAAGAATGCAGTGGCGGAAGTGATTGGACACGAATTGGAAATCGTGCCAATGGAAAATCCAGCAAATATCAAAGTGGGCGAGCGTTTTAAAGTGGTGGTGTTATATCAAGGTGAACCGTTGCCAAATGCCACCTTAACCGCAACATTCAAAGGATTTGATAATGCCGATAACCACCATTCACACAAAGTAGAAGCCCAAGCCTTCTCCGATACGACAGGCGAAGATGGTACGGTGGATATTATCCCGTTGCGCGATGGTTTCTGGAAAGCATCGGTTGTGTATGAAACCCCGTTTGAAAAGCCAACGCAATGTCAGAAACATAAACATTATGCGACGTTAACGTTTAATATTGATAAGTAAACATTTGTTGTTTATACACAAGCGGTTCATTTTGCAAAATAAATTGTGAAATGAACCGCTTGTATTTTGATTGTCAATATAGGCGATTTTTTGTATAATCCTACCCCTTTATACTGAATTATCGTGAATACGCAAACGTTGGAGTAACAAATGGCTCGTGTAACAGTTCAAGAAGCTGCTGAGATGATCGGCAACCGTTTTGATTTAATTTTAATTGCGGCACGTCGTGCAAGACAAATCCAGCTTCACACTCGTGAGGCGTTAGTGCCAGAAGAAAATGATAAACCAACTGTGATTGCATTAAGAGAAATCGAAGAAGGTTTAATTAACAGTGAAATTATGGATCAGTTTGATAACCAACAAGCTGTTCAACAAGACATCGCAGAAAAAGAAGCAATTTCATTCTTAGCGGACGTACAAGCAAAAGCTTAATTCAAATTCATTGAATGGATAATGGACAATTAAAACGCAAGCGGTTAAATTAACCGTATCAATTGCAATTTATTGTCCATTATCCATTTTTAGTGTTGGGGGTATCGTGTATCTTTTCGAACCATTAGATCGCATTATTCGTAATTATTTACCAGCCGATAAAATTGAGTTGGTAAAACGTGCATTTGTTGTAGCGAGAGATGCCCATGAGGGGCAGACTCGCTCAAGCGGTGAACCCTACATTACGCACCCTGTTGCCGTTGCTGGCATCATTGCGGAAATGAAACTTGACCACGAAGCAGTTATGGCGGCACTTTTACATGATGTGATTGAAGACACGCCTTATACCGAAGAACAACTTGCAGCAGAATTCGGCAAAAATGTGGCTGAAATTGTGCAAGGAGTTTCAAAACTCGATAAATTAAAATTCCGTACACGCCAAGAAGCTCAGGTGGAAAACTTCCGCAAGATGATTTTGGCGATGACCAAAGACATCCGCGTGGTGTTAATCAAACTGGCAGACCGTACGCACAATATGCGAACGCTCGGGGCGTTGCGTCCAGACAAACGAGTTCGCATTGCCAAAGAAACGCTGGAAATTTATAGCCCGCTCGCCCACCGTTTGGGCATTACGCACTTAAAAAATGAGCTAGAAGATTTATGCTTTAAAGCGATGTATCCGCACCGCTATAACGTGCTGAAAATGGCGATTGAAATGGCTCGCGGCACCCGCCAAGATTTACTTGCCACTATTTCGCACGAATTAGAAACGCGTTTGAAAGAAGCGGGGATTCCTGCTCGCATTTACGGTCGGGAAAAACATCTTTATACGCTTTATCATAAATTACGCCAACGCGATCAGCGTTTCCGCTCGATTTTGGATATTTACGCTTTCCGCGTGGTAGTGGACAGCGTGGATAATTGTTACCGAGCATTAGGGCAAGTGCACGCACTTTATAAACCGCGTCCGTATCAGGTTCGCGATTATATTGCCGTGCCGAAAAGCAATGGCTACCAATCCATCCACACCTCAATGATCGGGCATAAAGGCTTGCCAATTGAAGTGCAAATTCGCACTGAAGAGATGGATCAAATGGCGGAACTTGGTGTAGCAGCATTCTGGCAATATAACGATGAGCAAACACACGCCACTAGCGTGCAGCAAAAAGCCCACAAATGGCTACAAAGCATTATCGAATTGCAACAAAGTGCAGGCAATGCTGAAGAGTTCATCGAAAGCGTGAAATCTGAACTCTTCTCGAACGACATTTACGTGTTCACGCCAAAAGGTCGAATTGTGGAATTACCTGCAAAATCGACCGCTATCGACTTCGCCTATGCGGTGCATTCGGATATTGGCGATCACTGTGTCGGGGCGATTGTGGATCGTCAGCCATACCCAATTTCACAGCCACTACAATCGGGTCAAACCATTGAAATTCTAACCGAAGAAGGGCGTTACCCAAGCCCAAGCTGGTTGAATTTTGCGGTGAGTGCGAAAGCTCGCTCGAAAATCAAGCAAGCGTTAAAACAGCTAGATGCCTTAGATGAAGCCCTAGAAACCGAAGAGCCTGAAAATCTCGACGTAGAATTGGTGCTAGAAATCAAAGACCAACCAGGTGTGTTGGCGAGCTTAACCAACACCATTGCCGCATTGAATAGCAACATCGGCTCAGTACAAAGCAACCCGAAAGAAAACGGCAATTACCAAGTGAAATTGCAGATTTCGGTGACCGACAACGCCCATCTTTACGTTGTAATTCAACGTTTGGCGAAATTAAATGGCGTAGTGAGAGTCGAGAAAAATTAACGGAATTTCGATTCCTCTTGCATCTTTCAAGCGGTTAAATTTGTAAAATATTCTGCAAATTTGACCGCTTTTTATTTCACAGCCTACAAAAACCGCTATAATGGCACGAATTTTTGACATTCATAAAAGGAACATAATCGATGTTATATCCAAGCGAAGAATTTTTATATGCCCCTGTAGAATGGATTGACCACAGCGAAGGTTACACCGACATTCGCTACCATAAATCAACCGATGGTATTGCAAAAATTACCATTAACCGCCCTGAAGTACGTAATGCGTTCCGTCCACAAACGGTAAAAGAGATGATTCACGCATTCGCAGATGCTCGTTACGATGAAAAAATCGGTGTAATCGTGCTTACAGGTGAAGGCGAATATGCTTTCTGTGCAGGCGGTGACCAAAAAATCCGTGGCGACTACGGCGGTTATAAAGATGACAGCGGCGTGCACCACTTAAACGTATTGGAATTCCAACGCGACATCCGTACTTGCCCGAAACCTGTTGTGGCAATGGTGGCGGGTTATGCCGTAGGTGGCGGTCACGTATTACATATGATGTGTGACTTAACCATCGCAGCGGATAACGCGAAATTCGGTCAAACAGGCCCGAAAGTAGGTTCATTCGATGGTGGTTGGGGTGCAAGCTATATGGCACGCATCGTCGGTCAGAAAAAAGCACGCGAAATCTGGTTCTTATGCCGTATGTACGATGCTCAACAAGCATTAGATATGGGCTTAGTGAACACCGTTGTGCCTTACGCAGATTTAGAAAAAGAAACCGTGCGTTGGTGCCGTGAAATGTTACAAAACAGCCCAATCGCATTACGTTGCTTAAAAGCAGCATTAAATGCGGACTGTGATGGTCAGGCGGGTCTTCAAGAATTAGCGGGCAATGCGACAATGTTGTTCTATATGACTGAAGAAGGTCAAGAAGGTCGCAACGCGTTCAACGAAAAACGCGAACCTGATTTCAGCAAATTTAAACGTAATCCGTAATTCTACTACTTTTATAGCCGAATTCTGAATATTCCACTCTCTCCCCTTGAGGGAGAGAGACAGCCGAAAATTGCGTTAGGCAATTTTGGGCAGAGAGAGGGGGCAGCTTTAAAAAGAGCGGTAATTTACCGCTAACCCCTCTCCCGAATTTTGCTCCTGAACGGAGCAAAATTATCCATCTCCCACAAGAGGTGAGGGTGATTTTAGAACAAGGCAATTCTTACTCCAAGCGGTGGCATTTCGTAAATTTATTGCAAAATCTCACCGCTTTTTCCTTTTGGTTTGAACTATGTCAACGCGTGAAAAAAAGCAAAAAAACAGTCGTTCTTTTTGTTCTCGATTGCTCACCACAGGGCTGAAATTAGGCGTGGTTGGAGCGAGCTTTATGGCAGTTTATGCCGTTTATTTAGACGGAAAAATTCGTTCCAAAATGAACGGGCAAGTTTGGCAACTGCCTGCTGAAGTTTATGCTCGTATCGAAAGCATTAAAATTGAGGAAAATCTCACGCTTGAGCAAACCAAAACCGCTTTACTCGATAACGGCTATCGCCAAGTGTCGCAAATCGTTGCACCTGGTGATTTCAAAATCGAAAACAACAATATTGTTGTGCTTCGCCGAGCCTTTCCTTTCCCTGAAAATCCAGAGGCTCAACGTGTGCTGCGTTTGCGTTTTCAAAACGACAAACTGACCTACATTGAAGATCTCGGGGCTCAGCGTTTGGTGGAAGAATTCCGCCTCGACCCGAAATTGATTGCGATGCTGCACTCAGAAAGTGATGAAGAACGCCAAGCGTTAAAATTGCAGCAATATCCGTATTTTCTGATTCAAGCCCTACTTTTAACCGAAGATAAACGCTTTTACCAACACGATGGCATCAGCCCGATGGGAATTGCCCGTGCATTACTGGCGAACTATCAAGCAGGTCGCACCGTGCAAGGGGCGAGTACGCTCACGCAGCAATTGGTGAAAAATCTCTTTTTAAGCAGCGAAAAATCCTTAAGCCGCAAAATAAATGAGGCGTTGATGTCGCTGATTTTGGACGCTCGTTACGACAAAAACCGTATTCTTGAAACCTATTTGAATGAAATTTATTTAGGGCAGAACGGCAGCTATCAGGTGCACGGCTTTGCGTTGGCAAGTCAGTTCTATTTTGGTCGACCAATTCAAGAAATCACCCCGTCACAAATGGCGTTATTGGTAGGAATGGTAAAAGGTCCATCGCTCTACAACCCGTGGCGACACCCTGAAGCGGCACTTGAACGTCGTAATGTGGTGCTGAAATTATTGCAGGAAAATAATGCTATTAGCCAAAGCGATTATGAATTTTTGGTCAAACAGCCGCTAGGCGTGAAAGAAAAAGGCACGATTTATCGCCAACAACCAGCCTTTATGCAGGCGTTAAATTTAGACCTTAAAAACGAATTTGGCGAAAACCGTTCTGCCTTGCTTTCTGGGGCGAAAATTTTCACCACGCTCGACCGTAAACAACAGCGTTCTGCCGAACAAGCGGTCATTAATGGCTTGGAAGAATTAGAAAATTCGGACAAAAAAATCAAAGATTTACAAGCAGCGATTGTGGTGTCGGAATATCGTACAGGTAAAGTGCGGGCGATTGTGGGCGACCGTTTAACTCAGTACGCAGGCTTTAACCGTGCGATTCAAACCAAGCGTCAAATTGGTTCTTTGGTGAAACCGTCCATTTATGCGATTGCGTTGTCGGATCCGAAAAATTTCCGCCTGAATACGCCAATCGACAACAAACCGATCACCATTCAAGTGAAAGGATCGTCACCGTGGTCACCGAAAAACTATGATAAACGTTTCAGTGGCTCGGTAATGTTAATGGATGCCCTTGTTCGCTCGCTAAATATCCCAACGGTAAATATCGGGATGAAATTTGGCTTGCGTAAAGTGATCGCCAAACAAAAAGAGATGGGCTGGGATAAAGCGGATATTCCTGTCTATCCATCAATGTTGCTCGGTTCTTATTCGATTTCGCCTTATGATGTCACGAAATCGTACCAAGTGTTGGCAAATAACGGCTTAAAAGTGCCGTTGACCACCATTGAATCCATCACAGGTTTTGATGGAAAACCGCTTTATCAACGCAATATTGAGGAAGTGAGCAAACAAGTATTGCCTGAAGAAGCCGCAACGCAAACGCTTTACGCGATGCAACAGGTTGTAGAACGCGGGACGGCTCGCAGCCTACAAAATGAGTTTGCTGATTTACGTTTGGCGGGGAAAACGGGAACAACCAACAATGCCCGCGATACTTGGTTCGTGGGGATTGATGGCGAAAATGTCGCGACCGTTTGGCTTGGTAAAGATAACAATGCCGACACCTATTTAACGGGCTCAAGTGGTGCCTTGTATGTTTATAAAGAGTACATTCGTCGAGCATTGCCGACTAAATTTATGTTGCCGAAAGTGAAAGATATTCAATGGGTCGGTATCAACAGTTTTGGTAGCATCAACTGCGATAGCAGCCGCCAAATTCCAATGTGGCGAGACCGTGGGCAGGTGTATTGTTCCTCAGGCGGGGCAATTGTCGAAGCGAAGAAACCAACTGTGTTAGAAGCCCTTTCACTTGAAAAATCGAAAACCGAAAACACCAAAGCGGAAGTGTCGGAAGAGCAAAATATCCCTGCGGAAGAAGTGGCACCAACAGGAGAATAGTGCGAATAAGGCTGTTTGTAGAAACCTACAAGCGGTCTTTTTTTCTATCAAAAAGACAAAAATTTTTTGGTTGTGAGTATCCGCTTGTTTTTGTAAAATGCTGTACTTATTTTCACATCTTCTTTTCACTTAATATGCTTACCCATAAAAAAATTCTAGTCGGCATCACAGGCGGGATTGCAGCGTATAAATCCATTGATCTGATTCGCCATTTTAAAAATGCGAATGCGGAAGTTCGCGTGGTGCTTACCCCTGCGGCAGAAGCCTTTGTTACCCCGCTGACACTACAAGCCATTTCAGGTAATGCGGTGTCGAATTCGTTGTTAGATCCCCAAGCGGAATTGGCGATGGGGCATATTGAATTAGCAAAATGGGCGGATCTGATTGTGATTGCCCCTGCTTCGGCAGACTTCATCGCCCGCTTGCGTTTGGGAATGGGCAACGATTTGCTTTCAACCCTTTGTCTTGCCACCGCAGCCCCGATTTTACTTGCCCCTGCAATGAATCAGCAGATGTTTAAGCAAGCTGCGGTGCAAGAAAATTTAGCTGTGTTGGCAGAACGTGGCATTCAACTTATCGGGCCGAACAGCGGTTTTCAAGCCTGTGGCGATGTGGGCAAAGGGCGAATGTCGGAGCCGAGCGAGGTTTTCCAAGCGGTATGCGACCATTTCACCGCTCAGCAAGACTTAACTGATTTAAGCGTAACCATTACCGCAGGTCCGACCCAAGAGGCGATTGATCCCGTGCGTTATATTAGCAATCATAGCTCGGGCAAAATGGGCTTTGCGATTGCCAATGCCTTTGCTAAACGTGGGGCGAAAGTTACGCTGATTGCAGGCCCTGTCAATTTACCTACACCGCAAAATGTGGCTCGAATTGATGTGCTTTCTGCCCAAGAAATGGCGGAACAAGCGGTCAAATTTGCCCAACAATCTGCCATTTTTATTGGCTGTGCAGCGGTAGCGGATTATCGTGTGGCGGAAGTGGCAACCCAGAAAATTAAGAAAACGGGCGAGAATGATGAACTCACGCTCAAATTGGTCAAAAACCCCGATATTATCGCAACGGTCGCGAACTTACGCGAAAATCGTCCGTTCGTGGTGGGATTTGCAGCGGAAACGCAAAATGTTGCCGAATATGCCAAAGATAAACTCAAGCGTAAAAACCTCGATTTAATTTGTGCCAATGATGTCTCTGGTGGGCAAGTGTTCGGACAAGATCAAAACGCCTTACAGCTCTTTTGGCAAAATGGCGAGAAAAATCTACCGCTTGCAGCAAAAGGCAAATTAGGCGAATTGTTGGTTGAAGAAATTACCCAGTTGTATCAAGATAAAAAATAAATGAATACTGAATACCCGAATAAAAGCATTACGATTGTTGCGGTTACAGGGCATCAGGATTATGCCCAAAGTTCTATCTACTCAATAGAACGAAGTTATGAGGAATTGCAGAAAAAAATTCCTAAAGAATATTTAAAATGCCTTTTAATCTCTCCGCAAAAACCTGAACATTGCCCAGATTATATTGAGCATTTATCTTGCAAGCCGTTTAGTTATCTCGAATATAATCTTTTTATGATTTATTCGTTAGGCAGTTTAATTGATACCGATTTTGCTTTAGTGGTGCAAAATGATGGCTTTGTGGTAAATGGGGATAACTGGCAGAATGAATTTTTAGAATACGATTATATTGGTGCACCTGTTATGGGATTCTTTAAATTTACAGAAACAGGGGTTGCACGTTTACCTAAGTCAGAATGGGATCAATATTATCAAAATACGCCAGACCACATTTTTGAAATTCAAAATGGCGGATTTTCATTACGAAGTAAGAAATTATTGATGTTGCCTAAGGAAATGGGGCTTATCACGCATATTTACCCACTGAATCCTGTGGATAAAGATAATATCCGTATTGATTACTCAAATTATTGTCATCACGAAGATTTTGCGTTGACAATTTATTGGCGAAAACGTCTTTTAGATAAAGGGATAAAATATGCTCCTTCAAAACTTGCGGCATATTTTGCCGTAGAGACACCGACCATTGCGATAAAAAGAAAGATTCCAGCGGATAAGATATTAGGATGTCATACGATGGGATTGCTTCCAATGAGATCGAAAAATGAACTTTATATGGCGAAAAAAGTGAAGTTTAAAGATAATAATATTGCAACAAATGATATGTGTCATTGGTTGCTTCAGCATAATATTGAAATTACAGTACCCAGAAAATTCTTAGAAGAGAAGGAAAGCAAATGAAACAAATTGATTTAAAAATTTTAGATAAACGTATTGGTTCGGAATTCCCTTTACCTGCGTATGCAACTGAAGGCTCGGCAGGGCTAGATTTGCGAGCGTTAATTGAAGCACCAATGACGGTGGAAGCTGGGCAAACCGTGCTGATTCCGACAGGGATTTCGATTTATATTGCTGATCCGAGCTTGGCAGCGGTGATTTTACCGCGTTCAGGTTTAGGGCATAAAAACGGCATCGTATTAGGCAACCTTGTGGGCTTAATCGACAGCGATTATCAAGGTCCGTTGATGGTGTCACTTTGGAACCGTAGCGATAAACCATTCACCATTGAAGTGGGCGACCGCATCGCACAGCTTGTATTTGTGCCTGTGGTGCAAGCAAGCTTTAACGTGGTGGAAGATTTCGAGCAAACCGAACGCGGTGAAGGCGGTTTCGGGCATTCAGGCAAGCAATAATCTATAAAAAATCAATACGCTGTTAGTTTCAATTTAGGAGAGTCTATGTCAACGCCACAAATCAAAATGCCGAAAAAAACCAAAGCAGAACGCCAACAACAGGTCTTGGAAGTGCTGATTAGTGAGCTTAATTCTGAAGGCGGAATGAAACGTGTCACCACCGAAAGATTAGCTGAGGCGGTGGGCGTGTCGGAAGGGGCGTTGTACCGCTATTTCCCAAGCAAGGCGAAAATGTTTGAAGCCTTAATCGAGCGTATTGAACAAACGTTAAATAGCTACGTTGTCGCAAGTAAACGTCGTGAAAATGGCACAGAGGCGATTTTAAAATCCATCATTTACAGCTTGATTGAGTTCGCCCGCAAAAACCCTGGCGTAACGCGTATTTTAACGGGGCACGCTTTGATGTTTGAAAATGATGCTCTCAAAGATCGCATTGCAAAATTTTTCTACAGCCTTGAAATGCAGTTTGCTAATATTCTGCAAATGAGCAAACTTCAAGGCGGTAAAGCCTTTGCCGATGAACGTGCCTTAGCAGCGTACTTAGTCAATTTCTGTGAAGGGCAATTTTTACGCCTTGTTCGTTCAAATTTCAACTCAACCCAATATCAACCTTTCGAAAAGCAGTGGGCGATGCTCAAACCGCTTTTTGAATAAGGAACCTCTATGATTATTCCTTGGCAAGAACTTGAAGAAAGCACGCTCTATAACGTGCTGGATTCCTTTATTTTACGCGAAGGTACGGATTACGGTGCTCGCGAGCTTTCATTGGACGAAAAACGCGAACGCTTATTAGCACAGCTAAAAGCAGATAAAGTGGTAATTGTGTGGTCTGAACTGCACGAAAGCCTTGATATTAAAGACAAAAAATCGTTTTTAGGTGAATGATGCTTTTTTGTGCTAAACTATTTCAATTTACAACCAAGAATAAAAGGATTTTTTTATGCAGGACATGACGATCAGCACCCCACCGATTGAGGATTTAACGCCCGCTCCATCCATTCACGACCCTGTGGTGGAATGGTTTTTGACCCAATGCCACGTGCATCGCTACCCAGCGAAATACACGCTTATTCACGCAGGCGAAAAGGCGGAATCGCTTTACTATATCGTCAGTGGCTCGGTGTCTGTTTTCGTCAAAGATGACGAGCATAAAGAGATGCTTTTAACCAATTTAGGGCAAGGCGAATTTTTAGGTGAAATCAGCTTATTTGAAGAAAAACAGCAAACTCGCACCGCTTGGGTAAAAACCAAAGAAACGTGCGAAATTGCTGAAATTTCCTATAAACGATTCAAACAAATTATCCACATTAACCCTGAAATTTTGATGTATCTTTCCGCTCAAATGGCGTGCCGTTTGCGTCAAACTTCAAGCCAAGTGAGCAACCTTGCTTTCTTAGACGTGGCAGGTCGTATTGCTCAAACCTTGATGAACTTAGCTCGTCAGCCTGATGCGATGACCCATCCAGACGGAATGCAGATCAAAATCACTCGCCAAGAAATCGGGCAAATGGTCGGCTGCTCACGCGAAACCGTTGGACGCATTCTCAAAATGCTTGAAGACGACGAAATGATCTCCGCCCACGGCAAAACGATTGTGATTTTCCACAAGCAGTTGCAGAAGATGGCTGGATAACTTTTCCCTTCCCTCGCAATTAAAGCGAGGGAAGTTCTACTCATTCTTCAAATACTCCGCAAAATCCACTTCCACTTTCATCTCTTTTAGTGTTTTTAGCGAATATTGCTCCGCTTCGGCAAGCAAATTGATGCCATCACTTAACGTCCAAGCGGTTGGAATTGGCAGCGATTTTGCAAAAAAATCGACTAAATCGACCGCTTGTTCATTCAATAATTGAAAAATCAGCTGCTGAAAATTTTGCTCTCGCAAACATTTCGGTACCGCAGAAAGGGCAAGGCGAGTTTGCGATTGCCAATGTTTTTCATCAATCTGAAACCCTAGTTCCGCAAATTTTTCTTTCACCTGTTGCCAATGCTGTTGCTGTGTCGCATCTAATGTTAAACTCAGCGGAATCAGCAAAGTCTGTGGCTCATTTTTTTGCAATTGATGAGCCGTTTTAAGCCGTTGTAATTTAGGCAAAGAGACCAGATAGAACGTATCATTTTCTTTCAACAACAGAGCCTGATTTTTTACCACCGCAAGCACGCTAGAACGCTCCGAAACTGCCGATTTTTCCACATAAACTTTATTTTCAGTAAGTTGTGCCTCAGCCGTTTTTTCTGTTGCTTGGGGTTCGAATTGAGCAAAAATCGCACTCGGTTGATGCACCGATTTTTCAGGCAATTCAAGCGGCTGAAAATCGGGTATTTCTTGCAAATGGCTTGGCTGTGGCTCGGTTTTCACTAACTCGCTATACCAACGCTGTGCTGATTTACTCACTCCACCTGAACGTGGTGAATAATAAGGCTGCTTTGCATTTTCCCTCGAAAATCTACCCGCTTGTGATGTCTCGTTTGGCAAACTTTGCCCCGCAAACATATTCGCCCCTGCTGCTTGGCGGTTAGTATCTTTGATATAACTTTCTTGCACATAAGTTGGCACGCTTTCGTTTATTTTATCCACAGGAATGGAATGAATTGTGGGCATTTCTGTTTGCGGCTGTAACGCTTGTGCCACGCCTTGCAAAATAAAATCGTGCACTAACCGCCCTTGATGGAACCGCACTTCGTGTTTGGCAGGGTGTACGTTGACGTCCACGTGGGTTGGGTCTAAATCCAAAAACAGCACAAAGGCAGGATAATCGCCCGTGGTGATATGCTCGCCATAGGCTTGGCGAATGGCGTGGTTGATGGTTTTATCTCGCATCATTCGCCCATTCACATAACTATAACAAAGGTCGTTTTGTGGACGAGCCAACGCTGGCGAACCAATCCAACCTTGCAAATGCAAATCACCGTGTTGCCAGTCCAGATAATTAGCGTGCTGAATAAAGTTTTCGCCACAAATTGCCGCCACCCGTTTTTGCTTTTGTTCAATTGAGTTATCCACAATTTTGCGATATTGACGCACAATTTTCCCGTTATGCGAAAGGGTAAAACCCACGTGCGGTTTCGCCAACGCAATACGGCGAACGACTTCATCAATATGTTGAAATTCGGTTTTGTCGGTGCGTAAAAATTTACGACGAGCGGGCGTGTTAAAAAAGAGATTGTTCACCTCGATCGTTGTGCCAACAGGGTGCGATGCGGGCTGAATTTCTACCGCCATTTCTCGCCCTTGAGCATAAGCCTGCCACGCTTCCGCTTGCCCTTCTGGACGAGAAGTGAGCAACAAACGCGACACCGAGCTGATACTTGCCAACGCCTCGCCACGAAAACCTAAGCTTAAAATCGCTTCCAAATCTTCCAAACTGCTGATTTTGCTAGTCGCGTGACGAGCCAACGCTAGCACTAAATCTTGCTTGGCAATACCACAGCCGTTATCGCGAATTTTAATCAGCTGCGAACCGCCCTTTTCAATCTCAATGTCAATCTGGTTCGCCCCTGCATCAAGGCTGTTTTCGACCAATTCTTTGACTACAGAGGCAGGTCGCTCCACCACTTCGCCTGCGGCAATTTGGTTGGCGAGCTGAGGAGGAAGAATGTGGATAAGGTTTTTTGTCATAATTTTATCGCTTTATCGGGAAAAACCGTGGGTAAGTATACCCACGGCAAGGTGCAATATTTCTGGCAATGCTGTTGCATTTTGCCAAATTTTAGCATAATTTGACCGCTAATGACGTTTTGAAAAAGGATAAAAGATGACCAGCGTTTTACAGATTGCACAACAAGCCAAACAAGCGAGCGTTGCTCTCGCCCCATTCGGTCAAACGGCAAAAAATCAAGCATTATTAACCATTGCCGACAGCCTTGAAGCTCGTGCTAAAGAGATTTTACAAGCCAACCAAAAAGATATTGAATTCGCCCAATCGCAAGGTATTTCAGCCGCGATTATTGACCGCTTGTTACTTACCGAAAGTCGCCTAAAAGGCATTGCGGACGATGTTCGCAACGTGGCAAAACTAGCTGACCCTGTGGGGCAAGTGATTGATGGTGGCGTATTGGCAAGTGGGCTAAAAATCGAACGCCAACGCGTGCCGCTCGGTGTGATTTTAACCATCTACGAAGCTCGCCCGAACGTAACCATTGATGTGGCGTCACTCTGCCTAAAAACAGGCAACGCGGTAATTTTGCGCGGCGGCAAAGAAACCAAATTTACCAATTCTGTGTTGGTTGAAGTGGTACAGAATGCCCTTGAACAAGCAGGTTTGCCGAAATTAGCCGTGCAAGCAATTACCGATCCCGATCGTGCGTTATTGCTCGAATTGTTCAAACTGGATCGTTATATTGATATGGTAATCCCTCGTGGCGGAGCAGGCTTGCACCAATTCTGCAAAGAAAATTCAACTATTCCTGTGATTGTGGGCGGCATTGGGGTATGCCATCTGTTTGTGGAAAAAACCGCTGACCAAGCCAAAGCGTTAGATGTGATTGTGAACGCAAAAACGCAGCGTCCAAGCACTTGTAATACGCTTGAAACTTTGTTGGTTGAGCGTGCAATTGCAGACGAATTCTTGCCAAAATTGGCGGAAAGAATGAAAGAAGTTGGGGTGACTTTACATACCGATGCTTTGCAAAAAACAACGGGAATTGAACCGCTTGATCAGGAAAAATTACGCCAAGAATGGCTTTCGCTTGATTTAAGCGTGGTCGTTGTGGATGATTTAGATGTTGCGGTGGCACACATTCGCGAATATGGCTCGCAACATTCCGAAAGCATTTTAACCAGCGATTACAAACTAGCACGCCAATTTGTGGCTCAAGTGGATGCCGCTGCAGTTTACATTAACGCCAGCACCCGTTTTACCGATGGAGCACAATTCGGCTTAGGTGCTGAAGTAGCAGTAAGTACCCAGAAATTGCACGCACGTGGACCAATGGGGCTTGAAGCACTCACCACGTACAAATGGGTCTGCGAAGGGGATTATCTGTCGAGAAGCTAGGTTTTTCAGCGAATAAGCGGTAGAATTTGCGGGATTTTTTACTAATAAACTGAGAACTAATTTGAGCAAAAGAAGATTAACCCAAAACCAACAACGCCGAATTCAATCCAACCATCATAAACGGATCAACAAAAAAGAGATTGAATGGCAAGACGAAATGCTGGGCGAAAGCCAAAATGGCATCGTTGTGACTCGCCACGCCAAACACGCTGATGTGGAAACGGAAAGTGGCGAAATTTTCCGCTGCAACCTACGTCGCACCCTGAAAAATGTGGTGGTGGGCGATCAGGTTTCGTGGCGATTAGGCAGCGAACAGCTACAAGGCATTAGCGGTGTGATTGAGGCGATTTATCCGCGTAAAAATGAGCTAACCCGCCCTGATTATTACGACGGCATTAAGGTGATGGCATCGAACATCGACCAAATTATCATCGTCTCTGCCGTGTTGCCGACCTTGTCGCTCAACATTATCGACCGCTATTTAGTCATTTGCGAAATGGCGAACATTCCCGCCTTAATCGTGCTGAATAAAATTGATTTATTGTCGGAAGAAGAGCGACAAGCGGTCAAAAAACAGTTGGCGATTTACGAAAAAATTGGCTACGAAACATTGATGCTTTCCGCCGACACAGGCGAAAATATGGACGCCTTGCACGCCTATTTACGCAAAGGCACGTCGATTTTCGTCGGGCAATCGGGCGTGGGGAAATCAAGCTTGATTAACCAATTATTGCCTGAGGTAAAAGCCTTAACAGGGGCGGTCAGCGATGTATCAGGTTTGGGGCAACATACCACCACAGCTTCCCGCCTTTACCATTTACCACTGGGCGGAAATTTGATCGACTCCCCAGGAATTCGCGAATTTGGCTTGTGGCATTTAGACCCCAACCAAATCACCGCAGGCTACCGCGAATTCCAAAGCGTGCTTGGCACTTGTAAATTCCGCGATTGCAAACACGGCACCGACCCAGGTTGTGCTTTGCGAGAAGCGGTCGAAAAAGGCGAAATCGATCCTGTGCGTTTCGAGAATTATCATCGTCTTATTGAAAGCCGCAACGAAAGCAAAAGCCAGCGCCACTTTAGAACGGAGGATTTGTAATGAGCGAATTTGTTTACCCAAACGCCAAACTGATTGCGGGTGTAGATGAAGTGGGGCGTGGGCCTTTAGTGGGAGCAGTGGTAACGGCGGCGGTGATTTTAGACCCGAATAACCCGATTGCAGGCTTGGCGGACTCCAAAAAATTGAGTGAGAAAAAACGCCTTGCCCTTGCCGAAGAGATCAAAGCAAAAGCCCTTTGTTGGTCGCTCGGACGTGCCGAACCCGAAGAAATTGACGAACTCAACATTCTGCACGCCACAATGTTGGCAATGCAGCGTGCCGTTGATGGACTCGCGATTCAGCCCGATTTTGTGTTGATTGATGGCAACCGCATTCCAAATAGCCTCACGATTCCTGCCCAATCGGTGGTAAAAGGCGACAGCCTCGTGCAAGAAATCAGTGCCGCTTCCATCTTGGCAAAAGTCGCCCGCGATCAGGAAATGGACGAATTAGATCAGCAATTCCCTGAATACGGCTTCGCCAAACACAAAGGCTACCCAACCAAACTGCACTTTGAAAAATTAGCCGAATTCGGTGCAACGCCACATCACCGTAAAAGTTTTTCACCTGTGGCAAAAGCGATTGCGGAGAGAGAAATATAATCCTCTCGCCCGCTTGCGGGAGAGAGATAGATGAAATTGTGTAAGGCAATTTCATCAGAGAGAGGGGAATACAATATCGATTTTGCAAAAGATCGCTTAAAAATAACCGCTTACCCCTCTCCCGAATTTCGCTTCTGAACGAAGCGAAATTATCCCTCTCCCTCAAGGGGCGAGGGTTATGTTGATTAAAATTTGACAGAGAACCAAAGGAACACACTATGACAGAAAAAACCTACGAAGAAACGATTTTCAGCAAAATCATTCGCAAAGAAATTCCAGCGAATATCGTTTATCAAGACGAATTAGTCACCGCTTTCCGTGATATTTCACCGCAAGCCCCAACCCACATCTTAATCATTCCAAACAAATTTATCCCAACGCTTAACCACGTTAGCAGCGAAGATGAATTGGTGCTTGGTCGCCTTATCACCGTCGCATCAAAACTTGCCAAAGAAGAAGGCATTGCCGAAAACGGCTACCGCCTGATTATGAACTGCAACGAACACGGTGGACAGGAAGTGTTCCATATTCATATGCACCTTGTGGGTGGCGAACCATTAGGCAAAATGTTGAGCAAATAAAATGCGTAGATTCCTCATTTTAGCCATTTTTTCCCTTTTTTTAACCGCTTGTGGTAACAATCCGCAAAGCTATATCACCGTGAAATCCAACCCGATTGTGAACATTGATGCAAGCCTAAATCCTGTGTTAGATGTTAATGCTAAATCGGCATATTTCAGCGTGAAAAACCTTAGCGAACAAGCGGTCAATTTTGCTTACAAATTGTTTTGGTATGACGACAAAGGCGTGAGCCAAGCGACAGAACCTGCAAATCACTGGCAGACTGTGACATTAAGAGCCAAAGAAACGATAAAAGTGGACGTGGTAAAACCAACACAAGAGAGTGAAAATTATCGGGTTTATGTGAAGTAAGAAGAAATAAAAAGCGGTTGAAATTGATGAGTATTTTGCAAAATTTCATCATATTTCAACCGCTTTATTTTGGAAATTATTTCCCTAAATTGCTAAAGAAATTTTTAACGCTGTTTAAAAATCCTTCTTGTTGAGGGCGGTGTTGGCTTTTGCTTTCAAGGCTCTCTTCAAGTTTGCGAAGTAACTCTTTTTGTTCTTCGTTGAGGGAAACTGGGGTTTCTACAATCACGCGGCAGATTAAATCGCCTGCGTAGTCACCTCTTGCACTGGTTACCCCTTTACCACGCACGCGGAAAAGTTTACCTGTTTGGGTTTCTGCTGGGATTTTGAGTTTCAATTTGCCGTCTAAAGTAGGCACCTCAATTTCGCCACCTAATGCTGCAAGGGTAAAGCTGATTGGCACTTCGCAGTAAAGATTTGAGCCATCACGTTCGAAAATATCGTGTTCACGAACGTGGATCACCACATATAAATCGCCTGCTGGTGCACCGTTCTCGCCTGCGGCACCTTCGCCCGCTAAGCGAAGTTGGTTGCCAGTGTCTACACCTGCTGGAATGGTCACAGATAAGTTTTTCGCTTTTTGTACGCGTCCATCACCGTGGCAAGTGTGGCACGGTTTTTCGATTTTTTTACCTGTGCCGTGACAGGTTGGACATAAGCCTTCAGTCACGAAGAAGCCTTGTTGACGACGTACTCGACCTGTACCGTGGCAGTGTGAACAAGTTTCCACTTTAGAATCTTTTTCTGCCCCTGTGCCGTGGCAGGTATCACATTCGGCAAGGGTTGAAATGCGAATATCTTTTTTGCAACCTTTCACTGCTTCTTCTAGCGTGATTTCGATATCGTAGCGTAAATCATCGCCACGCACCACACGTTGACGACGACCGCTGCCACCGCCAAAACCACCGCCAAAACCACCGCCAAACATTTCGCTGAAGATATCTTCAAATCCACCGAAACCACCGCTGCTAAAGCCTTCAAATCCGCCAAAGCCACCCGCTCCACCGCCACCTTGTTCAAAGGCTGCGTGACCGTATTGGTCGTACATCGCACGTTTTTGGCTGTCGCCTAGCACTTCATAGGCTTCGTTGATCTCTTTAAATTTTTCTTCTGCTTCTTTGCTGCCTTGGTTTTTATCCGGGTGATGTTTAGATGCCAAACGTTTATACGCACGTTTGATGTCATTCTCACTCGCCCCTTTTTTCAAACCAAGGACTTCGTAGTAGTCTTTTTTTGCCATAATAATTAATTTGTAAATCGTTGCTGAAATTTGACCGCTTGTAGGGTGTGTGGATTGAAAATCCACGCACGCAGTTGGGTTCGTTCGTGCGTGAAACTGCGTTTCACACACCCTACATAAGCATTTTTGAATAAATTATAATTAATAATCAGTAACAAGTTTGTCATATAATTTATCAATTTCTGTATTTAATTTTTCAAGAATAATAACTTGATTGTCTTCATTTAGTTCTTTGACTAATATACCAAACTTCTCAAAATCTTTATATTCTAGATTGTTAATAATGAATTTTGAGTGTAAAGAATAATTAATCTCTAATACCCTTTGGTATTCTTTTAGAGTAATACCAAAATCACAACTAGGACATCTAATTCTTTTTTTATTCCTGGTTGCTATTTCCCCAAAATCATCACCTATACGCAAAATCCGCTCATCCTTCTGATTCTGATTTGAATCATAAATTGAGAAAATCAACGCTATGATTGATATAATTAATCCTAGTGTTTCAAGTTTTTTAATATGGTTTAATAAATTCTTAATTGATGTAGTACTTCCATTTTTATTTACCTTTTTATAGATACACCAAAAGGGCGTGTTTCCACGCCCCACTGATAGGAATAACTAAAGAATTAGTTATTGATATTTTTGTTTAATAAATTGAAGCCAACCATCTTTATTTTTTGGATATTGCAACGGTTGTGATATAGTAAGTTGAGTATATTCATTCCAATATCCAATTAGGGTATTGTATGCTTTTACTAATTGTGGAATATCTCCTCTTCTATTGCCTTGTCCATCTAAAATACCAGCCAATTTTCCAGTTTCATTCCAAATAGTTCTTTGATCCCAACCCTCAGTTAAGTTTCTAATTTCATTTTCAATAGCGACAGATGTATTCTCTACGCTATTATCAATATGACGAAAGCTCTCTTCTGTAAGTGATTTAAGTATTCGTTCGCTCATATTAAAGTACCTCTTTCTAGCTCTAGAATTACTTATTATCTTTCACTTCTTCAAATTCAGCATCTACCACGCCGTCATCTTTTGCAGATTGTGCTTGTTCGCCGCCCGCTTGTTGTGCTTTCGCTTGTGCTGCTTGCATTAACGGTTCAGACGCTTTGATGACTGCTTCGATTTTCGCTTCGATTTCAGCTTTGTCTTCGCCTTTCGCTGCGGTTTCTAACTCTGCAACTGCGGCTTCGATTTTTTCTTTATCCGCTGCAGCTAATGCTTCGCCTGCTTCTGCAATTTGTTTGCGAGTTGCGTGTGCGATACCATCAGCTTGGTTGCGAGCTTGAACTAACTCTTCAAATTTGCGGTCTGCATCTGCGTTTGCTTCTGCATCGCGTACCATTTGTTGAATTTCTTCATCAGATAAACCTGAAGACGCTTGAATTCGAATTTGTTGCTCTTTACCTGTGTTTTTGTCTTTCGCAGATACGTTGATTACGCCGTTCGCATCGATGTCGAAAGTTACTTCAATTTGTGGCATACCGCGTGGTGCAGGGTTGATACCTTCTAGGTTAAATTGACCTAAAGATTTGTTATCTGCCGCACGTTTACGTTCACCTTGTAAAACGTGAATGGTTACCGCTGATTGGTTATCTTCCGCCGTTGAGAACACTTGTGATTTTTTAGTTGGGATCGTAGTGTTTTTCTCAATCAAGGTTGTCATCACACCGCCCATCGTTTCGATACCTAGAGATAATGGAGTCACGTCTAGTAATAGAACGTCTTTCACATCACCTTTTAATACGCCACCTTGAACTGCCGCACCGATTGCCACCGCTTCATCTGGGTTCACGTCTTTACGCGCTTCTTTACCGAAGAATTCAGCCACTTTTTGTTGTACTAATGGCATACGAGTTTGACCACCAACGAGGATAATGTCGTTGATTTCGTTCACTGATTTACCCGCATCTTTTAATACAGTTTTGAGTGACTCAATTGAGCTTGCCACTAAATCTTCCACTAATGCTTCTAATTTCGCACGAGTGATGTTCAATGCTAAGTGTTTAGGACCTGTTGCATCAGCGGTAATGTACGGAAGGTTCACTTCAGTAGATTGTGCAGATGAAAGTTCAATTTTCGCTTTTTCAGCCGCTTCTTTCACACGTTGTAATGCCATTGGATCGTTGCGTAAATCGATGTTTTGTTCTTTTTTGAACTCATCAATGATGTAGTCGATCACACGGTTATCAAAGTCTTCACCACCTAAGTGAGTGTTACCACCTGTTGCTAATACTTCGAAAGTTTGTTCACCGTCGAAGTTGTCGATTTCGATGATTGAAATATCGAATGTACCACCACCTAAGTCGTA
Organism: uncultured Haemophilus sp.; assembly: GCA_963545995.1. Lineage (GTDB taxonomy): Bacteria > Pseudomonadota > Gammaproteobacteria > Enterobacterales > Pasteurellaceae > Haemophilus_A. Next base: position 40,984 of record CAUUKJ010000009.1, read on the forward strand.
AACTGCGATCACTTGGTTTTCTTTGCTTGAACCTAAACCGAATGCTAATGCTGCAGCGGTTGGTTCGTTGATGATACGTTTAACATCTAAACCTGCGATTTTACCTGCGTCGATGGTTGCTTGACGTTGTGCATCGTTAAAGTATGCAGGCACGGTAATTACCGCTTCAGTTACTGGCTCACCCAAGAAATCTTCTGCAGTTTTTTTCATTTTTTTCAACACTTCAGCAGAGATTTGTGGTGGTGCTAATTTGTCGCCTTTTACATTTACCCACGCATCACCGTTATCTGCACGCACGATTTCGAAAGGCATAATTTTAATATCACGTTGTACTTCTTCGCTTTCAAAACGACGACCGATTAAACGTTTAATTGCGAATAAAGTATTTTTTGGATTGGTGATCGCCTGACGTTTTGCAGGTTGACCCACTAAAGTTTCGTTATCTGTATATGCAATGATTGACGGGGTAGTACGTGCACCTTCTGCGTTTTCAATAACACGTGCTTTATCGCCATCCATTACTGCTACGCAAGAGTTTGTTGTACCTAAGTCAATACCAATGATTTTTCCCATAATAATTTTCCTTTATAAAAATTCGTTGTTAAAACTGATTGAGTACCCACAAGATAAGGTTGCTTTTTTGTATTTCAAGACAATATGTGAAAATCTTGTGAGATTGATGAAAAAAGAATGGAGTAGCAAACCGCTGCTCATTCAGACGAAACCATAAATAGGGATGAAAAACGTTCCTTCAAGAGGAAAAATAAAAAAATTTGTAAAATTTTGCTAAAATATGACCGCTTTTAGTCAATAACTCCTTGCTTTTCAAGCTCCTGTTTCATCTTCATATAGGTGTCATATGTTTACCGTTTATTATTCAAATGATCTTAATGCGTTAGCGTCAATGCTGATTCAGCATCAAAAAATCTCACCTAATCCAGACCCTTTTGCTCCTGAAGCAGTGCTAGTGCAAAGTGTTGGAATGGCACAATGGCTGCAGATGGAAATTGCTGAGCAAACGGGTATTGCGGGCAATTATCTCTTTCCTTTCCCGACGAGTTTTATTTGGCAGCAATATCGCCTTGTTTTTCCTTATTTGCCGAAAGATAATATTTTTGAACGTTCGGTAATGGCGTGGCGGTTGATGCGAATTATTCCAAGCGTGATTAAACAAGATTGCTTTAGTGCATTACGAGCTTATTTAGAAGCAGATAAACAACAATCTGACTTACGCCTTTACCAACTCGCCAATAAAATTGCTGATTTATTTGACCAATATTTAGTTTATCGTCCTCATTGGCTTGTTTGTTGGGAAAAAGGCCAAAATCAACAAGTGATTGATGAAATAAAAAATCATTTTTCGAATAAAACCAAAAATGAAGAAGATATTTCAGAGAATGTATTTTGGCAAAGTCAATTATGGAATTTATTAATTGAAGATACAAAAAAAGATTACGATGAACTATTATTTACGACTTCTCATCGAGCTTATTTACAAAATCTCTATTTTGAAAAATTAGATCATTTAACCGAAGAAGAACAAACAAAATTGCCGAAACGTATTTTTGTATTCGGTATTTCTTCCCTTCCCCCTTCACAGCTTGCAGTATTAAAAAAATTAAGCGAGCATTGTGATGTGCATCTTTTCTTTTTAAATCCAAGTGAAAAATATTGGGGTGATAGTATTGAGGAGAGTATTTTAGAAAAATTAGCGTTAAAACAACAATTATCATCCGAAGAGATTGATAATTTATTATCTCAACAAGGAAATCAATTATTATCTATTTGGGGAAAACAAGGGCGTGATTTCTTAGCTCAATTAGTAGAAGAAGAGCCTAGTACTATTGAAGGGTTTATTCCACCGTTAACAATTGAGAATAATTTAAACAGTGTTAAACAAGCTATATTTGATTACGACAATCAACTAGATTTAGAATTTATACAAGATAGTTCTATTCAAGTTCATTCAACGCATAGTGTTTTACGTGAAGTAGAAGTATTACATAATCAATTATTGCATTTATTTGAACAGAATAAAGAATTATTGCCTAAAGATATTATTGTAATGTCGCCAAATATTGAGCAATATGCCCCTTATATTCAGGCGGTATTTTCTCGTTACGAGAAAAAAGATGAAAAAGGTTTAAAAGATAAGCGTTATATTCCTTTTACCATTTCAGACCAAAAAATTAGTAATATTGATCCTGTTTTATCGAGTTTTATCTATTTACTTTCAATGAAAGAAAGCCGATTTAGTGCAGAAGAGATATTGGATTTATTAGAAGTAAAAGCTATTGGTGAGAAATTTAAGCTATCTGAAAAAGATATTCTGTTATTAAGAGATTGGATTAAAGCAAGTGGTATTCGTGCTGAGTTAACGATTCAGCAAGAAAATCAATGGGATAACTATAACTCTTGGGAAAATGGCTTAAATCGTTTATTACTTGGTACGAGTTTAAAAGAAGAAGCGGGAATTTGGCAAAATACGGTCGCATTTAATGAAAGCTATGGCTTAATTTCAGAGCAAGTGGGCTATTTAGCAAACTTTCTTGAAAAATTAACCGCTTGGTCGCAATTCTTACAAGAGGATCATTCAGCGGAAGAATGGAAAATCGCATTAAAACAATTAAGTGCTAGCTTCTACCAAGAAAATGAATCGACTACTGGAGCATTATTAGCAATAAACAGTCAAATTGATGCCGTTTCTGAATTGATTCAACAAGCAAAATATCAACAAAATATTTCAATTGATATTATTTCATCTATTTTAAAAGAAAAATTGAGTGCTGAACAAAGCCATTTGCAATTTTTAGCAGGTAAAGTAAATTTTTGTACTTTATTACCAATGCGTGCTATTCCTTTTAAAGTCGTTTGTTTGTTGGGAATGAATGAAGCAGATTTTCCAAGACAGCAACAAATTAATAGTTTTGATTTAATGCAATATCATCCACAAAAAGGTGACCGTGCAAGACGAGATGATGATCGTTATTTATTCTTGGAGGCTTTATTATCTGCCCAAGAAGTTTTCTATATTAGTTATGTTGGGCAATCTTTAGTAAATAATAAAGAATATTTACCTTCTGTTTTGGTAACTCAATTATTGGATTATTTAGTAGAACATTCTGATATTGATAGAAAAGAAGAAATTATTCAACAACATCCAATTACGATATTTAGTCAGAATAATTTTAACGGAGATTATATTTCTTATAATAAAGAATATTTACCACTTGCTGCGAATAGTGATGAAATACCTGATTTTATTTCATCGCAGATTGTTACTGACGCAGAATTACCTAAACATATTGAATTAGATGATTTGATTACTTTTATTCAAAGCCCGACTAAATACTTCTTTAATCATCGATTAGGTGTTCGATTTAGCTCTACAGAAGAAAGTATAGAAGAAACGGAGCATTTTTCCCTTTCTCGTTTAGATGAATATAATCAGCTTAACGCATTATTAACAACAGGAAGTGAAGAGGTAGAAAATTACTTTGGAAAAGAGTATTTAAAAGGAAATTCACTCATTTTAAATTTTGGTAAGTTAAAACAGTCTGATCTTGATAATCGCATAAAAGAGATGCGTAATGGATTGGGAGAATATTTATCTCAAGAAAGCCAAGTGTTTGAAGTTAAATTAACACTTGAACAAATAGAACTCTTAGGAAATATTCCGCATCAATTTAATGATGATATTATCTTATGGCGAGCAGGTAGTTTAAGAGATAAAGATATTATTCGATTATGGATCTATTATCTCGTCTTGATTTTATCAGGCAAAAATCATTCACCTATTTTCTACTATTTGAATGAAAACAAGCTCGCTGATTTTAGTTTTAATCGTATCACTGAAGAGCAAGCAAAAGAGCAGCTTTCTATTTATGTTTCTGCTTATTTAAGAAGTTTTATTCAACTTCAATTTGCGATTACTTCAGGTTTAGATGATTATTTTAAAAATCTTTCAGATAAAGTTGAGAGAGATTGTTTAAACCAATTGAATTCTATTATTGAAAGTTATCACGATGAAAATATCTATTTGCAACGTATTTTAAATCAGAGTGAAAAATTAGATTATATACAAATTCATCAAAATACATTAGATTGGTTCTTATTGATGCAATCAACAAAAAATACAAATAAATAAGGAAAGGAATGAAGAAAACATTACTTAATAAATCTATTCGCTATGCGATTGTTTCTACTTTTTTAGCATTGAGTTTTATGCCTTCTGTTTTTGCAGAAAATCATCAGAATTTAACCGCTATTTCAAATTCTGTTCAACATAAACAAGAACTTGGGTTTGAGTTAATTCCTACGCAAATTAATAAAAGCCCAAATGATAAAGCGATTTATCAAGGTATTAAATTAAAAAATGGAATGACGGTTTTATTGATTTCAGATGAAAAAGCGAATAAATCATTAATGTCGATGGCAATTCCTGTTGGCTCAATGGAAGATCCAATTTCGCAGCAAGGGTTAGCACATTATTTAGAACATATGATCTTAATGGGATCAAAAAATTTCCCCGAAACTAATAGTTTAGATAAATTTTTAAATAAAAATGGTGGCTACAATAATGCTTCTACAACGGCTTATCGCACGGCTTATTATTTAGAGGTAAATAATGATGCGTTTGATGAGGCGGTGGCTCGTTTTGCAGATACTTTTGCGAATTCGCTGCTTTCTAAAGAGAATGCTCAAAAAGAAGTGAATGCTGTAAATGCGGAAATGGTGCGGGCAAAATCAAGTGATGGGCATTTATTAAATAGCGTGAATTTGGCTACATCAAATCCTAAGCATCCTATTACAAAATTTACGGTTGGGAATAACGAAACGTTATCAGATAAACCCAATAGTCAATTACAAACGGAATTAGAGCATTTTTACCAAAAATATTATTCTGCGAATTTAATGAAAGCGGTTTTATATTCTAATCAACCGATTGAAAAATTAGCTAAATTAGCAGAAGACACATTGGGTAAGGTAGAAAATAAAAATATTACTGCCCCTAAAGTGGATATTCCTTTATTCCGCGAGCAAGATAAAGGTGTTGTTATTTCATATAAACCTATTCAACCAATGAAAATATTGGCAATCTCGTTTGATATGCCAAATGATGAAGATAAATTTGCTCATAAAACAGGCGAATATTTAGCGTATATTTTCAATAATAATACGGATGGTACATTATCAGACTATTTAATTAAACAAGGTTTATCTGATAGTGGCATTTCGGCTAGCCCGACAGCGAATGCCAGCCGTAATCGTGGAAACTTTACTTTTTATGTGGCATTAACAGAAAAAGGATTAAAAGAAAAAGATAAAATTATTTCGCTGATTTTCCAACAAATTGACGAAGTAAAAAAACAAGGTATTCAAGAAAGCTATTTTAATGAAGTGCGTGAAAGCTTAAAACAAGAATTTGCACATTTACAAGTTGAAAAAGATGGCAATTATATTGAATCACTTGCAGAACAAATGCTTCATTATCCACTAGAACATATTTTAGATGAAGCTTATTTAGTCGAAAATATGGATAAAAATGCGATTGAAGAAAAACTTGATGCAATGAATATCAATAATGCTCGTATATTATTGATTAGTGAAAATGCTAAGACAGATAAGAAATCGCCTTATTTTGAAGCAGGTTATAGTATTGAAAAAATAACCGATGCTCAGAAAAAAGCTTGGCTAGATTTTAGTAAAAACCCCGAAATCAAATTACCTGAATTAAATCCTTATTTTGCAACTGATTTCTCTTTAATTAAAGAGGATAAACGAGAAGCACCAAAATTGATTGAAGAAGAAAAAGGTACTCAAATTTATGCAATGCCAAGCCAATATTTTTCGAATGATCCGAAGGCTCGCATAAGTGTAAATTTCTCTATTATGCCAAGAACCGATAATTTAAAAGAGGGCATTAGTGCTACGATTTTAAGTTATATGAATGAGCTTGCTCAGGCAAAACTTGATTTCCAATCTTCCGTTGCGGGAATGGGCACAGCCTTAGCTCTAATCGAGAATGGCTTGGCACTGCGTGCAGAAGGTTATACACAACATTTAGCTCAGTTGATCCAGGATAAATTAGAACAATTTAGTCAGTTTGAATTAAATGAAAAATATTTAGTGCAAGCTAAACAGCGTTTAATTGAAGCGTTAGATGGAAAGCGTAAAGCGAATAGTTTAAATCAAGCGAACGAAATTTTTTCAAATTTTGCAAATTATCCTTATTTTGAAGAGGATAAACAACGTGAAATGATTGAAGAAATCACATTAGAAGATATTAAGCAAATTCGTGAAAAATTACTTTCACAAGCTACCGCTGTGCGAGCGTTATCGGTAGGGAATTTAGCGGATGAGCAAGTCAAAACACTCGTTTCTAATGCTGAAAAAGTGATTAAAAATAAAAATAGTGAATTAGGGAAATATCGCTATTTAGATATTAATGAAAGTACAAGAAAACTGAATTTGGTTAAATTTGTGCCAAATGAAGATAATGCACTTTCGATTGCTTATATGGCAAAAGGATATGATGAATTAACGGGTGAAGTTCGTTCATTATTATTGAGAGATATTATCTCTCGCTGGTATTTTGATGATTTACGCACCAACAAACAATTAGGTTATGTGGTTTATGCAACGCAAGCAAAAATAGGTAAAACTTCAGGTATTCGTTTTATGGTGCAAAGTCCAAATACTACTCCGGAAGGCATTATGCAACATAATGAACGTTTCTTTGCAGAAAGCTTACAAAAATTAACGGCTTTAAGTGAGAAAGAATTTAATCAATTTAAAGAGAGTTTATTAAATAAATTAGAAAGAAAGCCAGAATCGATTTCACAAGAATTTGATAAATTTGTATATGATTATTCTCGTTCAAATAACCAATTTGATTATCAGCAAAAACGGATACAAGCGGTTAGAAATTTAACAAAAAATGACGTTGTTGAATTTTATAATAATGCGGTTATGCAGAAACAAGGTTTAGTTTTAGTCAGCCAAGCATTAGGCACAAAAGCGAAAGCCGAAGATGCGGTTATGTTACCTGCTTTTGAAAAAGTGGATAATATTGAAAAGCTACAGCGTGAGTTTGATGTAAAGTATTACTAAATAAAAATGTGGTTAAAGTCTTGTACTATAAGGCTTCAAGCCACATTTTAGTAACAATTTGTTTATTATGACTTTTGTTCTATATGCGTAAAATCCTCCTATTCATAGTTTTTTGCTACGTATTGAGGATATAGGGTTAACCGATATAGAACATTATTCTTCCAATACCCAACGATTTATACTAGGTATCATATGCCAGCTCAAAATACTTTTATCTCTATCATTTGCTTTATGTATAGATAAAAGAGCATAAGGCACATTTTTTAATGTTGATATATCTAAGTAAAAATTTCTATAGTTATAATGACTAATTGTATTATTACCATATCTAACCCATTCAGAATTTTTATTACAAGTGTCCCATATGATGTTCTCATTATTGTCTTGATCTAAAGACAAACATAAATTAGTCGAAGGATCTTGTATATACATTGAATTGGGAGATGCCAATTTTACAATTAATTGATCATTTAATCCCCAATCTAACGCAGGTGTATTATTACATTTATACGATATAGCATCCGAATTTTTTCCTGTATCGTATAAACAAGAGTATCCTAAATCATTAGAATATGTTTGCAATCGTATAGATGAATGTGTTGGTTTAACCAGATATCCTAATTCCCAAGATATGCCAGATTTCATTGCATATACAGGAGGATATACAACAGGTTGGGTTAAAGAATTTAGTACCTCTTTATCTTTAAAATAAGAATTAATTGTATCAACATCTATTGATGTAAATATTGAACCACCTAAATTAAATACTTTATCTAAAGTATTAGATGTTATAAAATAGTTATTAGAATAACAACATGATCCATCATCATTATAGAATGCTTGCATAACATCTATAGGATTATTTTTATCCTTAGAATTATTAACAGTGTATCCACTAGATAAATTTTTTCTCCATAATATATAGTCTGGTATAGGTATACTAATACCTAATTTTTTATTATTGCTTCTAATAATTTTTATTAAAGATCTTATAAGTATATCTAAATTATGGTTATCATTTGGATACTTGTATATGTCTAGATTGATAACGCTTACTTTTAAATCTGTTTGTGTAACCCATTACTCTAGCATAAGTTTAACAATATTGTAATTTGTATCATTAAATGATTGAATGTTTTCCCACTTCAAATAAGGATTGAATTGTATATTTCTATTTATACCTTCTTCCCCTAAAACAATACTCCATAAAGAAGGGCTAAATATATTACCAATATTTATTTTAACTACCAATCTTTCTTCTAAGTTTAAGTTGTTATGCTTAGATATATAGCTGCTCAGAGTTTGTAATGTTTTTAGTATGCTATCAATATCATCCTCAGGGTTAAAGAATATAATTGAATTAGAATCATAATTAACAAATTCGTTCAAAAACTCCTCTAGAGTGGGTATTTTATATTCAGTGATTTTGTTATTTATATTTATTAAATTCAATTTTTTAATTTGTGCTATAGATAAATTTTTTACTTCCTCGTTATAACCACTATCTATCTCTGGATTATAGTTTTGTTGTGTCATTCTACCTACTTTAGAATCCTTGAATATAATTGGAACGCCATCACTTGTTAACCTAATAGGAACTTCTATAGCAGGTCTACATTTATCATATGATAATTTAAATGATTGTAAACTATTTTCTGGTATATCCATATTAAAGTCACCTAGTGATTTTATAGATGTAGTATAGTTGTTTTTATAACTATTAATCTGTTCAATATTACTTCTCCAAGATGGGCATTCTTTCTCGGTTAACAGATTAACATTAGAAAATGCATTAATAGGAATAAATAACATTAGTAAAATTATCTTAAACATAAAACTCACCTATTTATTTTTCTAGAGGTACCATTTTCCATTGAGACCAAGAATCTTGATAAGCTTGAGATTTAGTTACTGCATATGTATAACCATAATTCATACCAAACCACATACCATAATACTTAAATGTCATATATAATCCACTCTCACTATTCTGATACCTATTATCAGAATATCTCAATACCTTTGATGCGATTTCATTATCGCAGTTAATCATTCTAGCCCAGTCCCTAGTATTAAGAGGAATTAATAAACATTCATTCTTTTGGAAATTATATATTTGCATCCTATCTTCAAACATAGGACTTTTCCTTAAGATAATATATGGGTTATACCCTATAGAAATAGCGTAATTATCTCCGCACATTTCAACTAAACCATACTTAATACTGCCATTGCTTTGTAAGTAAAGACAAACATGCCCAAAAAAACCCCAACCCCATGGCCAATGAGCGATCTGTCCATTCCAAGCATATAACTCTACCTTTGATCCTACTGGGTAAGTGATATAATTTAATTTCCAAGACAATACAGAATTCATGCTTGCTGATGGATATCCCTTTTCTGTTCTAAAATAAACATTTATTGAATCAGTATCATCAGCTGTATATACCGCTGCACCTATAGAATGTTGCCATTCTAAATTCATCCTCCAATCATAATTTTCTTTTACCACGGATGAGGAGTGGCGTCTATCTTTTAATGAATAACAACAAGAGGAATCATTATTAAAAAAAGCATTATCTATTAAAATAGGAACTTTATTCCCAAACGTATTATTTACAGTATAACCAGATACTAGATCTTTTCGCCACATATTATAATCCGGTATGGGAACAAATACACCTAATGGTTTATTATTAGAATGTAATATCGTAACAAGCCTTGCTAAGCTTCCCTCTATGCTATTTGATTCAGAAAGATTAGAGGGAATTTGAAAATCTCCAAATTCATTTCTTTTATCAATCTTATTTATAAACTCAGTTGAATCTTTCAAAACTATTTCTATATTTGGTGCTATATTTTTATCTATTCTAGACCATAAGTAGACTGCTTTTTCTGCATTAGTATTATATCTTTTCTCTGGTTCGTAAATCTCTGGCTCTTTATTAATTATTTCTGCAGCATATGGAGACATTATTGGGTTTGCCATGAGAGTGGTATTATTTACATTTGCCTCTATCATCCATTGACTAGGTGTTGGATATAAGGCTATATTAAATTTAATTATTAATCTTTTTATTAGGTTCGAATTTGGATATTTCTCATTAAATTTCTTAATAGTCGAAATAACAATTTTCATCGCAGCTGCTTCTTTCACTTCCAAAAAAACTAATGTTCCAGGATTATTCTTTACATAATGTTCTATAAACTCATCTAATGTTGGTATTTTCCATTTGGTTGGTGCTCTATCTATATTAACTAAATAAAGACGTTTTAATTGCTCTAAAGTAACTTCTTTAAGGGGAGTATTTGTACCCTTATTTGTTTCAGGATCATAATTTGGATTTGTCATTTTTCCTAGATTCAAGTCATGAAATAAAACTGGTATATCATCTTTTGTTAATCTAATATCTGTTTCAATAGCAGGTCGACATTTTGAATATGAATTAGAAAAAGCACCTAAACTATTCTCTGGAGTTTGTGAATCAAAATCACCACGATGTCTGGCAGTAATAATATGCTCATTATCTGCATTTTGAAGCAGAGATAATCTTTCTGTCCAAGGAGGGCAAGGATCTAAATTTGGAAAGAAGAAATCTAGATAATTACTAGTTTGATATGAAAATGAATTAAAAGATATAGCAAGTATTATTAATGAAATAACATATTTAAATTTCAAAATTTAATCCCTTAAGATACATAAAATATGTATTTATAATAGACTAAATTTTATATAAGGTTAAATAACAATTTAGAATTAGAGAATGTTAAAAAGATTTGAATTCATTATAAACTATATTTTTTTTGTAAAAATAATTGTATAGAGTTTAAATTATAGCAAAGGGCAGTTACCTGCCCTTTGCTATAATTTAACCTACTTTCTTACCTGCTTTTTCAATTAGCTCTTTCAAGTACGGAATATCATCATGGCTGAGCATATCAATTAATCCTTCTCTTAACCATTCGATAACCTCACTTTCCGCATCATAACCATATTTCTTATTATAGGTTTTAAGGGTTGGTTCATTATCTTTATATTCGTGCAGATAAAGTCGAGTAGATAATCCCGCTTTTTTATAAGCAATTAAATCCTCTTTTCCTACATAGTGATATTCAACACAAGCACTGCTGGCATTTGACCCTAACACAGCTTCCAGTTGTTTGTTATAACGGGCAAGTGTGACTACTTGCAAACGAATCTCTGGCATTAATGTTTTAACGCGATTAATTAGGACATGATCAAAACCGAGCAGGAGAATGTTGTCTACTGATTGAGTTTTTTTTAGTTCTTCGACAAGACGTTCTGCAAATCGTTGATGGTTTTTGCGTTGTTTTGCTTCTACAATTAAACCAACATCATTTTTTACTGCCCACGTTAGTACCTCGTGTAATTCAAGGATAGGCGTGTTGGCAAATTCTTTTCCAAATTTAATACCAAAATCGTATTGGCGTAGTTCAGCAAGTGTCATTTGTTCCACATAACCAGTGCCGTTTGATACCCGCTCAATAGAGAAATCGTGAATGACGACTAATTTTTCATCTTTAGTCATTGCTACATTAAGCTCAATGCTTTTCGTACCAGCTTCTAATGCACCTTTGAACGCATGCATTGTATTTTCAGGGTATATATGACTATATCCACGATGACTATTAGCAAGAATGATCCCTTGTTCTGAAACATTAAAATTGAAGCTCATATTAGTTTCCTTCTTTTGTAAGTTTATGACTTGTATTTAAAAACTAAATTCATTTTATATAACTAATGTAAATAGAAAAGCGTTTTCTGCTTAATAATAGGTTTTTCTTTTAGAAATGTGATCTTGTTCACAAATCTAGAAAATAATAGATTTACTTTTTAAATTCTATTTGAGTTTTGTTTGTAAACTCAATATAGTGAAGTTAATCCAAAAATGATTAACCTAACCCATCAAGGGGGCTATATGGCAAAGCTAGAAATCAAGAACGTTACTAAGAAATTTGGTGACTTTTATGCAGCAAAAAACATTTCATTTGTCGCAGAAGAGGGTGAGTTTGTGACTTTACTTGGTCCAAGTGGTTGCGGGAAAACTTCTTTGTTAAAACTTATCGGTGGCTTTTATCAAGCAGATGAAGGCGAAGTGTTAATTGGGGATAAAAACGTTAATTTTGTGCCGCCTGAAAAACGTAACACAGCAATGTGTTTCCAATCTTATGCGTTATTTCCACACTTAAATGTTTCTCATAACATTTGTTACGGGCTACAGCAGAAAAAAGTGGAGAAAGAAGAGCAGGTTTCTCGTTTGAATACTGCGTTAAAACAGATGGATTTGGAAATGCACAAAGTGAAATTACCAAATCAACTTTCTGGTGGACAACAACAACGTGTAGCACTCGCTCGTGCAATGGTGACACGCCCTGATGTGATTTTATTTGATGAACCACTTTCTAACCTTGATGCGAAATTGCGTGAAAGTGTTCGTTTTGAAATCAAGCAACTTTCTCGTCAACACAATTTAACCAGTATTTATGTTACCCATGATCAGGCTGAAGCCCTTGCAATGTCAGATAAAATTATTGTGTTAAATCGTGGCAGTATTGAACAAATTGGTACACCGCAAGAAATTTATCATAAGCCAGTCAATCGTTTTGTGGCAGATCTTATTGGTGTGGCAAATATTTTAGAAGCAAATGTCACCGCACTTGGCGATAACCGTTACCGAGTAGTTTCAGCATTAGGCGAATTCATTGCTTATTCTGAAAAAGCTCCTCAAGCGGAGAAAATCTATATTTGTTTTCGCCCAGAAGATGCTGTATTGGTTGAAAAAGATGAACCGGCTCAAAACCAATTTACCGTAGAAGTGTTACAAACTGCCTTTATGGGCAATTTAACTGAGGTACAAGCGGTGTTAATTTATCAACCAAATCAAAAAATCCGTCTGCAATTAACTAAATTCCCTGAATTAGGTGAAGATAAACAACTTACATTCCATTTAAGTGAAACCGCCATTCATTTCTTGGAGGCAGTATGAATAAATTCAGACAAGATCTCCTAGCGTGGGGCTTGTTGCTCTCAGGATTAGGGACGATTTTATTATTGATGGGTTCCACATTTTACATTGTGATTATGCAAAGTTTTGGACTTTACAATGTATTTGGTGAAAGTTCTGCCTTTACGTTAGAACACTGGCAAGCTGTGCTAACAGACAGTGTGTTCCAAAAAGCCTTTTTCTATTCGGTCAAAGTTTCACAGCTTGGGGCGTTGTTTTCTATTATTGTGGCTTATCCGATAGCAATGTGGTTGCGTAAAGAAATGCCAGGCAAAATTGCCATTATTACCACTTTGCGTGCACCAATGTTAGTACCGGGTTTAGTGGCTGCGTTCTTATTCGTGAATATGATTTCTTATCACGGTATTTTGAATGAAGCGATGGTTTATTTAGGCATTTGGGACGCGCCCCGTACACTTCAAAATGATGAATTTGGTTGGGGTGTCGTGATTCCAAATGTGGAAAAACATTCCGTTTGCATTAATTCTTATTGGTGGTGCAGTTAATTCACTTAAATCAGATTTATTAGATGCAGCAGCAAACCTTAGTTCAAGTCCGTGGCAACGTTTCCGATATGTGGTGTTTCCATTAAGTCTTGGTGCTGTTCAAGTTTCCTTTATTTTGATTTTTATCGGTGCATTGGGTGACTTCGCGTTTTACAGCATTGCAGGTCCGCGTGAAACCTATTCTCTTGCCCGTTTAATGCAAATGACAGCATACCAATTTGAAGAATGGAACCAAAGTGCGGTAATGGCGTTAATGATTATGCTGACTTCTGCCTTCTTTACGATTTTAGTTTCAGTACTTATCCGTCCTTTAAGTCATAAGAAAGGAGAGATCAAATGAACAACCAATCTGTCCAAACCAAAAATGGCAAATTAATTGCCAAAATCTCACTGACGTTTTTTATTGTCGCAAACACCATTTGGCTCGTTATTCCATTTCTAATGGCTGGATTATGGTCGCTTGTTGACCATGACCACCCGTGGAGTTATCCCGATATTCTTCCCCAATCACTTTCTTTTGAGCGTTGGGTAAGCGTGTGGAACGACACCGCATTGCCAGAAGCAATGTTTAACAGCTATACCATCGCACCAATGGTGGCATTAGTTGCAATCCTTTTAGCTATTCCGACCGCTTACGCCTTTGGTCGAATGGAGTTTCGTGGTAAAAAATTAGCGGAATTACTCACACTTATTCCGCTTGTTATCCCGGGAATGATTATTGCGTTGTTTTTCAGCCAAATGTTGCTAAGCCTTAATATCAGCAATCCGTTTATTGGGATTGTGATAGGGCATACGGTAATGACATTGCCTTACGCAATTCGCATTTTATCAGCAGGATTTTCTTCCGTACCACAAGATTTGATTGATGCTAGCCGTGATTTAGGGGCTTCAAAAGTAACGACATTTAAAGATGTTTATTTGCCAATGTTAAAACCAAGTTTCTTGGCAGCCATCATCTTCTGTTTAGTAAAAAGTATTGAAGAATTTTCTATCTCGTTTGTGATTGGTTCACCAGATTTTATTACCGTGCCAACAATTTTATATTCATTCTTAGGTTACTCATTCATTCGTCCAAATGCAGCGGTGGTATCAATTATCTTACTTGTGCCGAATATCATTTTAATGATGATTATCGAAAAATTACTTAAAGGTAACTATTTATCTCAATCAACAGGCAAAGCCTAATGACTTCCCTCAATATAGGAGACATTCTATGAAAAAATTTGCAAAACTTTTGGCAATTTCAACCGCTTGTACAGCTGCATTCTTTAGTGCATCAGTTAATGCAAGCGACCTTAGTCAGAAATCGTGGGCTGATATTGAAGCTCAAGCCAAAAAAGAAGGACAAGTCGTTGTCAGTATTTGGTATCTCCAACCTCAATTCCGTACTTTTGTGAAAGCTTTTGAAGATCAATATGGCATTAAAGTACGAATTCCTGAAGGTACTCACGAAGGTAATGTAAATAAATTGCTTGCCGAGAAAAATCTTGAGAAAGGTAAAATGGACGTGGTTGCGATTGGCGGCGATGTATTCCCGACCGTGAAAAAAGCAGGCGTTTTAGAAAAAATCAATTTCTTACCAAATTTTGAGCAAGGTAACCATTTCCTACAGGGGGTGAATTTTGAAGAAGAAGGCTTAGGTTTCTGGGGAAATCAAACAGGCTTCGCTTATGATCCGCAACGTTTAACTGAAGAACAATTACCGCAAACGAGGGAAGATATGCAAAAATATCTTGATACTCACCCGAAAAAATTTGGTTATTCAGACCCGAGTGGTGGGGCATCAGGTAAAGCCTTTATCGAGCGAGCATTAATTTATGTGAGCGGAAATTACGATTACCAAAAACAAGCCGTAAACCCAGAGCAAATGAAAACGTGGGAGAAAACTTGGAATTGGTTTGTGGAAAATAAAGGCAAAATGACCCGCACTTCTTCTAATGCAGATAGCTTAACTCGTTTAAATGACGGTGAATTAGATTTGGTTTCAGCTTGGCAAGATCATTTATTTAGCTTGCAAAAACAAGGTGCAATTACACCACGTTTGAAATTTTATGTACCAAAATTTGGTATGCCTGCAGGCGGTAATTTATTAGTGGTTGCAAAAAATAGTAAAAATCCAGCCGCTTCTCTTGTATTTGTAAACTGGATGACCTCTCCAGAAGTACAACAAAAATTACACGAAAACTTTGGTTCACGCCCACTTAACAAAGACTCAGGTGCTGGCGATGTACTTTTCTTCTCCGCTGATTGGTCAAAACCATCAATGGCTGCATTTACCAAAGATGTAGTATCAAGATAATTCATTTCTTGAAGATAAAGGACACGAAAGTGTCCTTTATTTTTGGTGTTAGCCTAGGATTTTTTTCTATGCTAATATGCCAAAAAATAACATAGACATCTTGTCATAATCCTTTCCCAATTCGGACTTGTCAAAATGACTCAAACGAACCCAATCCTTTCCTTACGAGCGAGCGAGCGGTTATTGCTACGCCTTATTCGCCAACATTCTCCATCGCGTGCTGAATTAAGTCATTTATCTGGGCTAACGCCTGGTGCAATCACCCAATATTGTCGTAAGTTACTTTTTCTTGGTCTAATCAAAGAAAATGAAATGCCCGTGAAAAAACGTGGACAACCTTCGTTTCATTTAACATTAAATCCGACCGCTTGTTGTTCTATTGGAATTACGTTTTTAACGCGAGAATTTTCGCTTTCTTTGGTAGATTTTAGTGGTAAAAAGATCGCCAACATTGCCCACACTTATCAATCCAAAGATAATCTAGAACTGTTATTAAATCAGGTAAAACAAGCGATTCAGTCGTTATTAGAAAAAAAATTTTTGCTTGATGCACGCATTTTAGGTGTGGGGATTTCAGTCTCAGGTGTGGTCTTGCCTGATGAGTCGCGTTCCTCACCTTGGTTTCCTTTATTACAAAATCAACCAAATTTAACTGAGCGATTTGAAGAAGTATTAGGCTATCCCTGCTATGTAGAAAATAACATCAACACGATTGCTATTGGTGAGTATTATTCAGGGCGGTGGAATAAAGTAAATGATATTATCGTGATCAGTCTTGATTTCGGCATTGGGGCAGGGGCAATTTCGCAAGGAAAACTCATTCGTGGTCGATTTGGTAATGCAGGCGAAGTCGGATTGCTATTCCCTTACGAACTTCCACGTCCAACTTTGAAAGAACTCAATCAACAATTTTTGCCACAAGAACTTTTAGAAACTGATTTATTGAAATTATTAGAACAAAAAGATCCTCGAATTGAAGCTTGGTTTAATCACGCCAAACCGCAAGTTTTTTCACTTATTTTGTCTGCGATTGCGTGGTTTGATCCGAGCGTTATTGTGATTACAGGAATGCTTCCAAAACCTTTTGTGGACGAAATGCTTGACTATACGCGACAATCGCCAGTTTTTCAGAAAATAGAACGGAATATAGCTAAACTTTCTGTTAGCCAAATTGGTGTGGAAGATATTTCTATTGGTGCTGCAGCGTTGCCAATTTATATGTTGTTGCAGGAATTAGATGGATAATAATTACTTAAAAACAAAAACCGCTTGCAGGGTTTCCCCGCAAGCGGTCTTTTTTCGGCTTAATTTTGCAAATTAGTCAATCGGTGGAACGTAAGTGCCATTTGCGATTGCCTCTTTAATGCGGTCGGCTTCGGCTAGCACTTGGGCGAGCAATGCTTTTACGTTGTCCAACGTGGCAATTGGGCTTAATGTGGTCATTTTGAGCGATTGGTGTTCGCCTACTTTGGTCACGCCGATGTTGGCTTCGCCACGAGCAAAGAGTTCGTCTGCCACGTTTTGGTTTAATGCGTCCACAAATTCCGCTGGGTAGCCTTCAGGCACAACGCGGAATAGCACGGAAGCGAATTGGCTTGGCACGAGCATTTCTAAACCTTTGGTGTCGTTGATGTATTGTTCGACTTCTTTGGTGAGTTTCACGCCGTGGTCGATCATTGAGGCGTAGAGTGCTTCGCCCAATGCTTCTACGGTGAACCACAATTTTAACGCATCAAAACGGCGGGTGGTTTGCAGTGATTTCGCCACTAAGTTTGGTACGCCGTGTGCTTCGTCGTATTCCGAATTGAGATAGTCGGCTTTGTAGTCGATAAAGCGATAATTTGCAGGATCTTTCAACAAGAACGCCCCACACGAGATCGTTTGGAAGAAGTGCTTGTGGAAGTCGAGGGTAATCGAATCGGTCAGCTCAATGCCGTCTAAGAAATGGCGATAATCTTTTGAAAGCAATAACGCCCCGCCCCAAGCGGCATCAACGTGTAACCACGCTTGATATTCATCGGCAAGTTTACGGATTGCTTTTAAATCATCAATCGCGCCTGCATCGGTCGTGCCTGCGGTGGCAACGATACAAGCGGCAATTTTGCCTTCTGCTTTGAGCTGAGCAAGGGTGGCTTCAAGTGCGGCAACGTCCATTTGGGCGTTGGCATTTGATGGCACAGTAACCACTGATTGGAAGCCCATTCCCATCATCGCCATATTTTTTTGCACAGAGAAGTGTGCGTTTTCAGAACAAATCACTTTTACTTTTTTCATTGCATCGGCTGGAATACCATCGCGTTGTACCGACCATTCTGAACCATCTTCGTTTTTCCAGTGATTTGCAATCGCCCAGTCGCGCGCCAGCAATACGCCCATTAAGTTAGATTGCGTACCGCCAGAGGTAAACACGCCAGAGGTGCCTTCGCCATAGCCTGCTTTTTGGCGGAGCCAGTCGATCAAATGTTCTTCCATAATTGAACCCGCTGGGCTTTGATCCCAAGAGTCCATAGATTGGTTGGTGGCATTGATTAACACTTCCGCAATTTGGCTTGCGACCATTGTTGGGCAGTGTAAATGTGCTAGTGAGTGAGGGTGATGTACTTTCAAACTTGGATTAAGGAAAATTTCTACCAAGTGAGCAAGCGATTTTTGCACGCCCACGCCTTCTTGGGTCGGTTTAAAGCCGTCCACCAAGGCACGCATTTGCTTGATTGAACCGCCTGTGTACATTTTTTCATTTTTCAGCCAAGAAGAGACCGCTTGCACCGCGTTGTGCATTGCGGCTTCGTAGTCGGCGATGGATTGAGGATCGCTACAAAAAAGCGATTGTTTGTGTTTTGAAATATCTGTCATTTTAGTTGCTCTAAGTAGGGTGTGTGAAACGTTGTTTCACGCACGTTTATCTTTGCGATTGGATTGCGTGCGTGAATTTTTCAAATTCACACACCCTATAAATCTATAAAAAGAGCCACAAAGTGGCTCGGATTAAAGCACCCTACACGGCTTGTGTAGGGGATAAGTTAGCCACGCACGGCTTTAAGTGCATCTGCCACAGATTGTTTGAAGCGTTTGATGAATTCTTCACATTCTGCTTGGTTGATATTCACGGCACAAAGTACGCGAACCACGTTGCCGCCGCGTCCTCCACGTTCGAGCAAAAGTTTGTTTTTGAAGCACGCTTTTTGGATTGCTGCCGCTAATTCACAATCGCGTGGGTAAGCCCCTGTCGCATCTTTCGCTTGGCGTTCGTCTACAATATCAATACCCATCATTAAGCCACGACCACGCACGTTACCGATGCACGGATATTCTTTGCTTAATTCGCATAATGCGTTTGTTAAGTATTCGCCACGCTCTTGAGCGTTTTGAGCGAGGTTTTCATTACGCATAATTTTAAGTGAAGCGTAACCTGTCGCCATCGCTAATTGGTTGCCGCGGAATGTGCCTGTGTGCCCCGCTGGTTGCCACGCATCGAATTCTTTTTTGATCGCAAGTACCGCTAATGGCAAACTACCACCAACGGCTTTTGACATCACAACGATGTCTGGCTCAATGCTTGCGTGTTCAAAGGCGAACATTTTACCTGAACGGCAGAAGCCAGCTTGAACTTCGTCAACAATCATTAAAATGCCGTGTTTTTGCGTGATTTCACGCACTTTTTGTAAGAAACTGATTGGGGCTGGTACAACGCCGCCTTCGCCTTGGATTGCTTCTAAAATGACCGCAGCAGGTTTAACTACGCCACTTTCTACATCTTCAATAAAGTTTTCAAAGTAATGTTCAACGGCTTTCGCACCCGCTTCGCCACCAATGCCGAATGGGCAGCGGTATTCGTGCGGATATGGCATAAATTGTACGCCGGGCATTAAGTTTTGGACGGCATTTTTCGCTCCAAGGTTGCCTGTTAAAGCTAACGCACCTTGTGTCATACCGTGGAAGCCGCCTGAGAATGTGATTACATTGCCGCGACCTGTGTAGGTTTTTGCTAGTTTGATTGCTGCTTCGTTCGCATCTGCACCTGAAGGGCCTGTGAATTGTAAGATATATTTATCTTTCGGGAAGAATGACAATAATTCTTCGGTGAATGCGTCTTTCAACGGTGTGGTTAAATCTAAGGTGTGTAACGGTAAACCGCTGTCTAAAACGTCTTTAATCGCTTGCATTAAGACTGGGTGGTTGTGTCCTAATGCAAGTGTTCCTGCCCCAGCTAAAAAGTCGAGGTATTCATTGCCTTCAACGTCAGTGACCCAGCAACCTTGTGCTTTTGCATAAGCAAAAGGCAATTTGCGTGGATAACTACGAACGTTAGATTCCATCGCATCTTGACGGTCTAAGAAATGTTGGTTTGAAGCTAGGATGGCTTGTACAGGAGTTGTAATTGTCATTTTAAAAAACCTTCTAAAAGAGGTGAAAAAAAATAAGTCGGGTGCCTTGCGGGAAGCCTAAGCTTTCTGTTCCTGAAAGAACAGATGCCATGGGGCATTTGACTCGCTACTTATTAAAAAAAGCGTTTCAGCTTTTTTGTTTTTACCCTAGTTTGCCCAAAGGACGGGCTAGGTTGGAAACAGATTTTGCGGTAGGGTTACAGCAAAAACGAGCTCATTGTACATTTTTTTTGCAAGATGGAAAGCAAATTTTACCGCTTGTGGAGTAATTGTCTAATCGATAAGCAATCGTTTGCCAGCTAAAAAAAGAAAAACCCGAGCATTTGCTCGGGTTCGAAAAACTTAAATCAAAATTATTTGATTTTCGCTTCTTTATAGATAACGTGTTTACGCACTACTGGATCAAATTTTTTGATTTCCATTTTTTCAGGCATATTACGTTTGTTTTTATCAGTTGTGTAGAAGTGACCAGTCTCTGCTGTAGAAACTAAACGGATTTTCTCACGAGCGCCTTTAGCTGCCATGTTTTAGCTCCTTAGATTTTTTCGCCACGAGCACGGATTTCAGCTAATACTGCATCAATGCCTTTTTTATCGATAATACGCATACCTTTCGCTGTTAAGCGTAAAGTTACGAAACGGTTTTCAGACTCAACCCAGAAACGGTGAGTGTGAAGGTTAGGTAAAAAACGACGACGAGTCGCATTTAATGCGTGTGAGCGGTTGTTACCAACAGCTGGACGCTTGCCGGTTACTTGGCAAACTCTTGACATTTTAATTCTCCAGTTACTTAAGTAAGTTTTATATGGTTCGGGCGATGAGTGCTGACTCAACACAGCGTACTCACTACCTCGTCAGGTATAAACCCGACCAAAGACTATAATAAAGGATTGAAATTATACGCTGATTTATTCGCTTATTCAAGCATTGAATTAAATAAGCTCAGATTTTCCCATCATTTGGGTAATTTTTTCTTCTTCAAATGAAAAATAATCGCCTTTGCCGACAATAATGTGATCAACAAAACGAACATCAACCAAATCACACGCCATCTCAATACGCTTGGTTAAATGACGGTCGGCATCGCTTGGCTTACATTCGCCCGATGGATGATTATGAGCGATAATAATTGCTGCCGCATTGCATTTTAATGCGGCTTTTACGACTTCACGTGGATGAACGCTAGCTTGATTTATCGTGCCGAAAAACATCTTTTCAGTACGAATTAAGCGGTTTTGATTATCCAAAAATAGCACCATAAACACTTCGCGTTCCCAGTGTTCCAATTCCGACTGAAAATACATAATCGCTACATAAGGGTCGTTAATCGCCTCATTGGCTTGCATTTGCTGGGAAAGATAACGCTTGGTCATCTCTTTGGTGGCTTGTAATTGAATATATTGCGTTCGCCCCAAGCCTTTTACTTTACAAAAATCTTCCATCGAAGCGGTCAATAATCCTCGCAAACTGCCAAATGTTGCTAGCACACTTTCTGAAAGTTGCATTACAGGCATTCTGCGAATCCCCGTACGTAAAAAAATTGCCAATAATTCCTGATCGCTCAACGCTTCCACGCCTTGTTCCAATAACTTCTCGCGTGGCATCAATGTTTCTTCCATATTATCCTCAACTAAAAAATAGTTTTAGAGAATAAAAAAGTGCGTTGAAAGAATCAAAAAGCAATGTGCAGATTTTCGAGCGAGATCGCAAAAATATGTCATTTACCGATTCACCCACCAACTCGCCACGCCTAATACCACGGCAAAGATGACCAACCAAACGAGCTGGATTTTGCTGTTTTGGCGGTTCAGTTCTTGATTAAGTTTTCGGCGTTGTTCGAGTTTTTGGCGGTAGATTTCTAAATCTGCCTCTTTAAACGAGAAGCCACAATGTGGGCAGGCTTGCACGCTTTCGCTGATTTTTTTGCGACATTCAGGGCAACGGTGTAGTGCCATACATTCTCTCTCTTTTCTTACCAAATCCGAATTTGGTCTTTCGGCGAGCGATACATTTTATCGCCTTGTTGCGTGTTGAAGGCTTGGTGGAAGCCTTGAATATTCAGCACAGGGGCGAAAGCACGGAAATGCCCTGGAGCGTGCGGATCGCTTTTAACTTGGTGTGTGAGGGCTTCAACGGTCGCTTTGTAACGCCAAGAACGCGTCCAACTCATAAAGAAGCGTTGGTCGGCAGTCGAGTTTTCCATTGTTGGGCTTTTGCCTTTTTCTTGCTCGTAGAGTTTAAGGGCGTCGTAGGCGATGCTTAAGCCACCTAAGTCGGCAATATTTTCACCTAGCGTAAAGCGACCGTTCACAAACACGTTTGGAGCGACTTCAAATTGATCGAATTGTGCTACTAATTTGTCGGCTAATTGCTCAAATTGTTGGCGATCTTTTAGCGTCCACCAGTCGGTTAAATTGCCTTCGCCATCGAATTTTGAACCGCTATCATCAAAACCGTGCGTGATTTCGTGTCCAATAATCGCTCCAATTGCTCCAAAATTCACCGCAGGATCAGCGTTCACGTCATAAATTGGAGCTTGCAAAATCCCAGCTGGGAAGACAATGCGGTTCATCAACGGGCTGTAAGAGGCGTTAACCACTTGCGGCAACATTCCCCATTCGTTTAAATCGACCGCTTTACCCACTTTGTTGATCTGATATTGGTAGTTCCATTTGCTGACTTCTTGCATATTGCCGTATAGCGTGCCGCCTTGCTCCACCGTTTTCAGCGTGAGAGAAGCGTAATCTCGCCATTTGTTCGGGTAGCCCACTTCAGTGATAAATTTGTTGAGTTTTGCTTTCGCTTTTTGCTTGGTTTCAGGCGACATCCAAGTCAAATTATCAATGCGGTGATGGTAGGCTTTGATGAGATATTGTGCCATTTCGAGCAGATTATCTTTTGCCGTTTGCGGGAAAAATTCCGCCACGTAGAATTGGGCGAATTCCTGACCAATCCAGCCGTTTACTGTAGCAAGTGCTCGTTTTTCTAACGGACGTTGCTGTTTCTGCCCCGTAAGCGTTTTTCCGTAGAAATTGAAACGCAGCTCGTCCATCTCTTTGTTCAGATATGGAGCGGCATCAGAAAGCGTGCGGAAAGTGAGGTAATCTTTAATCACGGCAAGATTTTGGCGGTTAATCAAGCTATCTAACGCTTTGAAATAACGCGGTTCCCACAAAATCACTTCATTGGTTTTTACGCCAACGGCTTGCAAATAATTTGCCAAGTTGATGTTTTTGCTCAACTTCGCTAAATCCGCTGTTTTCACAGGGTTGTAGCGTTTTTGAATGTCGCGTTCTTCCTCATTGGTAAAGAGCGTTTTAGCGATGGCTTTTTCGTAATTCACAATCGCTTTTGCACGGCTTTTTGCATTGTTTAAGCCCGCTTTTTCAAGGATTTGTGCAACATAATCTTGATATTGAGCCAGCGTTTTGTGGTTTTCGGGCGTCTCTTTTTGGAAGTAATCGTTACTTAAGCCCAAATCTTGATTGCCTAAATACACTGCATTTTGGCGAGAGTGTTTGAGGTGGGCAAATGCCGACCAGCCAAAGAGTGGATCGTTGCCTTTCTTGGTTTCTTCCACGATATAGAGTTCTAAATCCGCTAAAGTGTGAATAGATTGGATGTTAGCAAGATCGGCTTGAACAGGGGTAAGTCCTGCTTTTTCACGAGCTTCTAAATCGGTGTAGCTTTGGTAAACTGCCTTGATGCGTTGAGCTTTGGCATCATTCGCAAAATTCGGGTTAGAAATGACCGCTTGTAAAAGCGTAAGCGAGCGTTTTTCATTGAGTTCGTTTAGCTCGGCAAGCGTGCCCCAAGAGGTGCGATCGGCAGGAATAGTGGTGGTGGCTTCCCATTTGCCATTAACATAACGATAAAAATCTTGGCGGGGTGAAATGGTGTTATCCATCCCTTCAGTAAGCGTGCTTTGATAATGCGGCTGGCTGTTACAACCTGCCACAACCGCACAGCTGATTAGGCTCATTTTCAAGCCTAATTTTTTGAGATTCATTGAGTTCTCCTTATATACATTCTTTTTGGTAGAAAAGCGTAGATAATAAGCTCTTAGCAAATGGGATCATTCTGCTTGAATTACCGTGAAGATTCAATGTTTTTACTCGGATTTAATTTCAACTTGCCCGAGAGGATAGCTCACTTTAATTTGTTCGGTTTGGCATTGAATGGTAAATTTTACGCCATTTATGACCGCTTGCGATTCACAGCCTAGTTTTGCCATACGCAATGCAAGTTGATTCTCTGCAAGCTGCAAGGCTTGTTGCTGTTGGTAATTGGTTATTCCCTGCTCAAGTTGCGATTGCTGCCAAGCAAGAAAACTCATTGCCAGTAGAGCAAAGAGCATCATTGCGACCAAAAGTGAAATGAGACTTTCTGCTTTATAGATTCGGATCATCATTTATTCATTTTTTAATAAATTCTTAGAATTTGGCAAAATATGCCATCGTGAATATTGTTTTTCTAAATTATCTACCACTGTTTTTCTAAAAGTTAAATTTCGCTCTTCTCGTGCATTATCAAAGCTGGAATAAAGCACGCCAAATATTTTCTTGCTACCTGTAATATCAAAGTAGTAATCAGTAATAATAATGCCATAAAAATTATCCTCTAGCTTTTCATTTATTGCATTTTTTGCAACCACAATTTTGGGATTAGCTTCACTATTTTTAGGTAATTCAGATAATGAGCTAATATAAAGAATATCCGACTGATAAGTTTTTAAATCTAACCAATGTGCGATATTATCTACCGCAATATATTTATCTTTAGTTGGTTTTGGTTTAATAAAAAGACTACTTTTTTCACATAAGTAAGAGTAAGGTAAGATGTTTACCATTTCTTGGATTTCTTCTTTTTGCTGATTTGCACATTGATCTTGATCTAATTTGTTTAGCAATGCTATTTTAGAAGATAAATATTGTTGATAATATCCATTTGCTACACTTTCTTGCTTTAACCAATTCTCTTTAGTTAAGAATAATAATGTCATAATACTTGCTAAAATGAGTAGCGAGCTTAATAAACTGCTGGATTCTAATTTTTTATTCATTATTAATTCCATTTAGTAAATAGACGTAAGCAGTTAAATCATATTTAATTTTATTATCTTTAATAGATTTAAGTGATAAAGCAATTTGCATTATTTCTCCCATTTTTCGCCAACTAAAATATAATTTATTCACAGCATATTCCTCTTTTGAAGTAAATTTCGTCCATTTATCATTGCAGCTTTCAAGCAAGGTTTTACATTGCGTACCTATGCAATTCTCAAAACGGTTGTCGGCATAAATATAAATTTCACGATCTTCAGTTTTAAAACCAAAAACTTCTTTTGCCAAATCTTTGGTATTATTTAGCAAACCGTTTCGGCACAATGCTTTTTTAGTCGCACGCTTACCTAAACAGCCATCGCCATTTAAATCGTAGAAAAAAATCAAGCATTGATTATTCATTGCAAATCGTTGATTATCCTTCTCGAATAATTCAAAGTTACTGTTTTCTCGGTTTAATCCTTGATAGCCTAAATGCTGGATATGTTGTTGCAAATAACTGGCTAATTGATGTGCTTCTTTTTGTAAGAAAAACTGCTCTTTTTGTTTTTGCCAAACAATATAATAATTTGAATAAAAATAGGTAAACGATAATAGCAAAATGGATCCTAAGGCTAATGAGAACAGTATTTCAACTAAGCTAAATGCGTTTAACTTTTTAATCCCGACAGGTTGTGCGTTTATTTTTTGGGCTAACATAAATTCTTCCCCATTGGTCAAATTGTAAAACTTCACTCTCTTTATTGATGCTAATGTTGATACATTTCGATTCTAGCCGTCCTGCATTGCCATCAATGCTAATAAAAGATTTAGGAAATAAACTTTTATTTTTCAGTACAATATTTTGATGCTGATTTTGGTAAAGATGATATTCCCCATTAATGACACAGCTATTTATATTTAAACAATTGCAAGTGACTTGTTTAGTGCTTTCTTTTTGAATGGCAATAATACACCATTTTTTCTCATCGTTATTTTGAGCAATAGTGAGAGAATAATTTTTCTTTTGAAAGCGAGCTTTGGTCTGAATTTGATAAATAAAAGAAGTAATATTTTCAATTTCACTTTCTAACGCCCACCTATCTTGTAAAGAAAATAAAACAGGGGAAACAAAGAGAATAGAAATAATCAAAATGGAAAGTGTGATTAGAATTTCAATCAGAGTAAAGGCACGCCACATAGTATTCGTTTTAAAAAGAAGATTGGAATACTATGGGCGGTTTGGGGAAAAATGTAAATTTGAAATGTTTAAATTTTCGAGCGAGATCGCAAAATTAGCGATAAACCTTCTTAAAATGAAGAGGTATCTTGGAACAAGCCAACTTTAAGATCCGTTGCGGTATAAATCACGCGACCATCCACTTCTACTTCGCCATCCGCTAAGCCCATCACGAGTTTACGGTTAATCACGCGTTTCATATGGATGCGGTAAGTGACTTTTTTCGCGGTCGGTAAAATCTGACCTGTGAATTTTACTTCGCCTACGCCTAAAGCACGTCCTTTGCCTTTGCCGCCGACCCAGCCTAAGAAAAAGCCAACTAATTGCCACATTGCATCTAAGCCTAAACAGCCTGGCATCACAGGGTCATTGATGAAATGACAATCAAAGAAGAATAAATCGGGGCGAATGTCTAATTCCGCTTCGATATAACCTTTATCGAACAAGCCACCATTTTCTGTCATCAAGTTCACTCTATCCATCATTAACATCGGCGGTGCAGGCAATTGGGGACCTTCTTTGCCAAATAATTCACCACGACCTGATGCTAATAAATCTTCGTAAGTGTAGCTTGATTTAATATTTGGTGTACAACTGTTCATCTTTTCTGTCCTGTATTTGTAATAAAAAAGCCTGTATTCTCTGGCTTTCATTGTTCTATGTAATGAAAGTAGATAGTACAGGCTTTTGGTTTAGCTAACAACTGTTAGCTGAACTTGTCGGATCAGTGAGATTTCCACCACGAAAATAATTTATGCCAAAATTTGTGTTCCACATCGTGATTTGGATTTTGCTCAATGCCTTGATGGATAAGGTCGAATAACGCAGGTTTGTCGGATCTCTCCGCTTTATCTTCGGCATAAAATGCGTGTTTTAACAAAATTTCGACCGCTTCAAATACGCTTTCTACCGCCCAAATATAGAACTGCTCGGCTTTTACGGCTTCAATTATCGCTGGCTTCAAGCTTAAATGGGAAACGCAGCTGGCAGGAATTACCACGCCTTGTTTGCCTGTTAAGCATCGAGCTTCACACACATTAAAGAATCCTTCAATTTTCTGGTTCACACCGCCCACGCTCAGCACATTGCCGAATTGGTCGATTGAGCCAGTCACCGCAACAGATTGCGGTAAAGCGACTTTAGCAAGGATGCTTACTAACACGCAGAAAATCGCTAGCGATGAGCTGTCGCCATCCACTTCACCATAAGATTGTTCAAAGGCAAGCGAAGCCGAGAAAGGCAGCTGCGTTGGCAATTCCAATAAATTCGCTAGGCAAGATTGGGCGATTAAAATCCCTTTGGAATGAATGTTGCCGCCAAGTTCGACCTTGCGTTCAATATCGGTAATTTCGCCATCGCCATATTGCACATTGCAGCTGATGCGTAGCGGCTCGCCGAAAGCGTAGGGAATGCCCTCAAATTCAATAACCGATAAGCCGTTGATCTGCCCGATTTCTTCTTCGTCGGTTTCAATATAAATTTGGTTGCTCAAAATATCTTGCAGGGCATACTGATTGAGCGTAGAGGCTTGTTGCTCTTGGGCTTCAAAGTAGCCACTCACTTCATCAAAAGCGGTCGAATTTGGGTAAAATTTTGCAAGCCCAAGTAGCTGATTTTTCAGTTTAGTCGGGGCAATGGCAATCAAACTCTGGCTCTCGCTTTCACGCACATATTGTTGTAATAGTTGATTTAAAGCATCAGGTGTGAAGGTGCGTTGCACGAATTTCTGAGCGTAGGCTTGCACATAATCGCCCCATAAATTCAGGTTTTCTTCGTCCAAATTGAGGTAAAAATCTACTTCAGTATATTGAGCGAATTGATACAAATCTTCATCATAGGCGGATAGCAATGAAATATCTTCGCGGCTGCCCAAAAGCAATAATTTGAATTGGCTTTGAATTGCAGGCAAGGCTTCTGGCACGTGATTGACCGTGTGTGGCTCGTATGCCCCGAATAATAACGCTTGTTTTAATTTATCCCATTGAGAAAGGTTGCGTAACAAAGCATTGAGGTTCAATACCAAAATGCCACCGTTTGCCGCTTGCACCGCACCTTGAATAGTGGCGATGCGATTTTCTTTTTCCAAAAAGAGGCTGTAGCCAAACAAATGCGAGGCATTAAATTCGGTTTTAATGATCACAGGCGAATGCTTTTCTAAGCTCAATTGCTGTGCGAGTTCATCTAAAAATTCGGGCAGAATCTCGGTTTTCATTATTAACAATGAGCCCATTTCTTGCGATTTGAACTGAGTTAATGCTTGTTCTGCATTGGGTTGAAAATCGAAAAAATTGACCGCTTCGCCTGAAAGCTGAAACTGATGCTGTAGAAAAAGTGAACGCCACGATAAAGGGGATAAAGTCACAAAAAAGCCTCGTTATAGAAATTTGGTTTATTATACAAGATTCCGTTATACTTGCCTAAAATTTGGCGAATAAATCAAGAGAAACAATGAAATATCAAAAACTTGAAGCCCAAGAGGCAAATTGGAAATGGAAATACTTGCTGAAAAAGCACCGTGAGGGCGAAAACATCACCAAATACACGGAAAATAGTATGATTGAGCTAAAAGTACAGCTGCTCACAACACTACAAAATTCCCCAGAAGAAATCGAAAAATGGGTAAAAACGGAGATGACCGCGGAACAGCGTAAGAAAATGCGGCAGTCGATTCGTGCTCGCCGTAAACGTTATTTCAATGCGGAAAAAATTACCACTCGCAAAAAATCGATTGATTTGGAATATGCAAGCTGGCTACAACTATCTAAATATGCAAACGCTCACGGCTTTACGCTTTCTCAAGCGGTGTTACAGCTAATTGATGAATTGGAAAATAAAGAGCTTTATTTAGAGCAAGTTGAGAAGATGAAAATGAGTTTGAAAGATTTATTAAATATTGGGGAGTAAATGGTGCCGACTACCGGAATCGAACTGGTGACCTACTGATTACAAGTCAGTTGCTCTACCTACTGAGCTAAGTCGGCATTGAGAAGTTTGGAACGTTGCGAAAACAACGAGGGCGAATTATAAGGATTTTAAGCAACGTTGCAACCTTTTTAGATTTAGTTGAATGATAAATAGACAAAAGCGGTTGATTTTAAGAGAAAATTTGCAAATTCTCTTTCAAAATTAACCGCTTTTCTCATTGATGGGAGGTTATTTTACCTAAAATTGCCCTTTGGCTAATTTATAAAGCGTCAAAACAATCAAACCTAAAATCATCAAATTCGCAAAAACAAATGCGAAAATCGCAACGCCTCTTAATACATTTTCGTGGTAAAACGCCACCGCACTATTTGCCATTGAGGCAAGCCCGAATGAGAAGCCCCAGAAGCCTATGTTTAAGCCTTTTTCTGCGATCCACGGCAGTAAGCGAATTAAGAAAAAGAGTTGCAAGAAACCATAGCCCCAAAGGATTTTGGCGAAGGTATCCACTTCCCCGTGATTGACCGCTAAGTAAGCAGCTGCACCCACAAATGCAGGGGCAAGGATAATCCCCATCGTGGCTCTAAATGGCGGTTCGATAGACGAAATTCGCAAATGTTGTAGCAACACAGGTTCGAAAATAATCCACGCAATTAAGCCTGCCCCGAAAAATAGGTAGCCTAAATCGTGGTAGCCAAGTAAGGCAAGCGAGCTAGCACTGGTGAAGTTTGCCGCAACCGCAGGTAAATAGAATGGAGGACGGGTTGATTTCTGTTCGAAAATCCCACCTTTCCAAAGTTCGCCAATGCGAATAGAAGAATAGAGCAATTGCCCGATAGTGCCAATCCAGATCATCATTTCCGCAATCACAGGCTGCCAGCGGTATAAAATATCCGCCACGAGCATTGTGGTAATCGGAATCAGAGCCAAGAACGAGAACCGCACAGGGCAACGATATTCGTCTAACACTTCGTGCCAATAATAGCGAATTTTATAGAGATACATTCCGATAAATACCGCCCAAACCAGCATTGCGGCAATACCTAAAACATTGCTGATAATAGGGGAAACCGAAAAATAAGTAAGATGTGACCAAGCAATAGAAAGTGCTGCTAAGCCAAGCGGAATACCAAAATATCCCGTTGGCAATGGGAAAGGTTTTGTTGTGTCCATATTTCCTCCTGAAAAATTAAGAACACTTTGAGTATAGCACTCTTGTCAAGAGGAAAACGGGATAAAAATTAAATTTTCGCTAAATCAAACATCGCCAAATCAATCACATCAGGCGTACCATAAAATTTAGAGAGTGCTTTACGAAGCGTTTCGGCACGTTTCGGCAAGTAGCCACGCTCTGCGTAAACTTTTACCTGATTATAGACCGCTTGTTTAAACGCGGAATTATCGCCAGGATTACCAGAAAGATTATCTGCACTCGCAAAATAGCGGAATCCTGCTGCTGTGGCTAAAACCCATTCAATCGCTTGCGGTTTCACCTCAACGGATTCAAACTCACGCTGGTGTTCGGCAGAGCGTCCATCAGGTTCATACCAATAACCAAAATCTTCTAATTGGCGACGAGCTTCGCCAGCGACCAGCCAATGCGAAATTTCGTGCAAAGCACTGCTGTAATAGCCGTGAGCAAATAAAATCACGTGGTACGGACGTTCTGATTTCACGCCATCTTCGTCTAAAAAAGCGGGTAAATAGATAGGATAATCACCGCCTTTTTCTAATCGAGTATTGTACTCTGTGGCAAAACATTCATCGAAAATGCGGATAATATCTTCGATCTTGTGGTTATCTTGGTTCATTTTGTGTCCTTCTATAAACTTTAAATTTAATTGCTAGTAGTTCCACTATCTTCTTCAAGGAGCTTTGTTTTTGTGGTTTTCTTGAAAGAAAATGACTCTCTCCCCTTGAGGGAGAGAGACAGAAAAAAATTGCGTTAGGCAATTTTTTCAGAGAGAGGGGGAGACGGTATAGCCTTTGCAAATGAGCAGTCAAATTTGACCGCTTACCCCTCTCCCGAATTTCAATTCTGAACGAATTAAAATTATCCCTCTCCCTCAAGGGGCGAGGGTCATCTGATTATTGCCCCAACCACGCCAAAAACGCTTTCGCGTCTAAAAAGCCTGTCACTCGCATTGAGGTCAGCTCTTGTCCTTGTTCGTCAAAGAATAAAATGGTTGGCAAGCCGAGAATTTGGAAACGTTGCATAATGGCGTCATTTTCAGCGGAATTGCGTGTCATATCCACCTGTAGCACAACCATTTCGCTTAATTTTTGCTGTACGCTTGGATCGGCAAACGTATATTTTTCGAACTCTTTACACGCTACGCACCAGTCGGCATAAAGGTCGAACATCACTTTTTTGCCTTTGGCTTGAGCCAGTTGAGCCTCTAATTCTGCTAACGAGCTAACGCGAGTGAAGGCAGGGGGCGATGTGGTTTCAGCTTGCGTTGAATGATTCCACACCAAATTTGCCCACGGATGAGCGGAAAGAGCAAACAAAGCAAATAAGCCGATGCGAACCGAATTTTTAAACCAACCTTTGGCAGGAATAACGCTAATGAGCCAGCCTAAAAAGACTAAGGCAAGCGTTGACCAAAGGAGTGGCTCAATGCCTGTTGGCACAAGGCGAGAGATTAAGAAAATCGGCAAAGCGAGCATCATGAAACCAAATGCGGTTTTAACTTTGAGCAACCAATCGCCTGATTTTGGCAGGATTTTGTTGCCGAATAACGTGATAAGCACGAGTGGTACGCCCATTCCCAACGCAAGCAAATAGAGGGCAAGTCCGCCTGTGATTAAGTCTCCACTTTGAGCCACATAGAGCAACGCTCCTGAAAGTGGGGCAGAGGTGCAAGGCGAAGCAACTAAACCTGCGATCATCCCCATCACAAACACGCCACCAAACGCACCGCCTGATTGTTTCTGGCTGAGAGTGTTGAGTTTTTGCTGCCACGCATTCGGTAAACGAATTTCAAACAAGCCGAACATTGAAGCGGCAAGCAGCGTGAATAAACAAGCCAAACCAATCAATACAGGCGGGCTTTGCAGAGCGATTTGGAACGGCAAGCCGATAGCAACAACTACCAAGCCAAGCAAGGTATAAGTGAGAGCCATTCCTTGCACGTAAGTGAAGCTAAGCAGTAAGGCTTTGAGGCTGTTTGGGCGTTGCTGGTTACCGATTACAATGGCAGAAAGCAGCGGCAACATTGGCAACACGCACGGGGTAAATGCCAAGCCTAGCCCTAACACGAAAAACCAGAAAATCGAGAAACGATTGTGTGAAAGCTCTGCAGCAAGTTGGTCTTGCTGGCTGGTTTGAACTTGAGCTATCGCTTTAGTAGTGGGCTGATTAGCGGTCGAATTTTGCGTTTGATTTGCAAAAGCTTGAGTAGAATTGACCGCTTGTGCGTCCACGTTAGCAAGCGGCACGCTGACCGTTTCAGGCGGATAACAGAACCCTTTTGTACAGCCCTGATAACGGATTTCAAGCATCCCATTTTGGGCGGATTTCAGCGGTATATTCAAATCTAACTGGTGGCGGAAAATATCCACATCGCCGAAAAATTCATCGTGATAACGCTCTGCCTGCAGAAATTGCCATTCGCCTAATTCAGCCTGAAGTGGCTTGATTTCCACCTCTTTTTGATAGAGATAATAGCCATCGGCAATTTCCCAATGCAGCTTGAGCTGGTTTGCTTGTTGCTCAGAGCTGAATTGAAATGCTTGTTGGCTAGTTAAAAAAGTCGGTTTTTTATCGAACAAGCCTGCGTACGTATTGAACGCCACAAGGCTCAAAAATAGAAAGAAAATTCGCCACATACTAAATCACACTTTTAACGAGATAGAGGGTGTAGCCTACAAAACAGAGCAGCAAAAGAAATCCCTCAAAGCGGGTAATTTTGCCTTGTTCTTTGCCAAACGGGTAGCAACATAAGGCGAGCAAGAGGGTTAGGCCAAACATTACCAACATATCACGGCTGAAAATATCAGGCTCGACCTGCATTGGGCGAATGACCCCTGCAATGCCAACCACAACCAGTGTGTTAAATAAATTTGAACCCACGATGTTGCCCAGAGCCAAATCGCTTTCGCCCTTGCGAGCCGCGATAATCGAAGACGCCAATTCAGGCAAAGAAGTACCCACCGCCACAATGGTTAAGCCAATAACTAAATCGCTCACGCCTAACTCTTTGGCAAGCGACACCGCACCGACTACCATCAATTTTGAGCTTGCCATTAACAGCAATAAGCCGACTACAAGCCAGAACACCGATTTTTTAAGCGAAACAGGCTCTTGGTTTTCTTCTTCCTCAATCGCATCAGGCGATTTTCTCGCCTCCCAAATTCGCCAACCCATATAAAGGGCAAAAACGACCAATAAAATGACCGCTTCTGTTTGAGTAACTGTCGCATCAGTTAAAAAATAGGCAGAAAGTGCGGTGATTGCCAGCAATGCAGGCAGCTCTTTTTTGAGTACATCTTTTGCTACCAAAATTGGTGAGATCATAGAGGTTACCCCTAAAATCAGGGCAATATTGGAGATATTCGAGCCATAAGCATTGCCCAACGCTAAGCCAGATGCCCCGTCTAATGCGGAAGATGCAGAGACGAGCATTTCAGGCGTGGATGTGCCAAAACCTACAATCACGATGCCGATTAGCAGAGGCGAAAGTTTGAAATAGCGAGCGGTAGCAGAAGCTCCGTCCACAAATTTATCCGCACTCCAAACGAGCAAGAGCAAGCCAACGATGAGGTAGGCGATGTTGAGTAGCATATTGGGATTCCTTTTTATATGTTTAATGTTTCTAAATCATTGTACTTAAATTTAAACCCCTCCGCCAGCAATCGTTTCGGTACAAGCGGTTGATTATCGAGCAAAATTGACGAACGTTCGCCGAGTAACAATTTCAACACAAAGGCAGGAACGTGGTAGAAAGCTGGTTTCTTGCATCGTGTGGCAAGCCATTGATTGAATTCGGCGTTGCTCACAGGATTAGGCGAAACAAAATTATATACACCCGAGCAATGTTCGTTTTTGAGCAAGAAGATCAAGGCGTTGAGGTAATCTTCTAATGCGATCCACGCCCAGCTTTGCTTGCCATTGCCGAGCTTGCCGCCCAAACCGCAGAGATAAAGCGGTAACATTCGTTTTAACGCACCGCCAGCGGGCGAAAGCACAATGCCTGTTCGGATAAGACAGAGCCTTGCGAATGCTTGTGTTTTTAAAGCCGTGGCTTCCCATTTTTCGCATAATTCAGCGGTAAATCCACCGCTTGTCGGTGTGCTTTCATCACAATTTTCAGCCTTTTCAGGCAAATTGCCGTAAAAACCCGTTGCGGAGCTGGAAATAAATACCTTTGGTGGTTGGCTGCTTTTGGCGAATAAATCCGCTAATTGTGCCGTGAGTTGTACACGACTATTGACCAATTTTGGCTTTTGAGCAGCTGTCCAACGTTTATCAAAAATCGGTTCGCCCGCTAAATTGATGACCGCATCAAATTCGTTGAGATCGGGCAAGTTTGCTAAATTTTGCAAAAAAACGACCGCTTTTTCGGTTGGTTTAGGCGGATTTTGGCGAGATAAAAGCGTGAGCTGATGCCCCATTTCGAGCAAACGAGGAACGAGATGTGAGCCGATAAAACCTGTGCCGCCTGTGAGTAAAATTCGCATTAGAATGAGCTTTCAAATAGGGTTTTGACCGTCTGCATTAGGTCGTCAATTGCTGTACCACGCGTTGGGGTGATGAAAATGGTGTCATCGCCTGCAATCGTGCCTAAAATGCCTTCGCTCTTGCCGATGGAATCAAGCAAACGTGCGATTAACTGTGCCGCACCTGGGCTGGTTTTTACCACGATCAATAGATCGTTATGATCGATGTCTACCACTAAATTTTTCAGCGGACTTGAAGTGGTCGGCACGCCCATTTCACTTGGAAGTTGGTAAACCATTTCCATTTTTGTGTTGCGGGTGCGAACCGCCCCGAATTTGGACAACATTCGAGAAACCTTAGATTGGTTGATGTTTTCAAATCCTTGTTCTTGTAAAGCGGTCACAATTTCGCTTTGTGAGCCAAATTTTTCTTCTTTTAATAATGCTTGGAATGCTTTGGAAAGTTTATCCATTGGTTGCCTTTGATCTATTTATTTACGTATTTTTAAGAGATTTTATACAGAATTTTTGCTTATCTATGCAAAAAATGCAATCTCTTGCAGTGATTTTATCATTTAATCTACCAAAGCTTGATTTAGATTATATTTTCAGCGGAACAACCCCCCTTTTTTAGGTAAAAATCTGCTAAACTTTATTAAGTTTTAAGATTAAATTCTTTCATTCTATAGGAGTTTCTTATGAAATTAGCATTATTAGGTGCCGCAGGTGGTATAGGTCAAACTTTGGCGTTATTGTTAAAATTACGTTTACCAATAGGCACAGAATTAGCCCTTTATGATATATCACCTGTTACGCCAGGTGTTGCGGTAGATATTAGCCATATTGCAACTTCTGTAAAAGCCATCGGTTATGCAGGCGAAGAGAACTTAGCCGCTGCGTTAAAAGATGCACATATGGTGTTAATTACCGCAGGTGTGGCACGTAAACCTGGTATGACCCGTGCAGATTTATTCAACATCAACGGTAACATCATCAAAAACTTGGTTGAAAAAGTAGCAGAAGTGTGCCCTGATGCGTGCGTAGGTATTGTAAGTAACCCTGTAAATACATTGGTGCCATTAGCGGCAGAAATATTACGCAAAAAAGGCGTATACGACAAACGTAAATTATTTGGTGTTTCAACTTTAGACGTGGTACGTGCGAAAAGCTTCGTATCTGAATTAAAAGAAAAACACGCGGAAACCGTGAAAGTGCCAGTCATCGGTGGTCACTCTGGTCCAACCATTTTACCGCTACTTTCTCAAGCGTTATCTGAAGGCCGTAAAATCGACTTCACCCAAGAAGAGATCGAAAGCTTAACTCATCGCATTCAAAACGCTGGTACAGAAGTGGTTGAAGCCAAAGCAGGTGGCGGATCTGCAACTCTTTCAATGGCGGAAGCGGGTGCTCGTTTTGCAGTTGCAGTATTTAAAGCCCTATTAGGAGAAGATTGCGTACGTTATGCGTATGTTGAAAGCAAAAAAGACAGCGGCTATCCAGAATTCTTTGCTCACCCAGTACGTTTCGGTTTAACAGGCGTGGAGGAAATTCTACCAATTGGTCAGTTAAGCGAATATGAGCAAGAAAAATTAAAAGCATTAGAAGAAGTGTTAGAAGCGGATATTAAGTTAGGCAAAGACTTTGTAAATGCTTAATTTTCAATGAAGTAAAAGGGTTGATTTTGTCAACCCTTTTTCCTATTATTTGGGAGTTAACGAAAGGAGTTATCTATGAATAAAACTTATTTAGTTGGTTTAATGACTATGGTGGTTGCTTTGGCTGGTTGTAGTAATCCGCCTGTTTCTGTGAAAGGCGATGTATCTGTTGTGGCAGCGAAAGATACAGAAACAACGGATCAGAATATCCATATTAATGAGGCGAATACGCAGGGCATAATTTCAGCAGTACAACCGCAATCAATGTCCCAAAATGCAAAAATTCCTGAAAAAGCGACTGCTATTTGTAATGATGGCACTTTCTCTATGTCGCTTCTAAACGAGGCTTGCTTAAATAACGGTGGCGTAAAAGAGGTAATTTCGAGATATTATTCGGAATAGAGATTGTTAGGTTTGCATAAAAATGTAGGACGAAGTGTTGAGCTTCGTCCTTTTTTATCGTATACATTCCACAATTTCAGAAATATCACAATCTAAAACTTCACAGATTTTTAAAAGCACATCTGTTGTCACATTTTCGTTATTTCGTAATTTATAAAATGTACTCTTGCTGATCCCCGATAAGAGTATTAGATCTTTGTGCTTCATTTCTCTATCGATAAGTAATTTCCATAACTTTTTGTAGCATAGCGTCATTATCTATCCTTTTAAAACTAGAAAAAGTTTTCTATATCGAACTTTTTTCATATAATAAAAAACATCTTGATTTTCATAAAGATGTATCGTACTGTATATATAAACAATTTTTTAAGATTCTTATGATTGAAATAAAAGATAAACAGCTCACAGGATTACGCTTTATTGACCTTTTTGCAGGATTAGGAGGCTTTAGACTTGCTTTAGAATCTTGCGGTGCTGAGTGCGTTTATTCTAATGAATGGGATAAATATGCACAAGAAGTATATGAGATGAATTTTGGGGAAAAGCCTGAGGGCGACATTACCCAGGTAGATGAGAAAACCATTCCTGATCACGATATTTTATGTGCAGGTTTTCCGTGCCAAGCATTTTCTATTAGCGGAAAGCAGAAAGGCTTTGAGGATAGCAGAGGTACGCTCTTTTTTGATATTGCACGTATTGTCCGTGAAAAAAAACCTAAAGTGGTTTTTATGGAAAATGTGAAGAATTTTGCTTCGCACGATAATGGAAATACGCTAGAAGTTGTAAAAAATACAATGAATGAATTGGACTATTCTTTTCACGCTAAAGTGTTAAATGCTTTAGATTATGGAATTCCACAGAAAAGAGAACGTATCTATATGATCTGTTTTCGCAATGAGCTCAATATCCAACATTTTCAATTCCCAAACTCTTTTGAGCTTAATACCTTTGTGAAAGATTTATTGTTACCTGATAATGAAGTAGAGCATTTAGTTATTGAAAGAAAAGATTTGGTAATGACAAATCAAGAAATCGAGCAACCAGTGCCGAAAACCGTTAGGCTTGCTATTGTTGGTAAAGGGGGGCAAGGAGAGCGAATTTATAGTACGAAAGGAATTGCTATCACTTTATCTGCTTATGGCGGTGGAATTTTTGCTAAAACAGGTGGATATTTAGTTAACGGGAAAACGAGAAAATTACACCCCCGCGAATGTGCTAGAGTAATGGGCTATCCAGATAGCTATAAAGTACATCCATCAGCAAGCCAAGCATATAAACAATTTGGTAATTCTGTGGTCATAAATGTCCTTCAATATATTGCGCATAATATTGGCTTATCGTTAAATTTTAAACCGTATTAAATTAAGGGGCATAGTTTATTTAGGACTGATGACAAAACTTAAAATTCAATATTTATGTAGGGTGCAACTTGTTGCACCATATTGATTTTGTTGATGTTTTAATGGTGCAACAAGTTGCACCCTACAAATAATATCACCTTCCAATAATTAGCATTTATGAAGAAATAGCGGCTTCAAAAACTTTTTTGTCTTCATTAAGAATAGCGGGAGGAGTATCATTTTTTAATGAAATAGAAAAGATAACATTAGCATTAAAGGTATTGGATAAGATTTTAACTTGATAAGCTCCATTATCTTCTTTGATTAAAAAATCTTTATCTTTGCCTGAAATTCTTTTGTTGTGAATGTCCTCGTCAGAATGAAGTTCTAAACCTCTCATCGTATAAGAGATGCCTTCTTTATCTAACGCTTGTTTGAACTCAGGAAGGCTTTTTGAATTTAAATGTCTTGAACCGCTTTTTTTGATTCTGTATGTGCAAGATACATTAAAATAATATTCAAACCGTTCAATAGGGAAGATAATAAAATTATCACTATAAGTAATAAAAAATTTTACATCTTTATTTTTATAATATTCCTTAATCCAATTTACAAAAACAGCTTCTGATAATGGAATGATTTTCCCTTTAGTAGACAAGTTAGCATATTCAGTAAAATTCTTTGACATAAATTGCATTATTTCTTGAGCATAAGAATTTATTTTACTCTTATTTTTTAGCGAATAATCAAATTTCTGTTCCATTTTATTTGGAATTAAAACAAATTGACCACATTGAGAATGTGGCATTTTAGCTTCTATATAAAAAGGTAGTTTACCTGTAAAAAGAATATCACTCTCTGTTGAATCACTTTCGCCTTTTTTCTCAAAGTTATTTCCATAAGTGTTATTTAAATAATTAACACAGAAAATCTCAAATTCTTTCCAATCCATCTTCTTTCCTTAATAAGTTACTGATTTCTAGTACAAGAGTAAATGATACATAGATGAGTGGGATTACGCATCTACAAATATGATCTATAACCCTTTTGGAATCATCTTTTCAACATTTTCTCAAAAAACTGCTTGCATAATTATGCAAATATTCATAATATTCATTCAATTTCATTGATTTATTAAACAGGATTTAACGAATGGCAATTCGTCTTCATCACGTCAACTTTTTCTACGGCAGTAACCAAGCACTTTTTGACATCAATTTGGATATTGAAAAAGGCGATGTAGTTGTGTTGCTAGGTCCGTCTGGAGCGGGGAAAAGTACGCTTATTCGCACGCTGAATTTACTCGAAGTACCGCAAGAAGGTACGCTTGAAGTGGCAAAACACAGCTTTGATTTATCGGCAAAAATGGATGCAAAACAGATCGCTTTACTTCGTCGCGAGGTGGGAATGGTGTTCCAACAATACCATTTATGGAACCATTTAACTGTGTTGCAAAATTTGATTGAAGCACCGATGAAAGTGTTGGGAATGTCGAAAGAAGAAGCGATTACGCAAGCAAAAGCTCATTTAGAACGTTTACGTTTGGGCGAATTTGCAGAACGCTTTCCGTTGCAACTTTCTGGCGGTCAGCAGCAACGTGTGGCAATTGCTCGTGCGTTGATGATGCAACCGCAAGTGTTGTTATTTGATGAACCAACGGCAGCACTTGACCCTGAAATCACCGCTCAAGTGGTTGATATTATTAAAGAATTAAAAAATACAGGCATCACGCAAGTGATTGTGACCCACGAAGTAGGCGTGGCTCGCAAAGTGGCAACCAAAGTGGTGTATATGGAAAAAGGGCATATTATTGAGCAAGGCGATTCAAGTTGTTTTGAAAATCCGAAAACGGCACAGTTTGCTCAGTATCTTTCACATTCGGAATAGTTTTTTTGATCAACCCTCGCCCCTTGAGGGAGAGGGATAATTTTGCTTCGTTCAGAAGCAAAATTCGGGAGAGGGGTAAGCGGTCAAAATTGACCGCTCATTTGCAAATCTATACCGCATCCCCTCTCTCTGAAAAAATTACTGAACGTAATTTTTTCTGTCTCTCTCCCTCAAGGGGAGAGAGTTTAGTAATCAGATGTAACTAAAAATAACCAACAAATTCAATAAACAAGGACTTTATTATGAAAAAATTACTTCTTGCCTCTGCAATCGCATTAGCCTCTTTTTCTGCTCAAGCAAAAGATTTAACTTTCGCGATGGAACCAAGCTATCCGCCATTTGAAACGACCAATGAAAAAGGTGAGATCATCGGCTTTGACGTAGATATTGCCAACGCAGTTTGTAAAGAAATCCAAGCAAACTGCTCGTTCAAAAGCCTCTCTTTTGATGGTTTAGTGCAAGCGGTGAAACAAAAACGTATCGATGGTGCTATTTCTGCGATGGACATTACCGAAGCACGTAGCAAACAAGTGCTTTTCTCTGAGCCTTATTACGACAGCTCAGCGAGCTTTATTGCGTTAAAAGGCAAAGCGGATTTAGCAAGTGCGAAAAACGTGGGCGTACAAAATGGTACAACATTCCAACAATACGTTGTGGCAGAAGCAAAACAATACGCACCGAAAGCGTATAATTCACTTCAAGATTCTATTTTAGACTTAAAAAATGGTCGTATTGATTTAATTTTTGGCGATACTGCTGTGCTAGCGGATATGCTTTCAAAAGAAGCAGATTTAACTTTCGTGGGCGAGAAAGTAACTAACCAGAAATATTTCGGTAATGGCTTAGGTATTGCAGTAAACAAAGGCAATAAAGAGCTTCAAGAAGAGCTAAATAAAGGTTTAGCAACCATTAAAGCTAACGGCGAATATCAAAAAATCTACGATAAATGGATGACTAACAAGTAAGTATGTTTACCGAATATCTTCCTTTAATTTATAGTGCAACGCTCATGACGCTTGGGCTTGCACTTGCATCGCTTGTGGTCGGCTTATTTCTCTCGATTATTTTTGTAAGTTTAGAGATGAATAAGACCGCTTGTATCAGCAAGCCTACCACCGTTTTTCTTACGTTAATGCGTGGTTTGCCAGAGATTTTAGTGGTGCTGTTGATCTATTTTGGTTCAACCGAGCTTATCGAAAAAATCACGGGCGAATACATCGAATTTAGTGCTTTCAATAGCGGTGTGTTGGCATTGAGCTTGATTTTTGCTTCTTACGCGTCGCAATCTTTACGTGGTGCGATTCAAGCCGTGCCGAATGGACAATGGGAAAGTGGTGCGGTGCTTGGTTTAAGCCGTCGTTACACTTTCATTCACATTATTATGCCTCAAGTGTGGCGACACGCTTTGCCAGGGTTAAGTAATCAGTGGTTGGTGTTGCTCAAAGATACGGCATTGGTTTCGCTTATCGGTGTGGATGATTTAATGCGTCAAGCTGATTTAATTAACACCAACGAACATCAGCCGTTCACGTGGTATGGTTTTGCAGCATTGGTTTATCTTGCGATTACGCTGATCAGCCAAGTGATTATTCGCCGTCTTGAACTGCGTTTTACACGTTTTGAACGAGGAGGCAAATAATGTGGGATTATTTCTTAGTTATCGCTCAAGGTATTCCAATCAGCCTGAGTTTGATGGTGGTTTCGCTTGCGATTGCATTTGTCTTAGCGATTATTTTCACCTTCTTGCTTTCAATGGGAAACAAGCTCGTAAAAGGCTTCGTCAATGGTTATTTGATGCTCTTTACAGGCACACCGCTATTGGTGCAATTTTTCTTAATCTACAGCGGACCTGGTCAATTTGAATGGCTTACACAAAGCCCACTTTGGGCGTTCTTTTCAGATGCGTGGTTCTGTGCGGTATTAGCGTTAGCACTCAATAGTGCAGCATATTCCACCCAGCTTTTCCACGGAGCAGTAAAGGCGATTCCAAAAGGACAATGGGAAACTTGTGCAGCGTTAGGCTTAAGTCGTTTAGATACGTTGAAAATCTTGATTCCATACGCACTAAAACGTGCCTTGCCTTCTTACAGTAATGAAATCATTTTGGTATTTAAAGGCACATCACTGGCTTCAACCATCACGATTTTAGACATTATGGGCTATGCTAAACAGCTCTACGGCACCGAATATGATGCCATCACGATTTACGGCATCGCAGGGGCTATTTACCTTGTGATCACAGGCATTATGACGGTGTTGTTGCGTAAACTCGAACATAAAGTGTTAGCTTTTGAACGGGTTTAATGCTTGCATTTTCAAACAAAGGGCGTATTATTCGCCCTTCGTTTTTTCTGGGTTCCCTAACCCCAATTTTTAAAAAGGATAATTATGCACTACCCAATCCCTTTTTCT
Source organism: uncultured Haemophilus sp. (assembly GCA_963545995.1). Lineage (GTDB taxonomy): Bacteria > Pseudomonadota > Gammaproteobacteria > Enterobacterales > Pasteurellaceae > Haemophilus_A. The sequence goes on from CAUUKJ010000009.1 coordinate 83,873, forward strand.
GATCCTCAGAAACGTACTTCATTAAAGCTGCTTGCGGCTTTTCATATTTTTATTTTAACGATCAGTAATTTCTTGGTGCAACGCACCTTTGAAATTCACGTACCTTTTACCGATTATGTGATCCCCACTACGTGGGGAACCTTCACATTCCCGTTTATCTTTTTAGCGACGGATTTAACCGTTCGTGTGTTTGGGGCAAGTCTAGCTCGCAAAATCATTTTTGTGGTGATGTTCCCTGCATTGCTGATTAGTTATGCCATTTCTGTGCTCTTTTTTGAGACCAAATTTCAAGGCTTTGCGGCATTGGCAGAATTCAACTTCTTTGTTTTCCGTATCGCATTAGCGAGTTTTGGCGGCTATGCGGTAGGGCAGATTTTAGATATTCTGGTTTTTAACCGCTTGCGTCAGGGGAAATCGTGGTGGCTTGCTCCAACTTGTTCCACGATTTTCGGCACGATGATTGATACCTTTGTTTTCTTTGCGGTGGCGTTCTATCAAAGTGACGATCCTTATATGGCGGAACATTGGTTTACCATCGGCACGGTGGACTATGCGTTTAAACTTTTTGTGAGTTTATTGCTCTTCCTTCCGCTGTATGGCTTGGTGCTGAATTTCATTATGCGAAAATTCCACCTGAAATAGAGATTTGGGAATTATGCCGAAAAAAGGTATAATCCCCTTAATTTTTTTACGACAAAGAGATTTATATGAGCAACATTCCATTAAGAAACGAACAAGAAATCGAGAAAATCCGCGAAGCCTGCAAACTGGCTTCTGATGTGTTAGTGATGATTGCCCCTTATGTAAAAGAGGGCGTAAGCACGGGCGAACTCGACAAAATCTGCCACGATTATATGGTCAATGAGCAAAAAGTGATTCCTGCTTGCTTAGGTTATCACGGCTTTCCAAATGCGACCTGTATTTCTGTGAATGAAGTGGTTTGTCACGGTATTCCAAGTGCCGATAAAAAACTGAAAAACGGTGATATTGTGAACATTGATGTGACCGTGATTAAAGATGGTTACTTTGGCGATAACTCAATGATGTATGTGGTGGGCGAGCCATCGATTCGTGATAAGCGTTTAATCGAAGTAACCCAAGAATCGCTCTACATTGGCTTGCGTACGGTAAAACCAGGTATTCGCTTAAAAGAAATCGGCAAAGCAATCCAAAAATATGTGGAAAAAGAGGGCTTTTCTGTGGTGCGTGAATATTGCGGACATGGCATCGGCACCGAATTCCACTGTGATCCACAAGTGCTACACTACAACTCAGACGACGGTGGCGTGATTTTGAAAGAAGGAATGGTCTTTACCATTGAGCCGATGGTCAATGCAGGTAAAAAAGAGATCCGCAATATGGCAGACGGTTGGACAGTTAAAACCAAAGACCGCAGCCATTCCGCTCAATTTGAACACCAAATCGTCGTAACCAAAGACGGCTGCGAAGTAATGACCATCCGTGCTGAAGAAATTGCCGAAGGACGTATTTCGCGTTTGATGGTGAATGCTTAATTTTTTATTTTTGCTAAAAATTAGATAACTAAAGGGGCTGTACTAGATAACTAGACTAAATTCCCCTTAACTAATTGTTTTAAAAT
>CAUUKJ010000010.1:0-79542 GCA_963545995.1 uncultured Haemophilus sp.
TGAAGTATTCTAACTCAAATGGGATTTTATTTCGTTATCTAGTACAGCCCCAAATATTTTATTGCAAAGATCAAAAAATAGCTTCATTTAGATTAAAAAATAGTCTTTTAGACTTTCAGGGAATTTTTTACAGGAGTACTTTATGAATAAAATTTTTCGTGTTGTGTGGAGTTATGCGGCTCAAGCTTGGGTTGTGGTATCAGAATTAACAAAAGCCCATAAAAAAATGGGCAAAATGAAAAAAATAATTCTTACAAGTGCCATTACATCAAGTGTCATTGGAATTAGCGAAAATGTAATGGCAGCAGATTTAGCTACTGCCTCGAATCTTAAAAAAATTGCATTTGCTAATGATTATGGTGCAGGAGCAAGAGCAACAACTGGGCAAGGAAGCCTGGCGATTGGCGAAGAAGCTGGTCTAAAAAGTACAAAGGATGGATTTAATACAATTGCGATTGGTCGCAATTCTCGTATTGATGTAACAGATGGTAAAGCTGTTAATCAAAGTATTGCGATTGGTAGCGGCATTAAAGAAAATGAAGGTGCTTGGGCAAAAGGGGATCAATCCATTGCGATTGGTGGAGATGATGTTGATAAGGTCGTTACCAAGAATATTACTTATACTAACTCAAAAGACATACCAAATACTAAAGCTACATTAGGTGTAGCTTTTACCGATCTAACGGGTAAAGACCTATTATCTCCAAAATATCAAGATACAATCTCAGGAAATGCGGCTATTGATCTCGGGGTAAAAGCCACTGCATCTGATCTCTCTGTTGCTATTGGTACGCTAGCGAGTGCGGGAACAATATCTAAAGATAATCATAATGTTAATTTTAAATACGTAAATACGGTTGCAATTGGTTCTGGTGCAACCGCTCTTCTTGATAATGCAATAGCTATTGGTGGTGGTTCGATTGCAAGTGAAGAAAATAAAGGAGAAAAAGAAACACATACCATTATGCAATATAATTGGGCTGGTGGCGATAGAATTGCCGTAGGTAATATTGTTTCTTTTGGTAAAAAAGGTTTTGAACGTCAGCTTAAAAATGTTGCACCAGGTAATGTAAGCTCTACCTCAACAGATGCTATCAATGGCTCTCAACTTTATGGCATCGCTGAAAAAATCATTACGCATAACTATCTAAAATATGCGGGCGATGACGGACAAACCGCTTCTGATAAAGTAATTAACCAAAGCTTAGATGATAATCAACTTAACATTCTTGGCGGAGCAACAGGCGAATTGTCAGATAATAATATCGCGGTTAAATTTAAAGCTCGTGAAAATACGAGTGCCAAAGATAAATTACAGATTAAATTAGCTAAAAATCTGACTGGATTAAACAGTGCGGAATTTAAACCAAGTACAACATCGGATAATCCAACCCCAATTACGACTAAAATTGATGCTAAAGGCATTACATTAACCCCTTCAGTGGCGAATAGACAGCCAATCACACTCTCTCAAAATGGCTTAAATAATGGTGGAAATGCCATTGTTAATGTCGCCCATAACCTTCCTAATACCCAAAATGGAGCCGTAGGAACAGCTACCACCAATTAATCGTCCCCTGCAACGACAGCCAATAATGGCGTAAATTCAAGTAATGCAGCAACAGTTAGCGATATTTTAAATGCTGGTTGGAATTTACAAGAAAAAGGCAAAGCAAAAGATTTTGTGAAAGCCTATGATACTGTGAATTTCGATAATGGATTAGGCACAACAGTTTCTGTTACTACAGAAAACAATGCGGTACTCAATAAAGTTTCTTATAGCGTGAAAGTGGCAGATAACACTATTACAGTGGGAGCTACTGGCGTAAAAGTAACAACAGGAAATATTGAGCCAGATACAGACAATAATGCAGGCAAAGTTAAAGTGTCTAATGGCGATGCTAGTAAGATTGCAACTTTAGATTCTGTTGTAAGTGCAATTAATAACGCTGCTTGGAAAGCAACTTCAGCTAAAACCACAAGCGGTGAAATTTCGGGTACTAAATTGCAAACAGTGAAAGCTGGCGATACAGTTACTTTTGAAGCGGATAAAAATATCAAAATTACGCAAGCGAACAGTAAATTTACTTTTGCAACGAAAGATGATGTGACATTTAATACCGTACAAATAGGTGGTAATGCTGGACCTAAATTAACGAATGTAGGCGATAGTTTAAAAGTAGCAAAAGCTGATGGAACAACACCAACAAAAATAACCAATGTTGCAGCAGGCGAAATTTCAGAGGCTTCTACCGATGCCATTAATGGTAGTCAATTTAATCAATTAGCGGCGAATAAAATCAAACTCAGTGCGATTAATCGTATTGCAGGCACAGATGGAAAAGCTACGCACACCGAAACACAGTCTTTAAATAAAAAAGATGGCATAGCATTTAAAGTGAAATCGGCAGATGGCGAATTAATTGAAGTCAAAGCGAATGGCGATACGATAACGCTTACGCCACATAAAGGTTCAGTTCAAGTAGTCGATGGAAAAGCGACGATCCAAAATGGAGCTAAAACAACAGATGGGCTAGTGGAAGCAAGTGAACTTTCCGATGCCTTAAATAAAATGGGATGGAAAGTTACCTCTGATAAAGAAGGCTTTGGCGAGTTTGCGGCAAGTAGGCATCAAAAAACGACACCACTTGTCAAGTCAGGTGAAACCGTGACCTTCAAAGCAGGCGATAACCTCAAAATTAAACAATCTGGCAAAGATTTTACTTATTCACTTATAACCCTGCATTATCGGGTTTAATTTCTGCAGAATTTAAAGATACCTCAGGTAATAAGCTAAATCTCGCCCCTACTGGGATAACCATTACACCTATTGCCCCAAACGGCTCGCCAATTACATTAAACCAAAATGGCTTAAATAATGGTGGACATCACATTACAAATGTGGCTGGTAATTTACCACCTACCCAAAATGCGGCTACAGATGCCACAACTCACCAAGAAGCCCCCAAAACAACTGGAGAAGGCAATGATGTTGCTAAAAAGGATAATGCTGCAACAGTTGGCGATATTTTAAATGCAGGCTGGAATATTCAAGAAAAAGGTACAGCGAAAGATTTTGTCAAAGCATATGATGTAGTTAATTTCGAGAAAGGTAATGGCACAGATGTTTCTGTGACGGTTTCTGATGAAAGCAAAACAAGCACCGTGAAATACAGCATCAAACCAGCGGATAAATCGTTAGTCGTCGATGAAAATGGCGTAAAAGCTCAAACCTCAGAGGGTATTGAAACGACCGAGAATGGCATTAAAGCGAAAGCAGGCAATGTGGTTGTTGTTAACAGCTCAGGAATTAATGTCAACACGGGAAAAGGGCTAAAGATTGATTCTGCAAATGGTAATAAAGTAGCGGTTGATACCGATGATTCCACTATAACACTTGATGATAACGGCAAGGTTAAAGCAGTTACAGGCACTATTCAATCTATCAATACAGCTGAAAATGGCAAGAAAAAAGGCATTGTTCAAGCTAAAAATGGCGATGAGAATAAACTGGCAACGGTAAATAGCGTGGCACAAGCGGTTAATTCTGCAAAATGGTTTGCAAAAGCTGACAATAAACAGACCGCTATTACAGACGCAGAAAAAACGACATCAGACAGTGGTGAATCAATGGCTGCGGGCGATGAATTGACATTCACAGCGGGCAAAAATTTACGTGTAAAACGTAGTGGAAAAGAGTTCGTTTTTGCGACAGTAGAAAAACCTGAGTTCACAGGCTTAACCTTAAAAGAGGGAGAAAATGTCGTTAATGTTGCTACAACAGAAAAAGGCTTGAATTTAGGTAAACCCAAAGCGGGTTCTAATACCGAAACAGCTCCTGTCAATATTACAGGGATAACAAGTGGGCTTGATCAATATGATGCGACAACACCAAAAACTGCAGGTTTAGTGAACTTAAATAAAACAGAAAATAATCGCCCTGTTGTAAATAATCATACTGCGGCAACCGTAGGCGATTTACGCAATATGGGATGGGTTGTATCATCCGATAAAACCACCGACTCCCTTACCACTCCATATAATGCTCAGGTAAAAAATGCGAACGAGGTTGAATTTGTTGGCACAGGTATCGCAACTGTTTCAGATAAAACTGAAAACGGGAAACATACTATTACGGTACACGTAGAAAAAGCTAAAGTTGCTCAAGCCCCTGTGGTTTACACTACAACTGATGGCAAATAAGTTGTAGAAGGCGATGATGGTCAATTCTATGAAGCTAATGAGGATGGCTCGCCAAATAAAGCGAAAAAAGTAGAGAAAGATAACGTCATTGCTTCTCTAAATAATGGTAATAATAAAACTGACGCCAAACCAATGGAATTAGCGAATGTTCGCAGTTCAATTGGCTGGAATAAAGATGGCGAAAGCACAGAACCTAACAGCGATAAAGGAAAAACAACAGCGATCACGCCAACAGCTGCCAAAATGGCAACTTCAGGTTTATTGACCAAAACGGGAGATAGTTTAAATAAAGTTATAACGGTAGGAGATTTACAAGCGATTGCTCAAGCGGGTTTGGACTTCAACGGTAATGCACTCACAATAAAAGATAAAACGGGTGTTGATATTCATAAAACACTGGGTAGTCGATTGATTATTGAGGGAGAAGGCTTAGATCAACCAAAAGCAGATGCGTTCCAGAGTGCGGCTGGTAATATTTTGGTTGCCTCAGAAAATGGCAAATTAGTGGTCAAACTCAATAAATCATTGAGCAATTTAAAATCAGCTGAATTCAAAGATGGCAGCAATAACCCCGTTACTACGTTAAATAATAATGGGCTTTCTATTCAAGCACCTCCAGAAGAGGGCGAAACATCGGCACCGAAAGCGGTAAGTGTCACTAAAAATGGTATTAATGCTGGTGATAAAGCGATTACCAATGTAGCAGGTAATTTACCTAATACACTAAATGCCCTCGTCAACTCAACGCAAGAACAACTATTACCAACAAATGTGAAAAACGATAATGCGGCAACCGTTGGCGATATTCTGAATGCGGGTTGGAATTTACAAGGCAATGACAAGAAAGTTGATTTTGTGAAAGCCTACGACACGGTAAATTTTGTGAATGGCGATGGTACAACCGCTATCGTTGCAAACCAAGAAGGCAAAACATCTACTGTTAAATATAGCGTTAATCTTGATAACGGCTTAGAAAAAACAGCCGACAATAAGATTAAAGCGAAAGTGGGCAATGGCGTAACCGTTGATGAACAAGGTATTAGCATCAATACAGGTAAAGGCTTAAAAATTGATGCGGCAGAGGGCAACAAATTAGCCGTTGATACTGATGGCACAACCATTACAGATACAGACGGTAAAGTTAAAGCGGTTACAGGCGAAACAGAGGTTATTTCTACCACCGTTAGCGAGAGTAAAAAAGGTCAAGTAAAACCGAAAGATGCAGATAAAGCGAAGCTCGCCACCGTACAAGCGGTCGTAAATGCCGTAAATTCTGCAAAATGGTTTGCAAAAGCTGATAATAAAGAGACCGCTATTACCGATGCAGAAAAAACAACATCTGACAATGGTGAATCAATGGCAGCTGGCGATGAATTAACTTTAACTGCGGGCAAAAACTTACGAGTGAAACGTGATGGCAAAAACTTCACTTTTGCAACAGTTGAAACGCCAGAATTTGAGAGCTTAAAGCTTACTAAAGATGGTAATACGGTTAATGTTGTACCAACTGCAAATGGCTTAAACTTATCGAAAGGCGGTAAAGGTAACTCGCCAGTTCGTATTACAGGTGTAACTAGTGGTTTAAATAATTATGCTAATGCACCGAAAAATGGATTACGTGATTTAAGTAATACTGGTGTGACCGATAACACTGCAGCAACGGTAGGCGATTTACGTAATATGGGCTGGGTTGTAACAGCATCTGACAACAATTACCACGATCAAGTACGTAATGCTAACCAAGTCGACTTTGTAGGCTCTGGCTTGGCGAAAGTGTCAGGCGAAACAACAAAAGAGGGCGTACGTAAAATCACCGTTTCCGTCCAAATGGGCGAAGTACTCAAAGATAATGAGTTTAAGGATCCAAATGGTACGAAATTAGTGAAAATTGGCGACAACTACTACAGCCAAGACGATATTGATCCAGCAACAGGCGAGCCAAAAGCGAATGTTCCACCAAAATATAAATCGGTTGGAAATAAAGTGCTTGCAGTTAATCAAACAGATGGCACAACGTCTGGCGATAATGTAACGTTAACCAACAATAATGCTGGTGTAGTCACAGGTAAACAAGTAGCGGATTCTATTCAACAATCTGGCTGGAATGTAGGTTTAGCTGATGCAGATAAAGCAACAAAAGCCTTTACTACAAATAGTAAAGCGTTATCCGCAACGGAACTTGAGAAAGTGAACCGAAATGATAACGTGCGTTTTGCAAACGGTAAGAATACTGTTGTGAAAGCCTCAACCGTCACGGATATTGATGCGAACGGTAATAAGGTAACGAATACCTACATTCGTACTGATATTAACGGCTTGCCAGTTCAATATACCAATGCAAGCGGTGTACCTGTAACCAAAGTGGGCGATAAGTTCTTTACCGTTGATAAAGATGGTAATCTAACGACAACAGAAGTTGATGCAGGCGATTTAATTGCGAATGTTATTAACCCAGCAGCAAAACCAAATGAAATTGGTTCTGCAACACAACTGGGTAATGTCGCAAATGGGGCAAATACCTTTGCAGCACCGAAAAATGCTGACGGTAATGAGCTTGTTAAAGCAAATGATGGTAACTGGTATAAAGCGAATAATGTAAATCCAAATGGTACAGTGAAAACTGATCCAAATAATGATAACAAACCGTTTGCACCAGCAACACCAGTAGCAAACAGCGATCCAAAAGCAGGCTTAGTTGATTTTGCAAATTCAAATGCAAACAATGCCGCAACAGTGGGCGATTTGCAAAATATGGGGTGGGTTGTTTCTGCGTCAGATAACGGCTACAACGACCAAGTTCGCCATATCAATAAAGTTGATTTCAAAGGTGGTAATGGTATTGACGTTAAGGGAGAAACTTTAGCAGATGGCACTCGTCAATTGACTGTTGGCATCAAAGAAGGCTCTGTGACTAATCGTGTTGAAATTACCAAAGAAGATGGCTCTAAAGTAGATGCAGTTGTAATTGATGGCAAATACTATGAACGTGATACTGATGGTAAACCAACAAATGAGATTACTTTAGGCAATAATGATAAAGTGACTAACAACGCAGGTTCTGGCTTTGTAACAGGTAACACCGTTGCAAATGCAATTAATGAATCGGGTTGGAATGTGGGCTTGGCAGATCAAGCTAAAGCGGATGAAGCCTTTGCGGATAGCACAAAAGCATTGGCAGCGGATAAACTGGAAAAAGTAAATCCAGACGATAATGTTCGTTTTGCAGATGGCAAAAACACCAAAGTGAAAGCCGCAACCGTTGATGAGGTGAATAAAGATGGTAAGAAAGTCACCAACTCTTATGTGAAAGTGGATGTAGATTTACCAATCAGCCAAATCTCAGCTGTGGATGCTACGGGTAACAAAGTAGTGAAAGATGCAGACGGAAACTGGTATCCTGCAAAAGCAGACGGTACGGCGGATAAATCTCAAACTAAAGTTGATCCTGCGACGGTTCGTCAATCTGCAACAATGGATCCAGATGGTTTAGGTAATAAATACAGCTCAACCGCAACGCGTGAACAAGGTTTAACGCCAGCTCAATTAGGCGAGTTAGTGGGTAAACAAACGGTTGCTGCGGATAAAGCTGCTGAGAATGTCGCGAAATTACTTGAAGGTCAGCCACAAGCAGTCGTAAATGCAGCGAAAGATGCAGCTCGTAAAGCGGCTGAAGATGAAGTCAAAACACAATATCTTAAAGATAATAGCTTAGATAAAGGCATTGGCGGTACGGTTATCACGAATGTAGCTTGGGGTAAAGCACCAAGCGATGCGGTGAACGTGGATCAATTGCAAAATAGTGGTTGGAACGTGGATTCTCGCCAAGTTGAAGGTTCTAACGGTAAAGTGATTTCAGGTAACACTTCGGCAACGAAAGTGAAAATGGATGAAACCGTGAATATAGATGCTGGTAACAATATCGAGATTACACGTAATGGTCGTGATATTGCGATTGCAACTTCAATGGATCCAACCTTCAATACCGTGAAAATTGGCTCTGGCGAGCATTCTGTGAATTTAAGTAATACCAATGTAGCTCCAGGTGATATTTCTGCAAATAGCACAGACGCCATCAATGGTGCTCAAATTTATGCGTTAGCAGGCGATCAAACTAATGTCACACCTGCAAGTCATTCTTATGTGAATTCGGACGGCAATAAAGTAGATCTCGCGGATAAAACAGTCGTAACCGACAAAGACGGAGAGGTCTATCTAAGAACCTATAATGTTCAAGGGCAGGAAGAAATTGTGACGAATAATGTGCTTGAGGCGGTGCATAACATCAATGAGCAGGCGATTAAATTCTTCCACTCAAATGATGGCAAAAAACGTGAGAAACGTGAAGATAAAAACCGTTTTGACTCAAGTGCAGCAGGCACATTTACAACTGCAATAGCCTCTAAGGCAAGTGCTGAAGGGGAAAACGCTGTTGCAATCGGTGTCGGTACCGTTGTGAAAGGCGATAATTCAATTAGCATTGGTATAGGCAATAAAGTCAGCGGTAACAACTCTGGTGCCTTTGGTGACCCAAGCATTATTGATGGACATAATAGTTACTCTGTAGGTAATAATACACTTCCAACGGATAATACTTTTGTGTTAGGTAATAATGTGACGCATACAACTGAAAACTCCGTATTCTTAGGAACGGAAAGTGGCTATGTTGATGCTGTCACAAATCCAGATGGTTCTATAAATGAAAGAACTTCAACTACTGCTGGTAAAAAAGCACTGACCAAACAAATTACGGGCGGGCTTTTGAATCAATATGCATGAGGTCAACAAAATGAAGTTGTCGGGGTTGTTAGCGTAGGTGCGGTAAGCAGTGATGCAAGCGATCAAAAAGTGCAACAAACTCGCCGAGTACAAAATGTTGCACCAGGTTTGATTTCAGAGAGATCTACTGATGCAATCAACGGTAGCCAATTATATTCTATTGCTTCAGGAATGAATGTTCGTATGGGAGATTTAAATAACCGTATTAACAAAGTGGGCAAACGTGCTGATGCGGGTACAGCAAGTGCATTAGCAACTGCACAATTACCACAGGCTTACATTCCTAGTAAAAATATGATTGCAGCTGCAGGTGGTAATTATCAAGGTCAAAGCTGTATTGCATTAGGTATGTCGAGTATTTCTGATAATGGTAAAGTGATTATTCGCTTATCAGGAACGGCAAATACACAAGGCAAAAAAGGCATTGCTGCAGGCATTGGATATCAATGGTAATCTAGCCTAATCCTTTAAGAATAGAACCTCGCCGTGATATGCGAGTTTTTTTTTATATTTATAAATGTTAAAACCTTGTTCTAAATGATATTGACTTACATTTAAAATTTACGTATATTTACGAAAATTTTTTAGGGTTAAGAATAATTCTTATTTAAATATTGAGGTTTATAAATGAAATTAACACGTACCAAATTATCTGTTGCTATCGTAGCGTCCCTCTCTTCTTTTGCTTATGCTGATGAAGCGAATTCAACCAAACTTGATGTCGTGCAAGTCGTTTCTGAAAATGCAGGGGCAAAAATGAAAACTGATGTTGTGACTTTAGATCAAATCAATAAAAGCACTGCAACCGACTTAAAAGGCTTATTAAAAGCAGAACCTTCTATTAACTTTGGTGGCGGTAACGGCACATCGCAATGGTTAACCATTCGTGGGATGGGGCAAGACCAAGTGGATTTCAAAGTAGATAATACTTCAACAGATGGTCAATTATTCCACCATCAGGGTCGTTTTATGTTGTTAGACCCAAGCTTGATTAAACGCATAAGTATCGTGAAAGGTTCTGGTTCTGCAAGTGCAGGCATTGGTGCAACAAGCGGTCAAATTATTGCAAAAACTGTCGATGCTAAAGATTTATTAAAAGACGATCAAAATTTCGGTTTTAAAGTAAACGGTGGCTATAGCTCAAACAAAGGCAACACCAAAGGCGGTACCGTATTTGGTAAATACGGCAATGTCGATGCGTTAGTGAGCGGTAGCTGGACGGACGAAAAAGAGTACAAAGATGGCAACGGCACAAAACCTAAAAATAGTGCATTAGGTGAGCGTGGTTTATTAGCAAAAATCGGTGTCGATATTAACGAAAATCACCGCGTAGTATTAAGTCAACGCCAAGAGCGTTATTATGGTACTCGTAACTTACGTGAAGAGTTTGATTTTACCTTAGATCCAACAAACAGCCGTGGCAATGAAGGTGGCTATCGTATCACAACAACAAATACCACCAACTTAGAATATACGGGTAAAAATGTTGGTTTCGTGGATAACATCGATGCAAACGTATATACAATGCGTACTCAACGTGAAGAAATTGGTGTAATTTCTCGTGGTCAATATCGTGCTTACGGTGCATCAGAATTAAGAACCAAAGGGGCGAACCTTAACTTAACATCATTTATTGGTGAAAACCACGCATTAAAATATGGTTTGAACTGGCGTGGGCAAGAAGGTCGTCCAAATGCGTTAGCAGCTAATACATTTAACCAGAAAAAAGATGATACAGGTGTTTATGCAGAAGGCATTTGGGGCTTTGGGCCTGTTACCTTAACCACAGGTGCTCGTTACGATCACTTCGAATTCCGTGCCAGCGATGGTAAAAAAGTAAGCAAAGGTCACGTAAATCCAAGTGTTGGCTTGATTTATGAAGTGATTGATGGCTTAAGCTTAAATGCAGTACATAACTATGCAACACGTAGTCCTCGTTTATATGAAGTGGCATTATCTGGATCTCCTCGCTCAGTGGCTGATAATTTAAAAGCAGAAAGAGCAAGAAATACAGAAGTCGGTTTCAACTATAATCTTTCTGATGCATTTAGCTTAAAAGGTAGCTATTTCTGGTCAACCATTAAAGATGCTTATGGCTATGAAACAATTAATAGCGTAAGCACTTTAGTCAATGGTGGTAGAATTGAAAATCACGGTTATGAATTAGATTCAGCATATCGCATCAATGGTTTTACGTTCCGTGCAGGCGTTGCGTATAGCCGTCCTGAAATTTACGGTAATCTTGCTGACAAACACCAAAATGCCTTACGAATTGGTCGTACTTGGACAACAGGTGCATCTTACCAATTTGAAAATCCAAGCATTGAATTAGGTTGGAACGGGCGCTTTGTTGAAGGTGAAAAAGGTACTCCAACACGCGGTTCAAGTGACACGGGGGAAGCTGAAGTTTACCGTCCAGGTTACGCAGTTCACGACTTCTACGTGAACTGGCAGCCAACCGCGAAAAAAGATTTAAACATCAACCTCGCTTTAAACAATGCGTTTAACAAATATTATAAAAGCCACAGCCAACGTACAGGGGCAAATAGCTTACCTGAACGTGGCCGCGACTTCCGTGTAAACGTTAACTACACATTCTAATTTCATAATAATCCCTCTAGCATCAAACCTTACCTACCTCTTTCGAGGTAGGTAAAGTTTTTTCGTTCTACCTGATGGCAATCTATGGCATAATTCGCCCAATTTTAGTTTAAAAAATAGAATCTAAATGCTTCCTGAAATCGGTTATTTCGCCTTAATTTTTGCCCTAATTGCCTCAGCCACGCAAGTGGTTTTATTCCTTTGGGGCGAACTCAAAAAAGCACCGCATTTTTTATCGCTCAACCCACTTTTAACCCTTTTACAAGCGGTCGGAACGGGTGTTTCTTTTGCAACATTAGCCTATGCGTTTTTGCGGGATGATTTTTCCGTCATCTACGTGGCACAACATTCCAATAGCCAACTGCCCGATTTCTTTAAATTCGCTGCCTCTTGGGGCGGACACGAAGGATCAATGCTCTTTTGGCTAACCGCCCTCACGCTCTGGACAACCGTCTTTTGCTTTTTTTCACGCAAAATCGACCGCTTATTTGCCAACCGCACATTGGCGATGCTTTCGCTGATTGCTCTTGGCTTTATGCTTTTTATCTTGCTAGTGTCTAACCCGTTTGAACGCGGTTTTCCCCCTCCCCCAGAAGGACGAGATCTCAACCCAATGCTGCAGGATATCGGCTTAATTTTCCACCCACCGCTGCTTTATTTGGGCTATGTTGGCTTTGCCGTGAGCTTTGCGATGGTAGTTGCAAGCCTCCTTTCGGGCAAAATGGATGCCGCAGTGGCACGTTGGATTCGCCCTTGGACAATGATTTCGTGGGGCTTTCTCACAGGAGGGATTATCCTCGGAGCTTGGTGGGCGTATTACGAACTCGGCTGGGGCGGCTGGTGGTTCTGGGATCCTGTCGAAAACGCCTCACTGATGCCGTGGCTACTTGGCACCGCCTTAATCCACTCGCTTATTGCCAGTGAGCAGCGTGGTGTGTTTAATTATTGGACGATTCTGCTCGCCATTTTCGCTTTTGCCTTAAGCTTACTCGGTACTTTTATCGTTCGCTCTGGCGTGCTGACTTCCGTTCACGCCTTTGCGGTGGACCCCGACCGCGGCATCGCATTGCTCTTGCTTTTCTTTAGCCTAAGTTTTATTGCCCTCGCACTTTTTGCCTGCAAAACGCAGTTCTGGCAAGGTGATGTTCGTTTCACGCTTTTCTCGAAAGAAACCGCATTCTTGCTGGTGAATGGCTTGTTTGCCGTTGGAGCATCAGTCGTGCTACTCGGCACATTCTACCCGCTTGTGTTTACGATGATGCAATGGGGCAGTATTTCGGTCGGAGCCCCTTATTTCAACACGATTTTTACCCCGTTGGCATTATCAGCGATGTCCGCAATGGGCGTAGCTGTGGTGTTGCGTTGGAAAAATGTACCATTAAAACAAGCCAAATTGCAGCTTTGGCTATTGCCTGTGGCGGTATTACTTGCACTCGGGCTGATTTATCACACCATTCGCCAAACGCAGTTCTTTCATTTTGAATTATTGCCTTCAGTGTTTGTTACCTTGGCGATTTGGATTATCCTCACGCACCTACCCTATTCGCGTTTTATGTGGAAAATTCGTGCGCTTGCAATGCGTCTTGCTCATATCGGCTTTGCTATTTGCGTGATTGGGGCGATGATGAACAGCTATTATGGCGATGAAATTGGCGTGCGATTAAAACCAAATGAAACGGCAAATCTGGCTGGCTTTGAGTTTAAATATGAAGATTACCGCGATGCAATCGGAGCGAATTACACCGCAGAACAAGCCATTTTCTCAATTTCCAAAGCAGACGAAACGCTCGCAGAAATCACGCCCGAACGCCGTTATTACGACATTCGCACAATGACGATGTCGGAAGTGGGACTTTACCATCACGGCTTACACGACCTTTATATCGTGATGGGCGATAAATTCGGTAATTTAGAATATGCCTTCCGTTTGCATTACAAACCTTACGTGAGAGCATTATGGCTCGGCGGTGTGTTAATGGTGATTGCTTCGCTGATGGCATTGGTGGGGTATAGACAGAAAAGTATAACAAACTGTAAATAAAAGTTTACAAAGTAAAAATATTTTTACTTTTTAGCAAAAAAGAGTGGAAAATTCCTTACTTTTAATTACAATGGCTCCGTTCATTTTTATTGACAGGTGATTGTATGAAAAATAAAACACTCGGAAGTACCTTAATTGTGGCAGGAACCACAATTGGTGCAGGAATGCTTGCAATGCCGCTAACTTCTGCAGGCATTGGCTTTGGTTTTACCGTCGTATTGCTCGTAGGCTTATGGCTGTTACTTTGTTTTACCGCATTATTGTTCGTTGAGGCGTATCAAACAGTTGACAGCGATGCAGGTTTAGGCACTTTAGCCGAGAAATATTACGGCACTTTCGGGCGTGTGATTTCAACTGCCGTACTGATTATCTTCCTCTATGCGATTTTATCGGCATACGTTTCGGGTGGTAGCTCAATTTTAGGGGCATTTTTACCTACAATAGTGGATGCTGAAACAACCACTCGCATTGCAGGCGTAATTTTCACGGTGCTATTCGGTAGCTTTATTGTGGTTGGTACGACTAGCGTAGATGCGGTAAACCGTATTATTTTCGCAACAAAAATCCTCACTTTTATTTTAGTGCTAGGTTTGCTCTTGCCAAAAGTGACCGTAGGTCATTTACTCGCAACGCCTATCAATAATGCACTATTGATTTCTGCGATGCCAATTTTCTTTACCTCGTTTGGTTTCCACGGTTCTATTCCTAGTTTGAATAAATACCTTGAAGGCAACGTAAAAGCTTTACGCATCTCTATTGTGGTGGGAACGGCAATTCCGTTAATTGCTTATGTTTTATGGCAATTAGCAACACACGGGGTGTTCAGTCAAACTGAATTTTTAGCCATTTTAGAACGTGATCCAACCTTAAACGGCTTGGCAGAAGCAGCTCACCAAATTACAGGCAGTTCAATCATTGGCGTTATCGTGCGAATTTTCTCAGCTCTTGCCTTAATTACTTCCTTCTTAGGCGTGGCTTTGGGCTTATTTGAAGCCTTAGAAGATTTGCTCAAACGCGTTCACGTGAATGCGGGTCGTAAAACACTAGGCTTATTGACCTTCTTACCACCAATGTTATTTGCCCTATTCTACCCACAAGGTTTTATTGCAGCATTAGGCTATGCTGGTCAAATGTTTGCTTTCTATGCGGTGGTCTTGCCAATCGCAATGGTATGGCGTTTACGTCGCCAAAATCCAGATTTGGCATATCGTGTAAAAGGTGGTAACGCATCATTGATTATTGCGTTAGTAATTGGTGTGTTTATCGTGATTGTGCCATTCTTGATTCAACAAGGCTTATTACCACAGGTTGTAGGTTAATCATTCATATTTCCTAGCTCATTATAAAAGCCCGATAAAATCTCTTTTATCGGGCTTTCGTATATTCTTTACAACTTTACTGTAGATTAATGACTTGAATGACCTTCCGCCTTTAACTTACCTATCAACTTTTCATTTGCAGGTGGGAATTGTCCTTCATCAAGCTCGGATTGAGCGATCCAAAAACCTTCTTGCCCTTCGCGACCAAAAGGTTTACCGATCCATTCTTCTACTAAGAAAAAGTAAAATTCAATGATTTTCGTAGGGTAGTCGAATTGGAAGTGTTCGTAAGGGAATGCACTCAATACTTGAATGCCTGCCTCTTCTTCCAACTCGCGTTTTACCGCCTCTTCGGGTGTTTCACCTTCTTCGATTTTTCCACCTGGGAATTCAAGGGATTGAGCAAAATCCTGCCCTTCAAGGCGTTGAGCTAAATAGATTTGTCCAAATTCATTGCGGATAATGCCTGCGGCAACTCGAACAATGGGTTTTGACATTGTGGTATTCCTTTCTTAATTGATGAGAAATAGCGGTTTAATTTTGCAAAATTTTTACAAAATCAAACCGCTAGTTTATTTCCTATTAGGCGTATTTCGCTTTGCTGCCGTGGCAATGTTTATATTTCTTACCAGAACCACAAGGGCAAGGGTCGTTGCGACTAATATGCAAGTTCGCTAATTGCTCTTCAGTTAGGTTATCCATATCTACTGCTTGCTCTACGGGTGACTCAGTTTCAGCTTGAGCCTGTTGAGCCGCTTGTTGTTCTGCATCCACTTCCTCTTGGCTGCGTACTTGAATACGGCTTAGCACGCTGATTACGTTAGTTTTAAGTAAATCTAACATTTCAGTGAACATCGCGAAAGACTCTTTTTTGTACTCGTTTTTCGGATCTTTTTGACCGTAACTACGTAGGTGAATCCCTTTACGTAAGTAATCCATCGCTGAAAGATGCTCTTTCCAAAGCTCATCTAGGGTTTGTAATACGATGCCTTTTTCAAAGCTACGTATTACTTCTTCGCCTACAATTTCTTCTTTCGCTTTGTAGGCTTCTTTGGCAATATTGATGATACGCTCACGCAAGGTTTCTTCGTGTAGATCAGGCTCTTCTTCTAACCAATGTTGAATTGGTAATTTCATACCAAATTGACGATCTAAACGTACTTCTAAGCCTTCAATATCCCACATTTCTTCAATAGATTGTGGCGGTACATACTGACTGATGATTTGGTTGAACACGTCATCACGAATGGTTTCAATCATACTTGAAACGTTATCCGTTTCAAGCAAATAGTTGCGTTGTTCATAGATTACTTTACGTTGTTCGTTTGCGACATCATCGTATTGTAATAAGTTTTTACGACCATCAAAGTTGTGAGCTTCCACTTTTGCTTGAGCCGATGCAATTACTTTAGTAAGCAATTTCGATTCCATCGCTTCTCCCTCTTCCGTAAAGGCTTTACGCATCATATTGAGCTTGCCTTCGTTGAGGTAGATACGCATTAAAGGATCGTCTAATGATAAGTAGAAACGTGATGAACCTGGGTCACCTTGACGACCTGAACGACCGCGTAACTGGTTGTCGATACGGCGTGATTCGTGGCGTTCTGTACCGATGATGTGTAAACCACCTGCAGACATTACGGTGTCATAACGTTCTTTCCAAGCAGCTTTAATCGCTTCGATTTGCTCTTCGGTTGGATTTTCTAATTTCGCCACTTCCGCTTTCCAGTTACCGCCAAGCACGATGTCTGTACCACGACCCGCCATATTGGTTGCAATGGTCACTGCACCTGGTAAGCCTGCATCTGCGATAATTTCCGCTTCTTGAGCGTGGAATTTCGCATTTAATACGTTGTGTTTAATGCCTGCTTTGTCTAATTCGCGTGAAAGCAATTCAGATTTTTCCACCGATGCCGTACCCACTAACACAGGTTGATTACGTGCAATACAATCTTGAATATCTTTGATTACCGCTGCGAATTTTTCAGGTTCGCTCTTGAACATTAAATCCGTGTGGTCTTTACGTAACACAGGTTTGTTAGTTGGAATAACCACAGTGTTTAAGCCGTAAATTTGTTGGAATTCAAAGGCTTCAGTATCTGCTGTACCTGTCATCCCCGCCAATTTTTCGTATAAACGGAAGTAGTTTTGGTAAGTGATTGACGCAACAGTTTGGTTCTCGCCTTGAATATTGACGTGCTCTTTCGCTTCAATGGCTTGATGTAAGCCATCAGACCAACGACGCCCCGCCATTGTACGACCAGTATGTTCATCGATAATCACAATTTCGCCATTCTCAACGATATAATCCACGTCTTTTTCGAACAATTTATGAGCACGTAATGCCGCATAAGTGTGGTGCAACAACGCAATGCGAGCAGGCTGATAAAGGCTTTCGCCCTCTTGCATCAAGCCCATTTGCGTTAAAATATTTTCGACTTTCACCATACCGCGTTCAGTTAAGTGAGCCTGTTTATTTTTCAGATCAAGGGTGTAATCGCCTTCGCCTGTATACTCATCACTGTCTTCTTTCTCTTGGAAGGTTAAATGCGGAATTACTTGGTCGATCGCTTGATAAATCTGCGTTGCATCTTCAGCAGGACCTGAAATAATTAATGGAGTACGAGCCTCATCAATTAAGATTGAGTCCACCTCATCGACTAACGCATAGTGTAATTCACGTTGGAAACGTTCATTTTTGTCGTGAGCAAGGTTATCGCGTAAGTAGTCGAAACCTAATTCGCTGTTGGTTGAATAGGTAATATCCGCTTTATATGCTTCGCGTTTATCAGCTGGCAACATACCTGGTACGTTTACCGCCACGCTCATTCCTAAGAATTCAAATAATGGACGGTTCGTTTCCGCATCGCGGCGTGCAAGGTAGTCATTCACGGTCACCACGTGTACGCCTTTACCTGTTAATGCGTTTAAATAGCACGGTAACGTTGCAGTTAATGTTTTACCTTCCCCCGTACGCATTTCTGCGATGTTACGGTCAGTCAGCACCATCCCACCAATCAATTGCACGTCGAAATGACGCATTCCCATCACACGCTTACTTGCTTCACGTACGGTCGCGAATGCTTCTGGCAGAATCGCTTGCAAAGTTTCACCATTGGCTAGACGCTCTTTAAATTCAGCCGTTTTTGCTTTTAATTGCTCGTCTGAAAGCTGTTCAAAGCTAGGTTCTAATTTGTTGATTTTTGCAACGGTTTTGCGTAAACGTTTTAAAGTGCGGTCGTTGCTTGAACCGAAAATCGCGGTTAATACTTTTGAAATCATTGTTTATCCTTTTTCTTTTTGTTTGTTAAATTTGGTAAAAAACTAAGCGATAAACAAATTCGGTCCTGCTCGAATAGGGTGGTTTAAGTCACCATCAAAATGGAAGGCTTTTGCAAAAAATGGAGTAAATTGCACCGCTTGTTGTGGTGCTTTTAAGATTTCAGGCTTAAGCTCAGCAAGAAATAGACTGTGTTGTTCTTGATCGTTTTCTGCCGCAATAGCTTGAATAAGCGGCTGATTGATAATGGTTTGCTCACTTTCGTGATTTACCTGAATTTCAGGTAACGCAAAAATCGCAAGAATTCCTAATAGGAACTGCGATAACAATGGTTTGCGATGAAAGTGATTAAATAAACTCATTAAATTAAATGCTCAAAAATTTCCGTTATTATATGCCAATTTGGCTTGAAAGGCTAAGTTAATGCGGTCAAGTTGTGTAAAATCAAGTAAATTCTGCCGATTATTTGTGTAATCCCATCAAAATAGAGCATTCTGGGTTATCGTTTCCGCAACAATGTTTATTCCAACCTTTCAATAAATTGAGCATTTGTTGTAAGTCTTGAATTTTTTGCTCAAGGGATAAAATATGTTGCTCCGTAATTTGTTTCACTTCACGGCTAGTACGATTTGGGTCATCATTCAGCTCAAGCAAATGCGTAATCTGTGCTAACGAGAACCCCACTTTTCTTGCATTACAAATAAAGTGTAAGCGTTCTAAATCCGCTTCATTGAAAGTTCGGTAGCCCGTATCGCTTCGCTGTGCTTTCGGCAATAGCCCCGCTTTTTCGTAATCCCGAATCTGTTTTGCGGAAAGCCCCGTTTTTTTCGCTGCTTGACTAATATTCATTTTTTCTCTTGACTTTAACCTGTGGTTAAGGTTTAGCATATACCCAATCTTCGGATTTGTCATTTTTTTATTTAACATTACAACAGGAGTTTATGATGGCGATTATCTTAAAATTAGACGGATTACATTGTGGCAACTGCGTTAAAAGCGTAGAAAAAGCCTTGCGTGAAGTCGATGGCGTGAAAAACGTCAGCGTGACTCTTGAGTCTCAACAAGCAGTGATTGAAGGCGATGTCAATCCACAAGCATTGATTGCAGCGGTGGACGATATTGGCTTTGAGGCGAGTTTGTAGGTTTTCTTAACAGAATCTCATCTCACTCTCTCCCCTTGAGGAAGAGAGACAGACGAAAATTGCGTTAGGCAATTTTCGTCAGAGAGAGGGGGAGTCGATATTAAATTTGCAGATGAGCGGTCAAATTTGACCGCTTACCCCTCTCCCGAATTTCAATGCTGAACGCATTGAAATTATCCCTCTACCACAAGGGGCGAGGGTTGATCCAGATGGAGGAACTATGTCCAATTCAGAAACCCAACTCTTAATCAACGGAATGCACTGTGCCGCTTGTGTTCGTCGCGTGGAAAAAGCATTGAACAAAGTGGAAGGTGTGACTTTTGCATCAGTGAATCTTGCCGATCAAACCGCTTTTGTTGAAGGCAACGCAGATAGCTCTGCAATGATTCAAGCGGTCGAAAAAATGGGCTTCAGTGCAGAATTGCTTGAAAGCGAAGAGGAGCGTCGCAGTAAACAGCAAGCCCAAACCAAAGCCATTTTAATGCACAAAAAATGGCAGTTTATTCTTGCCCTTGTGGTGGGGGCGGTGCTGATGATCGCAGGAATGACGATTGGAATGATGGTTAATGAAACCAATCATCTCACTTGGTTTATTTTTGCCGCAATAAGCCTTGCCACAATGTATTTTTCAGGCAAAGATTTCTTTATTGGTGCGTGGAAAAGCCTGCAAAACCGTGCAGCGAATATGGATACACTGGTTGCACTTAGTACAGGTGTAGCGTGGCTTTATTCCTTCGGTTTATTGCTTTTCCCACAAGCAGAGGCTCACGTCTATTTTGAAGCGAGCGTGATGATTTTAGGCTTTATCAATTTAGGCAAATTTTTGGAGCTCAAAGCCAAACAACGCTCTTCTCTTGCTCTTGAAAAATTGCTTGATTTAGCCCCAAAACAAGCGGTCATTTTTGAAGAAGGCGTAGCAAAAACTATCCCCGTAAAAGGCATTAAACCTGAAATGTGGGTGCAAGCCTTAACTGGCGATCGTTTGGCGGTCGATGGCATTTTAACCGAAGGTGTGATTTGGGTGGATGAATCAATGCTAACGGGCGAAGCCTTGCCGATTGAGAAAAAAGCAGGCGATAAAGTCCACGCTGGCACGTTAATTCAAGATGGCTCAGGGATTTACAAAGCGGAACAGGTTGGCTCACAAACTGCATTGGCTCGGGTCATTAACGCCGTTCGCTACGCACAGAGTAGCAAACCACCGTTGGCTCATTTGGTGGATAAAATCGCATCAATTTTCGTACCCGTAGTCGTTTCCATCGCATTAATCAGCAGCCTTATTTGGCTAGCACTAGGCAAAGATTTTGCCTTTGCTTTGTCGGTATTCACTACCGTTGTGATTATCGCCTGCCCTTGTGCTTTAGGCTTAGCGATTCCGCTTTCCACCATTGCAGGCGTGGTTCATGCAGCTGAAATGGGCGTGCTGGTAAAAAATATTGACGCATTGCAAGCCAGTAGCGAAATCGACACTCTTGTGTTCGACAAAACAGGTACACTTACCACGGGCGAAATGACCGTAACACAATTTAATATCGTAGCAGGCAATAAAAGTGAGTTATTAAGTGTGGCAAAAAGCCTAGAACAACAGGCTTCCCACCCGATTGCCAAAGCGATTGTGCGATTCTGCGAGCAATTACCAGCCTTTGAAATTGCCAATATTAACGTTGTTAAAGGCTTAGGGATTTCAGGCGAATGGAACGGGCAGACCGTCAAAATGGGTAATCTCGCGTTTTTAGGCTTAGATAATGAAGCAAGTAAGCGGTCGATTTCTGCCCTCAATTTGCAAACTGCCGAGGGGGCAACCCAAATTTATTTGAGCGTGAATAACCAATTAGTGGCTGTGTTTACATTGGCAGATCAGTTGCGAGAAGAAAGCAAAGCTGTGATCAAAAAATTCCAAGCAGCAGGCTACCAATGCTATATGCTCACAGGTGACAGACAAGCTACCGCTGAATATTTTGCTCGTGAACTCGGCTTAAACGGTGTTATTGCGGATGTATTGCCAGAGCAAAAAGCGGAGAAAATCCAGAAGTTGCAACAACAAGGCAAAAAGGTGGCGATGGTGGGCGACGGTATAAACGATGCTCCCGCCCTTGCACAAGCTAATGTCGGGATTGTGATGCAATCAGGCTCAGATATTGCGATTGAAACGGCTGATCTTTCCTTATTGCGTTCAGGGCTTGAACCGATTGCGGAAATTCTGCCGTTCTCAAAACGCGTGCTTCGTAATATGAAAGAAAGTTTAACAGGGGCGTTTTTCTATAATGTGATCGCCATTCCTGTTGCCGCAGGCGTGCTTTATCCATTCACAGGCACCTTGCTCAATCCAATGTTTGCCGCTGCCGCAATGGCGTGTTCGTCCATTACAGTGGTCTTGAATAGTCAGCGGTTGCTGAGATAACTGAGCTGGTTCAAAAGGTCTAGTTGAGAAACTAGACCTTTCTGCATTCTCTAGGCTAAAATAAGCCTCTTTTTATTTTCAATTTTATTATGCGAAAAACACAAAATTCGAAACAACAAAATGCCCCTTCAAAAGCAATGGGCGAAGTGCGTGTCATAGCGGGCTTATGGCGTGGGCGAAAATTGCCGGTGTTAAATGCGGAAGGATTACGCCCGACAACTGACCGCGTTAAAGAAACCTTGTTTAATTGGTTGATGATGGATATTGCGAATGCACGTTGCCTTGATTGCTTTGCGGGCAGTGGCTCGCTCGGGATTGAAGCCCTTTCCCGCCAAGCTCAAGCGGTCGTTTTTTTAGAAAAATTTGCAACAGCAGCTCAGCAATTAAAGAAAAATTTGACCAGTTTAAAAACGGATAAAGGCACGGTGGTGAATACAGACACCCTTAGCTATTTGGCTCAAAAAAATAGCGGTGAGCCTTTTGATATTGTTTTTATCGACCCGCCTTTTCATCAGCAATTTGTACCGCAAATATTGCCTTTGCTTCAGCAAAATAACTGGTTAGCCGAAAACGCGTTAATTTATGTAGAAACAGAGAAAAATCATCCGCCATTATGGTTAGCGGAGAATTGGCAGATTATTAAAGAAAAATCGGCAGGAATGGTAACAAGCCGTTTAATTCAAGCGAATTCAATTTAAATCTTATTTCAATCTAAAGAGAACCTTATGAAAAAATTAACCCCAGATGAAGCAATTGATATTGCTTATGATATTTTCCTTGAAATGGCGGGCGAGAATTTAGATCCTGCTGACATTTTATTATTTAATCTTCAATTTGAAGAACGCGGGGCGGTGGAAATGGTAGAAACCGCTGATAATTGGGATGAGGAAATTGGCACACTCATCGATCCTGATGCTTTCGCAGAAGTGTGGGTTGGATTAGTGAACGATCAAGATGAAATGGATGATGTGTTTGCAAAATTCTTGATTTCTCACGAAGAAGAAAGCCGTGAATATCACGTAGTTTGGAAAGAGTAATTTTTATACATCCCTAAAACGAGGTAAATCCGACTAAATTAGTCGGATTTTTATTGCCCAGAAAAAACGGAGTGATAAAATAGCTGCAGTTTACTTTTCAAATAATAAATCTCAAATAAGGAATCTGTATGGAAAATTTAATCTGCTACAAACAAATGCCAGTCTGGAACGTGGATACATTACCGCAAATGTTCCAAGAACAACACAACACCAAAGTGGGTACTTGGGCAAAATTGACGATTTTAAGCGGTTCATTGAAATATTTTGAACTGACTGAAAATGGCGAAGTATTAAGTGAAACCATTTTCGATGTGGAACATCAACCGCCTTTTGTTGCCCCTCAAGTTTGGCATAAAGTACAAGCCTTATCTGATGATTTAACTTGCCAACTCGCCTTTTATTGTACGCCTGAAGATTTTTACGCAAAAAAATACAACCTCACCACCACGCATTCCGAAGTACTCAATGCCGTTAATTATGTAAAAGGTGGCAAAGCCTTAGATTTAGGCTGCGGACGCGGACGCAATTCACTCTATCTAAATTTGCTTGGTTTTGGTGTTACCGCTGTTGATCATAACGAAGAGAGTATCGATTTCTTAAATCGTATTATCGAAAAAGAAGAGCTTTCAAGCATTGAAACGGGCGTATACGACATCAACGAAGCGACTATCGGCAACCAACAAGGCGAATTCGATCTTATTGTATCAACTGTTGTGATGATGTTCTTAAATCGTGATCGCATTCCTGCCATTATCGAAAATATGCAGAAAAACACCAAAGTAGGCGGTTATAATTTAATCGTATGTGCAATGAGTACGGAAGATTTTCCTTGTCCACTCCCGTTCTCATTTACGTTCAAAGAGGGCGAATTAGCAAATTATTATCAAGATTGGGAATTGGTAAAATACAACGAAGATCTTGGTCATTTGCATAAAACGGACAGCAATGGAAACCGCATTCAACTTCGTTTTGCAACAATGTTGGCGAAAAAATTAAAATAAGCGTAAGATCAGGATTATTTAAAAAACGCAATATCTGATGAAAAATCATTCAATAAAGAATATTTCTGAGATTTTAGAGAACTCAAGTTTGGCGAAAATTGTCCAACGAGCGAATCAATTGAACGAGTTAAATGAAAAAATTCAATCGCTTTTGCCTGTTCAATTTCGTAAACTCTATCGCATCGTAAATTTGGTTGAAAACCGTTTAATTATTGAAGTGCCAAATGCGACTATTTCGCAAGGCTTGCAACTCCAACAAATGCAACTTTTAACGATGATTCAAACGGTTTATCCAGAAGTCAATGAATGTGTTTTCAAAATCAATCCTGATTTCAAATATGGTTAATTAAGGAGATTCCATTATGAAAAAAATCGCATTAGTTTTAGCAGCAGGCGTATTAAGTGCGTGCTCAATGATGCCAAACAAGAACGTAGCAGGTACTTACCAAGGTGACTTACCTTGTGCAGACTGCGATAAAATCCAAGCTGAATTAGTGTTAAACGCGGATAATACTTACCAATACAACACCGTGTATTTCAAAAACAACCAACAGCACCCATTTGTTGATAAAGGTAAATTCACGTGGGATAAACAAAAATCAGATGTTATTCGCTTAGAACAAGATTCTGGTAGCTTATTATTAAAAGTAACGGATAAATATGCAGAATTGTTAGATGCAGATGGTAATCCTGTTGCTAATTCACAAATGAATTACAAACTGATGAAAAAATAACTCAAGCGGTTATTTTTCTAATTGATTTTGCTAAGCCACGTTTTACGTGGCTTTCTTTTTGTAAAAGAATATCTTTTAAGACGAAATTCCTTTAGAATAGATTAGATTATTAATACATACCTTTATTATGACTGAACAAAACGCCAAAAATGTTGAGATCTACTTAGATTATGCAACAGTCCCAACACTCCATTATTTTTATCATTTCGTCAAAAATAGTAATGATAAAGAAACAATTAGATTATTTGGTTTAGGTCGATTTTCTATTGCTCAAGAAATTATAGATGCTTACCCTCAGGGAATAATCCGTTTTGTTCCTGCTTTTTCTGGGGATCAACAACAGTTTAATCAATTATTTGAATCATTATTAAAGGAATGTGAAAACACCAAATATAATTTAAAATTTCATATTAACTTATTTCACTCTTGGAATATGTTAATTCCGCTCTTACATATAGTGGGAAAATATAGACATAAAGTATCAAATATTTTACTTAACTTTTATGATGATGGCTCAGAAGGCGTTGTTACATTATTTGATATTTCACAAAAATATTCAAAAGAAAATTTAATAGAAATTATTGATACGGATATTCAATCATTTTATGCCGACACATTAGCATTTTTAGATCCCAGTGTCGCAAGATATTTATGGAATACATTATTTGAATCTCATTACTATTTGATAAATGACTCTATACTACAAAATGAGAAACTTTCTTATTTAAAAGATAAAATAAAATATTATCATTTATTAAAACTAGATAAGTACATTAATTTAAGTACCTATGAAAAAGAATTGTTTAATCAGCTATTAGGCATAAATATTCACAAATTAACGCCTATTATAGAAAAATTCAAAGAAAATAAAATATTTTTATTTACAGGGACAACAATTTTTAATTTACCTAAAGAAAGCGAACAGGCATTTTACCATTTACATATCAATGCTATTTTAAATTACATCCATCAAAATGGAAAATATTTTATCGGTAAAGGATTTTTATTATGTATAAAAGGTCATCCTCATCAAAAACAACTTAATCAACGTTTAAAAGAAAGTTTCCAAAATGTTTTAATGTTGCCAGACAATATCCCTTTTGAGATTTTATATCTTTTAGGTTGTAAACCTGAAAAAATAGGTGGCTTTGTGAGTACAAGTTATTTTTCTTGCGATAAAGATCGTATTGCAGATTTAATTTTTATGTCTACTGAAGATGCAGAAAGCAGAGGAAATAATGATTTATTTAATACTCAATATCAACTTAGGGATGTAATGATAAAGTTAGGCTATATCACTCCTGAAAAAGCCCATTTTTACTCAGACATCCCGACATTTATTGCTTAAACAAAGGTTGTTAAATATATTTTAAGAATAAAAAGCGGTCATTTTGACCGCTTTTTTACTTATGCAACAAACAATAATATCGCCAGCAACTGTGGAGAGATAATCCGCAAGAACATCACCAGCGGATAAACTGTTGCGTAAGAAAGTGCAGCCGCCCCGCTTTCTTCTTTCATTTCGTTGGCGAAAGCTAGGGCTGGAGGGTCAGTCATTGCCCCTGCGAGTAAGCCACAAATACTGAGATAATTCATTTTCGCGTACCAACGAGCGAGTAATCCAACCACTATCAATGGAATGAGGGTAATAAAAATACCGTATCCCATCCACTCTAAGCCAGAGCCGTTGACAAGTGTGTCCACAAAGCTGCCGCCTGATTTCAAACCAACCACAGCAAGGAAAAGTACGATCCCAATTTCCCGTAAGGCAAGGTTGGCACTTGGGGGCATAAACCAGTAAAGTTTGCCGATACTACCAATACGAGCCAAAATCAAGGCAACCACAAGCGGACCGCCTGCTAAGCCTAATTTCAATGCTACTGGGAAACCTGGAACATAAAATGGAATAGAGCCAAGCACCACGCCTAAACCAATCCCGATAAACACAGGTAACATTTGTACTTGTAGCAATTTTTGTTGAGCATTACCAATCACGGAAATGGCGTTATTTAACACATCGGTGCGACCAACCATATGCAATACGTCCCCGAATTGCAAAGTGGTATTGCCACTTGGTACCAGTTCCACCCCTGCACGGTTTAAACGAGAAATTACCACGCCATATTTTTGGTTAATGCCAAGACTGCGGATTTTTTTACCGAGTACTTTTTCATTGGTCACCACTACACGTTCAGCACGAATTTCCCCACTTGAAGTAAGCATTGGCACATCCACTTCATCGCCAATAATCAACCGCATTTTTCGAAGTGAGGCTGATTCTCCCACCAGATGCAAAATATCGTTTAAATGCACTTCGGTATCGGCTTTTGGCACAAAGGTTTCTTCACCGCGTTTTAGGTGGGAACAAACCACATCTTCTTCATTAAAGCCTGGAATTTCGGTAAGGTTAATGCCGTCTAAATTACGGTTAGTGACTTGCAATACCACGGTATGCAATGTTTCTTTATCGCGTCCGCTCTCTTTGGCAAAATTGTTCGCTTCTTCATCAATTTTTATGCGAAAGAAAAGGCGAAGTAGCCACATTGAAAGCAAAATCCCACAGATCCCGAAAGGATACGCCATCGCATAGGATATCCCCATTGTACTGGTTACCCCTTTCATCCCTAGTTCAGACAAAATTTGTTGCCCAGCCCCAAGAGCTGGCGTGTTAGTTACCGCCCCAGAGTAGATCCCGATGGCGACATCAAGCGGAATATCGGTCAGTTTGAAAATAATAATGGTCGCAAGGGAGCCAAGTATCACAATCAAAATTGCCAAGCCATTGAGTTTTAAGCCAGATTGGCGAAGTGAAGAAAAAAAGCCCGGCCCAACTTGAATCCCGATGGTGTACACGAAAAGAATCAAGCCAAACTCTTGCACAAAATGTAAGGTGTTTCCTTCTAACTGTACACCGTATTGGGTTGTGAAATGAGCAACGATAATCCCACCGAATAACACGCCGCCAATTCCTAATCCCACTCCGCGGACTTTCCATTGCCCAATCCAAAGCCCCACAATGGCAACTAAGGCGAGCAGTCCTATTGTAATCGCTGTTTCACTCATACAAACCTCGAACAAATTATTACTCTTTTTGATTATAACAACTCGCAATTTTGAAAACCGAACAAAACTCCAAAAATGATAAGTGCATCACATTTTTTCTTCAAAATTTTGCAAATGTTTTGGAAAATCAGACCGCTTGGCGTATATTGACAACAATTTTTTTATTTCACTGAAAAGGACATTTTATGAACGTAAATCAATTGGCAAAATACATCGACCATACCGCCTTAACCGCAGAAAAAACAGAACAAGATATCCTCAAACTTTGCGATGAAGCTGTTAAATATGGTTTCTATTCTGTGTGTATTAACCCGTGCCATATTCCGCTTGCAAAAGAGAAACTGGTTGGTTCAGATGTGAAAATTTGTACCGTAATTGGTTTCCCGCTTGGGGCGAATATGACTTCTGTAAAAGCTTTTGAAACAGAGCAAGCGATTAAAGCAGGTGCAGGAGAAATTGATATGGTTATTAACGTTGGTTGGATTAAATCGCAACAATGGGAGAAAGTGAAACAAGATATTCAAGCCGTATTTAATGCCTGCAATGGCACACCGTTCAAAATGATTTTAGAAACGTGTTTGCTCACGCGTGAAGAAATTGTGAAAGCCTGCGAAATCTGCAAAGCGATTGGCGTAGCATTTGTGAAAACCTCAACGGGTTTCAATAAAGGTGGTGCAACAGTGGAAGATGTCGCTCTGATGAAACAAACCGTTGGCAATATTGGCGTGAAAGCCTCTGGCGGCATTCGTGATACCCAAACCGCTTTGGCAATGATCAAAGCAGGTGCGACCCGTATTGGGGCAAGTGCAGGGATTGCGATTGTGGAAGGTTCTCAAGCGAGCGGAGAAGGCTATTAAAATCGGCAAGCGGTAGAATTCGCAAAAGATCTTGCAAATTTTACCGCTTGTTTGATTGCTTAATTGTTCTTTAACGACTGATACAACTTATCTGTTAACATCGCCCCAGCCATTGCCAGTGTCAGTGGCATTAAAAATTCTGCCTTGCCACGTGTGAGTTCAAGCAAGAAAATAATCGCAGTCAGTGGCATTTTTTGCATAATCCCTAAAAATGCACAAGCCCCTATAATTGCCGCACCTTGCAAGGAAAGATGCGGGAATAGGCTATTCCAGCCAATTGCAAGGCTATACGCTAGTGTGCTACCAAGCATCATTGAAGGCGTAATCAATCCACCATAAGCACCAGCGGCAAGAGCGAGTACAACAACAAGCCATTTAATCGCTAATAGCTGCAAACTTTCAGACCAACTAATTGCTTCAGCAAAAGTCAGCTGATTGCCCGCTTTTCCATTGCCGAGGATTTCGGGTTGATAGATGGAAATCAGCCCGATTAAGCTAAAAATCACAATCGCAAACAGAATAATGCGTTTGTCGGTTCGTTTGATAAAAGGCACCGCTTGTGTTGTAGCTCGGAACCAATTCGCCACAATACCAATAATTCCGCCAATCAATACTGCAAATAACATCAATTCAAGATTGATTTCTACATCAGGCAAATGATTGTATTGCACCAAATCGCCTAAGAAAAAACGAGCAACTGCCGTTGCGATCACGACCGTTACCAATGCGGCACTTAATGCTCGGGTTGAAATCGCCAGCACCATTGTTTCCAAAATAAACACCGTTGCCGCAAGTGGCACGTTATACACTGCGGTTAACCCTGCTCCCGATGCACAGGCAAGCAACAACTTCGCATCGCTATCATTAAACGACATTCGTTTAACCCATTGGCTTGCAAAGGCAACCGACATCTCACGCGGTGCGACTTCTCGACCTAATGGTGAACCCAATGCGACCGTCACTATTTGCAATAAAGCGTGGCTGACGGTTTTGAAAAATGGCATACCTTGTTGAGGTTGGTCTAGTCCTTGTTTTACGCTGAGTAATTTACTGCCAAAGCGATGAACAAGATACCAGCCAATCCCACCTACAACACCGCAAAACGTTAATATTATCCAGCGGCGAAGCAGTTCGCTTTGCTGCACACCTTCACGGAAAGACAAATGCTCGCCATTAGCACCGTAGTCAAACGCCCATTGCTGAATGGCGTGTAATAAAAAGGTTAAGCAAACGCCGATTAGACCTGCAATAATGCCAATGTAAATCAGCGAAAGATAAAATCGAAATGAAGTTTTCATAACATTGAATTCGAATAAAAAGTGCGGTTATTATAAATTTTCTGATTTCTCGTTTAAAGCGGAAATGTGCTACACTTTTCGCCCATTTTTGAGGATATATGATGAACTACCAAGATAAATCTCTTTCCGCCCTAAAACTCGGGCAAAAAACCGAATACAAAAGCCAATATGATGCGTCATTATTGCAACCTGTTCCTCGCCGATTAAACCGCGAAGGCTTGGGTATTGTCGAGCAACAACCATTTAATCAAGGGGCTGATGTATGGACCTGTTATGAACTTTCGTGGTTAAATCCAAATGGCTTGCCACAAGTTGCGATTGCCGATGTGGCGATTGATTTTAGAAGTGAAAACTTAATCGAATCGAAAAGTTTTAAACTCTATTTAAATAGCTTTAATCAAACCAAATTTGCTTCAATTGCAGAGGTTGAAGCGGTCTTAGCCAAAGATTTAAGCCAATGTGCAAGAGGTGAAGTTTCTGTAAAAATTCACAAATTAGCCGAATACACAAACCAGCCAATTGTTGATTTCACAGGCGAATGTATTGATGAGCAAGAGATCAAAATCGACAGCTATGAATTCTCAAACCAATATTTAGAAAATGTGACAGAGGGTGATGTCGTTGAAGAAACATTGGTAAGCCACTTACTAAAATCTAACTGTTTGATTACTTCTCAACCCGATTGGGGCAGTGTGCAGATTCACTATGTGGGCAAAAAATTAAACCGCGAGAAATTATTGCATTATTTAGTCTCATTCCGTGAACATAACGAATTCCACGAGCAATGTGTTGAGCGTATTTTCACGGATTTAATGCAATTTGCAGAGCTTGAAAAATTGACCGTTTACGCACGTTACACTCGTCGTGGCGGCTTAGACATCAATCCATTCCGTTCTAATTTTGAAAGCGTGCCGAAAAATTTGAGAATGGCAAGACAATAAAAATAGGACATAGCAGTTGGAGTTGCTATGTCTTTTTAAGATTAGAATCTATTTAAATCTTCTGAAAATAAATCGTATTCTACTCCCGCTATACGTTTTTCTTCATTCGCCCATTCACCAAGATCGATTAAACGACAACGATCGCTACAAAATGGGCGATATTTATTTTCTGTTTTCCATTCTACTTTTTTATGACAAGTGGGGCATTCTACAATAATTTCTGACATTTCTTTTCCTTTGCTTTTTCTAAATAATCTTGATGAAGTTGAATAGCTTGTTTTTCAATAAGAGATAAACCTTGTTCAAGCGGGAGATTATTATCAATAATATCATCCGCATATTTTAATCGTTCTTCACGTGAAACTTGAGAATTCATTATATTTTTAATCGTTTCTTCTTTATTTTTATCACGCTTAGTTGCTCGTTCTAATTGGATTTCAGGAAGCACATCAACAACTAAAATACGATCGCATAATTGAGTGAGATTATTTTCAATCAATAATGGCACCATCAAAATCACATAAGGTTGTTGAGATTGCTCAACTTGGGATAACATTTCATTGCGAATAGCTGGATGTAAAAGCTGATTAAGCCACGTTTTCTCATTCGGATTTGAGAAGATAATTTGACGTAATTTAGCACGATTTAACTCACCATCTTCGGTTAAAGCCTCTTTACCAAAATACTCGGCAATTTGAGCTAATAACGGTGAGCCTTTTGCCACCACTTCACGGGCAATCACATCAGCATCAATGACAGGCACACCTAATTTAGCAAATAAATCGCCAATCGTGCTTTTTCCACTGCCAATTCCGCCTGTTAAACCTACGATATAAGGCATTTTCTCTTCCCGATTTTATCCATTAACACTAAATGAGCTGAATTATAATAAAAGTTGCCAAACTAATAAATGGAATAAACGGCAGTTTTTCTCTCTTTCTTTGAGTAAAAAGCGGTTCAATTAGGTAATAGCTAATCCCTAAAACAGAAGCAATGAGGATGAGCAACAACATATTTTCAATAGAAAAGAGCGGGGATAAAGCGATCAATAGCAGACTATCGCCCAATCCAAATCCCTCTTTTTTCAAAATAAAAGAAGAAAAAAGATGAATAAATAGAAAGAAGAAAACAGTAATATACAGCGTATCTAAATTGCCATTATAAAGTGTCATAAAGAAAATAATTGCGACATATCTTATATCGGTTAAATAATAAAGTTCATCTATCAGTGATAAAAAACATAATGTGATTAAGATAATAGCTAAAATAGTATTGTTATTTAAGCATAAGAAAGCAGGAAAGAATAAATAAAATAGAAAAGCAACCTTACTATCTTTAACTTTTAAATAGCTTTCCTTCTCAAATTCAGCATAATTTATTTTAGCTGATACAAGTGAGTGATATTCAGAATAAATCTGCGTATTTATTCTGGTGGCAAAAAGAAGAATTTCTCTTTTAAACCACCAAGCGAGGCAAATAGCGGTTAAAAATTTAAAGAAAAATGCAAAATCAAACATTTTTATCTTATTCCACCAAAGATCCCATATCAAAAATAGGAAGATACAGTCCGATGATAATTGTGCCTACAATGCCGCCTAAAAGCACCATTAAAGCAGGCTCTAAGAGCTGCGATAAAATATCAAGTTGGTCGTCTAATTTCTTTTTATAAATCTGACTCACATAAGCACTCATTTCTGCTAATTTTCCACTTTTCTCGCCCACAGATAACATTTGAACCGTCTGATTTTCAAATACCTCTGGATTCAAACACTCAGAAAAAGTATATCCTTGTTTAATCAACGTGAGTATTGAATAACACTCTTTCTGTAAAATAGAATCTGATAATTTATTAGAGATAAAAGTATCTAAAATCAGATCTAATCGAATACTTGAATTAAGCATTAAAGCGGTATTCTGAGTAAAATAAACAATTCTAGAATGTTTAATAATATGATTAAAAACAGGAATATGTGTTAATAGGGTATATTTTATCTTTGAAATTATTGAGGATCTTTTAGCAATCATAGAAAATAGGATAAAAATACCTAACAGAATAATCGTAATTATTTCATAATGACTAACAAGTAAATTTGAAAGGAAAAATAGCACTTCAGTAATGAACGGTAATGTCTTATCTTTTGCACTATATAGCTCGGCAAATTTAGGCACAATAAGGACTAACATTCCTATCGATAATGTTAAAGCAATGGCTAATACCATTACAGGATAAAACATAATCTTTTTTACTTTTGAAAAAAGCTTTTCGGTTTCCATTCTAGATTGAGTAATACTCTCTAATACTGAGCCTAATTTACCGCTAATCTCCCCCATTTTTATCAACTGAACTTCTTGGGTATTTAAATAAAGATTTAACTTTTCTAAAGTGGATGAAAAAGAATATCCCAGTTCAATCGATTTTATAATCTCTTCTATCCACAGATAAAGTTTTATATTCTGTGTATTTTCTAAAATCAGAGATAAAGATTGTTTTAAAGGTAATTTCGCATTTAACAATAAAGCAAGCTGAGATAACAGTTGCGTAATTTCTTCAGATTTCGGTGTCTTCGGTAGAATAAAATTACGGTTAATTTTAATCTGCTGAAAGCCTTTTCTGATTAAATGTTGTTCCAACTCGTCTCTATTCTTGGCTAATAATTTTCCCTTTTGTTTTTGTTGAAAACGATTAACCGCCTTCCAATGAAATTCATAAACTTTAAACATAGCCTAAAACCCGCTGTACTTCTTGCAAATTTGTTTTATTTTCTCGGCATTTTTCCATCGCACTCTCTGCTAAGGTTGAAAAGTCTAAACAAGCGGTCGATTTTTCAAATGTTTTACCATTTTTTGAAAGCTGTTGATAAACGCCAATTCGCCCCTTATAACCTTGATAACACTGTTCGCAGCCATTGCCCTGACAATGAGAACAAATTTTGCGAACTAATCGCTGTGCAATCACAAGCTGTAAACTATTTTTAAGCTCGTATTCTTTAATGCCAAGTTGCAATAATCGTTCAATCGCTGAAGGAGCATCATTCGTATGCAAAGTTGATAACACTAAATGCCCTGTTTGTGCGGCCCGTAGTGCCATTTGTGCACTCTCTTCATCTCGAATTTCACCAAACATAATAATATCAGGATCTTGACGTAAGAAAGTACGCAACAATTGACTAAAATCTAAATTGATGCCACGATCTACCTGTGTTTGAATAATGCCTTCAATTTCAATCTCGATCGGATCTTCTGCCGTTAAAATATGTTTTTCACTTTTATTTAAATAACTGAGGGCACTATATAATGTAATACTTTTTCCACTACCTGTCGGGCCTGTCACTAATATTAATCCTTGTGGCTGGTTTAAAGCATTTAGCAAAATCTCTTTTTGCGTTGGGTTAAATCCAAGTTCTAAAAAATCTAATTCAACGGGTTTATTTTTTTGTAAACGAAGTACAATCTTCTCTCCTAAATTCGTTGGCAGTGTTGAAACACGAAAATCTAAGGTATCTGATAATGTTGTTTTAAAATTAAATTGTCCATCTTGCGGTAAGCGTGTTTCACTAATATCGAGCTTCGCTAAGATCTTTAATCTTGAAATAATTCGGCTGGCAAGATTTAACGATAGCGTTTTATAAATGTGTAATACCCCATCAATTCGAAGGCGAATCATCAATTTACTTTTTTGTGGTTCAAGATGAATATCGGATACATTTCTTTGCAAACAAAAATGAAATAGTTCGTCTAAAATATGAATAACGGGATCATTCAAATCTAATGCTTGAGATGTATTATTTTCTAAATAAGTGAATTCTGTGGTTTCATAAACCATCTCTTTTTTCGGTGAAAGCTCATTTAATAGATATTTTAATTCCTCTGTTGAAATCAAAATAGGTTCAATTTCTTTATGAGCAATAAAAGAGAAAATTTCATAAGCGGTAAGATTATTTAAGTCATCAATGGCAAGCCACAATTTATCTTTATCTTCTTTAATGGGAATGGCTAAATAACGCAAAAGAATCTGCTTTTCATCACAGTTTTTCTGCCATTGTCTTTCAGATATTTCAAAAATATTTTGAGTGTTAAGATCACAAACGGTATAAGTCATAAGCTTCAATAAAATAAATTAATTTCCCTCTTTCTGTTTAGAGAAAGAGGGCATTTTTATTAATTCGTAGAACAGAAATTCGCAGGGAATAAACTCACATCCGCCCCTGCACAGGTCGTTTTCCAACTGATGGTGTTCGATTTAAATGTTGGCGTCATCGTGTAACTAAAGCCATCAATATTGCCTTTGCCAGCCACCGTAATCACACCACTTGCTACAGAAACTGATTTCAAATATTTAGTTTCATCGCTTGAAGTTTTATTGGCTTGCACACCATTAGAACCACCAGAACAATTTGCCACATCCCCTGTGTTGTAAATACAGACTTCTACGTCCGATTTATAAGAAGCGGATGCTCGCAATAATTCT
Source organism: uncultured Haemophilus sp. (assembly GCA_963545995.1). GTDB lineage: Bacteria > Pseudomonadota > Gammaproteobacteria > Enterobacterales > Pasteurellaceae > Haemophilus_A. The sequence goes on from CAUUKJ010000010.1 coordinate 35,163, forward strand.
GAAAGAGCCGCTTTTTGCGTATAAGTTGTATAAGATGGAATCGCAATAGTGGCGAGAATGGCAATGATCGCAATCACAATCATCAATTCAATTAACGTAAATGCCTTTGCAGGCTTCAGAAAAATAGATTTCATTATTAAAAATACCCTTTTTGAAAGTTAAGCGTGTTATTCACGCTGCCATAGTTTGCGGTTTTCTCTGCTTTTTGCGAGAGCGAATTTTCAAATTTTCGAGCGTGATCGCAAAAATAAATTTTTAGTGTTTATTTATTCAGTATTTTTTGCTAATATTCGCCCAATTTATCGGCTTGAAATTGAGGTTTTATATGGCTAAAGCACCTAAAACGGCTTATGTATGTAGTGATTGTGGGGCGGAATATTCGAAATGGATGGGACAATGTAAAGAGTGTTACGCTTGGAATACGATTAGTGAAATTCGCCTTGTTTCCGCTAAAGAGAACAAAAATGACCGCTTTAGTGGCTATGCGGGCGAAACTTCAGGCAAAGTGCAAGCCTTATCAGAAATTAGCCTACAAGAAGTGCCTCGATTTAGCAGTGGATTTAACGAATTAGACCGTGTGTTAGGGGGTGGTGTGGTGCCTGGTTCAGCCATTTTAATTGGTGGACATCCTGGAGCGGGTAAAAGTACCTTGCTTTTGCAAGTGATGTGCGGTTTATCAAAAGAGATCCCAACGCTTTATATTACAGGGGAAGAGTCATTACAACAGGTTGCGATGCGAGCGAACCGTTTAGGCTTGCCAACCGAACATTTAAAAATGCTTTCGGAAACTTCCGTAGAGCATATTTGTAACATTGCCGATCAAGAAAAACCGAAAATTATGGTGATTGACTCTATTCAAGTAATGCACTTGTCAGACATTCAATCTTCACCTGGATCGGTTTCTCAGGTGCGTGAATGTGCCTCATTTTTAACCCGTTATGCGAAAACCAGACAAGTTGCCATTATTATGGTTGGTCACGTAACTAAAGATGGTACGCTTGCAGGGCCTAAAGTATTAGAACACGCCATTGATGCCTCACTTTTATTGGAAGGAGAATCCGATTCCCGTTACCGCACCTTGCGGAGCCAGAAAAACCGTTTTGGTGCTGTAAACGAATTAGGCGTTTTTGCAATGACAGAACAAGGACTTCGCGAAGTAAAAAATCCCTCTGCGATTTTCCTTAGCCGTAGTGATGAATTGGTTTCAGGTAGCTCTGTGGTTGTACTTTGGGAAGGAACTCGCCCACTTTTAGTTGAAATCCAAGCGTTAGTGGATCACTCAATGCTTGCTAACCCACGTCGTGTTGCGGTGGGGTTAGATCATAACCGCCTTTCTTTATTGCTTGCAGTGTTACATCGACACGGTGGTTTGCAAATGTCGGATCAGGATGTTTTTGTAAACGTCGTGGGTGGGGTAAAAGTGACAGAAACAAGTGCAGACTTAGCCTTAATTTTGGCTTTGATTTCTAGCTTTAGAAATCGACCGCTTCCACAAGATTTAGTGATCTTTGGCGAAGTAGGATTAGCGGGTGAAATTCGCCCTGTACCAAGCGGTCAAGAACGTATTTCAGAAGCGGCAAAACATGGCTTTAAACGAGCAATTGTGCCATTTGGCAATATGCCGAAAAAATCGATTAAAGGAATGGAAGTGTTTGGCGTGAAAAAACTCAGCGATGCACTGGATATTCTTGGCAATTTCTAAGGAAAAACGATGAAATGGTTAATGCTCTGTCGTGAGCCGCGTTTATATAGCTGCCAACGCTTGCAAGAAGCCTGTAATCAGCGTGGCATTCAGTTGGATATTCTTGATCCAAACAAAATGTTGCTGAAATTGATCAATATAAACGGAAAAACGACCGCTCAACTGTTCTATCAAGCGGTCGAAAATGAACTGCCACTTGCAAATTATCAAGCCGTTCTTCCTCGATTTGGTGTAACGAGTACGCAAATGGGATGTTACGTTCTACAGCATTTTGAAACTCAAAAAATAAAAGTGCTGAATAACGCTCAAGCGTTTCAGTTGGCTCGCGATAAATGGCAAAGTTTGCAATGCTTAGCAGCCCATCAACTACCGATTCCAACCACAAGCTATGTAGGTGAATTAGTTAATTCTTCATCGCAACTCGCTTTGCATCAACCTCAAGTGGTCATTAAAACTTTACAAGGAATGCAAGGAACGGGCGTTATTTTAGGCGAAAATAAACAAACGGTTCAAAGTACGTTAGAAACACTGCAGCAAGCTCATATTAAAACGCTGGTACAAGATTTTATTCCCGAAGCTAAAGGGCAGGATATACGCGCTTTTGTCATTGGCGATCAAGTCATTGCCAGTATGCAACGCACAGCCAACGAAGGAGATTTTAGAGCTAATTTACATCAAGGCGGACGTGCAGAAAGCATCGAGCTTTCAGAAACGGAAAAACAGATCGCTGTTCAAGCAATTCAAGCAATTGGGCTAGATGTCGCAGGTATAGATTTAATTCGCACCACACAAGGCACCTTAATTTTAGAAGTAAATGCTAGCCCTGGTTTAGAAGGGATAGAAAAAATTTCAGGCAAAGATATTGCAGGAATGATGGTTGATTATTTACTCAACAAAAAAGTAGAGGATTGATAGGCATTACCCTTGACTTCTTAAAGAAATGCGAGCAAAATCTTTACCAATTACTAAATCTTCAGGGCAGGGTGAAATTCCCGATCGGCGGTAAAGTCCGCGAGCCGAGCAAAAAACTTGGCAGGAACTGGTGAAATTCCAGTACCGACAGTATAGTCTGGATGGAAGAAGAGAAATCAACACCGCACAAGCGGTGGTTTTCTATATCTTTTTTGCAAGCCTTGAGATCGCAAGATTTCAAGGCTTTTTCATTTATATCATTTGTATATAGCTCTTCTTTTCCCTGCCCACTATTATTTTGCTGAAAATTTATGACCGACACTGAATATATGCAACGTGCCATCAACCTTGCCGAACGTGGACGAGGTTGGACGAACCCAAATCCTTTGGTGGGCTGTGTCATCGTTAAAAATGGCGAAATTATCGCAGAAGGCTATCACGAAAAAATTGGCGGCTGGCACGCAGAACGCAATGCGATTTTAAACAGCAATGCCGATCTTACAGGGGCAACCGCTTACGTTACCTTAGAGCCTTGCTGCCACCACGGTCGTACGCCACCTTGTTCTGATCTTTTGATTGAGCGTGGAATTCAAAAAGTCTTTATCGGCTCACGCGATCCGAATCCGCTCGTTTCGGGCAAAGGAGCGAAGCAACTACGCGCGGCAGGCATTGAGGTGGTGGAAGATTTTATGCACGCTGAATGCGATGCACTGAATCCGATTTTCTTTCACTATATTCAGACCAAACGCCCTTATGTGCTGCTGAAATATGCGATGACTGCAGACGGCAAAATTGCCACCAGCACAGGCGAATCAAAATGGATTACAGGCGAACTCGCTCGGGCAAAAGTGCAAGAAACCCGCCATCAATATAGCGCCATTATGGTCGGCGTGGAAACCGTGTTAGCAGACAACCCAATGCTGAATAGCCGAATGCCAAACGCCAAACAGCCTGTTCGTATTGTGTGCGATAGCCAACTGCGAACCCCGCTAGATTGCCAGCTGGTGCAAACTGCGAAGGAATATCGCACCGTTATTGCGACCCTTTGCGATGATATGCAAAAAATCGAACAATATCGACCACTTGGTGTAGAAATTCTCATCTGCAAAGCGAAAAACAAGCGGGTAGATTTGCACGATCTTTTGCAAAAGCTCGGCGAAATGCAAATCGACAGCTTACTGATTGAAGGCGGTTCCAGCCTTAATTTCAGTGCATTAGAAAGCGGTGTCGTCAATCGTGTGCATTGTTACATTGCCCCGAAATTAGTGGGCGGCAAAACCGCAAAAACACCGATTGGTGGTGAAGGCATCGGCGTGTTAGCGAATGCGGTGCAGCTTAAAATGCACAGCATTGAAATGATCGGGGAAGATGTGTTGATGGATTATGAAACGATCTCCCCTCTTTAATAAAGAGGGGAACAAATTAGTTAGGAAATTATTTATGTTTACAGGCATTATCGAAGAAGTGGGCAAAATTGCTCAAATCAATAAGCAAGGCGAATTTGCAGTGGTGACGATTCAAGCCAGGAAAGTATTGCAAGACGTGCATTTAGGCGACAGCATTGCGGTGAATGGCGTGTGTTTAACTGTTACCTCTTTTACGGAAAACCAATTTACCGCAGACGTAATGTCGGAAACCTTAAAACGCACTTCACTTGGCGAGCTGAAGCCAAATAGCCCTGTTAATCTGGAGCGTGCAATGGCGGCAAACGGACGTTTTGGTGGGCATATCGTGTCGGGTCATATTGATGGTACGGGCGAAGTGGTGGAAATCAAACCAGCCCATAATTCAACGTGGTATCGCATCAAAACCTCGCCTAAGTTAATGCGTTATATCATCGAAAAAGGCTCAATTACCATTGATGGCATTAGCCTCACGGTGGTAGATACCGATGACGACAGTTTCCGCGTGTCGATTATTCCGCACACCATTGCTGAAACCAATTTAGGCACAAAAAAAATCGGCAGCCTTGTGAATTTAGAAAACGACATCGTGGGCAAATATATTGAGCAGTTTTTATTGAAAAAAGAACCTGAAAATCCAGCCAGTCAACTGACGGTCGAATTTCTGAAAAACGCAGGGTTTTAATAGGAAAAAACAATGCAAGCCTTAATGTTAATTGATGTGCAAAAAGCCTTTTTCGACCCGAAATGGGGTGAACGCAACAATCCAGATGCGGAGCAAAATATGCAACGCTTATTGCAACATTTTCGGGCGAAAAAGCGAAAGATTATTCATATTCAACATATTTCGAATAATCCCGCGTCACTGTTTGCTCAACCTGAAACGCAGGCTTTCCAAACAGCCTTTGAGCCTTTATCAAATGAAGCTGTGTTCCAAAAGCGGGTAAATAGTGCTTTTATCGGCACAGATTTAGAAAATTATTTGAGAAATCAAGGTATTACAGAATTAATCGTTGCGGGATTAACCTTGCCACATTGCGTTTCAACCACCGTCAGAATGGCGGCGAACTTAGGCTTTTTGGTAAAACTTGTGGAAAATGCGACCGCTTCCTTCCCATTAAAAATGCCTGATGGGGAAGAGGTTAGTGCCGAGCAAATCCATAAAATCAACATTGCAACGCTAAACGACGAATTTGCCGAGATTGTATCCACCCAAGCATTGATTGATAGCATTCCTTAATGCTGTAGAGATTAAGAGAGAAAAATATGTTCCAATTTTCAACCGTAGAAGAAGCCCTAAAAGCGATTGCTGAAGGCAAAATTATTTTAGTGACAGACGATGAAGATCGCGAAAATGAGGGCGATTTCATCTGTGCCGCAGAGTTTGCCACCCCTGAAAATATCAACTTTATGGCAACCCACGGCAAGGGCTTAATCTGCACGCCAATTTCTCAAGAGCTGGCAAATAAACTCGAGCTTCACCCAATGGTGGCGAAAAACACCGATAACCACGAAACCGCATTCACTGTGGCGATTGACCACGTTGACACAGGCACAGGGATTTCTGCTTTTGAGCGTTCTTTAACCGCACTCAAAATGTTAGAAGACGATGCGAAGCCGAGCGATTTTCGTCGCCCAGGGCATATGTTCCCGCTTGTGGCAAAAGAGGGCGGCGTGTTGGTGCGTAATGGACATACGGAAGCCACTGTCGATTTAGCACGTTTAGCGGGCTTAAAACCTGCAGGCTTATGCTGCGAAATTATGGCTGAAGATGGCACAATGATGACGATGCCAGACTTACAAAAATTCGCCACCGAACACAATATGCCGTTTATTACCATCGCTCAATTGCAAGAATATCGCCGTAAACACGATTGTTTAGTGAAGCAAGTTTCTGTGGTAAAAATGCCGACTAAATATGGTGAATTTATCGCCCACAGCTTTGTGGAAATTATCTCTGGCAAAGAACACGTTGCCTTAGTAAAAGGCGACATCGGCGACGGAGAAAACGTATTAACCCGTATTCATTCTGAATGTTTAACAGGTGATGCATTCGGTTCACAACGTTGCGATTGCGGTCAACAGTTTGCCGCAGCAATGACGCAAATCGAAAAAGAAGGACGTGGCGTGCTGCTTTATTTACGCCAAGAAGGACGCGGTATTGGTTTAATCAATAAACTGCGTGCTTATGAATTGCAAGATAAAGGAATGGATACCGTAGAAGCTAATGTGGCATTAGGCTTCAAAGAAGATGAGCGTGAATATTATATCGGTGCACAAATGCTACAACATCTCGGTGTAAAATCTATTCGCTTGCTGACGAATAACCCAGCAAAAATTGAAGGCTTGAAAAAGCAAGGGATGAATATTATTGCTCGCGAACCGATTATCGTCGAGCCGAACAAAAACGACATTGATTACCTGAAAGTCAAACAGGTAAAAATGGGGCATATGTTTAATTTTTAGTTAAGAATAACGTAGGGTGTGTGAATTTGAAAAATTCACGCACGCAAAATGTAAATGTGCGTAAACTTCGTTCACACACCCTACGAAATAAGATTATTTTTTATTTCAAACAAGGAACTTACAAATGGCAAAAATCACAGGTAATTTAGTTGCAACAGGCTTAAAATTCGGTATCGTTACGGCACGTTTTAACGATTTCATCAACGACAAACTCTTAAGCGGTGCAATTGACGCATTAGTTCGTCACGGTGCATCAGAAGATGACATCGACACCGTATGGGTACCTGGTGCATTTGAAATTCCATTAGTAGCGAAAAAAATGGCAGAAAGTGGCAAATATGATGCAGTTATCTGTTTAGGTACCGTAATTCGTGGTTCAACTACTCACTACGACTACGTTTGTAACGAAGCAGCAAAAGGTATCGGTGCCGTGGCATTACAAACTGGCGTGCCAGTAATGTTCGGTGTATTAACCACTGAAAGCATTGAGCAAGCTATCGAGCGTGCAGGCACAAAAGCAGGTAACAAAGGCACAGAATGTGCTTTAGGTGCTGTAGAAATGGTGAATGTGTTAAAAGCATTATAATAATTGACTTATTTATAGTAAAAACGGAAGCAAAAGCTTCCGTTTTTTGAATAAGCCGTCATTAAAATCTGATTTTGCCAATCATATTATTTCTTCAAATTCGACCACGCCACCGATAGCAAAATAATCGATCCACCGATAAACATTTTCAGCGTTGGGGTTTCACCGAACAGTACCCACGCCAAGGCTATAGTGTAAACGGGTTCGAGGGAAATGATCATCGAAGCAGTGCGGGCGTTGATGGTATCAAGGCTAGAAACAAACAGCGTATAAGCCACGCTGGTGCATAAAAAGCCGATACAGAAAATCCAGAACCAATCGATTGCCGGCACGCTGAGTAATTTCACGCCTGAGAACGGCAGCAAGAAAATCCCTGCGGCTAAGTATTGCCAGAAACTGGCTTGCACGCCTGAAATTTTGCTCATACTTTTACGGTTTACCACCGCCAACACGCCATACACTACAGCGGACAAAATCCCCCACAACAAGCCTTGTGTATTTTCGCTACCGAAGCTGAATTCAGGCGTTACCAAAATCAAACCGATGGTGATAGCAATCAGCAAAACGATGTCTTTGAGGTGCAATTTTTCTTTGAAGAACATCATTTCAAACACAGCGACGAATGCGGGGAAGCTCGCAAAGCCAAGTGTTGCCAATGCAACTCCACCTACTTTTACGGCGATGAAAAAGGTAACCCAATGAATCGCCAACAACACGCCCGAAAGCATCAGCTGCCAAAATTGCCCTTTTGAAAGCTTAACAAGCGGTTGTTTTTTGTAGATAAAATACAAAACCAAAATTGCGAAAGCGATTAATACCCTTCCTAACACCAGCGTATCTGCACCACTTTGAATTAACGCCCCGAAAATTCCCGATGCGCCAAACAGCACTGCCGTGCCGTGAACTTTTAATAATGCGAGATTGTGTTTATTCATTTTATATTAGAAATCAACAAGTAAACGAATAAAGAATGCCCATTATCTTTCAATAATGGGCAAGCCTTTATAATATAAGCTAAAAACAACTACGCAGCAATCACTTCCACACCGCCCATATATGGACGTAACACTTCTGGTACGGTAATTGAGCCATCTGCATTTTGGTAGTTTTCTAATACAGCAACTAAAGTACGCCCCACCGCTAAACCTGAACCATTTAAGGTGTGAACCAAGCGGGTTTTCTTGTCATTTTTCGCTTTGCAGCGTGCTGCCATACGACGAGCTTGGAAATCCCACATATTTGAGCAAGATGAGATTTCACGGTAAGTATTTTGTGCAGGGAGCCACACTTCTAAATCGTAAGTTTTGCAAGAACCGAACCCCATATCACCTGTGCAAAGTAATACTTTGCGGTATGGTAAGCCTAAAAGTTGCAATACTTTTTCTGCGTGTCCTGTTAATTCTTCAAGAGCTTCCATTGATTTTTCAGGGGCAACGATTTGCACCATTTCCACTTTTTCAAATTGGTGCATACGGATTAAACCACGGGTATCACGACCGTAAGATCCTGCTTCTGAACGGAAACAAGGGGTGTGAGCGGTTAATTTTAACGGCAATTTTTCTTCTTCGATGATTTCATCACGCACTAAGTTAGTTACAGGCACTTCAGCGGTTGGGATTAGGCCGAATGAGCGTTGCACTTCGTTTGGATCTTGTCCTGTTAATGGTTGGGTGTGGAATAAATCTTCCCCAAATTTTGGAAGCTGACCTGTACCGAATAAGCTGTCGTGGTTTACTAAGAATGGTACATTAGTTTCTACATAACCGTGTTGTTCGGTGTGTAAATCCAACATAAATTGCGATAATGCACGGTGTAAGCGAGCAAGTTTACCTTTCATTACCACAAAACGGCTTGCAGTTAATTTTGCACCTGCACCGAAGTCTAAACCACCTAAGTTTTCACCTAAAGTCACGTGATCTTTGATTTCAAAATCAAATTGACGTGGTTCGCCCCAACGTGCTACTTCTAAGTTTTCGCTGTCATCTTTACCTAATGGCACTTCTTCAGCGGGTAAGTTTGGCACAGATAAAAGCAATTCTTTAATTTTTGCTTTCACTTCATCTAACGCTGCTTTTGCTTCGTTTAGCTCGTTGCCCATATTATCCACTTCTGCTAATAACACAGAAATATCTTCGCCACGAGCTTTTGCCGCACCGATATTTTTAGAGCGAGCATTGCGTTCAGCCTGTAAAGTTTCGGTTTTCACTTGCAATACTTTACGTTGTTCTTCTAAAGCTTTTACTTGCTCAACGTCTAAAATAAAATTACGTTTTACTTTTAATGCGTTTGCCACTTCATCTAAGTTGGTACGCAGAAGGTTTTGGTCAATCATTGTCTATTCCTTTTGTTAAAAATTTAGCCACGAGCGGCATTTTTCATAATGCGTTGTTTCGCCACTTGCCATTCGCGATCTTTAATATCTTCACGTTTATCGTGCAGTTTCTTACCTTTCGCCACACCGATTTTCACTTTCGCCCAAGCAGCTTTCCAATAAAGTGAAAGTGCCACCACCGTCATTCCATCACGGTTAACTTTACCAAAAAGCGAATCTAATTCACGTTTGTTGAGCAATAATTTACGAGTGCGAGTAGGATCTGCCACAATATGCGTTGAGGCAACGTTTAATGGGGTAATGGTTGCCCCAAAAAGGAAAGCTTCTCCATTGCGGAAAGTCACATAGCTATCGCCAATGTTCGCTTTTCCTGCACGCAAGGATTTCACTTCCCAGCCTTGTAATTCAAGGCCTGCTTCGATTTCTTCTTCGATAAAATATTCGTGTCGAGCACGTTTATTTAACGCAATGGTATTCGAAGCCACTTTAGGTTTCTTTGCCATAATTCTGTTCTTCTAAAATTTAATGCTTTAAAAATGATAAGATTTTACCTTAATCTAGCATATCAGCCAATAAAAACTGTAATACCGCATCCATTCGCAAATGTGGAATAGGCTCATCGTATTCAATATGTTTCGGCTCGAATTGGTCAAAATCAAAATGGTTATATTGCCAATAGCTCGCATTCGGTAAACGGCTCGGCACGCTACCAGGATAAGTAACCGATGACTGCGATTTATTATTCGAACGTACGCCCTTAATCGCCTTGAAGGTTTTTCCATCCTTGGTTACATTTACCACATCCGTCGCTTTAATACTTGAAATCGCATAATAGCCTAGCTCTTTAATTCCCTCAAAAGCGGTGTGATTTCCACCTTCTAAAACCAATTGTCGCATTAAGCTTTCTAAATTTGGAATTTGCTCGGGCGTAATGTGATCGGCTTTGGTTGCAAGAAATAACAGCTTATCAATATGAGCCGAAAATAGACGAGAAAAGAGATTCCGCGTGCCGTAATGAAAATGCTTAAACAATTGCTGTAAGCCGATTTTCATTTCCATAAATTCAGCATATCCGTGATTTAATGGCGTTAAGCAATCCGCCAAAATAACCTGACGATCAAAACGAGAAAAATAATGGTCGTAAAACGGTTTCACGATTTTTTGCTGATAATAGATATAGCGTTTTTCGAGCATTTTATATACGCTCTCTTTCCCGGCCTTTTCCTCTAAATTCCTCCACTCGCTTTCCGATAAATTTAACAATGGGAAGAACTGCAGCACAGGCGCCCCTTTCATATTTTCATCAGGCAAAACAAATCGCCCAGGCTGAATATATTGCATTCCGTGTGCCTTGCAGGTTTGCAAATAAGCGGTGTATTTTTCACTTAAATCTGCAAGTTGGTTTTCATCAGCTTTTGCAAAAAGATCTAATTTTTCAACCGCTTGCAACCATTCTGTCGCTAATTCTGCACGCTTACCTGTGTGTACTTGTTGCTGAGCTTCGCACCACTCTCTAAAGGATTGATTTAAAATGGGCAAATCCAACAGCCATTCACCAGGGTAGTCAAAAATATCTAAATAAAGCGTATTTTCTTGCGAAAAATGCTTGCTCAATCCTTTACGTTTATAGCGAATCGCCAAGCGAATTTCACTAATGCCACGGGTTGAATCGCACCAACGAGCAGGCGTTTCTTCTAAACATTGACGATTTTTATCATATTCAAAACGAGGAATGGTTAGATCGCCTTGTTCAATACGTTTAACCGAGACAATTTGCCCTGATTTCACGGCTTGAAATAACGGCAAATGAGCCTGCTGATGGTGCAAAAGCTGATCGACAAGGCTCGTAATAAATGCCGTTTTTCCGCTACGACTTAGCCCTGTTACCGCCAATCGCAGATGGTTGTCTAGCCCACGTTGCACAAGGGTTTGGATTTCGTTTTTTATTCTATTAAACATCTAAATCAATTTCTTGCTAAAATACCGTTCGATCATACCAAAAATAGGCAGAACAAAAAATGGAAAATGAAATTGAGCTAAAGATAATGCTAGACGAGCATAATATTGTGCCCCTCAGCCAATGGCTTGCCCAACAAGCTATTTTGGAAGAGAGTGAAACCGCATTAGGCAACACTTATTTTGATACGCCTGAGCAATATTTTGCAAAGCATCAAATGGGGTTTCGGGTTAGAGCGAAAAATCAACATTATGAAATGACGCTTAAAACCAAAGGTGAGATTGTTGGTGGGTTGCATATTCGCCCTGAATATAACTTACCGCTTACCTCCAAAGAACCCGATTTCAAGCGGTTAGTTTCTCACTTTAATTTGCAAATTGAACATGCAGAACAGATTTCAGCAAACCTAAACCCCACTTTTAGTACAGACTTTTTGCGTCATCAATGGCTTATCCAATACAACCAATCACAAATTGAAGTCGTGTTTGATCAGGGGGAAGTCTGTAACCCTTTCGGGAAAGAGAAAATCTGTGAGCTAGAATTCGAACTTAAAGAAGGTGAGCTGAGCGATATTTTCTCACTTATTGAGCAAATGCCTAAATTTGATAGGATGTGGTTAAGTAGCTTAAGTAAAGCACAACGCGGTTATTTAGTCGGCAAACCTGAACGCTTTAAGGCAGAAATTTTACAAGCGGTCGAAAACCTTCCAAATTATACACTTGAGCAGCAATTCGCAGATTATTTGCGTTTATCTCAAGATGAAGAAATTTATACCCTTTTCTACCAAAAATTCCCTGATTTTCCTAAATTTGCTCTGAACGATTTGCAAGAATATTTGAAAAGTGAAGTGTATTTAGTAAAAAATCTTGAAATATTAAAAGCACTGAGCCAAAAGGTATAAGGATAAGGCGAGAGCTTCCTCGCCTTTCGTCTTTTTCATTGCTTAGTTCTTCATCGACTGCACAGGAGCAGGAATCCGTCCACCTCTATTAACAAACACTTCGCACGAACCTTCTTTGACAGGCATAATTGGGGCGTAGCCGAGTAAGCCACCAAATTCAACGCTTTCACCAACGGTTTTACCTGTGACAGGGATAATACGCACGGCAGTGGTTTTGCTGTTGATCATTCCAATCGCAGCCTCGTCGGCAATAATGCCTGAAATGGTGTAAGCAGGTGTGTCGCCTGGCACGGCAATCATATCTAACCCGACTGAGCAGACTGCGGTCATCGCTTCCAATTTATCCAGCGTTAGCACGCCACTTTCCGCTGCGGCAATCATACCTTCGTCTTCCGACACAGGAATAAATGCACCACTCAAGCCCCCTACGGCACTAGAAGCCATCATTCCGCCTTTTTTCACCGCATCGTTAAGTAAAGCAAGGGCGGCGGTCGTGCCGTGAGTGCCACAAACGCTCAATCCCATTGCTTCTAAAATGCGTGCCACGGAATCGCCCACCGCAGGGGTTGGGGCAAGGGATAAGTCCAAAATCCCGAATGGAATGTTCAGCATTTTTGAGGCTTCTTGACCGATGAGTTCACCTACACGAGTAATTTTGAAAGCAGTTTTCTTCACCACTTCCGCAACTTCAGTCAGCGTGGTGGCATTGGAATTAGTGAGGGCTTCTTTGACTACACCTGGCCCTGAAACACCCACGTTAATCACAGCGTCCGCTTCGCCTGAACCGTGAAATGCACCCGCCATAAAGGGGTTGTCTTCCACCGCATTACAGAACACCACAATTTTGGCACAGCCAAACCCTTCAGGGGTGATTTCTGCCGTGCGTTTAATGGTTTCGCCTGCGAGTTTCACCGCGTCCATATTGATCCCCGCACGGGTTGAGCCGATATTGATGGAACTACACACGATGTCGGTGGTTTTCATTGCTTCAGGAATAGAGCGAATCAACACTTCATCAGAAGGCGACATTCCTTTTTGCACTAAGGCAGAAAAACCACCGATGAAAGAGACGCCAATCGCTTTCGCTGCACGGTCTAAGGTTTGGGCGATGGAAACGTAAGAATCTGCTTTCGTTGCGGCGGCAATTTGGGCTATTGGGGTCACTGAAATACGTTGGTTCACAATCGGCACGCCATATTTAGCCGAGAGAATTTTGGCGGTTTCCACCAAATCTTTCCCAACACGGGTAATTTTATTGAAGATATTTTGGTTTAACTCATCAATATCACTGCTGATACAGTCGTGTAAATCAATGCCAATCGTGATGGTTCGCACATCAAAATGCTGATCGGCAACCATTCGGATCGTTTCTAAAATTTCATTGGATTGAATGCTCATTTTGCCCCCTAAATACGGTGCATTGCTTTAAAGATTTGCTCATTTTGCAAGCGAATATCTAGCTGCAAGTCTTTACTTTTTTCTGTGAACAAAGAAGCTAATTCAGGGAATGAGAGGGTGCATTGATTGGTATCCACCAAAATAATCATCGTGAAATAATTTTCCATCAACTGTTGGCTGATGTTGAGAATGTTGATGTTATTTTCCGCCAGAATTTTGGCAACGTCATACACAATCCCAACGCGGTCTTGCCCGATAACGGTAATAACTGAATGGCTCATAAGGTTTCCTTCTAATAAAAAATGTAAGCGGTCATTTTTGCTGATTGTTTTGCAAATAAGGACTGCTTTAATTTTCTAAAGCAGCCCTTAACAAATTATAAAGAGTTAAAGAAGATCACTAAAATAATGATCGGGATAATGAAACGTACGTAATTAAACCAAATATTGGTAAAGGTTTTGCCTGCACCAAGTTCCTCTTTTGCTTCATCTTTAAGCACAAAGCCAACGAAAATCGCACTGCCTAATGCGGTGAGGATAAATAGAATGTTACCGCTGATGTAGTCAAACGCATCAAAGATGCTTTTACCCATAATGGTTACGTCTTTCCAAAGATTATCACCTAACACTGACGGAATATTACCTAATACGAAAATCACTCCAAGCGTTAAAGCAATGGCTTTTTTGCGTCCCATTTTAGTTTTCTCTTGAAGAGCGGTGATGATTACTTCATAAATAGTTAGCGAAGTTGTTAATGCGGCAACAACTAATAAACCAAAAAAGATAATGGCAAAAATTGTACCGCCCCACATATTTGAGAACACAATAGGTAAACTTTGGAATACAAGAGTTGGACCCGAATCTGGAGCAACGCCAAAGCTAAACAGCGATGGGAAGATCATAAAGCCAGCCAATACCGCAATAATAGTATTCATTACGCCTGTGATAGTTGCTGTTTTTACGAGATTTTCGTTTTTATCTAAATAGCTCGAAAGGGTAATTAGCACACCAAAACCAAGACTTAATGCAAAGAATACTTGCCCTAATACAAAGACGAAAAGTTGTGGGGTAATTTTAGAAAAATCAGGCATTAAGTAGAACGAAATCCCTTCAGAAGCTCCTGGCAAGGTGACGTTACGAATTACCATTACAAGTAGGAAAATAAAGAGAATTGGCATCAAATATTTTACTGAACGTTCAATACCGTCCACAATCCCTTTAATTAAGATGAAATAATTGACGATAACAAAAAGGAACGTATAGCCAATAATTGCCCAAGGACTGTTGTGGATATTTTCTTGTAGGAATGATGAGGTATATTCAACTGTAACAGGTTGTGATAAATCAAGATTACCTGTTAGAAGATTACCGATGTAATCCAATACCCAACCGCCTAAAACCATATAGTAGGCAAGAATACCAAAAGCACCAAGTAAGCCTGTATAACCAAGAATTTTCCAGCCTGCAGCGATTTTTTTACCATTGGCGTGTCCGCTAAATGCGTCGATAGCATTCACTTTCATACGACGACCAATCACGTTTTCCACTAAAATCATTGGTATACCGATTACGATCATTGCCACGCAAAATAAGAAAACGTAAGCACCGCCTCCATTTTCGCCTACTAAATAGGGAAATCGCCAAGTTGCACCAAAGCCGACGGTAGCGCCTGCAACGGTCATTACATAAGCTAATCGGCTCGACCAAGACTGTCTTTCTTCTTGATTAGACATAAAAATACAAATCTCCTAAAATAAATTTACCCTGTTAAAAAACAGGGTAAACCTGATAAACACACACTAAAAATTAACGAATAATACCGCGCGTTGAACGCTTGAAGAAATCAAGGAAAACCGCAACAGCGGGTTCTTTTAATGCCATTTCTTCTAATTCTGGCAGAATTTCTTCGACGGTTTTGCTCGAACTATAAATCAATTTATATGCAGCACGAATAGCGTGCATTGCTGGTTTATCAAACCCGCGACGTTTTAAGCCTTCAAAGTTAATGCCGAACGGACGAGCGTGGTTGCCTTGTGCCATTACGTAAGGCGGTACATCTTGGCTAACCATTGAGCCACCGCCAAGCATTACGTGCGAACCAATCACTGCAAATTGATGAATTGCCGACATTCCACCTACAATCACAAAATCATCTAAGGTAACGTGTCCTGCCAATGTGCCGTTATTCGCAATGATACAACGATTACCAATACTGCAATCGTGTGCGATATGGCAGTTAATCATAAACAGATTATCGTTGCCCACACGGGTAATGCCACCGCCTTGCACCGTGCCACGATGAATAGTCACGCTCTCACGAATACGGTTGCGATCACCAATAATGGTTTTTGTTGGTTCGCCTTGATATTTCAAATCTTGGTTGATTTCGCCAATGCTCGCGAATTGGAAAATTTGGTTATCTTCACCAATTTCCGTAATACCGTTAATGACCACGTGCGAATGAATTTTGGTTCTCGCCCCAATTTTGACATCTTTACCAATGACTGAAAATGGACCGATTTCAACGTGAGCCCCAATTTGAGCTCCTTCTTCAACAATAGCTAGCGGGCTAATTTTCGCTGTTGAATCAATTAAACGCATAATAAATTCCCCTTCTTGTTTGGGTCGTGATTATTTTCTTGCACACATTAAATCAGCTTCGCAAGCCAATTTGCCATCAACATAGGCTCTACCTGTGAATTTTGTGATACCACGTTTTTCTGTTAAAAATTCAACTTCTAAGACAAGCTGATCACCAGGTACTACAGGACGTTTGAAACGTGCGTTATCTACGGCTGCAAAATAATAAAGTTCATTTTCTTTTAATTTGCCATAGCTTGCCACAGCAAGAATACCTGTTGCTTGTGCCATTGCTTCTAAAATTAACACGCCAGGGAATACAGGTCTATCTGGGAAATGACCAGTAAAGCAAGGCTCATTCACGCTAATATTTTTTACCGCTCGTAACCATTTTCCTTCTTCATAATCGGTTACGCGATCAACTAAAAGGAAAGGATATCGATGTGGAAGCATCCCCATAATTTCCGTGACTTCAATTACTTTTGGCTCTCTATTTTCTTGAGTTTCAATTGTCATTCTTTTAAAGACCTCTATCAATTTTAATCCGTTGAATTTATTGTTAATTTACTCGGCTAATTTTTTTTCTAATGCTTTCACACGCTCATTGATTTTATCAATATTCATTGTTAAAGCCGCCGTTTTACGCCATTGTTTATTCGTTTGAGCAGGAATACCTGACGAGTAAATACCTTTCTCGGTAATTGGCTTCATAATCATACTCATACCTGTGATGATTGCTCCATCACAAATTTCCATATGACCATTTAACACACTTGCTCCACCAATTTGGCAGAAACGCCCTACTTTCAAGCTCCCCGCCATAATCACACCGCCCGCAACTGCTGTACCGTAGCCGATATGTACGTTATGAGCGATTTGGCAAAGGTTATCAATAATCACATTATCTTCAATAACCGTTGGATCTAACGCACCACGATCGATACAGGTACAAGCGCCGATCTCAACACGATTACCAATAATCACTCCGCCCGTTTGAGGGATTTTGATCCACTGCCCCTTATCATTGGCATAACCAAAACCATCAGAACCGATTACCGCAGAGGATTGAATTAAACAATGCTCGCCTATTTTAACTTGATGATAAACCGATACATTCGCCCAAAGTTGCGTGCCTTTGCCGATTTGGCTATTTTTGCCAACAAAGCAACCTGCACCAATCACCACGTCATCGCCAAGCTCCACACTTGATTCAATCACCGCATTTGCCCCAACAGAAACGTTTTGACCTAATTTTGCTTCAGGTGAAATCACTGCACTTGGATGAATTTGACTTGCCGCTTTCGGGGTTGAATCCATATATTGAGCTAATAATGCGTAAGCTAAATAAGGATTTGCCACGATGATCAAGTTTTGATCTTCACGGCAAAATGCCGCATCTTCTTCTGTCACAATAATCGCTCCCGCTTGGCAAGCGGTTAAATTTTCACGATATTTTGCATTCGAAATAAAGGTAATTTGCGAACCATTTGCCTTATCTAAAGCAGCAATGCTTTGAATAGGCAAATCGGTGTTACCTTTTACAGTACCACCGATATGTTCCGCTAATTCAATTAAACGGAAAGTAGCCATTATTTTTTCGCTTCTTCTGGTTTAGCTTGCTCAGTTTTTGTTGCATCTGCTTTAGCAGCATCCGCTTTTGGTTCTGGCAATTTAATTTCTGGGTGTTTTGCTTTAATTGCATCTAAAACAGCTTCGGTAATATCTTTACCTTCATCAGCCGCATAAAGAGCAACTTGTGGTTGAAGCACTAAAGTATAACCTTTCGCTTTTGCCACTTCTTTAATGGTTGCATTCACTTCTTCAATTGCTACTTTTTGAGCTTCTTGAGGATTTAAACCGCCAATATTTTTGTTAGCTTCTTCAATTTTTTGTTGGAAAGCATCTGCACGTTTTTGGAAGTCTTCTGCTTTTTTCGCAAATTCTTGCTCACGTTTTTGAATTGCAGCCACTTTACCTTCAAATGCTTTCGCTTTTGATTCAATTTTTGCTTGGCGAGCTTGAATTTCTTTAGCACGTAAACGAGGTGCATCTTTTTCTAATTGAGCAACATCTTTTTTCAAGGTTGCTTCAACAGTGCCTTGTTCTTTTTGAAGAGCTTTTGCATCTGCATTTAATTTATCACGTTCAGCCGTTAATTTTTTATTTTCTTCGGCTAATTTTTTATCTTCATCAGCAAATTTGCTTTCATTTTCTTTCATAAATTTTTCAAATTTGAGTGAAGCATCAAGTAATACTGGGTGATTTTGCATTACGTAACTTGGATCTACAAAACCGATTGTATCTGCTGCATTTGCCATTGCTGAAGTTGCTAATAATGCACTTAACGCACTGATTTTAAATAATTTTTTCATTTTTTTTCCTTAAATTAAACAAGTTAAAGCGGTCAAATTTGTTATTTGTTTTGCAAATTTAACCGCTTCGCTAAACTAGAATGTGCTACCGATATTAAATTGGAATTGCTCAATTTCATCGTTCTCATATTTTTTGATTGGTTTAGCATATGAGAATGAAAGTGGACCAATTGGCGACATCCATTGGAATGCCACACCAGCAGAGGCTCTTACACGTTTGTAATCACCGTAATCAGGCAATGTTGGGTAGTCTGATTTTTTCCATTTGGTATTCCAAACACTTGCTGCATCAACGAATAATGATGTACGCACATTGTGTTGGAATTTTTCGCTGATAAATGGCGTTGGTGTAATTAACTCAAGACTTGCTGTTGCAATCGCATTACCACCAATAACATCGTTGCTCACAGAGCTAAATTGGTTACCTTCTCTATTTAAATAGATCGCTTTAGGACCAATTGCTCCATATGCGAAGCCACGAATTGTACCGATACCACCTGCAGTATAGAGTTGATAGAACGGCACTTCTTTACCGCCAAATCCTTTGGTGTAACCTAAGCTTGCACGTGTTGACACAACCCATTTATGTTCACGATTTAATGGCATATATTTCGCAAAATCAGCATTTAAACGATAATATTTGTTATCTGAACCAGGAATAGTGACTTTACCGCCAATACTTGCTGTTGTTCCTTCTGTTGGGAAATAACCACGGTTTAAGCTGTTATAGTTCCAACCGAATGAGAAATCGAAATCGTCCGCTTTCATTTTGCCGTAACGGCTTGGATCATTTCCCACTAATGGGAAGTTCATTGAGCGAACGTATTTTTCACGTGTAAACTCACGCTGTACATTACTTAAACTATCGTGTGTATAACCTAAACCCGTATAGAATGAGTTATATTCATTTACAGGGAAGCCTAAGTTTACATTCGCCCCATAACTGCGACGTTTATACGAAGAGACATTGTCATTTTTTGAGTTATCATAATCTTCAAAGAAGACGTTACCACCTAAACTTACACCATCTTTGGTAAAGTATGGTTCGGTATAACCTAATGCGACACTTGTACCATAGTCGTTACGTGTACCGTTTAAGCTAATTGTTGAGCCCATTCCCAAGAAGTTATCTTGTTTAATCCCAGCTTGGTAGCTAATACCGCTCTCTGTACCATAACCAATACCAAAGTTAATGCTACCTGTGTTACGCTCTTTAATTGCATAAACAAGATCAACTTGGTCGGTTGTATTTGGTACAGCTGGCATTTGCATATCAACGCTTTCATAGAAACCTGTACGTTCTAAACGAGCTTTACCTAATGATGCCGCTGTTGTTGATAACCAAGCCCCTTCTTGCTGACGCATTTCACGACGTAAAGTTGAGTCTGCGGTTACATTATTACCTTCGAAACGAATTTTACGAACATAAACACGAGGCCCCGCTTCAACCACAAAGTTTACTTGTACGGTTTTTGCTGCTTCATCAAATTTTGGATAAAGATCAACTTGAGCTGAGCCAAAGCCATTTTCGCCTAATTTTTGCTTAATTGCTTCTTCAATTTTTAATAAATCATCTTTACGGAAAAGATCACCCGTTTGATAATCTTTTAAAAGAGCGTTTAACTCATTACCTAAATTTGCCGTATTACCAATGATACGCACATCACTGACTTTGTACTGCTCGCCTTCTGAGATTTGGTACGTTAAATCAACATCTTTTTTATCATCGCTGAATTGAACATCTGTACCTGTTAAGTTAAATTTTGCATAGCCACGATTCATATAGAAATCACGGATGGTTTCTAAATCTTTTGAATAAGCTTGCGATTCAAATTTGCTGCTTGCAAAAATATTAAACCAAGAAACATCTGGTTGAATATCTAATTGCTTAGTTAACTCTTTTGAGCTAAATGCGTGGTTACCTTCAAAAGTGATTTTCTTAACATAGGCAACATCACCTTCTTTGATATCTAATTTAACGTTAATACCACCATTGTCAGATTTTGTAGTAATAGTATCAATCGTTGCTGTATAACGACCGATAGAGTGGTAATGTTCGATTAAACCTTGTTTAAAAGCTTCTAATTTTTGAGCATCAAACACCTCACCTTTAGCGATTAAGTTTGATTTTAAGTTTTGCTCTAAAGCATCTTTAGGAATCGCACCGTTTCCTTCAATATCTACCGAATTAATTAAAGGACGCTCAGCCACTTTAATCACAAGCGTATTGCCTTCGCGTGCTGCTCGCACATCTTGATAACGGTTTTGAATAAATAAACTTCTTACCACATTCGCCACATCAGCATCTGTTGCCGTTTGTCCTACTCGAACTGGTAAAGAAGAGATGATTGCATCACCCGTTTCAGGCTGAACACCATCAACACGAATATCTTTAACAACAAATGGAGCAGCAACCACACCATTCGCAATTAAAAGAGAAGAAAGCAATAATTTTTTCATTGAACTTATCCTATGAAAGTTTTGTAAAATAATCGGCAAAATAGACCGCTTACTGACGCTTAAAAATGAATAACATCATTGATGAAAGCATAAGCCATCAACGATAATACAAAAAGCATTCCAAGTTGTTGGAATCGAAGTTGGAATTTTTCCGAAACGGGTTTTCGTTTAACCGCTTCAACAGCAAGTAAAAGTAATTGCCCGCCATCTAAAGGCAGAATAGGGAAAAGGTTCATTACCCCTAAATTGACGCTAATTAACGCCATAAAACTTAAATAATAAACCCAACCAATTTCTGCAGTAGCAGCCGCCCCTTTCGCCATTGAAATCGGCCCGCTCACATTATTCAAAGACAATTCGCCTGTCAGTAAATTCCCAATAAATTGGAAAATACTCTGAATGAGAGAGCCTACCTTATTCACGCTTTTGTAAATAGCGGTTAGCATATCATACTTTAATTCTGTACGATACTTATCCGCAACACCTTCATAACTAGGTGTAATCCCGATAACATAACGATCTTTTTGCTTTTCTGGCGTAATCTCAACTTCTCGTTTTTCGCCATTCTTCGTTTCAATTTCAAGCGTGATCATCCGACCTGTTTGCACATTTTTGACCAATGCTTGCCAATCAAAAGCCGTACCATTTACACTTAAAATTTTATCATTTGCCTTTAAACCTACTTTTTCAGCGGGCGAATTTACTAATACTTGAGCAATTTCAGGCTTAATTACGCCACCTTTTGGGCGAATGCCTAAACTGGTTAATGGACTCTCTTTTGTGCCATCCACATTCCAGTTTGTTAAATCTAGATAGAAATGTTGCGGATGATCTTCATCAATATTTGAACCCGAAATTTCTACCTGATTCGAACCAATATGCCCAATTAACGCTAATGTAACTTCTTCCCAATCTAAAACCGCTTTCCCTGCCACATTTTTAATTTCAAATTCCGCAGGCAGATTCGCATTTGCGGCGATTGAGTGAGGTAAAACTTGCCCAACAACAGGTTTTAACGTTGGAATACCGCTGACAAAAACTGCCCAATAAGCAGCAATCGCAAAGAGAAAATTCGCAATAGGACCTGCACTAATAATAAATGCACGTTGAAGCGGTGATTTTTTAGATAAAGATTGCGAAATCGGTGCATCAATTTTTTGCTCGTTTACCTCAGATTCACCGTTCCACATTTGCACATAACCACCAAGAGGAATCAATGAAAAAGCAAATTCTGTGCCGTGTTTATCTTTTTTGCGAAAAAGAACTTTCCCAAAGCCAATCGAAAAACGGATGACCTTCACGCCACATCGACGAGCAGCCCAGAAATGCCCGTATTCGTGCACAAAAACGAGTACACAAATTAAAATAAAAAATGAAATAATTGAGCTCATTTTTACCTAAGATTAAAGCACAAAGAAGAACATCGTTGCGAAGAACGGAATTGCTGCCGTTAAACTATCAATACGATCTAAAATTCCACCGTGTCCTGGAATTAAATTACTACTATCTTTTACACCTGCTTGGCGTTTAAACATACTTTCCGCTAAATCGCCTAATACAGAAATCGCCACGGTCGCAACTGAAACGGCAATAAATGGCACGGTTGAAAGCTCTCGACCAAAAACATCGTGCGGAGTAACTTCGAGGAAAATAAATGCAATCACACCTGAAGTAAGCAAACCACCTAATGCCCCTTCCCAAGATTTACCTGGAGATACTTTTGGAGCGAGTTTATGTTTCCCAAATGCTCGTCCAAAGAAATAAGCCCCTGAATCCGCTCCCCAAACTAAAAGGAAAACGTAAAGCAATAAATAAGTGCCTTGAAATTCATTTAAGGTATAGTTATTAAAGTGAATTGCCAATAAGCCAATTAAGAATGGGAAAAGGGTGCAGAGACCAAAAATAAATTTAGCAACAACGGATTTCGCCCATAATGTGGCAGATTTTGGATAACTCACAACCAAACCAAGAGCAATAACCCACCAAAAACACGCAACAAAAAGCGAAATGACACTTAAATCTGTTAGGAAACGTGCTGCCTGAATAAGATCCGTATTCGCAACAATTAACAAAAGCAAAATACAAGTCGCTACACCTGCAACGACCACACGAGCCATTTGGCTCTTAAAGCCGACAAATTGAGCCCATTCCCACATTCCCAACACAACCAATGCAGAAAGTAAAATGGTAAAAGGAAGTGGCGGAAGCCAGAAAATTGCGGCTAAAACGACTGCAATCATCACAATCGCTGAAAAAACACGTTCTTTAAGCATTTTTATTATTCCTTTTAGCAACCACCAAAACGGCGATTTCGTTGTTGATAAGCGACAATCGCTTCACTAAAAATTTGATCGTCAAAATCAGGCCAAAGCACTGGCGTAAAAAAGAGTTCTGCATAGGCAATTTGCCACAATAAAAAGTTACTAATTCGCTGCTCGCCACTGGTTCGAATCAATAAATCTACTTGTGGTTGCTCTTCGGTAACTAACGCTTTTTCAAAAATCTCTGGAGTAATCTCCTCAACCGCTAACTCGCCCATTTTCACTTTTTGTGCCATTTTTTGAGCTGCTTGAGTAATGTCCCAATAACCACCATAGTTTGCGGCAACATTTAAAATTAGCCCTGTATTTTGAGCAGTTAAATCTTCTGATTCTTGAATACGCTTTTGCAAACCTTCGCTAAAACGGGATTTATCGCCAATAACTTTCAACTTAATATTATTTTTATGCAGCTTTTTCACTTCAGAATTGAGTGCCGTCATAAAAAGCGTCATTAACGCAGACACTTCAGTTTCAGGGCGATTCCAATTTTCACTACTAAAAGCATAAAGCGTCAGTACTTTAATCCCGTGTTTTGCCGCAAAACTTACCGCAGATCGCACCGCTTTCACACCGTTTTGGTGCCCAAACACACGCAATTTGCCTTGTTGTTTTGCCCAACGCCCATTGCCGTCCATAATAATCGCAACGTGCTGAGGCATATTTTCAGGATCAAAGTTTACCGTCATCTTTTATTACCCATAATCAAAATGGCGATAACTATACCATAGTATCAATATATCGACTAGTATTGACGCATTAAATCACAACGCTTTAACTTATTTTATTTACTTCTAAAATTCCGTCTTCTCGAATGAAAGCGTTTTGCCTGTGTTTTCAAAACGGGAAGAGTGGCTTTATGCGTTGTTCTTGTGTGAGGTAATTTTCGGCGTAAATAATAAAACACGCTTGCTGAAAATAAGATCCCCGTAAGCACTAAAATAATCAGCTCGCCATAAAGTTGTTGGAATAATTTGTTTACTTTTACTTGGGTCGAATCTTCATACTGAGCATCAAAAGTTACCCGTAGAAAGCCGACTAACGCTTGTTTTGCAAAAATAGGCTCAACGATCTGTTGCGTATTTTTTTGGACAAGTCGCTCTTTTAATGCCTCTGCATTTTTGCTTTGTGCTAACAATTCACCCGTTGCGGCATAAAGGTTTGCGTCTAATACAAATTCTTCTTTTGAGAAATTATCGAGAGCTTCTGCTAATTCTTCACTTTTGGTGTTTTTAATCAGCATTAACGAGAATAAATTTGCTTGTTGGCGAACCAACACGTGAGCAAGATTAGAGACTTGGCTAATACTTGCTAACTGCGAACCGACCTTAAATTGATGCACACCGTTTAAAATCACGCTGACGGTTGCAACACAAAAAGCAAGCGTACTGATAAATACGAGCATTTTTGTCAGTTTTTCACGAGAAAAAGCCATAATATTGCCTTGTTATTCCGCCAAACCTTTCTTAATCCAATAATGATATGGGGCTGTTTCGGTTTCACTTTTAATCAGTTGATGTTCCATAAATTCACAGAAACTTGGAATATCACGGGTGGTTGCAGGATCGTCTGCAATGATATGTAAAATCTCGCCATCATTCATATGGCGAACCGTTTTTCGGGTGAGCATTACAGGCTCGGGGCAACGTAAACCAAGCGTATCTAACGTTTGATCAGCCTTGAATTCGGTCATCTTATCCCTCATTTTATATCGACTAAATAATGTAAGGCGATTAAAATACACCATTTTCTATTTTCACGCAAAAATAAGGAACACTATGCCTCTGCTTATTATCTTTTTTGCCATCATTCTCTACATTTACTGCGAACTTTCACTGTTAGTCAGCGTAGGTTCTGCCATCGGCGTATTTCCAACTATTTTATTGCTGATTGCCATTTCTGCACTTGGTGTTTGGTTTGTGAAATTGCGTGGACTTTATACAATGTTTGCCATTCGCAAAGAGTTGTCTGAAGGCAAGATTCCAACCGATGCGATGATTAATTCCGTGCTCTTTATTATTTCAGGCGTATTACTGATTATTCCTGGTTTTATCAGCGATATTCTTGCTATTTTATGCGTATTGCCTGTGACTCGCACACTTATCAAAAAATTCGGACTACGCTTTTTACAAAGTCGTTTCCAATTTACCACTTTTTCGACCAATCAGACCACTTATCGTGCCAAAGATGACACGGTATTTGATGCAGAATTTGAACGTCAGCAAGATCCTGATAAGTGGATGAAATAATGTTCAAGAATAAAACTTTTGTACGTAAATCCACTTGGCAAAATAGCATAAGAAAACGCCCGCTTGCTACTCAGCCAAACTTTGAGCAAACAATGATTGTGCTGTTTAATAAGCCTTATGATGTGCTTACCCAATTTACTGATGAGCAAGGGCGAAAAACGCTTAAGGATTTTATTGATATTCCCAATATTTACCCTGTGGGGCGATTAGATCGTGATAGCGAAGGTTTGTTATTACTTACCAATCACGGGGAAATTCAGCACCGCTTGGCTCACCCCAAATTTGAAAAAGAGAAAACCTATTGGGTGCAGGCGGATAATATCCCGACCGATGAGGCGATTCGCCAGCTTCAACAAGGTGTGGAGCTAAAAGATGGAATGACGAAACCTGCGAAAGTAAAGCGGATTGATGCCCCAAATTTTGAGTGGGCAACTGCCCCCAAAATTCGCGAGCGAAAGCATATTCCGACCGCGTGGTTAGAGCTCAAAATCAGCGAAGGGAAAAATCGGCAAGTCCGCCGAATGACGGCTCACGTAGGCTTTCCCACTTTACGTTTAATTCGAGTAGGATTAGGAAAATTTAAATTAGACGGATTAGATTCAGGCGAATATCGCATTTTATCAGCCGATGAAAAACGGCAATTATTTAAACAGTTAGGATTAAAAGATGAATAAAGCATATTGGGCAATCGTAAACCATTTTGATTTGGCGTTAAGCAATGATGATTTTCCTTTTGGCACGGCAGAAAAAGTGGGAACAAGCGGTCGAAATTATGTCAAAATTGGCGAATATAAAGGCTACCAGCTCAATTTGATAACAGCAAATGAAAGCGATTTAGCTCGCTGGCATTTTGTTTTTCTACGCTCGCAAATTGCTCGCCCTATTTCTGAAGCCTTTACAATGCACCGAGCAGTAACATTAAATCACTTCCTTCAAACGCATCAATTTTGTGGGAAATGTGGCTCAAAAGCTATTTTGTCTGATCACGAAATTGCGATGATTTGCCCTTCTTGCCAGCAACATTTTTATCCTGTGATTAGCCCAAGTATTATTGTGGCGGTAAGACGAGGTAAGCAAATTCTTCTTGCTAACCATCAACGACACAAAGGTTCAATCTATACGACTTTGGCGGGGTTCATCGAAGCAGGCGAGAGTGCAGAACAAGCAGTTGAGCGTGAAGTTTTGGAAGAAAGCGGTCTAAAAATCAAAAACATTCGCTATTTTGGTAGTCAACCTTGGGCGTTTCCAAATTCATTGATGCTAGGCTTTTTAGCGGATTACGAAAGCGGTGAAATTAACTTGCAAGAGGAAGAAATTTTCGATGCTAAATGGTTTGATGCAAATGAACCATTACCCGAATTGCCACCACAAGGCACTATTGCGTTGCAATTGATTGAAGAAACGTTAAAACTTTGTCGGGCTGAAAGGGCATAGCAATTGATGGGATAAGCAGCGGATTTATTGCTTATTCTTTTAAAATAATTGAATAATATGGTATAGTACTCACTTATTCAGTAGCGTATCATTCTCAATTAGACAACTAATGAAATGGTGCTCAAAGCCCATCGCTGGAACATTATGGCAAAACAGGACGCAGATTGTATAACCCTTGATTTGTTCGCAAACGTGCCAAAAGTTGGGCGACCACGCACGAACCCTCTAAGTCGAGAGCAACAAATTCGTATCAATAAACGCAATCAACTCAAACGTGACCGCTCATCGGGGTTAAGACGCATTGAGTTAAAATTGCATTCAAATTTGGTGCAGAAATTAGAGGAAGAAGCGAGCCAACGAAACATCACTCGCGGACAATTAATTGAATATATTTTAAATGATTATATTGGCAATCACGCCGATGAACACAATAATAGGTAGGTAATTTTATGGCAGTAGTAGGTTTATTCTACGGTAGCGACACAGGTAACACTGAAAATATCTCTAAAATGATCCAAAAAGAATTGGGTGCAGATTTAGTGGATATTCGAGATATCGCAAAAAGTGCAAAAGAAGATATTGAAGCATACGATTTCTTATTATTAGGCATTCCAACGTGGTATTACGGTGAATCGCAAGCAGACTGGGATGACTTTATGCCAACCTTAAAAGAAATTGACTTCACAGGAAAAGTAGTGGGCATTTTCGGTTGTGGCGACCAAGAAGATTACGCAGAGTATTTCTGTGATGCGATGGGTACGATTCGAGACATCGTGGAAGAAAACGGTGCTGTAATTGTAGGTCATTGGCCAACAGAAGGTTATAACTTCGAAAGCTCACAAGCCGTGATTGATGAAAATACTTTCGTAGGTTTATGTATTGATGAAGACAGACAACCAGAATTAACAGACGGACGTGTAAAAGCGTGGTGTAAGCAACTTACTGAAGAAATGTGCTTAGATCAATTAGCTTAACTTAATGAGGACAAAAGGTGACAGTTATGTCTGAAGAAAATATCAAATTACTTAAAAGTGTTGGCTTAAAAGTAACCGAACCACGCTTAACTATTCTTGCTTTAATGCAAGAAACTCGTGAACAAATGCAGCATTTTTCAGCAGAAGATATTTACAAACTTTTGCTTGAAAAAGAATCTGAAATTGGCTTAGCGACCGTTTATCGTGTATTAAATCAATTCGAAGAAGCGGGTATTTTGGTTCGCCACAATTTCGATGCGAACAAAGCGGTTTTTGAGCTAAACATTGAACAAGATCACGATCACATTATTTGTATCGATTGCGGTAAAGTATTCGAATTTAAAGATCCTGATATTGAACGCCGCCAACGTGAAATCAGTGAACAACACGGCATTAAACTTGCAACCCACAGTTTATATCTTTACGGCAACTGCCAAGATATTAGTCACTGTGATACGAAAGAGAAGAAATAATTTGTTTTTCTAAAACAAAAATCGAGGGTTATCCTCGATTTTTTATTAGACATAGTAGACAAAAAGTTCCATATTCTTTCATCTCTGTGACTGGATTTGATTTTAATGTTCCTCTTGATTCAAATTCAACAGGCACACCTAACACATCCCCAACCGTCACGCCAAATAGTGCTACTCTGATTTGATCGTAAAGGTAATGATCTTCAACATTGCTCAAATCATATTCATAAGAAGACATCACAATTCTCTATTTGGAATAGCACTGAATTGCTCAATTTATAAGCCAATGCTATTTGAAAAATTTTGCGAAAATCTGACCGCTTATAATTATCTGCTCGCTTCTATAAATGCTCTTCTATTTTACTTCGTAAAACTGTGCTTCTTTGTCTTTATTAAAACGAGCCACTTCTTCAGGATCGGCAGTGCCATCGGCGATTTTGGCTTTTAAGTTATCACACGGTTCTTCGCAGTCGCACATTTTTTTCATACCTAATGCGGTAATACCGCCACAGCTGCCTTTGATGGTTTTACCTTTAATAATAAAGCCAATTGACATTGCAAAGATAACGGCAATAAAAAAGCCGAAAGTCAGTAAAAGGGTTTCCATCATTCACTCCTATTTTTGATCAACTAATTTTTGAAATTCGCTCGACATTTGCGTTTCAAAATTATCGCCTTTTTTGATAATTAAGAACACCGCTAATTTTTCTTTTTCTGCGATTGCTAATGCCTTTTCTGCACCAAGCACAAACAAGCCTGTAGATAAACCATCTGCAGTCATTGTGGTTGGGGCAAGCACGGTAATGGAAGCTAAGTTATGGCTCACTGGGCGAAGTTGACTTGGATCGATGATATGCGACATACGGTTGCCATTTTCATCTTCAAAATAATTGCGGTAGTTACCTGAAGTTGCCATCCCTAAATTATGTAGTGGAGCGATAATTTGCACCGATTCCCCTTGTGCAAAAGTCGGCTGTTCAATCGCAATTCGCCAAGGCTGACCTTGTAAATTATCACCTTTGCCACGCAATTCACCGCCAATTTCCACTAAGTAATTATTCACGCCTAATTGTTCCAGATGTTCAGCAAGTTTATCCACGCCAAAGCCTTTAGCAATCGAAGATAAATCTAAGTAAAGTCCTTTTACGCTTTTTGTAAGCATTGGCTTTTCGCCTGATGTATCAAGGCTAAATTTATCAATGCCTACAATCGCGGAACGCTCTGCAATCTGTTCGTTGCTCGGTACTTTATTCAAACGTTTATCTGGTCCAAACCCCCATAAATTCACAAGTGGTCCGACCGTTACATCTAATGCCCCATCCGTCACCTTATTTAAACGAATCGCTTCTTTTACCACTTTTGCGAAATCAGGTGAAATCGCAAAAGACTGATTTGCTTCTGTATTGTGATTGAATTGGCTGATTTCAGAATCTTTTTGGTAAGTAGACATTTCATCATTAACAGTTTTAAGCAAAGCATCTAACTGATGCTGTACTTCTTCCGCCTTAGGTAACTGAACTTTGCCATCATCGATATATTTAACGTGGTAGGTCGTGCCCATTGTTTTGCCTGAAAAAGAAACCTGTTCAGGAGCTTTTTCACAAGCGGTTAAAAATAGTGTGCTGATTGCTAAAAATAAGAAAGGTTTGAGTTTCATTGTTCGTTTATTTTTGTGAGTAAAGGAAATTCTTCGTAACGTTCTAAAATAATGTGTTTAAAAGATTCACTACAGCTTGCCCAATCAATTAAATCCACTTTAAACGGCAGATCAGAATCGGAAAATGCTTCTTCTAATTTTCTCTGCTGGCGAATCGTAAGCGGAGTGTGAGTAAGTAAAGCCAAATCTAAATCGGAATAAGGCTTTGCGGTCCCTTTAATGCGAGAACCAAATGCCCAAACTTTTATCGTTGGCAACTGGCTAGCCAAAATGCTTTGAACAATATGTAATTGACTCTCGGTAATATCAATCATTCTGGTTGCGTTGTTTTAATTGATTAAGTAAAAAGCGGCTGCTTTCTAAGAAATCTGAAATGCCATTGTAAACTTGTTGGGCTTTACTTTCATCATAAGTATGCGAAGTGATATTTCGCATTTTTCGGTAATCCAGCCAATCTTCCATCCGCTCAATCAAACCATATTGAACAGAAAGACGTAATACATCACGAAATTCTGCACTATCAATATCCAAATCATTTGAGGCAATTCGTTTCAATTGGCGTTTTAACATTTTTATGTCTAATTCATAGACAAATTCGACTTTTTGGATTGCACCAGCAATAAGCGTATCTTGAATGATGGGTTGTTGAGCATTAAACCATTCTTGATTTTCAATGCTTTTTAACGTTTCTTCCAAAGAATTAAAGGCTTTTTCTAATGCAACTGTACTGAGTATATCCATCGTTATGCAAATACAACAAGCGGTGCGATTTGCAAACTATTTTACAAATCGAACCGCTTTTTATTGATTAAGAGAAATTAACCACCGAAGTCATCTAGTAAGATGTTTTCGTCTTCTACCCCTAAATCTTTCAACATCTTGATTACAGATGCGTTCATAATTGGTGGACCACACATATAGTATTCACAATCTTCTGGTGCTTCGTGATCTTTTAAGTAGTTTTCATAAAGCACATTGTGGATAAAGCCTGTGTAACCGTCCCAGTTATCTTCTGGTAATGCGTCTGAA
The DNA here is from genome assembly GCA_963545995.1 of uncultured Haemophilus sp. GTDB lineage: Bacteria > Pseudomonadota > Gammaproteobacteria > Enterobacterales > Pasteurellaceae > Haemophilus_A. Next base: position 66,365 of record CAUUKJ010000010.1, read on the forward strand.
AGAGCTACGTGCCATACAAAGTTATCGTTTTCAGCTTGTAGCTGGTCGAAATCTTCTTGATAGAAAATTTCACGTTTAGAACGTGCACCATACCAGAATGACATTTTACGTTTAGAGTGTAAGCGTTTTAACTGGTCAAAAATGTGTGAACGCATTGGTGCCATACCAGCACCACCACCGATGAATACCATTTCTGCATCGGTTTCTTTCGCGAAGAATTCACCGAATGGACCAGAAATAGTCACTTTATCACCTGGTTTTAATGACCAAATGTATGAAGACATTTGACCTGGAGGTGCATCAGGTTGACGTGGTGGAGGCGTTGCAATACGCACGTTAAGCATAATGATGCCTTTCTCTTCTGGGTATGAAGCCATAGAGTAAGCACGGGTAATATGCTCGTCCACTTTGGACACATAACGCCATAAGTCGTATTTATCCCAATCTTCGTGGTATTCTTCTGGAATATCGAAATCTTTATAATAAACCGTATGTGGATCAGCTTCGATTTGAATATAACCACCTGCACGGAAAGGTACTTCCTCGCCTTCAGGAATAGCCAATTTAAGCTCTTTGATGAAGGTTGCTTTGTTATCGTTAGAGATAACAGTACATTCCCATTTTTTCACACCGAAGATTTCCTCAGGAAGTTCTACGTCCATATTGCCTTTTACGTTTACTTGGCAAGATAAACGGTAGCCTTCTTTCGCTTCACGTTTGGTAATGTGAGAAAGTTCAGTTGGGAGGATTTCACCGCCACCTGATTTTACTTTCACGATACATTGACCGCAAGAGCCACCACCACCACAAGCACTTGATACGAAAATTCCTTTGCTCGCTAAAGCACCAAGTAATTTTCCGCCTGCAGGTAAGGTGATTGATTTTTCAGGATCATCGTTGATGGTAATGGTGATGTCACCAGAATCCACTAACTTCGATTTAGCTAAAAGGATAAATACTGCAAGCACTAATACAAGGGCAGTAAATACCACGATACCGAAAATAAAATTACTATCCACGATATGCTCCTTATAATTGAATGCCTGAGAATGACATAAAGCCTAATGCCATTAAACCTACAGTGATGAAAGTGATACCCAAACCACGTAAACCTGCTGGCACATCTGAGTATTTCATTTTCTCAGTTAAACCTGCAAGAGCTACAATAGCCAGCATCCAGCCTGTACCAGCCCCAATACCGTAAACTACTGATTCTGTGAAATTATATTCACGTTGAACCATGAATGATACGCCACCGAAGATAGCACAGTTTACGGTAATCAATGGTAAGAAAATACCTAACGCACTATAAAGTGCTGGGAAGAATTTATCTAAAATCATTTCCAACACTTGAACAAGTGCTGCAATTACACCGATAAATGTAATGAAGTTTAAGAAACTTAAATCAACACCTTCGATTAAAGCACCATCTTTTAATACATGAGTATAAACTAATTGGTTTGCTGGTACGGCAATACCTAATACAACGATTACCGCAATCCCTAAACCGAAAGCTGTCGAAACTTTCTTAGACACCGCAAGGAATGTACACATACCAAGGAAGAAAGAAAGTGCCATATTCTCAATGAATACGGATTTTACAAAAATACTGAGTAATTCTTGCATCTTATTTCTCCACTTGTTCTGGTTTCCATGTTCTGATACCCCAGATCACGAAACCAATGATAAAAAATGCACTCGGTGCTAATAAGAATAAACCATTTGCTTGATACCAACCGCCATCTTGAACAGTTTGTAAGATAGTCACACCAAAGAGTTTACCTGAACCGATAAGTTCGCGTAAGAAAGCGACAATAATTAACATTGCACCGTAACCTAAACCGTTACCGATACCGTCGACAAAGCTTTCTACAGGACCTGATTTCATTGCAAATGCTTCTGCACGCCCCATTACGATACAGTTAGTAATGATCAAACCAACGAATACCGATAATTGTTTTGAAAGTTCGTAAGCATACGCACGTAATACTTGGTCAACCAAGATTACTAATGATGCAATGATCGCCATTTGCACAATGATACGGATACTATTTGGAATATAGTTACGGATCATCGAGATGAACATACTAGAGAAAGCGGTTACTAAACTTACCGCAATCGCCATTACCACCGCTGTTTGTAGCTGTGTGGTTACCGCAAGTGCAGAACAGATACCTAAGATTTGTAATGCAATTGGGTTGTTATCAACCACTGGCGATAACAAGAGTTTTTTAAGATTGTTGCCTGCCATTAGTTAGCTCCTGCTGTTGCTTTAAATTTCGCTAAGAATGGACCAAAACCATTTTGACCGAACCAGTATTTGAATGAACCATCCACACCTTTTGAAGTTAAGGTAGCACCTGAAAGACCATCAATACCGTGTTCTTTATTTGCTGATGCACCTTTACCGACGGTTAAAGCCACATTGCCTTGTTCGTCAAATAATTTTTTGCCTACAAAGTGTTTTTGCCAGTTCGGATTTGCAATCTCACCACCAAGACCTGCGGTTTCACCTTGTTCATAGTAGGTAATACCATTGATGGTATTTGCATCTGGTTGAACAGCCACAAAGCCGTACATAATTGACCATAAGCCGTTACCATACATTGGTAATACTGCTTGGGTTACTTTGCCATTCTCATCTTTTACAAGATAGATTTCAGCATATTTTGCACGCACTTTAATGTTTGCTTTGTCATCAGCTTGGGCAATTTGCACGTTTTGTGCAGGATCTTTTGCTGCTACTTTTGCATCAAAGTTAGTGATATCATCAACATAATCACCTGTTGCTAAATCCACAATTTTTGGCTCAATGAATTTTGCGTAAGTGTCTTGCACATTGGTATTTTCTTGCATTAAACCAGCCGCTTGTAAGATGTTTTTCTGTTTATCAAGCTGTTTTTGGATCTCTTGTGTTGGTTTTAACAACACCGCAGCACCCGCTACGATGAGAGAACAAACTAAGCTCAACAACACCACGATAGTTAAAGTACCGCCAACGCTATCTTTATTAAATTTAGCCATTATGCAGTTTCCCCCGTTTTTACAGCAGTTCTCGCTTTTCTGCGTTTAATGTTACCTTGAACCACTAAGTAGTCGAAGATTGGTGCGAACAAGTTAGCGAATAAAATTGCTAACATCATACCTTCTGGGTACGCTGGGTTTACCACACGGACTAATACAGCCATAAAGCCGATTAAGATACCGTACCACCATTTACCTTTGTTGGTGAATGACGCAGAAACTGGGTCTGTTGCCATAAAGAACATACCGATTGCGAAACCACCAAGCACTAAGTGCCAATGCCACGGCATTGAGAACATAGGGTTTGTATCTGAGCCAATGATGTTGAAGGTCGTTGCCGTTGCTGCCATACCAATCATTACGCCAGCAATGATACGCCAAGAAGCGATGCGTGCGAACACGATAATTGCAGCACCAATGATTAACGCTAACGTTGATACTTCACCCATTGAACCTGGAATGTTACCTAAGAATGCATCCATCCAAGTAATCGGTTGACCTGTTGCAACGTGTTTAAGTGCAGCTTCACCGCCTTGCGACCATTGTGAAAGTGCTGTTGCACCTGAGAAACCATCTGCAGCTGTCCAAACTAAGTCACCCGAGATTTGTGCTGGGTACGCGAAGAATAAGAACGCACGGCCTGCTAACGCTGGGTTCATAAAGTTTTTACCTACACCACCGAATACTTCTTTCGCAACTACTAAGCCGAAAGTAATACCCAATGCTGCTTGCCATAATGGCAATGTTGGTGGAACGATTAACGCAAATAGAATAGTTGTTACGAAGAAACCTTCATTTACTTCGTGGCCACGTACGATAGCAAATAATAATTCCCAGAACATACCTACAGCGAATGCCACAATATAGATAGGTAAGAAGAACGTTGCACCTAACAACATTTTGCTTCCCCAGCCTGCAGTAGAGGTTAAATCAGCCCCTAATGCTTGAGCAAGAGAATAATGCCAGTCGTTTGCAAGTACATCTTGCAAATTACCCATAGCTACAATCGCTTGGATTGATTGATGACCTACGTTATACATACCGTAGAACAACGCTGGGAACAATGCTAACCAAACGATGATCATCATACGTTTTGAGTCTAAAGCATCACGTACGTGAGTCGTTTTTTGCGTTGCTGTACCTGGTGTATAGAACAAAGTAAATACCGATTCAAATAACGGGTATAATTTTGCATATTTACCACCAGGTAAAAACGCGGGTTCCATTTTCTCAAAAAGATGTTTTAACCCCATTTTTTAACCTTCCTTCTCAATCTTGTCTAATGCTTGACGCAAGAATGAACCGTAATCGGTTTTACCTGGACAGACGAATGTACATAACGCTAAATCTTCTTCGTCTAACTCTAACGCACCTAATAATTGTGCTGAGTCTGTATCACCTACTTCTAAATCACGAAGTAAGTGCGATGGAAGAATATCTAACGGCATAACACGTTCGTAGTTACCGATTGGTACCATTGCACGGTGACCACCGTTTTCTGCTGTCGTGAAATTAAATAATTTACGACCAAAGTGACCTAAAACCGTACGGGTAATTGAGAATTTGTTTGGCTGCGGAGAAATCCAGCCCATAAATTCTTTCGTGGTGTCTTCTACAATCACAGAAACTTGTAACGCATAACGACCTAAATAGTCGTGAACACCAGATGCCTTCGCACCATAAAGTACAGAACCTGAAATCACACGGTTATTGCCCGCATTTAATTCATTTGCAGTTAATTGTGAAAGGTTTGCACCTAAGCGAGTACGAATTAAACGAGGATTTTTCACTTGAGGACCAGCAAGAGAAATCACACGATCTGTAAATAACTCACCTGTCGTGAATAATTTACCGATAGCGATCACATCTTCATAGTTCAAGTGCCACACTTGTTTAGTGATCCCTACTGGATCAATAAAGTGGATATGCGTCCCCACAAGCCCTGCGGGGTGAACACCTGCAAATTCGTGTACATCTACACCAGAAACGGTTGGCACGTTGCTACCTGCAGCTTTAACAAGATTGATTTTGCCTAATTTTGTTAAAACAGTTAAACCGTGTTCAAAATCTGCTTTATATTCGTTAATAATAACGACTGGATCTGCCGCTAACGGGTTTGTATCCATCGCATTAACGAAAATAGAAGATGGCGTTGCTTCTAAGGTTGGCACTTTACTAAATGGACGAGTACGTAACGCAGTCCATAAGCCAGATTCCACTAAATTTTGTTTAACTTGCTCTGCTGTCAAAGAAGCTAATTGAGCTACTTCATAGCGAGTAAAGGTAACTTGCTCATCACCCTCAACTTTGATCACTACAGACTGAAGAACACGTTTCTCACCGCGGTTAATTGCCACCACAGTACCACTAGCAGGAGAGGTGTAAAGCACGCCAGGATTCTTTTTATCTTCAAAAAGCACCTGACCTTTCTTCACTACATCGCCTTCACGCACCTTCATTGAAGGACGCATACCAACATATTCTTCGCCAAGGATCGCAACTTCCGTCACGGTATTGCCGTTATGGATTACTTGTGCTGGAGCACCTGAAATAGGTAAATCCAAGCCTTTTTTGATTGTAATCATATTGTTTGCACTACTTCTTCTTGGGTTTAAAAAAATGATTGCGAATCATCGCAATCGCGTATTGAGTTGTAACGAATTTAGACATAAACGAATTCCCCCACTTATCTCTAAAAGTTACAAAAAGCTCTCAAATCGTATTCACATCGCCTAAAATTTGACTAAAAATCGCCTCAAGACGTGTAAAATAAAACGCCCTATTCTACCTAAAAAGCGAAAAAAGTTCCATAAAATCCCCACTTTTTTACATTTTACTCTTGAAAAGTTTGAACTTTATCAACATTTAGGTAAGAAAATTTTAACAAATACCTATTATTAGTAAGGTAATTTTGGATAAAAAATAGAAAGGAAAATAAAGAAAAGAGAGAAAGTAAAACTTATTAAAGAAATCAGCCCGACTGGCTAGCCTAAGCCCCTATTTAGGCGTAAAATACCCAACAAATTTAGTCAAATATTTAACAATAGAGAGCAAAAATGGAACAAGAACAACTCACTCACATCTCAATTTCAGATGATGCACAAGCCCATTTCCGTCGCTTGTTAGAACAACAAGAAGAAGGCACAAATATTCGAATTTTCGTTGTAAATCCAGGCACACCAAACGCAGAATGCGGTGTATCTTACTGCCCACCAAATGCCGTAGAAGAAACCGACAGTCAATTCGACTACAACGGTTTTTCTGCCTTTGTAGATGAAGTAAGTCTACCATTCTTAGATGAAGCAGAAATTGACTATATTACCGATCCAATGGGGTCACAATTAACTCTAAAAGCACCAAATGCCAAAATGCGTAAAGTAGCAGATGATGCACCATTCATCGAACGTTTAGATTATGTTATTCAAACTCAAGTAAACCCACAGCTTGCTAGCCACGGTGGTAAAGTAACCCTGATTGAAGTGACAGATGATAAATTTGCGATCCTACAATTTGGTGGTGGCTGTAACGGTTGCTCAATGGTGGATGTGACCTTAAAAGAAGGCATTGAAAAACAACTTCTCGCAATGTTCCCTGAAGAACTTGCAGGCGTAAAAGATGTGACAGAGCACCAACGTGGTGAGCATTCTTACTACTAAAAATAACGGATAAAACAAAGGCTATACAAAGCAATTTGTATAGCCTTTATTGTATTCTTCTTTTATTTTTTTACCGCTTTTTTAGTTACTTTTGGAATCGGTTTTGATGAAGTTTTTTCATCATAAGCAATCGTTTTTACACATAATTGAATAATTTGATCTGCTCCGTTTTGAATGTAAGCATCATCGCGTAATTTATCTTTTTGAAGATCGTGCATTGCATCATCCATTCCCTGAATCATACTTGGCTTATGTAATAAGCCCCAACAGCTTGGATCAAGATAATCCACTTTTTGCTGAAATGCCGAAGCAAAAATAATGCCGCTATTGTAAGCATATTCTTTATGATCCACTAAACGATTAAGTGTTAAGGCTTGAATTTGCTCAATTGGCATAGAAACACGGTTGTAATACCAGTTAGTTACGCCTGAAATAAAAGCAGGAATATCGTAGCTTTTAGTTACGCGATCTTTGTAAGTTTGACCTGTTACACTATAAGCAATCGCATAAGATTTTTGATCTAATTCAGATTCGCTTAAACGAGGTAGAACCTCATTTTTGCTGGAACAGGCGGCAATTAAACCAACGGTACAAAGAAGGAAAATTTTAACAAGGATTTTCATTTTTACTCCTGATTTCTTTTTTGATAATACTTGGGGTTATTGATACAATTCTACAATAAATAAAAAAATTTTGCTGAGGATTAAATGAAACAATATCTCGATTTGTGTAATCGTATCGTAAACGAAGGAAAATGGGTAGAAAATGAGCGTACTGGTAAGCGTTGTTTAACCGTTATCAATGCAGACTTAACCTACGATGTTGAAAAAGGAGAATTTCCGCTCGTCACAACTCGCCGCAGTTTTTGGAAGGCCGCGATTGCCGAGTTATTAGGCTACATTCGTGGTTATAGCAATGCGGCTGATTTCCGTGCACTAGGAACAAAATCGTGGGATGCAAACGCAAATGAAAACATCGCTTGGTTAAATAATCCTCACCGCAAAGTCGAAGATGATATGGGATTAGTTTACGGAGCAATTGGGCGTAACTTCCCGAAAGTTGGCGGTGGCTCAGTTGATTTATTACGCCAAATTGTCGACGATTTAAAACGTGGCGTGGATAATCGTGGTGAAATTTATACCTTCTACCACCCAGGTGCGTTTGATTTAGGCTGTTTACGTCCTTGCTTACACAGCCATCATTTCTCACTATTAGATGGCAAATTATATCTAAACAGCACACAACGCTCTGCGGATGTCCCACTCGGTTTAAACTGGAATATGATTCAATGCTACACCTTCCTCGCGTTGATGGCTCAAATCACAGGTCACGAAGCAGGGCAAGCATTCCATAAAATCGTTAATGCTCATATTTATGAAGATCAACTTGAGCTAATGCGTGATGTGCAATTAAAACGTGAGCCGCTCTCAGCTCCTAAATTAATCATCAACCCAGACATTAAATCCCTTGAAGATCTAGAAACTTGGGTAACGCTTGATGATTTCAAAGTGGAAGGCTATGAATACCACCCAAGTATTCAGTATCCATTCTCGGTATAAAAACAAGCGGTGAAATTTGCAAAATATTCTGCAAATTTCACCGCTCTATCTTTCTAGCATATAAATCCAAATAAGTTAGAAAACCAATATATGCTAATTTATCTACTCAAAGAATCTTATTTCACTTCAATCAATGGTTTCGAGCTATCTGCTTCTAACAAGAGACCTACTCTGAAAAGTGATACATTCATTTTATTTGCAACTTCTTTTACTTTTTCAACCGCTTGTGGCTCAACCGCAATCAATAAACCACCTGAAGTTTGAGGGTCGCAAAGAATCGCTTTTTGTTCATCCGTTAATGCTGAAACTAAATGCCCATAACTATCAAAGTTGCGTGTTGTGCCGCCAGGCATAGAGCCTTGAGCAATGTAATCTTTTACGCCTTCTAAAGTTTTAATATTCGCAAAATCAACTTCTGCACGCACGTTAGAGCCTTGACAAACTTCTTTTAAATGCCCCAGTAGCCCAAAGCCTGTTACGTCGGTCATCGCTTTAACTTCACCTAAATGAGCGAATTCTGCCCCAACTAAATTCATTTGGCACATTGTATCGCGTGCTAAGTTTTTATGTTCTGATTTTAGAATACCACGTTTTTCAGCCGTTGTGAGAATACCAATACCAATCGGCTTAGTTAAGAAAAGTTCACAGCCAGCTGTTGCAGAAGCATTCCGTTTTACTTTTTCGGTTGGAATAATGCCTGTTACCGCCAAGCCAAAAATCGGTTCTGGGGCATCAATAGAATGTCCGCCAGCTAATGCGATGCCTGCTGTTGCACAAGCGGCACGACCACCTTCTACGATTTTTTGAGCCACTTCGGCAGGGAGCTTATTGATCGGGAAGCCTAAAATCGCAATCGCCATAATCGGTTTTCCACCCATTGCAAAAATATCACTAATCGCATTGGTTGCCGCAATCCGTCCAAAATCAAATGGGTCATCTACAATCGGCATAAAGAAATCGGTAGTGCTAATAATTCCCACCCCATTGCCAATATCATAAACAGCCGCATCATCTGAAGTTTCATTACCAACTAATAAATTCGGATCAACAAACTTATTAAGTTCACTATGTAAAATTGTTTCTAAAACTTTTGGAGAAATTTTACAACCACAACCTGCTCCGTGGCTGTATTGCGTTAAACGGATAGATTCAGACATATTGCCTCCTAGCTTCTATAAAATAGATTTGAATTTCATCAATATTCTAGCACTAAACAAAAACAAGCGGTTGATTTTCTCACCATTTTTCAAAAACATAAAAAAACACGGGGAATTCCCCGTGCTTTATTTTCTCGACAAAAAAATTATGCCGCAAATGGATCGCGTAAAATCATTGTTTCCACACGATCAGGGCCTGTTGAAAGAATATCTACTGGCACTCCAACTAACTCTTCAATGCGTTTAATGTAGCTGATGGCTGCTTGTGGTAAATCTTCCAATTTAGTCACACGGAATGTGTTTTCAGACCAACCTGGTAAAGTTTCATAAATTGGTTCAACCCCTTCCCAATCTTTAGCCGCTAATGGTGCGTATTCCACAATTTCGCCATTTGGCATTTTGTATGCTACGCAGATTTTTAACTCTTCAAAGCCATCTAATACGTCTAGTTTAGTCATACAGAAGCCAGAAATCGAGTTAATTTGTACCGCACGACGAACCGCTACAGCATCAAACCAACCACAACGACGAGGACGACCTGTCACAGAACCAAATTCGTTACCTTTACGTGCAATTTCAGCCCCGATTTCATCGAATAATTCAGTCGTAAATGGACCGCTTCCTACACGGGTGCAGTAAGCTTTGATGATACCTAATACATAATCTAAATGACGTGGTCCAAAACCAGAACCTGTTGCGACACCGCCAGCGGTGGTATTTGAACTGGTGACGAATGGATAAGTACCGTGGTCGATGTCTAACATTGTACCTTGTGCACCTTCAAATAAGATGTTGTCGCCCGCTTTACGTGCTTCGTGAAGTAAAGTGGTTACATCAGCTACCATTCCTTTGATCACATCAGCAATTGCGAATACATCGTCCAACGTTTTTTGGAAATCCACAGGTTCAACTTTGTAATAATGAACAAGTTGGAAGTTGTAGTAATCTAAAATTGATTTTAATTTTTCTGCAAAAGCTTCTTTGTCGAATAAATCACTTACACGTAAACCGCGACGAGCCACTTTATCTTCGTAAGCAGGCCCGATACCACGACCTGTTGTACCGATTTTATTTTTACCTAATGCCGCTTCACGAGCGTGATCCATCGCCACGTGATATGGCAAAATCAACGGACAAGCTTCAGAAATTTTTAAACGTTCACGTACATTCACGCCACGAGCTTCTAATTCGCCCATCTCTTTCATTAACGCTTCAGGCGATAACACCACACCGTTACCAATTAAGCAAGTCACGTTGTTGTGTAAAATACCGCTTGGAATTAAACGAAGGATCGTTTTTTCACCATTGATAATGAGTGTATGACCTGCATTATGACCACCTTGATAACGCACCACGTATTTTACGCGGTCGGTTAACAAATCTACAATTTTACCTTTCCCTTCATCGCCCCATTGAGCACCGAGAATAGCAACACTTTTACCCATAGGAATTGCCTCTTTTTGGTTGAGTTTCATTGAAAAACGTAAAAAGACCCGATTTTTCGGGTCTTATGGATACAATTATTTTGTAGGCGATTTCATAAAGCGTAAGAAATCACTCTCAGGCTTCACGATCATCATATTATTTTTACCTTCAGCAAAACTTGCTTCATAAGCTTTTAAGCTACGTACGAAAGCATAGAATTCTGGTTCTTGTCCAAGTGCATTTGCATAGATTCGAGCCGCTTGTGCATCACCTTCACCTTGTAAGGCTTCTGCGGTTTTCTTCGCATTGGCTTCAATCAAGACGACTTTTTTATCTACTTCTGCTTTGATAAATTCTGCTTTTTCTTCCCCTTGCGAACGGTGTTCACGAGCCACCGCATCACGTTCTGCACGCATACGTTGGTAGATAGAAGAAGATACTTCATTTGGTAGATTGATCTGTTTAACACGCACATCAACAACTTCAATACCGAGTTTCTCTGCTCCGTCTTCACCTGCGTTTAAGGCTTTTTGAGCACCTGCCATCAATTCACCGCGTGAACCAGATACAATATCTTTAATCGTGCGAGAACCAATTTCTGAACGAAGACGGTCGTTTACTTTTCGACGTAATAAATCTGATGCTTTTTGATAATCTCCACCTGTTGAGGTATAGAATTGACCGAAATCGCTGATTTTCCATTTTACATAAGAATCAACAAGCAAATCTTTTTTCTCAACGGTGACAAAGCGATCTTCTTTGCCATCTAACGTTTGGATACGAGCATCTAACACTTTTAGACTGTCCATAAATGGCACTTTAAAATGTAATCCTGGTGTATAAACGACTACTTTTTGCTCTGCATCACGATGCACTTTGTTAAAACGTAACATAATGCCACGCCCGCCTTCTGGCACGATCGTTAATGATTGATACGCAATAAACGCCACAACCGCAAGTACAGGTAATAATAATTTACGCATTAAAATCTCCCTCTACGAATTTCTGGTTGAGGTTCTGGTGTTACAACTTTCGGTTGAACAGGCTGCTGAATAGCAGGCTCTGGCACGGCTATTTCATTATTCTTTGGCTGTGAAGCGGTCGAATTTCCAAACAATTTTTCCAATGGTAACACATTGATATTTGAACTACCTTCCATTACCACTTTTGGTGTATTCGCCATTACTTTTTCCATAGCTTGCAAATATAAACGTTCGCGGGTAAGTTGCGGTGCAGCTTTATATTCAGGCAACAATTTTGTAAAACGTTCTACTTCACCTTGAGCCTCTAATACAACTTTCTCTTTGTAAGCAGTGGCTTGCTCAATAATACGTTGAGCTTGACCACGAGCAAGCGGCTCTTTACCACGAGCGTAAGCCTCAGCCTCACGAATTAAACGCTGCTCATCTTCTTGAGCTTTAATCGCATCATCAAATGCCGCTTTCACCTCTTCAGGCGGGCGAGCATATTGGAAGTTTACATCCGTAATCAACAATCCCATATCATAAGTTTTGATGATATCACGTAAAGTATTCCAAGTTTGTTCACGCACTGTTGCACGCCCTGTCGTCAAGATTTCATCCATTTTCATATGACCGACAACATAACGTAACGCACTATCAGTTGCTTGCTTTAAGCTATCATTTGGATTATTCACGTTAAAAAGATATTTAGCTGGATCATCCACACGATATTGTACTGTCATTTCAACCTGTACCATATTTTCATCTTGAGTAAGCATTGAACCACTTGTATTAAGTTCCATTACTCGTTCAATATTAACAGGCGTCACTTGATCAATAAAGGTTGGTTTCCAGTTTAAACCAGGCAATACAATTTGATTTAATTTACCAAAACGGGTAACTACACCACGCTCAGCCTCTTGAATGGTATAAAAACCTGAAGCTCCCCAAATAACCGCCGCTAACGCGATAATTGCAGGAATAAATTTACCAAATGAGGTAGGTTGTTCATCACCATTTGAGTTTTTATTTCCTCCCATTTTTTTAAGTAAGCTAGAAAAAGCTTCTTCTAAATCTGGTGGTTGTTGATTATTCTGTTGTTTAGGCTCTTGTTCTGAACCATTGTCTTGTTGCTCAGACTTCTTTTGACCAGGTTTACCCCAAGGGTCTTGGTTATCTGATAAGTAGAATGACATACGCTCTCCATCGATATATTAGATTAGATGTATTAGATAGTTCTAATCAATACGTTTAACTTGAAGATTGTACCTATTTGGGCGGGGTTTTACTAGCTTATTTACGGAGAAATTTACCAATTTTTTAACAATTTTCTAGAAAGCAAAACCCCAGACCTTTATTCAGTCTGGGGTTCTTTGTTATTCAATCTGGCGATGC
>CAUUKJ010000011.1:0-75698 GCA_963545995.1 uncultured Haemophilus sp.
AAACAAAACCCTCGCCCCTTGAGGGAGAGAGTGATTTTTTCTCCGATTTAGCATACTTCATAAAAACAAAACTCTTGAGGGGAGAGAGTAGTTTTTTCTCTGATCTACGATGCCATTATTTTTCGCAAGCTGCGTTGTTATGTTTAGATAGGACTAAATGCGGAAGATACGGCTATCACCATCAGGCATTTGCACCGCAAGGCTTAATTTACCACCCATTGTTTCCACATAGCGTTTTAACGTAGAAAGTTTGATTTCATTTCCGCGTTGTTCGATTTTAGCCACAGCAGGTTGGGAAATTCCTAAAGCTTTAGCTAAATCACGTTGGGAAAGTTCGAGGTTTTGGCGTAAAGAAGAAAGACCCGCTTCTAAAATAAGCTCTTCTGCCATTTCGTGAATGATATCTTGCTCTTCTTGTGGAAGTGTTGCCATATATTCATCAAGTGTTGTGAGTTTGCCCATTTTATTTCTCCAAGGTGTTTAAATAATCGGTAAATTCGCTGTCTGCAAGGCGAATCATCTCTTTGTAGAATTGTTTATCATTACTTTTATCGCCAGCACATAACACAATAGCTTGACGAAGTGGATCAAAAGTAAAAAATGCCCTTAATGGTTTACCCTGGTGTTGGATACGAAGTTCTTTCATATTTGCATATTTAGATTCTTTTATCGTATCTGCATAGGGTCTTGCAAGTTGTGGACCTGCAAGTCTTAATCGATAAAGCGAGGATACCACGCTTCTTTTGGTTTCTTTATCTTGCATATTTAGCCAGATTATAAATCGCTCAGTAAAGATTACCGTCCATTCAGTTGGATTTGTCACTATTCCTCCTTAAATAATCCATCGGTTATCAAGGGTGATTTTATAACCTACAGATTATCTTGTCAATGAACGGAAATAGATAATATTTATTGGTTTGACAAGGCGTAATGCTATTGTTTTTTTGCAAAGATAGGCATAAAATTTCATCAGTTTCAGATTAAATTTTTAACATTTATTTTACACCTAACAGAGGTCTTACCTATGATAATGGATAACTTTGATTCTCCATTCCTATATAATCGTCCTGAAATGACCGTCGAGGCGATTAAAAAATCCATCGTTTATAAACTTATTTTCTTAATCGGGCGTTCCCCACGTGAAGCCAGTCAACGTGATTGGTTGAATGCGACTTTGCACGCAGTGCGTGATTTGGTAACCGAAGGTTGGATTACCACCGCACGTCAAACGCGGGCGGAAGATTCGCGTCGGGTCTATTATCTCTCAATGGAATTTTTGATCGGACGCACACTTTCCAACGCAATGATTGCGGAAGGCATTTATGGCTTGGCACAAGAAGCCTTATCCGAATTAAACGTAGATTTAGAAGAAATCCTTGAAAAAGAAGTCGATCCAGGTTTAGGGAACGGTGGTTTAGGTCGTCTTGCTGCCTGTTTTATGGATTCCATCGCGACCCTTGGCTTACCAGGAATGGGTTATGGTATTCGTTATGAATACGGTATGTTCCGCCAAAAAATTGAAAACGGACAACAAGTGGAACGCCCAGATGCGTGGTTAGAAAAAGGGGCACCTTGGGAATTTATCCGCCCATCTAAACGTTTTACCGTAGAATTTGGTGGCAACATTCACTTTGAAGGCAAAAAATGTATCTGGCAAGATACAGAAAAAGTGACCGCACTTGCTTACGACCAAATGATCCCAGGTTATCGCAACAATTCTGCGGCAACGTTGCGTTTATGGTCTGCTCACGCTGGCGAAATTTTCAACCTTGCGGACTTCAACCGTGGCGAACATTTAGCCGCTTTGGAAGAACATTCTGCCAATAAAAATCTTTCTCGCGTGCTTTACCCTGATGATTCCACTTGGAACGGTCGTGAATTACGTTTGCGTCAAGAATATTTCTTGGTGTCTGCCTCCTTGCAAGACATTATCCGTCGCCATAAACGCACCCACGAAAGCCTTGAAAACCTTGCCGATAAAGTGGCGATCCACTTAAATGATACTCACCCAGCTTTGGCTATTCCAGAATTGATGCGAATTTTGGTGGATGAGGAAGGCTTTGAATGGAATAAAGCGTGGGATATGACCCGTCGCATTTTCTCTTACACCTGCCATACTTTGATGTCGGAAGCGTTGGAAACTTGGCCAGTGGAAATGATGGCGAAAATTTTACCGCGCCACTTACAAATGATCTTTGAAATTAACGATCATTTCTTGGAATATGTCCGCACTTATATCACCACCGACAACGATTTTATCCGTCGGGTGTCGCTGATTGAAGAGGGTTATCAACGCAAAGTGCGTATGGGCTGGTTGTCTGTGGTCGGTTCGCACAAAATCAACGGTGTGGCGGAAATTCATTCCGATTTAATGGTCACTTCAACTTTTGCAGATTTCGCCCGTATCTTCCCTGAACGCTTTACTAATGTCACAAACGGCATCACACCGCGTCGTTGGTTAGCGGTGGCGAACCCACAATTAGCGGCATTATTCGATAAATATATCGGCTTAGAATGGCGTTGTGATTTAAGCCAAATCGAAAAACTCAAACCATTTGTAGAAGAAAAAGCCTTCAAAGAAGCGGTGGCGGACATTAAATATGCGAACAAAGTGAAACTTGCCGATTATGTGAAACGCACGCTCGGCATTGAACTTAACCCGAAAGCCTTGTTTGACGTGCAGGTTAAACGTATTCACGAATACAAACGCCAAATGTTGAACGTCTTGCATATTATCGCTCGCTACAATGCGATGCTGGCGAATCCTGAAAAAGATTGGCAACCTCGTGTGTTTATCTTGGCGGGGAAAGCGGCTTCTGCTTATTACGCAGCGAAACAAACGATTCATCTTATCAACGATGTGGCGAATATCATCAACAACGATGAGCGTTTGCAAGGTCGTTTGAAAGTGGTGTTTATCCCGAATTACAGCGTGAGTCTTGCACAGTTGATTATTCCTGCCGCGGATATTTCCGAACAAATTTCATTGGCAGGCACCGAAGCATCAGGCACCAGCAATATGAAATTTGCCTTGAATGGGGCATTAACGCTCGGTACGCTCGATGGGGCAAACGTGGAAATTCTGGAAAAAGTGGGCAAAGATCACATCTTTATTTTCGGTAACACCGTAGAGCAAGTGGAACAACTTCGCCGTGAAGGTTATCGTTCATTCGAATATTATCAAAACGATGCAGAACTTCGCACTGTAGTCGATCAAATTATCGAAGGACGCTTCTCGCCAGAAGAACCGCACCGCTACCATCAGTTGCTGCAAGGCTTGCAATACCACGATTGTTACCAAGCCTTTGCTGATTTCCGCAGCTATGTGGAAGCCCAAAATGCGGTGGATGAAAAATACAAACACCGCGACCAATGGATTGAAAGCACAATTCAGAATATGGTGAATATGGGATTCTTCTCATCGGATCGTACGATTGAGGAGTATGCGGAGAGAATTTGGAATATTAAACCTGTGTATGAAAAATAATATTTTCTAAAATTGAAATAGTTACTAACGTGATTTGAGGTTAGTAACTATTTTTTTATCCGCAAGCGGTGATTTTTTCACTTTCTTTTGCAAAGGATTGTAGGGTGTGTGAAACTTGTTTCACGCACGCCAATATATCACCGCGTGCGTGGATTTTGAAAATCCACACACCCTACAATATTATTATTTGCCAACCTGCTCAAGCAATTCTTGCACCACTTTCGGCACGCCTTCGCCTGCTTTTTCTTTCACCGCAATCACACGGCGACGAACAAAACCCGTGTTTGGATTTGGGTCAATTAAATAAATGATGGAACCATAAGGGGCTTCATTCACTAAGCCATTTGCAGGATAAACTTGCAATGATGTACCGATAACCAACACGATGTCTGCCTTTTTAACCAGTTTAATCGCCTTATCTAGCATCGGAACGTTTTCGCCAAAAAAGACGATGTGCGGTCGCATTGGGTGTCCGTATTTATCTTTATCATCAAGCTGTTGGTCACCCAAGCACGGCACGATGTAATCCGTATCAAAGCTGCTTCTCGCCTTGTTTAATTCTCCGTGCAAATGCAACACATTTTGGTTGCCTGCACGTTCGTGTAAGTCGTCCACGTTTTGCGTGATAATCTGCACCTCATAGCCTTTTTCTAGCTCGACTAACGCACGATGTGCCGCATTCGGCTCAGCGGCTTGTGCATTGCGACGACGTTCGTTGTAAAATTCCAACACCTTCGCACGGTTTTTCTTCAAGGCTTCAGGCGTGCAAACTTCTTCAATTTTATGCCCCGCCCACAATCCATCTTCCGCACGAAAAGTCGGGATGCCACTTTCGGCACTAATGCCTGCCCCTGTTAATACAACGCAAATTGGTTTTTTCATATTTTCTCCTATTGAATACTGATGATGGGCTTTATATCGCTATAAGAAGTATCTTACACCGATAAAAAATCCCTTTCATCTTTTGATGAAAGGGATTTTAAGGATTAGAGCGACAGTTTATGTCGTTAAGAATCAAAAACATATTCCCGACTAATTTCTTCCAAATCTTCTCCAAACTTCGCCACCCACCAATTTAGCATTTGGCTTTCCACCACCGTCGCTTGCACGAGATAAGTTTCACCTTCATCAATAATCCGTTGATCCGCAGACAATGGCGTTTCGGTTAAATGGAATCCGACCTGTTTTGCAATTCGGAAAGTAAAGCGGATTTTTTTGCCATCCCCAAAGCCAAAATGCTGCTCAGCGAGGTAGTTTTTCAGATTGAATTGAGGGCGTTCAAAAATAAATGTCGTGGCTTTGGCACTGATAAAACGATGCAGGGCAAGATGCTTGATTTTGTCGTTCACATATTGCACCACCAAATATTGTGCCGCCCCTTGTTGCACAAGGGCAAGCGGTTTCACCTCAGCGTGATGTTCTGTGCCAGCTTGGTTGCGATAATGCACTTCAAGCAGGCGGTTGCTATAAAGTGCGGTGCTAATTTCACTAAAAATAGCTGGCTCAATTTGTGCAGGCAAAAGCGGCTGGCTAGTCGGGGCTATGGCGACTTTATCAAGCCATTCCGCCCCTGATTTTTTGTGGCTGTCGTAAACGAGATTATATTCCGCTTGCTGAAAAAAGCCGTCCATAGAACTCATTATGCTGGCAGGCAAAATGCCTTTGAGATATTGCTTCGCCAGCATTAGCACTAACGATTGTTGCTCGTTTAAAATCGGTAAATCCAGCCCTTTAGCGTTCGGTTTCCAACGATAACCATAAGGGCGGTCGCGATCATCGCATTCAATATCGAACTGGTCGCAGAGTTTTTGCATTTGGCGTTGAATGGTGCGGAGATCGCGTTGTAAGCCAAGATCAGCAAGTTTTTGTTGGATTTGATCGGCAGTAATTACGCCCTTTTTGGGAATAAAACGTAAGATTTCGAGTTGCAGCTGAAGAGTTGAATGGTTTTGCGGCATAAGTTCGCCCCTTTTGTGCTTAATGAATGCTTAGAATTAAGCCTATTATAGCGAGATTATGCCGTATTTATAGAGAAAAAAGTGAATGAAAAAAGAGACCAACACGTAAATTAATTCACGCTTTCTGCTTCTATTCTCTTCACCCAAATACAATTTCCTTTCGACTTTTTAGCCAGCAATTTCATAAAATTCTCGTGTTCGTCTTCTTCGCTTGAAGTCGCTTCAAGCACGATAGTATTACTGGTATCAATATCGAGTTTTGCAACTTCTTGGCTAAATTCGACCGCTTGTGCGTTGTTTTCAGATTCATCATCGGCAAGTAAAGCGATTTGCCCGCCTGTCATCATTAAGAAAACATCAGCAAGAATTTCCGCATCCAGTAAAGCTCCGTGAAGTACACGTTTGCTGTTATCTATGCCTAAACGATCGCAGAGAGCATCCAAATTATTACGTTTGCCAGGGTACATTTTCCGAGCCAACGCAAGACTATCGGTTACGATACACATCTCTGCCGTTTTGGGTGGTGGATTTTTTAGGAATGAAAATTCGTGATCCATAAAGCCCACGTCGAAGGGAGCGTTATGAATAACCAGTTCCGCACCTTTAATAAAATCAACGAACTCATCGGCAATTTCAGCGAAAGAGGGCTTATCTTGCAGGAATTCGTTGGTAATGCCGTGAACCTTAATTGCCTCTTCTTCCACTTCTCGCGGTGGTTTGATGTAAACGTGGAAAGTCCGCCCCGTTAAGCGGCGATTAATCACTTCAACCGCCCCAATCTCAATAATATTATGCCCGATATGCGGTGCACCATTGAAGTTCATCCCTGTTGTTTCCGTATCAAGCACGACTTGTCTGTGTATTTCTTGTTCTTGCATTGTGATTTACTCGTCAAATTCATCCTCGTCATTATAATCGATTTCCATTAAATGACTAAAATGATCCTGATAAAAACCGCGACTAACCATAAACCGCCACATTTTTTGTTTCACTTTTATATCCCAAACTCGTGGGCGTTTGCGTTCGAAAACACGCTCAGCAATTTCGTAGAAATCAATCTCTTCCTCTTCTTCTGTCTCGTCCATTGCATCGCTAATCAGATAATCTGGCACGCCTTTCATTTTTAACTCTTGTTTTAAACGACGTGGACCAATTCCTTGCTGTGAACGATAGCGAATAAACGATCGGCAAAACCGCTCATCGCTCTGCCAGTGATGTTCTTGTGCTTTTGCAATCGCTTCATCAATTTCGACCGCTTCATATTCCTTTAATTTTAATTTCGAGCGGAGTTGTTTTTCGGTGTAATCACGTTTTGAAAGCAAATACAGCACATAATTTAACGCACTATATTTATGTTGTTTTTTCTCGGTTGTTTTCTGTTCTGTCATATAAAAAATGCGACATTTCTGTCGCATTCCTTCATTATTCTCTGAAATTAAAGTTCTTCATCTTCGTTTAAATCATCAAGATCTGCATCTAATTCGTCGACATCATCTTCGATCTCTTCGATTTCTTCAATTTCTTCTACTTCTTCAACTTCCTCTACATTTTTGCCTTTTCCTTTTTTGCCTTTTTTAGAGCTTGGGGCAAGAATGCTATTTGGGTTTTTCATAAAGAGTTCACGAAGTTCTTCTTCGATTTTGGTTGCGACTTCAGGGTGTTCATTTAACCATTTAATCGCATTGTTTTTACCTTGACCAATTTTCTCTCCTTCGTAAGAGAACCACGCCCCCGCTTTTTTGATAAAGCCTTGTTTTTCTGCGAGGATCAATAACTCATTGGTACGAGCGATCCCTTCGCCATACATAATATCAAAGTTCACTTCACGGAATGGTGGTGCCACTTTATTCTTCACTACTTTTACTTTGGTTTCACTACCGATAATGTTATCACCATCTTTCACCACACCTGAACGACGAATATCTAAACGCACAGATGAGTAGAATTTCAATGCGTTACCGCCCGTTGTGGTTTCAGGGTTCCCAAACATCACACCAATTTTCATACGAATTTGGTTGATGAAAATCACTAAACAATTTGTTGTTTTGATGTTTGCAGTTAATTTACGCAACGCTTGCGACATTAAACGAGCTTGTAAGCCCATATGTGAATCGCCCATATCGCCTTCAATTTCCGCTTTTGGTGTTAATGCCGCCACAGAGTCCACAATAATCACATCAACTGCCCCAGAACGCACTAACGCATCACAGATTTCTAAGGCTTGTTCGCCGTTGTCTGGCTGAGAAATCAATAACTCATCAGTATTCACACCTAATTTTTGAGCATAAACAGGATCTAATGCGTGCTCCGCATCAATAAAGGCACAAGTTTTGCCTGATTTTTGTGCTTGAGCAACAGTTGAAAGCGTTAATGTGGTTTTACCTGATGATTCTGGTCCGTAGATCTCAACAATACGCCCCATCGGTAAACCACCGATCCCTAACGCCATATCTAAACCGATTGAGCCTGTTGAAACCGATTCAATATCTAGATTTTCGGTTTGACCCAATTTCATAATTGAGCCTTTACCAAATTGTTTTTCAATTTGGGCTAATGCGGCAGCAAGTGCTTTTTCACGTTGTTGTGGATCTGTTTGTTTTACAACAGGGTTTTTCGTATTTTTTTTCTCAGCAGCCATAAGGGAATCCTTGTCTATAAATTAGTTTTAAAATGGTTGTATTCTGTTCAATTTTGAACAACTTAACTGGATGTCAGTATAGTGGTTTACTATACAGTTGCAAGTTTTTTTAAAGAAAAAGAAAGGAAAATAAGATCGTTTGCCTAAGCAATAGTCGGAATAGTGGATAAAAAGGTTAAAAAACAGTCTCTTTATGTTTGGATTTTTATCAATTTTAAATAAAAGGGAGAAAGAATTTTCCTTCGATTTGATATTTCTTTTACAAAACCAATTACATCCCTCTCTCTCTGCTTGAAATTGCCTTACGCAATTCCAAGCTGTCTCTCTCCCTCGAGGGGAGAGAGTAATTTTTTTCTGATTTTACATACTCCATAAAAATAAAACCCTCGCCCCTTGAGGGAGAGGGATAATTACGCTTCGTTCAGAAGCGTAATTCGGGAGAGGGGATAAACTAAATTTTGGTTTTATCGCGAACCGCCCCTTTATCAGCTGAGGTTGCGAAGTGACCATAAACTTTCAACGCAAATGACACTTCACGTTGACGATTAGCTGGTTTCCAGCCTTTTGCATCTTGTTCTGCACGACGTTGAGCAAGCTCGGCTTCTGGCACTACAAGTTCGATTTTACGGTTTGGAATGTCGATTTCGATGGTATCGCCATCTTTTACCACACCAATTAAACCGCCTGCTGCCGCCTCTGGTGAGCAGTGACCAATTGATAACCCTGATGTACCGCCAGAGAAACGACCATCGGTTAATAATGCACAGGCTTTACCTAAGCCCATTGATTTTAAGTAGCTCGTTGGGTAAAGCATCTCTTGCATACCTGGTCCACCTTTCGGGCCTTCGTAGCGAATAACTACAACGTGACCCGCTTGCACTTTACCGCCTAAAATACCTGCAACCGCATCTTCTTGGCTTTCGAAAACAATCGCTTTCCCTGTGAATTTTAAGATCGATTCATCCACCCCTGCTGTTTTTACGATACAGCCGTCTAATGCGATATTACCTGAAAGCATTGCTAAACCACCATCTTGGCTGTAAGCGAATTCTTTGCTGCGGATACAACCATTTTCGCGGTCATTATCCACCGTATCCCAACGAGTATCTTGTGAGAAAGCTTTCGTCGTGCGAATCCCTGCAGGGCCTGCACGGAAGAATTTATGCACCGCTTCATCGTTAGTTTGCATAATGTCGTATTTCGCCATTTGCTCTTTCATCGTTAAGCCAAGCACGGTGCGAGTTTGGTTGTGTAATAAGCCTGCACGGTCTAATTCGCCAAGAATTGCCATAATACCACCTGCACGGTGAACGTCTTCCATATGGTATTTGGCTGTATTTGGTGCCACTTTGCTCAAGCAAGGTACTTTACGTGATAAGCGGTCGATGTCTTCCATCGTAAAATCTACGCCAGCTTCTTGTGCTGCGGCTAACAAGTGTAATACGGTGTTGGTTGAGCCACCCATCGCAATATCTAAGCTCATAGCGTTATCGAACGCATCTTTGGTAGCAATAGAACGCGGTAATACAGACACATCATCTTGTTCATAGTATTTTTTGCAAAGCTCAACAATTTGCGTACCTGCATCTAAGAATAATTGTTTGCGATCTGCGTGGGTTGCAAGCATTGAACCATTACCAGGTAAGCTCAAGCCTAATGCTTCGGTTAAGCAGTTCATTGAGTTTGCGGTAAACATTCCTGAGCAGGAGCCGCAAGTTGGGCAAGCTGAACGCTCAATCGCATCCACATCTGCATCAGACACATTTTTGTCTGCACTTTGCACCATTGCATCAACAAGGTCCAATTTAATGATTTGGTCAGAAAGTTTAGTTTTCCCTGCTTCCATCGGACCGCCAGAAACAAACACCGTCGGAATATTTAAGCGAAGAGCTGCCATTAACATCCCTGGGGTGATTTTGTCACAGTTTGAAATACACACCATCGCATCCGCACAGTGTGCGTTCACCATATATTCCACGCTATCAGCAATTAAATCACGGCTTGGTAAAGAATAAAGCATACCACCGTGTCCCATAGCGATCCCATCGTCCACCGCGATGGTGTTAAATTCTTTCGCCACACCGCCCGCTTTTTCGATTTGCTCGGCAACTAATTGCCCCATATCTTTTAAGTGAACGTGACCTGGAACAAATTGCGTAAATGAGTTTACAACCGCAATAATTGGTTTACCAAAATCGTTTTCTTTCATTCCTGTGGCACGCCATAATGCACGTGCCCCTGCCATATTGCGACCTTGTGTGCTGGTCGCTGAACGTAATTTAGGCATAATCTCTCCAAATTTTTATATGTTGTGTGCTTAAAAAAAGAGTTTTATTCTACTTGAATTTACGCCATTTGTGGCGTTTTAGAAAGGATTTTTTCTTTGAAACAACAATAAAGAAAGGATAAAATTTAAAAATAAGGAGATTTTATTGATTCTTGAATGATATTTAATGGCACGCCCTAAAGGATTCGAACCTTTGACCCACGCCTTAGAAGGGCGTTGCTCTATCCAGCTGAGCTAAGGGCGCATTTTAAGGGTTACATCTTTTGTATAGAATTTCGAGGGAAATATAAAAGAAGTGGTCGGCGAGATAGGATTTGAACCTACGACCCACTGGTCCCAAACCAGTTGCGCTACCAAGCTGCGCTACTCGCCGATAAGTGTGCCTTATTATAAATTGATAGATTTGCTTGTCAAATAAAAAACAAATTTATTTTGCTAAATGCTTGAAGTTTATTCACTTTTATAAAATAAGCTTATCAAAGGCAAAAATTTTTGAGAAAATAGCAACCGTTTCCGTATCATCATTGGCTGGAGAGTTTATGACCGCACAAATCATTTCAGGTACTGAAGTATCTAAAAAAATCAAATCTGACATTGCAACCCAAATCGCCACGTATACCGAGCAAGGCAAACGAGCCCCAGGTTTGGCGGTAATTTTAGTCGGTTCCGATCCTGCCTCTCAAGTGTATGTTGGCAGCAAACGTCGAAGCTGTGAAGAAATCGGCATATTCTCAAAATCTTATGATTTACCTGAAAGCACAACAGAACAAGCCCTTCTCGCCCTTATTGATGAACTCAATTCTGACGAAACCATCGACGGCATTTTAGTCCAACTTCCTCTGCCAAAACATATTGATTCCACCAAAGTAATCGAAGCAATTGTTCCACATAAAGACGTGGATGGTTTCCACCCTTACAACGTCGGTCGCTTATGCCAACGTATTCCAACCCTACGCTCTTGCACCCCTTATGGCGTAATGAAACTGCTTGAAACTACAGGCGTGAATTTATATGGTAAACACGCAGTTATTGTGGGAGCGTCGAATATTGTTGGTCGCCCAATGGCAATGGAATTACTGCTTGGCGGCTGTACTGTAACCGTAACTCACCGCTTTACCCAAGATTTAGAAAGTCATATTCGTCAAGCGGATATTCTTGTGGTTGCGGTCGGCAAACCCGAATTTATCCCTGGTGAATGGGTGAAAGAAGGGGCGATTGTGATTGATGTGGGGATTAACCGTGGTGCGGACGGAAAATTAAAAGGTGATGTGGTTTTTGCTACTGCATCAGAAAAAGCGAGCTTTATCACGCCTGTGCCAGGTGGTGTTGGTCCAATGACCGTGGCGATGTTAATGCAAAATACGCTGCAAGCGTATGAAGAGCATTTAAAATAGGTGGGATTATTGGTAAATAAGCAGTCAAATTTGACCGCTTACACTCAAGTATAAACCAGTAATAGGATTACTATAAACGTTCGTAAAGTGCTCGATACTGCTCTGCCGCTTTTCGCCAGCTGAAATCTTGCTCCATCGCGTCGGTGCGAACCATTGCCCATGCACGCGGTTTTTGCCATAAGGCAAAGGCACGTTGCAAGCAATGACGGAGAGCGTCTGCCGTTGCACTTTCAAATACAAAACCTGTTGCGGTGCGGGCTTTGATGGATTCTGATGTGCTATCCACGACGGTATCCGCCAAGCCACCTGTTTTACGTACCAACGGCAAGGTACCATATTGCAATCCGTAAAGTTGGGTTAAGCCACACGGTTCAAAGCGGCTTGGCACTAAAATCACATCGCCACCTGCGACCATTAAATGCGAAAGGGCTTCATCGTAGCCAATTTTCACGGCAATATTTTGCGGATAGGTTTCCGCAAGCTGACGAATACCCGCTTCTAAGTGCGGTGCTCCCGATCCTAAAATCATCAACTGACCGCCTTGTTTCACAATTTCATCCGCACTTTCAATCAGCAGATCCACGCCTTTTTGTTCGGTTAAGCGAGTTACCATCACGAAAGCCAAGGCGTTTTCATCTTGTGGCAAATTGAAATAAGCTTGTAGTGCAGCTTTGTTTTTCTTTTTGCCTGTCATATATTTCAATTTGTAGTGATTTTCGATGTACTGATCCACGTTTGGATGCCAAATGTTTTCATCCACGCCATTTAAGATCCCCACCAAACGATTTTGAGCTTTCAAACCACCAAGCAAGCCTTGCAAGCCGTAAGCAAACTCAGGGGTAGTGATTTCTTGGGCATAAGTTGGGCTCACAGCGGTGCTGGCATCGGAATAAAAGAGACCTGATTTCAAATAAGAAATTTGCCCAAATAATTCCAAACCATCCACGTTAAACATTCCTGCTGGCAAGCCAATTTCGTATAAATGGTGATAAGAAAACTGCCCTTGATACGCTAAATTGTGAATGGTGAACACCGATTTTGCTGGGCGACCTTTGTTGAATAAATAGGCAGCACATAAGCCTGCGTGCCAATCGTGGGCGTGTACCACTTCGGCACGCCACCAACTATCAAGCCCTGTGGCAAGTTCCGCACCTACCCAGCCAAGTAAGGCAAAACGTTTGTAGTTATCTCCGTAATCGTTGTAGTAGCAATCGTGATACGGATTGCCTTCGCGTCCGTATAAATGCGGTGCATCGATCAAATAAACGCCCACGCCATTATATTCGCCATAACGCAAGACAATATGCCCAGCGAAGTTATCAAATTCTGCCACAATATTGGTGTTTGGAATGCCTGCAGCAATGGCGGGATAAGCAGGCAATAACACACGGGCATCAAGCCCAATTTGATTTTGTGCTTGCGGCAATGCCCCCAAAACATCTGCCAATCCGCCTGTTTTCAGCAGCGGATAAAATTCCGAGCAAACGTGTAGTATTTTCATTTAATTTCCTTAATATGACGTAGGGTGTGTGGATTGAAAATCCACGCACGCAAGCGGCTTATTTTTATCTTTGATTTGCAAAACCTTTCTAAAATCTGACCGCTCTTTTCGTGCGTGAACCGATGGTTCACACACCCTACAACTATGTAACTAATCCAAATGCTCCTCAGATTCTACCTCTTCCCCCTCAAGTTTCTTTAACATTTTCGGGGTAACCAGAATTACCTTGCCTGTTGAGCTAATGCGGAAGCGTTTACTGTCTTCTTCTTTATTCACGCCAATTTTCATTCCATCTGGAATCACACATTCGCGGTCAATAATACAATTTTTCAATACGCAATTTTTGCCGATTTTCACTTGTGGTAACACTACACTATGCTCTACGGTGGAAAATTCATCAATTTTAATATGGTCGAATAACACGGAATTGCTGATAGAAGCGTCAGTAATCACACAACCACCACCGATAAGTGAGTTATCTACAGGATGGACATTAGAATGTTTATAGAAGAATTTGGATGGATACGCTTGAATTGGATTACCGCGAATCGGCCAGCTTTGGTCGTAAATATCAAGCTGCGGATGTTCAGATACCAAGTCAAGGTTCGATTGCCAGAAACTATCTAATGTCCCCACATCACGCCAGTAAATTTCGCCTTCAGTGTTGCGTCCCATACAAGAACGGCTGAATGGATGAGCATAAAGTGTACCTTCTTCTAAACATTTTGGTAACACGTCTTTACCAAAGTCGTGGCTAGTTTGTGGGGTATTTACTTCTTGTTCAAGCATTTTGTAAAGATAATCCGCATCAAACACATAGATCCCCATTGAAGCTAGCGACACATCAGGTTTACCGACCATTGCTGGCGGATCTTTTGGTTTTTCCACAAAGGCTTTTACTTTCAAGTTTTCGTTTACTGCCATTACGCCAAATTCGTGTGCTTGAGAACGAGGCACTTCAATACAACCGACGGTACATTTCGCTCCGCTGTTGACGTGATCCATCAACATCACGCTGTAATCTTGTTTGTAAATATGGTCGCCCGCTAAAATTAAAATATATTTCGGGCGATAGTGATTGCGAATAATCGCCATATTTTGATACACCGCATCGGCTGTACCGCGATACCAAGTGGAATCGTCAATTTGTTGACGAGCTGGCAACATATCCACAAATTCGCCGCGTTCTTGTGGTAAGAATGACCAACCTGTTTGCAAGTGGCGAAGCAAAGAGTGTGCCGCATATTGGGTCACTACGCCAATGCGGTTTAAGCCCGAGTTGATACAGTTGGAAAGAGCGAAATCGATAATGCGGCGATTGCCCCCGAAATAAAGGGCAGGTTTCGCCCGTTTATCGGTTAATTCGTGCAAACGTGAACCACGTCCGCCCGCTAAAATAAGCACTAAAGTGTCTTTGACTAAATCGTATTTGTTAGGGTGTTTCATCGTAAACTCCTTGTGGGTTGTGCTTCCCTTCATAATAAACTTCCTGTTAAATAAATGTCGTTAATTCCAACGCACAAAACGCCATATTGCTTATTTCAGCTTTATGTCGAATGATTAAGTTTGTTGTTCCTACCACAACTTTTCCCTCCGCCCCTTTAGGCAGCGTGAAAAGCTGCTCCCTTTCTTTAGCATTAATCAATAAAAGCCAACGATTATCTAAAACTACCTGTAATGCTTTGGTTTCTCGATCTTGCCAATCTTCAAGGCTCATCGGCTCACCGTGAATGTTTAACCATTGCACGTTGTCTACCGACCACCATTGATCCTGCGTTAAACTGACGATTTTCTTGCGTAGTGCAATCGTTTGCTTAGTCAGTTCAAATAAATCTGTGTTGAAATCCGCCCATTTCAGCCAAGTGATTTCGTTATCTTGGCAGTAGGCGTTGTTGTTGCCATATTGGGTGTTGTCGAACTCATCGCCCGCCAGCAACATTGGCGTGCCGTTGGAAAGCAGCAAGCTCATCAACAAGCCACTTTGGGCGAAAGTGCGGTTATTTTCCACCGCACTTTTTTGCGGTTCGGTTAAAGATTCGGTCGAACCTTCTACCCCGTGGTTATAACTGTAATTTTCATTGCGACCGTCTCGGTTTTCTTCGCCGTTCGCTTCGTTATGTTTTTCGTTGTAGCTCACTAAATCCCGCAGCGTAAAGCCATCGTGGGCGGTGATAAAATTGAGCGAACAGTGCGGCAAGCGGTCGTTTTTTTGGAATAAATCGCTAGAGCCTGCAAAACGCTCGGCAAACGTGCCCACTTCGCCACTTTTCCACAGCCAAAAACGGCAGAGATCATCGCGGAAGCGGTCGTTCCATTCGGCAAAATAGCTTGGGAAATTGCCCACTTGATAGCCGTAATGCCCGATGTCCCACGGCTCGGCGATGAGCTTGATGTTTTGCAAACTCGGTTCATTGGCGATGTCGGCAAAAAGCTGTGCTTGGGCATTAAAATCAGGTTTATCTCGCCCTAACACGCTCGCCAAATCAAAGCGGAAGCCATCAACGTGGCATTGTTCCACCCAATACTTCAGGCAATCCACGACCCATTTTCGCCCCACGTCAGACGACACGTTGAGCATATTGCCGCAGCCCGTCCAGTTGATATAACGCCCGTTGTCGTTTCGCCAGTAGTAGGTTTGATCGTCGATTCCACGTTGACAGAAAGTTGGGAAATCTTGCTCCGACTCCGCCGAATGGTTGAACACTACGTCTAAAATCACTTCTATGCCCGCTTGGTGAAAGGCTTTCACCATCGCCTTAAATTCCACCAGCGGATCATTCGTTGCTGCATATTTTGGCTCTACGGCAAACATTGCAAGCGGGTTATATCCCCAATAGTTTTGCAAATTGCGGTCTTGCAAGTGCGGCTCGTTTAAGTGGAAATTGACAGGCAGTAATTCCACCACCGTAATGCCTAACGCTTTCAAATAGGCTAGATTTACAGGATCTGCCAGCCCCGCATAAGTGCCACGTAATGCCGCTGGGATTTTTTCGTTCAGCTGGCTGAAGCCCTTAACGTGCAACTCATACACCACGCTTTCCGCCCACGGTGTGTTCGGGGATTTGTCTCCCTCCCAATCAAAGGTTTCATCAATCACGACGGCTTTCGGTGCAATCTGTCCGTTATCGCGAGGATCGCTTAACAAAAACCACGCACGGCTTTCTTCATTGCTTAAATCAGGCTTGTCACTCACCGCTTTGGCATAGGGATCGAGCATCAATTTCTGCGGATTGGCGTGTTCACCGTGAATGCGAAAACCATACTGCGTGCCCGTTTTCACGCCTGTTACCGCCAAATGCCACACATTTTCCGTGCGAGCCATTGGGAAACGGGTTTCCACATCGTCTTCAAATAAACAAAGCTCAACGCCACTTGCTGCTGCAGAAAACAGGGCAAAGTTAGTAAATTGTGTCCCGTTTTCGACCGCTTGCGAGTAGCCGTGAGGGGTTGGGGTGCCGTTGTTGTAAATCTTAAACATATCTTGTAGGGTGTGTGGATTGCTTGCAATCCACGCACGAAAATTATTGAACATTGCAGCGTGCGTGAACCTTACGGTTCACACACCCTACGCCATTATTTTAATTTCAAATAAACCGTCGCCAACGGTGGAATGGAAACCGAGATCGAGTTCTCTCTGCCGTGGCTTTCAATTTGTTCTGTTGCCACGCAACCAAAATTACCCACATTGGAGCCTTGGTAATACATTGAATCAGTATTTAAAATTTCTTCGTATTCGCCCGCCACATTCACGCCGATGCGGTAATCGTGGCGTGGCACTGGGGTGAAGTTGGTGATGATGATAATACGTTCACGCTCGCCGTTTTCATCTGGGCTGCTGCAACGTTCAAAGGCGAACACGGAATTTGCCGCATCGTCCACCACCAGCCAATCGAAGCCTTCTGGCGAGTTATCCAGTTCAAAGAGCGGTCGATTTTTTTGATAAATTTGGTTGAGATCTTTCACCAGTTTCAACACACCTTTGTGCCAGCCACCGCCGATGTTTTCATCGAGCAAGAACCAATCCAAACTTTCTTCGTAATTCCACTCTCTGCCTTGGGCGAATTCGTTGCCCATAAAGAGCAATTTTTTGCCTGGGTAGCCCCACATATAGCCGTAGTAGGCGCGCAAGTTGGCGAATTTTTGCCACGCATCACCTGGCATTTTTCCAAGGAGCGAACATTTGCCGTGTACCACTTCATCGTGGGAAAGTGGCAGCACGAAGTTTTCGCTGTATTGATACACCATACCAAAGGTCATTTTGTTGTGGTGGTATTGGCGATAAATCGGGTCGAGCTTCATATAGGCGAGGGTGTCGTTCATCCAACCCATATTCCATTTGAAATTAAAGCCCAATCCGCCGTTTTCGCTTGGGTGGGTCACGCCTGCAAAAGAGGTGGATTCTTCCGCAATGGAAATCGCCCCCGCCATTTCGTTGTGGATTTTCCAGTTGGTGTGTTTTAAAAATTCGATGGCTTCGAGGTTTTCACGTCCGCCATATTGATTTGGGATCCACTCCCCTTCCGCACGGCTGTAATCGCGGTAGATCATAGATGCCACCGCATCAACGCGAATGCCGTCTAATCCGAAACGTTCGAGCCAATAAAGGGCGTTGCTGGAAAGGAAATTGCGGACTTCGTTTCGCCCGTAGTTATAAATGAGCGTGTTCCAATCTTGGTGGTAGCCTTCGCGTGGATCAGCGTGTTCGTATAATGCCGTGCCATCAAAGGCGACTAAACCGTGGGTGTCGCTTGGGAAATGCCCTGGCACCCAGTCTAAAATCACATTAATGCCTGCTTCGTGGGCACGTTTAACCAAACGGCGGAAGCCTTCTGCCGTGCCAAAACGGCTGGTTGGGGAATAAAGCCCGAGCGGTTGATAGCCCCAAGAGCCATCGTAAGGAAATTCGGAAAGCGGTAAAAATTCGATGTGGGTGAAGCCCATATCTTTTACATAAGGAATGAGTTCATCGGCGATTTGATCGTAGTCCAACCAGAAATTATTTTCGAGATTGCGTCGCCACGAGCCTAAATGGACTTCATAAATGGAAATCGGTTGGTTCGCTTGGTTTGCTTTGCGACGGGCTTCGGTCATTTCCACCACGTTTGGCAAGGCGCTGATTTGCGAAGCCGTATCAGGGCGAAGTTGTGAGCTGAAGGCATAAGGATCGGCTTTCAAACGAAGATTGCCGTGGCAGTCGATGAGTTCAAATTTATAAAGCTGACCAAGGCTGGCTTTTGGCAGGAATAATTCCCACACGCCACTTTTAACATGGAATCGCATTGGGTGACGGCGCCCATCCCAATAGTTAAAATCGCCCACGATCGAAACCCGTCTTGCATTCGGTGTCCACAAGCGGAAATTCACACCGCTCACGCCATCGCATTCCATAAAATGTGCACCCAACACTTCATACGGACGTAGCATTGATCCCTCTGAAAGCAGCCATTGCTCCAAATCATCAATCATCGGGTGGAAGCGATACGGATCTTCAATAATTTGTGCTTCACTACCCCAAAAAACTTGCAACTGATAGGCAAAAAACTGACGGCAATTTGGAATTACCCCTGCAAAGAAACCCCGTTCGTCCAAGCGGTCTAATTCCGTGATTTCTTTACCATTTTCACGATCCAACACAATCACACGATTGGCATCAGGCAATAAAGCACGGATTTCAACACCACGGTCAGTTTCGTGCATACCGAGAACAGAGAAAGGATCGGAATGAGTAGCATCAAAAAAAGCATCAATAACAGATTGGGCGACGAGTTGAGTCATATTTACCTCACGATTTAATCGGCAAACGCATCTATTTTGAAAGCACTAGGCTGTAACAAGATGGGATAAGAAATGAAGGCAAGCGGTTAAATTTTGTTGAAATGTTGCAAAACAGGATCAACATTGCCTTCATTGAGTGGCGGTTTTAGAGCAAACACGGCATAACGAAAACGTTTGCTTAAAAGTGCCAAAAAGAGTTGCCGCCGCTCTTATAAGGTGGCATCTGATTGATAATATCCCTATAAAAAGATGTGCTTTCCATTGTTATGCGTTTAAAAAACTTCCATTTTCTAGTTAATTTGCATTCTAATCTTAAACAAAATAAATACAATGGCTTTTGTTTAAAAGCGTGATCTTCGTCAAGAAATTTTTGGAATGTCGTATATCTTTTATGCCTATAGAAACCACATTAGGTACAAAATAAAACGTTCTAGGGATAGAAAAGGTAAGATTTTGATAAACCAAGCGGTCGGATTTTCCTCCATTTTTGCAAATGGAAAAGAAAATCCGACCGCTTGTTATCACCATTTTACAACTTCGCCACCACTTCTTCCGCCAGCTCTTGCAAGGTTTTTTCCGCAGGTCGGCGAGTCGGTTTGAGATTGACAGTAACGTGTGCCAAGCCCTGCTCTTTTTGTTCCTGCCAGAATTCCAGCAAGCCTTTTGCACCGCCGCGCAGGTAGATGTTGTTGAACAGGTGGGCAGGTTCATTCGGGTCTTCGGAAAGCTCCACAAAATTGGCGTAACCGAACGGATGCCACGCACCGTCTTGATTGAGTTCCGCCAGCGTTTGCACGATATTTTTCGTGTCTTTCGGGTTCACGCCGTGCCAAATCCAGCCGTCGGCGGTGTTCGCCAGCCAGTCCAGTTCTTGTCTAGCACGTCCGATTGCCACCATCGGCAGACGACTTTTCACTTTCGGCACCACATCGATATTGCCCGTCAAGCTGCCGTAATGCTTGCCTTCAAAATGCGGGAAGTCGTGCGTTTTCGGATCAGTCAGCGTGCGGATCATCTCCCAGCTTTCGCGGAAGCGTTCGGCACGATTGGCAAAATCGGCATTAAACGCAGGATATTCCACTGGGCGATCACCGCTGGACAAGCCCAAAATAAAACGCCCGCCAGTCAAAGCATCAATACTCGCCGAACTTTTCGCAATGTGAATCGGCTCACGTAGTGGCGACACAATCCCCACCGTGCCGAGGGCGATATTTTGCGTGCGTGCCGCCAGATAACCCAACGACACAAAGGGATTCAGCCCTTGCCCCACATCGCCGAAATTCGGGTCGAAAAACGGCACATCACGCAGCTACAAAGCGGCAAAGCCCAATTTGTCGGCAAGTTCCGCCACATCGCCCATATCTTGTACGTTCGGTTGTGCAACATCGGGATAACCTTTGAACGGTGCGATTAATCCCAAGGTCAGTTTGTCTTTTTGAAACACGCGGGAAAAGGCGTTGTGCTGTGCCAAATCCGCAGGCAACGCAGTTTGTGTGTTGGCTTGTTCGTTGGCGTGGAACAGGTTGCTATTATCTTGTCCTAACACAGATAAATTCGGTACGTTTCTTAATTCGCTCATTGTTAGCTCCTTATGATTTTGTTTTGTTGGAGCGAATTATATTGGCTTTAAAAGAAATGATAATGGGGCGAAAAAGCAAATTAGTTTTGCAATAAACGCAATAAACGTAGGGTGCAACTTGTTGCACCATTTCACATTGGTGCTTTTGGCGGTGCAACAAGTTGCCCCTACCTATCCCAACCGCTCCACCAAAAACGCCGCCAATGCTTCAATCTTCGCCATTTGACGGGAAGATTGGGGATAGACGAGGTACACGCCGTCGGCTTCGTCGGTCAGCGTTGGTGTGATTTGCCAATCGGTGAGGAGGGGTTTCAGACGACCTTCTTTCAAATAGGGTTCGATTAGCCAATCGGGCAGATGGCAAATGCCCTGCCCGTCCAGCGTAGCTTGCAGTAGCATAGCGGCACTGTTGCCCGAGAGATTGCCGCGTACGTTAAGCGTTTCCACTTGTTTTCCTTTGCGGAAAAACCATTTCGGTGCGTAGCCGCGATAGAGATACGGCAGGCAGTTGTGGGCGGCAAGGTAGGCAGGCGTGTTCGGCGTGCCGTGCTGGGCAAGATAATCGGGTGCAGCACAAAGCAGGCGGGTTTGCGGGGCGATTTTGCGGGCAATTAGCCTGTCGTCTTCCACCCGACCAAGCCGCACGGCAAGATCCACAGGCTCGGCAAGCAGGTCGATAAAATGGTCGGTGGCGTAAAGTTCCAGCTCGATTTTCGGATAACGGCGGGCGAAATCCGCAAGCAGCGGGGCAATTTTGCACGCCCCGTAATCGGTCGGGAACGTGATACGCAATTTGCCTTGCGGCTCGAGAATCTCATCTTTGAGCATCTGATTTACCCGTGCCAAATCGTCCAGAATCGGGCGGGTTTCATCGCGGTAACGCTCGCCCGAGCGGGTCAGCGAGATTTTTCGGGTGGAACGCGCCAAAAGCAGCACGCCGAGTTTTTCTTCTAAATTATCAATTTGCCGCATCACAGAAGACACCGCAATGCCGAGGGCTTTTGCCGTGGCGGTAAAACTGCCGCTGTCGGCGACGTGGTGGAAAATATTGAGGGCGGAGAAATAGTCCATAAATTGTTCCTTTTTGCTTAGAATGCAAAAATGTTTTGAGTTCGGATTATATTAGCACGATTTATAGATTGAATTGTAGCAACTGAGAAAGCCTCGCTTGCAAAATCTCAATAAAAATCGACCGCTCTTTTTTTATTTTTGCGATCTTGCTCGAAAAATTGAAAAGCCCCACTCGACAGAATTTAAGCCTTCCTTCACATTACATCAGATATTGGCAGATTATTGCCAGTTTGTAGCCAAATGATTACAATTAAGTAACTTAAATGAATATAATTGAAACCACAGAAATGTTTGATGATTGGCTTGATGGATTAAAAGATCTGCGGGCTAAAGTGCAGATTGCAACACGGATTCGTCGGGCAGAGAATGGGAATTTTGGCGATCATAAAGCCTTGCCAAATACTGGTGGCGTAAGTGAAATGCGGGTTACATCTGGCAAGGGCTATCGACTTTATTACGGGCAAATTGGCGAAATCACTTATATTTTGACAAATGGCGGGGATAAATCGACACAATCTGCCGATATTGAACGTGCGATACAGATTTTTGCTCAGTTAAAAATGCAGAAAAAGGAAATAAAAAATGATTAAAACTCAACGATTTGACATTGTGAAATATCTTGATAGCGATGAGGCAATTGCAATTTATTTAAATGAAATTGCCGAAACAGGCGATAGCAACGATTTTATTGTGGCATTAGGTGATGTGGCACGAGCGAAAGGCATTGCGGAAATCGCACAAAAATCGGGCTTGGCTCGTGAAAGTATTTATAAAGCATTGACTGATGGGGCAAAACCTCGCTTTGATACGATTATGCGAATTATGCAGGCGTTGAATGTGAAACCTTATTATGCGGCTGTGATTTAAATTCTTTTATAGACAAAAGCTCGTCTGAAAAAAAGTGGGCATTCCTGCCCACCTTACGCCATCTTACAAATACTGCTTGAAGAAGCCTTCCAGTTTGTCAAACGGGATCAATTCCACTTTGTCGTATAAATCGCAGTGGTTTGTGCCCGGTACGATAACCAATTCTTTCGGCTCTGCCGCTGCGTTGTAGATATCTTCGGAGTAGTAGCGTGAGTGTGCCACTTCGCCTGCGATCAACATAATCGGACGCGGTGAGATTTCTTTCAAATAGGTCAGTTGCGGGGCATTCATAAAGACCAGCGGGCTGGTTGTGCTGAATGCACCGGTGGAGTTCACGCTGTTTTTATGGAAGCCACGTTTGCCGCGATAGTATTCGTAGAATTCCTCCAATACCGGATCATGGTTTTCCGGCAATTCTTCCGGCAGGAAACGATCCGGCTGAACCATTTCGCCGTTTTCATCAAAATAGATGCCGTGGGCGGCGAATTTCAGCGTGCCGTTTTGTACGTCTTCCCAGCGTTGGCGTGCCAAGGTGTCGATGATGGTGCGGCGTTGTGCTTCGGTGAAGGAATCGTTCGCGCCTTTTGCCAAGAAACGGGACATATCGTACATCACCGCAGTTGCCGCCGCTTTGATGCGCGGGTCGATAATGGTGGCGTTCAAGCCCAAACCGCTGAAGCCGCACACGCCGATCAAGCCGATGCGTTCGCGATCTACATTCGGCAGCAAGCCGATGTAATCCACCGCTGCGCTGAAATCTTCGGTAAAGATTTCTTGGGAAGCGATGTTGCACGCTTCGCCGCCGCTTTCGCCGGTGAAGGACGGGTCAAACGCCAAGGTGATGAAACCGCGTTGTGCCATATTGTGGGCATATACGCCTGAAGATTGCTCTTTCACCGCGCCGAACGGACCGCTTACCACAATGGCAGGCATTTTGCCTTGGGCGTTTTCGGGGTGTATAAATCGCCGACCAAGGTAATGCCGTAGCGGTTTTTAAAGGTAGCTTTTTGGTGATCGACCAAATCGCTTTTCGGGAAAGTTTTGTCCCATTCTTGAGTTAATTGCATATATTTTTCTTTTTAAGTGGATGAAAAATCAGGATAAAATCGGGCGGTGCTTGTCCGCCCCGTGTTGTGAAAGATTGATTAAGCCGCCTGCCCTGTTGCCGCAATTACGATTTCGCGCACGCAGACATTTTGCGGTTGGTTGTAGGCGTAAACAATGGCGTTGGCGATGTCTTCAGGGGCAATCGTGCCGCCGATGGATTCTTTCCATTCTTGATAACCGTCGATCACGCTTTGATCGGTGGTGTGTGATAACAAGGCGGTTTCCACTGCGCCAGGCTCGATGGTAATCACGCGTACGTTGTGCGGTGCCATTTCTTCGCGCAGATTTTCAGAAAGCCCCGACACGGCGAATTTGGTGCCGACATAGGCAACGTGGTTCGGGAAGGTTTTAATCCCTGCAATGGAGCTGATGTTGATGATGGTACCTTGGCGACGGGCTTTCATGGAACTTGCCACCGCGTTGATGCCGTTGAGCAAGCCAATCACGTTCACTTGGAACATCTGTTCCCACTCTTTCGGGTCTTGTTCGGCAAATTCACCCAACAACATAATGCCCGCATTGTTTACGATGCCGTCCACCGGTCCGAATTTTGCTTCTGCCGCTTCAATTGCCGCTTTAAACGCTTCGCGGTCATTCACATCGACTTTTGCGGTCATTCACATCGACTTTTGCGGTCATTCACATCGACTTTTGCGGTCATGATATTCGGCAGGTTGAGTGCGTCCAATTTTTCCACGCGGCGTGCCAACAATAATAAAGCGTGTCCTTGTGCAGAAAGGGCTTTTGCGGTGGCTTCGCCAATGCCAGATGATGCACCAGTGATCACGATTAAAGGTTTGATTTGAGTCATTTTGCTTTTCCTTCTAGGAGACTAAAAATAAGTTGTTCGTTTAAGATGGCGTGCATTGTAATGGAACGAGCAATCTATCTCATACAATGAATATAATCAGAACACAGTATTCCAAAAAATGAGATAATGAACCGACTTGACGCATTAAAATATTTTGTCGCTGCAAGCCAAGCAATGAGCTTCAGAATTACCGCCCAACAATTTTCCGTTTCACCGCAAGTCATCACCCGCGTGATGGGCGAATTGGAAAAAGAATTGGGCGAACCGCTGTTCAAACGCAATACCCGTGCCATCTCGCTGACCGATTTCGGCGAACGCTTCCTGCCCCAAGCCATCGCCTTTTTGAAAGAGGAAGAACGCCTGTTTTCATCAGGCAGTGATGATGAAAAAACCGCAGGTTTAGTGCGGATTACGCTGCCGCCCAGTGCATACAGCGACAGAATTTTGTTTGAATTATTGACCGCACTTGAGCCCTATCCGCACATCGACATCGAATGGCGCGACAGTTTTGATACCTTCAAAGCCGTTGAAGACAGAATCGACATCGGCATACGCTTCAGCCTCCAACCCGAAGAACATTGGGTCGTCAAAAAAAATCGGCATGATGCACGAACCCATCGTCGCCGCGCCCAAACTGATTGCCCGCACGGGGCTGCCGAAAGACATCTTTGATTTGTTGGAAAATTTTCCCGTCGGCACGGTCATCAACCCGCAAACGGGCAAAGCGTGGAATTGGACAATCGGCGAGCAATCGCTGCCCGTGCCCACCCCGACGGTTGCCACCCTCACTTCAAAAAGCCTGCTGCAAGCCGTATTGGCAGGACGGGTGTTCGCCCCGATCATGCTGAAAGATTGCGAACCCTACCTGCAAAACGGCAGCCTGCAAACCGTGTTCAACAGCGAAGAATCCGAAAGCTGGGGCATTTACCTCTACCGCCCTTATCAAGTCATGACCCCGAAACGGGTGTTGGTGGTGTTTGAATTGCTGGAGAAGATTTTGATGGGGGAGAAATAAAGAGCGGTCATTTTTCTTCCTGATTTTGCAAATTGAAGGAGGAATTTAACCGCTTGAACCGTAGGGTGGGCTTCAGCCCACCATTCAAAAATTAATATCGCAACAGTGGGCTGAAGCCCACCCTACAATTATTGCATTTTACGCAATTCTCTTTCCAATTTTCACCCCATTATCATCTTTTCTAAAATCAATATAATGCACCTCATCAACCCCAAACGAGGAACAAAACATGTCAAAACGCATTATTTTCAACCGCACAGGTGGTGCGGAAGTTTTAGAAATCATCGAACACAACGAAGCCGCACCGCAAGCGGACGAAGTGCAAATCTGCGTTCACGTCATTGGGCTGAACCGTGCGGAAATTATGTACCGCAACGGGCAATATGTGATTGAGCCGCAATTTCCGGCAAAACTCGGCTATGAAGCCAGCGGCGAAGTGGTTGCGGTGGGCGGTGGCGTAACAGGCTTTGCCGCAGGCGACCGCGTTGCCGTGGTACCCGCCTTTATGTTCACCGAATACGGCACTTATGGCGACATCGTCAACCTGCTCACCCGTGCCTTGGTGAAAATGCCTGAAAACCAATCTTGGCAGGAAGCCGCCGCCACTTGGATGCAGTTCACCACCGCTTATGGTGCGTTGGTGGAATTTGCCGACGTGCAAGAGGGCGATTTTGTGGTCGTCAATGCGGCTTCCAGCAGTGTGGGCGTAGCAGCGATTCAGATTGCCAACTTATTGGGGGCGACGCCGATTGCGGTCAGCCGTTCGAGCAGCAAAAACGCCGAACTTTTAGCCGCAGGTGCCGCTTTCGCCCTTTCCACCGCCGAAGACGATATTGAAGCGAGACTCACCGAAATCAGCGGCGGCAAAGGCGTGAAAATGGTGTTCGACCCCGTCGGCGGCAACGGCTCGGCAGCCTTTATCCGTGCGATGGCGCACGAGGGCGTGTACATTCAATACGGTGCATTATCGCCCGAACCGCTCGCCGTGCCTGTGATGGATTTGTTGGCGAAACATTTAACCATTCGTGGCTATGAATTGTTTGAAATCACCACTGATGACGAAAAACTTGCTCGTGCCAAAGCCTTTATTACCGATGGTTTAGCAAAAGGGGCATTAAAACCCGTGATTGCGGAAGCCTTTGACTTCGCTGACATTCAGAACGCCCACCGCTTTATGGAACAGGGCAATCACGTTGGGAAGATTGTGGTGAATGTGGCGTGATTAATGAAATGGGATTTCTGTGGAATTCCCTCTATTGAAAAATAAGTCAATCTAATCCTTCCCTATACAGTCCGTATGGGGATTTTTTTGTAAAAGAGCGGTCAATTTTCGCGGAGATTTTGCAATCTCATAAAACAGATTTAATGCCGTTTGAAAATCTGTAGAGTACGTGGATTTGAAAAATCCACGTACGAGAATTCGTTAAGTGTGCGTGAGCCTTAGGGTTCACACACATTACACCCTTAACGCCTCCACCACCAACTCAAACGCTCGCGAATGCCCTTGGCGGTTCGGGTAGTAGAGATACAGCGGTTCATATTCCATCGCATACTCACCGAGTAATTCCACTAATCGCCCAGCATTCAAATCTTTTTCCACCACGATTTTTGGCAGCCACGCGATGCCTAAGCCGTCTAGGGCGGCTTGGTGGCGTAAGCCGTTATTCACGGAAAAATGCGGTTCAGGCTGGAAGGTGATGCGTTCGCCGTTGTGTTGAAATTCCCACTGAGTTTCGCCGTGTTGGTTGGAAAGTCGCAGACCAATCAAACGATGGGCGGACAAATCGGCGATGGCTTGCACGGGCGGGTTGCCTCGCAAATAATCAGGGCTTGCCACCACCGCCATTCGGGTCGGTGCGGAAATTTTCACGGCAATCATATCTTTATACAAAGCGTAGCCCAGCCGCACGCCCATATCAAAACCCTGTTCCACAATATCCACCCAGCGGTTGTCAATCACCATTTCCAGCTTCAATTTGGGGAATTTTTGCATCAGCGTTTTGAGTTTCGGATATAGCACCAAATTTGCCGCCACTTCGCTGGTGTTAATGCGAATCGTGCCAAGGGGCGTATTTCGCCAGTCGTCCAGCTGGTTGAGTCCGCCCACGATGGCGTGAAAGTGCGGTGTAATTTGGGCGAGTAATTTTTCCCCTGCTTCCGTGGGGGAAATGCTACGCGTGGTGCGGTTGAGCAGGCGTAAGCCCAGCGATTTTTCAAGGCTTTTCACATTCTGGCTGAGTGCCGATGAGGTTACGCCCAGCTTGTTCGCGGCTTTGGCAAAAGAGCCTGCCTGCACGATTTGCATAAAATAATAGAGTTCGTTGAGATTGGGTAGATTATTAAGCATTGCTTTCTAATATATTAAGGAAAAGACGGTTTATCTTATCATACTGCTTCTCTATAATGCACACATCAAATGACGAAACACCCTCAAACAGGACATCTTATGAAAAAATTTTTAAAAATCACCCTTTTAGCAACATTAATTGGTACATCATTTTTAGGAGCAAACGCTATGGCAGCAGATTATAAACAAAACCCGTTCACCTTGGCTTATGACGGTGCCATCACCGAAAACGTGAAAGGCAAAGTCAACATTCACCCCGTAACCTACATCAACAATGACGGCATCAAAATTTCCGCAAACGTGTACACACCAGCCAACTTTGACCCGAACAAAAAATACCCAGCGATTACCGTAGCGCACCCGAACGGCGGTGTGAAAGAGCAAGTGGCAGGCTTGTATGCACAAAAATTGGCGGAACAAGGCTACATCACTATCGCGGCTGATGCGGCATACCAAGGGGCGAGCGGTGGCGAACCACGTCAAACTGACAAACCTGCGAACCGCATTAACGACGTTCACGCAATGGTGGACTTTCTTGAAAAATATCAAGGCGTGGATACTAACCGCATCGGTGCCTTAGATATTTGCGGCGGTGGCGGTTACACCTTCGCAGCAGCTCAAAGCGATAAATGCTTGCACGCCGTGGCAACCGTGAGCTTGTTCAATACGGGCGATGTTCGCCGCAACGGTTTGGGTGGAAGCCAAGTTTCCACCATTCAAGAACGCTTGGCACAAGCTGCCGCTGCCCGCACGGAAGAAGCCAAAGGCAACGTGGAATACGCCGCCAATGCGGATATGAACAAAATCACCGAAGCGGACGTAGCGAAAATGCCAGCTGGCTTATACAAAGACGGTTTTGAATACTACGGCATCACCCACCGCCACCCAAACAGCACGCCACGTTATACAATGGGCAGCTTGTTAGACTTGATGACGTGGGACGCCACCGACCACGCAGAACTTATCAACACGCCATTATTGATTGTGGCAGGCGACAAAGCCGACACCCTTTATATGAGCGAAAAAGCCTTTGAAAAAGCAGGCTCGCAAGATAAAGAGTTCGTGAAAATCCCAGGGGCAAGCCATATTGAAACCTATTGGAAGCCTGAATATGTGAAACAAATCAGCGAAAAATTGACGGATTTCTTTGGTAAAAAATTGTAATCGGTTATCTATTGCCTAGGGTAACAAGTTACCCTAGGTTACGCATAGTCCTACCCCTTTGGGGTGGCATTTGATGCTCCCCAAAGGGGAACGTTTATGCTTAACCGTGGGTATACCTACCCACGGTAAACAAGAGAGATAGAATGAAAACTACCCTATTTTCCACCGCACTTGCCGCAACCTTATTCACCGCCCCTGCATTCGCCGCCGATCAACAAATCACCCATTACGATCAACACCAATGGATAACAGCCCCAGCCGATCACTTTTCAGGCACGGCACGTTTCACTCGTTTGCCAGCTATTCCCGATAGCCTGGACGGTTCCGCTATTGTGGAATTTGAAGCGGGGACGATTACCGATTGGCACACGCATTCGCAAGGGCAATATCTGATTGTTACCGAGGGCGAAGGTCGCACGCAGGAGTGGGGCAAGCCTGTGCAGATTATCAAAAAAGGCGATGTGGTTTGGTGTCCGCCAAATGTGAAACATTGGCACGGTGCGGGCGAACATACCAAAATGTCGCACATCGCCATCAGCCCGAACGCAAAGAACAATAAAGCGACTTGGTTAGAAAAAGTGGATTTGCCGAAAGCAGATCAAGCAGAATTTCTAAAAGCTGGATTGCAAAAGATCCAACAAAATGAACCGCTTTCAGCCAAGCAACTTGCCATTGTGCCGATTGCTTTTTTCTCTGCGCACGGTGAATTACCACAGCTTAAAACCGCATTAGAACAAGGCTTAAACCAAGGTTTAACCGTAAACGAATTGCGTGAAGTCTTCACTCATCAATATGCTTACGCAGGCTTCCCGCGTGCGTTAAACGGTTTGCTCACGTTGGAAAATTTGGTGAAAGAACGTGCTGAAAAAGGCATTCAAGACCCGCAAGGCAAAGCTGCCAGTAAATTGGATAACGTAGATTACTACCAGCTCGGCACACAAACCTTGAGCACGCTCGGGCAATGCGACAGCCGTGCGATTTTGTGGAATAACGAAGGCGTGGATTACGCCCTGAAATCTCACTTGTTCGGCTATCTGTTCAGCCGCGATAATTTCAGCCCGATTAACCGAGAAATTGTGACTGTTGGTACGCTCGCAGGGTTTGAAACCGTGCAAAATCAACTGCGTTCGCACCTTAATATCTTGAAAAACCTTGGTTTAAGTAAAGATGAGTTAAAACGAATTACTGCTGAAATCACCAAACAAAATCCGCAAGCGGCGGATAAGGCGAATAAGGTGGTGGATAAATTGTAGGCTTATTCTGACAACATAAAGGGAGGGGTTACCCCTCCCTTTACTTTTGCAAAATCTCTTCAAAACTCAACCGCGCTTTCGCCCTGTTAATCCTACCATCGCTTTACATTCCGCCTCGCTGTGGGCTTCTTGGGTGGCGATGGATTGCAAGAAGGCTTTGATTTCTAACAGCTGAGCGATTTTTTCTTTCACTTGGGCGAGCTGGTTTAGCACCATTTGATCGGCGTGATAATGATCCACCGTGCCAAATTTCAAACGGTTGAGTTCACGAATATCCTCCAACGAAAAGCCCAACGTGCGGCAGTTTTTGATGAAGTTGACTTGTGCCACGCTCTCTTCGTCATATTGGCGATAGCCGTTGGCAGCACGTTTGGGCTCGGGCAAGATGCCTTGTTTTTCGTAATAGCGAATGGTTTCAAGGTTGATGCCCGTGCGTTTGCTGAGTTCGTTGACTTTCATAGCTTCCTCAAGCGGTCGATTTTTTTGGGGATTTTAGCAAAATTCCGTCTTTAGTGAGAATGCGTTTCTAGCGAAAATTCGTCTGAACGGTTACGCAAGGCTTTGATGGCTTGGAAAGTGACGGATAAGCCGCTGCGAAGCACCAACACGCTTAGAATGCCGCTCGCCACCACATCGACCCACTGCCAGTTGAGCAACCACGCACTTAAGCCTGCGGTGATTGCCACCACCGAGCCGAACAAATCCGCCAAAACGTGCAGATAAGCAGCACGAATGTTGAGGTTTTGCTGGTCGCTTTTGAGCATAATCCATGCGACGAGAATGTTCACTAAAAGCCCGATAACGGCGACGGTGAGCATCGGCAAGGCGACCATTTCCGTTGGAGCTTGCCAGCGTTCGAGGGCTTCTTTCAAAATCAATACGGCAACGACCACCAATGACGCCCCGTTCAACAAGGCGAGCCATTTTTGCCATTTTACGCTCAAAAATAACGCAATCAACGCCAAGAAAAGCGACAAGCTGTCGTTTGCCATATGCCCCGCATCTGCCATCAACGCAAGGCTGTTGAAGTAATACCCGCCTAAAAATTCCACCACCATATAGCCCGTGATAATCGCCAAGCTCAACGCCAAAATTTTTTTATTTTTGGGGGCGTGGGAATGGTCGTGGTTGTGAGCGTGATGAGAATGCACTTTCTCCATAATATATTTCCTTTTATGAATTAATTACGGAATCAAGTGTAAAGTCCGTAGTGGGTACGGGGTCAAAGGGATTTTTAGAGAATCATTGTATTTTTATAAAAAACGAACGTTTTCCTCATTATTTCTGAATTGAGCCTCATTTTTAAATCTCTTATAATCCCTTCTTTTTTAACATATTAGGAACACAATGGACGCAGAACAACAATCTTTCAGTCTTTTAGTGCTGCTTTTAAGCACTGTGTTAGTGGTGCCGCTGTTTAAACGTTTAGGGCTTGGCTCTGTGCTTGGCTATCTTGCGGCGGGGCTTATTATCGGTCCTTATGGGCTCAAATTTTTTGATAAT
Organism: uncultured Haemophilus sp.; assembly: GCA_963545995.1. GTDB lineage: Bacteria > Pseudomonadota > Gammaproteobacteria > Enterobacterales > Pasteurellaceae > Haemophilus_A. Next base: position 31,758 of record CAUUKJ010000011.1, read on the forward strand.
CCTGAAGCGATTTTGCAAATTGCCGAACTGGGCGTGGTTATTTTCTTGTTTGTTATTGGCTTGGAAATGAAACCGTCGCAACTTTGGCAGCTCCGCAAGCAAATTTTCGGCTTAGGGCTTTTACAAGTACTCACTTGCTGCGGTTTGATTACGCTAGCAGGGCATTTTGTGCTTGGTTGGGCGTGGCAAAGTAGCTTTATTATCGCCTCTGGCTTTGTGCTAACTTCCACCGCGATCGTGATGGCTATTTTAGGTGAACGTGGCGACACCACCAGCGTACGCGGGAAGAAAATCGTCTCGATTTTATTGTTAGAAGATTTAATGATCGTGCCATCGTTTCCTTCCTTTCGCCTATTCAAGCTGCTCCTGATGCCGCAGCTGAGCCTATTTGGTTCGAACTCCTTGAAGCATCAGCTGCCATTGCCGCCCTTATTGTTGCGGGCATTTGGTTGCTCAACCCGCTTTTCCGCGTGCTTGCTCAAACCAAATTACGTGAAATTATGACCGCAGCCGCGTTACTCGTGGTTGTCGGTGCAGGGATGTTGATGGAAAGCGTAGGGCTTTCAACCGCAATGGGGGCATTTATCGCGGGCGTATTGCTTTCAAATTCCAGTTTCCGCCACCAACTTGAAGCCGATGTTGAACCCTTCCGTGGCTTGCTTTTAGGCTTATTCTTTTTAGGCGTGGGCATGTCGCTCAACGTGCCTTTGGTGCTTAATAATTTCTGGCATATTTTCATCAGCGTATTAGTGTTAATGTTCGCCAATGGCTTAGGCATTTTTTTGATTGCCAAAATCACTAAAAGCCCGCTCGAAGAAGCTCTTGACCGAGCATTCGTAATGGCACTTGGTGGCGAATTTGCTTTCGTCTTATTTGCGGCAGCGGCAAGTCAAAAAGTGATTTCAGAACAAGTTCAAGCCAACGGCACTGCGATCATCGTGCTTTCGATGGTGCTCAGCCCGCTTTTAATGTTGCTTTATAAATTCACGATTTTGCCACGTTTGAACAAAGAAAAAAGCGTTCGACCTGATGATGAAATCAACGAGCAGTTGCCTGTAATTTTGATTGGGCTTGGTCGAATGGGGCAAATTGTTCGCGAATTATTGGTGATGTCGGGCTATCCCGTTACCGTGATTGATAAAAATATCGCGATGGTGGAGGCATGGCATCCTTCAACGTGAAAAGCTATTACGGTGATGCCACCCGCCCAGAATTGCTTGCCACCGCGGGGATCGAACAGGCGGCATTATTGGTAGTTGCGGTGGATTCCCGTGAAGACACCGATTTAATTGTCGAAAACGCCCGTCGCCTTAATCCATCCGTGCCGATTATCGTGCGAACTTTCGGCCGTCGTCATACCTTTGAAATGTTTACCAAAACCGATGTACAAGTACGTGAAACCTTTGATAGTGCACTTCGCATCGGCAAAGAAGCTCTCCTCAGAATGGGGATGGATTCAGAAAAAGTGGAAGAAATTGGCAAGGTTTATTTCGATAAAGATCGCCACAATCTCCGCTTAATGGTAGAGGTTTACGACCCAACTATTTCAGGTTTTAAAAACCAAGCCTTAAAACAAATGGCGATTGAACAAGATCAGGAATTAACCGCATTAATTCAAGAGATTGTGAATCGAGAAGCTTAGTGTCAGAAGCTTAGTAGAGAACGTAAAACGGTAGGCATATCCTGCCGTTTTTTATTTGCAAAACCTTTCGCATTTTTGACCGCTCTTTAATGCTATAATCACGCCCCATTCTCCCACTCAAAAGGAACAACAATGAGCAAAAAAATCGCCGTATTTATTGGCAGTGGCAGCCAGCATTCTAACAGTTATTTGGTTGTGAAATATCTTCAAAGCATCGCACCGAAAAGCCTTTCCCTTGATATTTATCCGATTGCAGATTTGCCGCTTTACGATCGCGATTCCGATGCCCAAAGCCCTGAGAGCTATACCCGTTTACGCCAAGCGATTGCCGCGGCAGACGGCGTGTTGTGGGTAACGCCAGAACACAACGGCACGTTATCGGCAATGTTGAAAAACGCCATCGACATCGGCTCTCGACCGTTAGGTCAAAGCCAGTGGATTGGCAAAAAACTGGGCATTATCACCGTTTCGGCGGGTATGACTGGTGGTGTCGGCACGGCAGATTTACTGCGTGCGGTGGCATCTCGCAAGTTCGTTTCTATGCCGACGTATCACGTCAGTGCATCTATTGCGAACGTCTCTTCCGCCTTCAATGAACAAGGCGAACTTATCAATGAATCGGTGCAACGTTTGTTGAAAGAATTTATCGAAGGCTACGCACAATTTGTGGCGTAAGATTGAGGGAATTTCGACTGTTTTTTAATAAAGAGCGGTCGATTTTCACGGAGATTTTGTAATCATCTAAAAAGCCACAACGTGGCTTGGATCAAATAACCCCATACGGCTCGTATGGGTTTCGCTACGCTTACAAACCTACGCCAATCTAAAACTCGGCTCCCAACCTAATTCGCATTTCGCTTTTTCGCTAGAAAGGCGGACGTCGTCATCGGCGGCGTTGAAGATGGTGGATTGCTCAACGGCTAAGGCAAGCACAGCCGCGTGGGCAGCGGCATCTTTATGCACTGGTGGTACGAAATCCACAGGTGCATCGAAGCCAGTGCCATCGCCGTATAACCAGCCGTAGCGTAACACAACACCCACAAAATCAGGATCGGTGGTGATTTGCTGTTCAAGGCTATGCACGCCTTTAGAGGTTTCGCCATACACAGGATCGGCAAAGTTCAACAACGGTGCTTCTTCGGTGAGCGGGAGATTTTCCGATGGTTCATACACAAAAGCGATACTTTGAGCGATGATTTTCTTCACGCCCACCGTTTTTGCCGCTTGCACAAGGTTACGCGTGCCTTCATCGCGAATGCGGGCATTGCGAACCAACGCCGCTTCCATTTGATCCGCTGCCAAGCCATCAGGCAAATCCGTCAATTCGTGGAACACCACATCAGGGAGAATTTCCATCAGCAGCTGGGTCAGTTTTTCCGCATCGAACACATCGACAATCACTGGCTTCACACCTATTTCTGCCAAGCTTTCAGCCTTCGCCTCGCTACGCGTTGTGCCGTAAACTTCAAAACCTTTGGCTAACAACATTTTGCATAACGCCAGCCCAATTACACCGCTTGCCCCCGCGACAAACATTTTTTGTGCCATCTTGTTTTCCTTAGTGAATTAAAAAGGGGAGGATTATAGCGGAAGCATCAACATTCAAAAAGTGTTCCACACAGAAAACATTGGCAACCGCGCTATATATTCAAGATTAAAGATTTATCGCTTATACGCAGGCACTTCAGTGAAAATCTTATTTGCCAAGCGGTATTCGCTTTTTTCGTCATGGGCGAACTGGGTGATAGTTGGTTTGCGGCGGCAGAGTTCGCGTAGGTTTACCGTGCTTTTCTTGTGTTCAACTTCATTCACTGCAACACCATCTAGCACGCCGTTGCTCATATATTCTTCACAATAAGAAGCTTCGCCTGCCGTAAGAAAAAGTTCTTTTGGTTTAAGATAGCGAACTTGTAAACCTTGACGTAATAATTGGGTTGATTCTTCGGAAAGCTTGGGGCAATGTTGGTAGACTTGAGCGAGATAGGTTTTTAATGGCATATATCCCTCAGTGGAATCTTCTAGATTGAAAGATAGATAAATTTGATCAACAAAGAACCCTAGACTAAAAGTCTAGGGTTCTTTATAAATCATTAGTGTCCACTTAACACCTTCGCTGGCTCTAATTTTGCCGCTCGGGTTGCTGGATAAAGGCTTGCAAATAGGCTTAACACAATTGTTGCAAGCAACACATAAACAATATCCTGCCAATGCAACTCACTTGGTAAGAAGTTCACAAAATAAACCCCTTCGGAAAGCACTTGGATTCCTAATAAATTTTCTAACCCCTTGATAATAGCGGTTAAATTTAGCGAAAGAATTGCACCAACTACAATCCCCACAATCGCCCCTTTCATGCCTGAAAGCAAGCCATACCAAAGGAAAATACGTTTAATAAACGCATTATTCGCCCCCAGTGTTCGCATAATCGCAATGTCGCCTTGCTTATCTTTTACCGCCATCACAAGCGTTGAAATAATGTTAAAACACGCCACGCCAATGACTAATACCATCGCAATATACATCACGGTTCGTACCAGCTGAATGTCGTTATACATATAGCCAAATTTATTGACCCAAGTGTTCAAATAAAGCGGTTGATTAAATGAATTTAATTGCGAAAGATCCAAGCGTTGCACATCAAATGGCGTACGTAACGCAAGCTCAACGCCTGTAACTTCACCGTGTTCGTAATCAAGCAATTCTTGAGCTTTGACAAGAGGAATCAATGCATAGCTATAATCAAGCTGCCCTTCTAATTTCAAAATGCCTGTAATCGGCAAATTAAAACGAAGCGGCTGTGCCAAGCGGTCATTTTCACCAGCTTGCGGCAGCAAAAGCGTGACTTCATCACCCACATCCACTTCCAAGGCTTTGGCAATGCCTGCTCCCAAAATCAAGCCGCCTTCTTGTTTGAATTCAGCCCATTGATTGCCTTGCACAAAACGTCCAAGTTGGCTCACGCTTTCTTGTTTTTCAGGATCAACACCTCGAACTTGAGCGATTTTAAGCTGCGTGCCATTTTCAATTAAGGCGGTAAAGGTAATAAATGGGGCGGTTGCCACCACGTTTTCGCTCTCTTTGACTAAATTTTCTAAGCGAACAGGCTGTTTAATAACGCCCTCTTTCGCTCCGTCATAAGCATAAACTTCTGCATGTGGCACAACAGAAAGCACGCGTTGATTGAGTTCTCGCTCAAAGCCGTTCATCGCACTTAAGCCAATAATCAATACCCCCACGCCCAACGCAATGCCAATGGTCGAAAACCAAGAAATCAGCGAAACAAGGCGATTTTTCTGCTTGCCACGTTGATAACGCCAGCTAATAAAAAATGGGGTATTCATTAGCCTTCCTCACTCAATACGCCATCTCGCATCACGAAACGACGAGAGAGTTTTTGAGCCAAGTTCAAATCGTGAGTCACCAATAAAAAGGCAATATTTTGCTCGGCATTTAATTGTTTAATCAGATCAAAAATGCTCTCAGTGGTTTTTTGGTCTAGGTTTCCCGTTGGTTCATCGGCAAGGACTAAATCGGGGTTATTTACCAATGCACGAGCAATCGCGACGCGTTGGCGTTCGCCACCTGAAAGTGCCGCAGGGCGATGTGTAATTCGGTGCGATAATCCGACCGCTTGTAGCATCTTCTCTGCACGAGCTGCCGCTTCCGATTTATTTTGTTTGCCAATCAGCATCGGCATCATTACATTTTCAAGGGCGGTAAAATCTGCCATTAAATGGTGGAACTGATAGACAAAGCCCAAATGCTGATTGCGAAGTGTTGCCAATTTATTCGCATTGAGTTTTTGCAACGATTGATCTTGAATCCAGACCTCGCCAGAACTTGGTTGATCTAATCCGCCTAAGGTATGTAATAGCGTACTTTTACCCGAGCCAGAACTGCCCACAATCGCAACTAGTTCGCCCGCATTCATTGAAAAAGAGACCTCTTTCAACACCTGAACTTTTTGCTCACCTTCATCATAAAATTTGCTGATATTTTCACAGCGGAGTAATGTTGTCATATTTTGCCTTTGTTTAATTATTATTCATATCTCAACGCCTGTGCAGGCTCAATTTTCGCTGCACTATAAGCAGGGTAAAGGGTGCAAAGCAGCGAAAGTAAAATAGAAACTGCCGCAATGACCGCAATTTGTGTTGGTGAGATTAACGTTGGTAGCACAATCATTGGGTTAATCAACGCAATAATGCTATCTAAATTCATTGCGGTTACAAGCCCAAGTAATACGCCGAAAATGGAGCCAATTACGCCCACAATCGAACCTTGGAAAATAAAGATTTGCATCACCTGTGGTTTGGTTAAACCTTGTGTTTGCAAAATGGCAATTTCGCCTTGTTTGTCCACCACCATTAAGCTCAAGGAGGTGATGATATTTGAAATCGCGACCACAATAATCAGGCTCACTAATAAGCCCATCATATTTTTTTCCATTTTTACCGCTTGGAAAAACTCGCCTTTTTGCTCACGCCAGTCGTGAATTTGGTAATCGCTTTCAGGGAAATATTGAGCCAATTCCGTTACTTGAAACGGATCATTGAGGAATAAGCGAACGCCTTGAATTTGGTCGTTGTTAATTCTGAGCAGTCGCCCCACATCGGCTAAATTCGCAAATAGGGTATATTCGCTCGCATTGCTATTTGAATAATAAATGCCCGAAATGTGGAATAGTCGCTGCATAGGCACGCGTCCCATCGGGGTATATTGGCTGTTCTCAGTAATCATAATGCGGATTTTCTCGCCCACATTGATGTTTAGTTTTTGAGCCAGCCCCGAGCTAATAAGGACATTAAATTCACCCTCAGGCAATAATTTCGCAATATTTTCGCCATCAAGTAGCGGATCGTCGGTTTGATTTTCTACGCCAATGAGCGTGCCTGCATCAATGCCTTGCTGGCTTTGAATAATGATATTGGTGCAGTTAATTGCGGTGGCTTGAGAGACAAAAGCTGGCAGTTTGAGCTTTTCATTTTTCGGGAAATGCCCATCTTTAGGCATTACGACTGCGTGCGGTAAGGTGGAAAGCAAATTGCGTTTTTGCATATTTTCCAAGCCGTTCATAATGGAAAGCACGATAACCAACGCCATCACGCCAAGCACAATGCCGAAACTCGCGAGGTTAGTGACCAATCGCCCAAAACGGTCGGCACTTTTCGTTCGCCAATAACGCCAAGCAATAAATAAAGGGGTAAAGTTCATAGTTTTTCTAAATATATGTGTTAAAACCGTTATTTACCCTCGCCTCTTGAGGGAGAGGGATAATTTCAATGCGTTTAGCATTGAAATTCGGGAGAGGGGTAAGCGGTCAAATTTGACCGCTCATTTACAAAATTTATATCGTAGCCCCCTCTCTCTGACGAAAATTGCCTAACGCAATTCCCGTCTGTCTCTCTCCCTCAAGGGAAGAGAGTTAAATATACACTTAATTAAAATAAAAAAGGGAAGACTATCTTACCATCTTCCCTCTTTTTCTGAAACGTTACTTACTTGCCTGTTTTCACAAATTCTTCGATATTTTGTGCTACTTTATTTACAAGTGTTGTCACGGCTGAATCACTTGCCCACGCAATGTGTGGCGTAATAAGTAAATTCGGTAAACGTTTTGCCGCTTGAATTAACGGATCGTCAATTGCTGGCGGTTCTTTTACCAATACATCCAATGCCGCTCCTGCAATTTGGCGATTTTCTAACGCAGCAAGCAAGGCTTTCTCATCCACTAAAGGACCACGACCACAGTTGATCACATAAGCAGTTGGTTTCATTAACGCCAATATTTCGGTATTCACCAAATTTTGTGTTTGCTCAGTGAGAGGGCAATGCAAAGAGATAATATCCGCCTGTTTGAATACTTCCTCAAATGGCGTGTAGCCTTCGCGAATGGTTGTGGCATCTTTATGTTCTGCAAAAATTACCTTCATTCCGACCGCTTGTGCAAGGCGTGCAACTTCCGAGCCAGTATTCCCTTTACCGAAAATGCCAAGCGTTGCACCACGAATATCAGTAATCGGATAATCGGTGTAGCAGAATTGTCCGCAAGTTGCCCAGCGGTCGCTGGTTACTTGGTCGAAATGGTAGCTCATTAGGCTATGTTTCAACGAGAAAATCATTCCCATCACGTGTTCTGGCACAGTCACGCTTGAATAGCCTGTGACATTTTTCACGCAAATGCCTAGCTCTTTTGCGGCAACTAAATCCACGTTATTGGTACCTGTGGCGGTAATCGCAATCAATTTGAGCTTAGGTAATTTAGCAAGCAGTTCACGACCCAATAAGACTTTGCTGGTGACGATAATATCGGCATCTTTGGCTCGCTCAAAGGTTTCTTCGGCGCTGGTGCGGTCATATTCAACCCAATTATGTGGGAAACTTGGACGAGGAATTTCGTGTGTGGCAGGGATACCTGTGCGGTCTAAAAATACGATGTTTAGCATAGTGATCTCCTTTTTTATGCTAACTAAAAGGCAAGCGGTCGAATTTTCACTCTATTCAACAAATTTAACCGCTTGTTACCATTGTATGTGTTTTTGTTAAATTTTCTACTGTTTTTGTTGGATTTTTGAATAATTTAGGCATTAAAATAGAGAACCTAAATAAGTTACGCCTTCATAAACTAATTTCAAACCAAATAGAATAAAAATGACACCTGCCACATTATCAATGTAGCGGCTATATTTGGTGTAGAATTTTCGAATTGGCTTTCTTGAGAAAAGTAACGCCACCAAATAGAAATAAATAAAGGTTGAAAAAACAAATAAAAATAACAATTCAAATAATTGATATGTTTCACTAAATTGATCTAAAAAGGCAGAAATTACGCTAGTAAAATAAACACCTGCTTTGGCATTCATAATATTGATCATTAAGCCTTTTCGAATTTCTGTTGTCGGTTTTAATACGGCTAATTCAGCTTTTTCTTCACTAAATTTGGCATTGTCTTTTACCCTCACCATTTTTGAGCCTAAATAGGCTAAATAGCTTCCACCTAATAACATAATGGCGTATTGTAAGACGTTGCCAACACTATGTTTTAACCACGCTAAACCAAAGATAGCAAACGCTGCCCAGAAAATAATGCCTAATGCAATGCCAACTGCAGCAAGGATTCCAGCTTTTGATGAATGACTCGCTGATTGGCGAACAACATAAAAGAAATCGGGGCCAGGGCTTGCCAGACCTACTAAATGAATAAATAAAATGGTAAGCATAAATTAAAAAATCCAATAAATAAGATAAAGAGAAATTAACGCAAAAATAGCGGCAATAATATCATCAATCATAATGCCTAATCCGCTTTCTAATTTTTCATCAAAATAACGGATTGGATAGGGTTTTAAAATATCAAAAATGCGGAAATAAATAAACGTAAGAATATAATATAAGGCATTATATTCTGGTAAAAAGGCAAACATTAAAAAGATTGCCACAATTTCATCCCAAACAATTCTGCCATCATCGTGAACGCCTAAATCATCGCTGGTTTTTTGGCAAAAATAACAGCCAAAAATAAAAGAAATAATAGTTAAAATAATAAAGAATAGGCTTGATTGGGTAATATGCCAAAGCACAATAGAAAGCAATAACCCAGCAAGCGTTCCCCAAGTGCCAGGAGCAGGTTTTAATAAGCCCGAACCAAATCCAACGGCAAGAAAATGGATGGGATTTTTTAAGTTAATTTTTTTGTTCATCATTATTCCTTTGTTCTTTTCTGTTCTTAGCCAAAATGATCAAAGCCAATATTGGCAGGTAGAGCTATTTTTTTGCCATTTCTGAGTAAATTTAAACCGCTTGTAGAAGGTAAAATTTTGCCAATACAAGTCACTTTTATGCCTTGAGAACGCAAAATCGCTTCCATTTCAGTTCGCTTTTCTTCGCTGACGGTAAAGCATAATTCATAATCTTCACCGCCTGTTAAAGCGAACTGTTCGGCTTGCTCTAGTTCATATTGGTTTAAAAGATGTCGTGAAAGAGGAAGATTTTCAAGGTAAATTTCCGCTCCCACTTGGCTACGTTCTAAAATATGCCCGAGATCAGCAAGTAAGCCGTCGGAAATATCCAATGCCGTTTTTGAAAATGCTCGAAGAGCAAGCCCAAGTTCAACACGAGGCGTTGGGCGAAGATGGAGTTGCACTAAATAGCGGTCAGATTCGTTTTCAATTTTGCGATTTTTCAACAGCAAATCAAGCCCTGCAGCACTGTCGCCCAAATATCCCGATACAAAAATCCAATCGCCCACTTGAGCTTGATGGCGGAATAAGCCTTGTTCTTGCGGTAAAAAACCTTGTGCCGTGAGGGTAATCGACAACGGACCTTTGGTGGTATCGCCCCCAATTAGGCTTACACCATAACGATCTAAAATGGCAAATAAACTTTGGCTAAATTCAGTCAGCCATTCTTCACGTACTTCGGGCAAAGTAAGAGCCAAGGAAACCCACGCAGGTGTTGCTCCCATTGCCGCTAAATCACTCAAATTAACCGCTACGCTTTTATAAGCAAGATCAGAAGCTGAAATAGAGGGTAAAAAATGCGTGCCTTCAACTAGAGTATCTGTGGTAATTGCGAGTTTATAGCCCTCTGGAACTTGTGTAATAGCACAATCATCGCCAACAGATAAGAGGACATCATTTTGCAAATTTTGTTGAGAAAAATACCGCTTGATCAGATCAAATTCGCCCATTTTTTTACCTCACTTATGGTTACCTTCAAATGAAAAAAGCGAGACTTTGCTCGCTTTAAACTTCATTTAATCAATTATTTGCGTCCAAGTGCTGGTGCTAATTTATCTAAAATGCCGTTGATGTATTTGTGGCTGTCGTCTGAACCGAAGGCTTTTGCCACTTCAATCGCTTCGTTAATAACCACTTTGTACGGGGTATCTTGTTCAAAGTGCAATTCAAAGGCTGCCATACGTAAAATACTGCGTTCGATTAAATCTACGTTTTCTTCGTTGCGATCTAAAAACGGACGAAGAGAAGCATCAATTTCTTCAATATTTGCCACTGTGCCACGTAATAAACGTGTGAATAATGCACGATCAACGTGACCGCTTGTTTCAGGATCTTCAGCAGCAAAAGTATCGGTTTGGAAGACTAATTCAATTTGTTCTACACTATTTTGAGAAATAGCCCACGAATATAATGCTTGAACCGCACACTCTCTTGCACGGCGACGAGGGGAAAGTTTCATATAACCTCTAGTAAATCAACGATAAAAAATATTGGCAGATTTTAGCATAATTTCGTGACATTTTCTTACAGCTTTTTGGCTTTTTCTTTTGATTTCGGTAAATCAACTGCAACATCTTTTGATTGAACAATATAAGGCGTGACGAAAATGACGAGCTCACGCTTGCTAATCTGGTCTTTTTGATAGCTAAATAATTTTTTCAAAAAGGGAATAGACCCCAAAACAGGGATTTTATCACTATCTTTCGACTTCAAATGTTGGAAAACACCGCCTAATACAATGGTTTCGCCGTGTTTGGCAAACACTTGTGTGTTTAACTCTTGTTTATCAATCGCAATAGTCGAATTGCCCGTAATGGAATTACTAATCGACTCCCCTTGTGAATTTTGCGTAACGATTAAATCCATCAAAATCTGGTTATCTTTGGAAATATGTGGTGTCACCTCCAAGCCTAAAACTGCCTCTTTAAAGGATATATCATAGGTTTCAGCTTTACGATCGTAAATCGCATAAGGAATTTCCGTACCTTGTTTGATGCTTGCAAGTTTCTTATTGGTGGTTAATAAACGCGGGCTTGCAATAATTTCTACGTTATTTTCTTGTTCAAGGGCGGAAAGTTCGAGATCCAATAATTTTGAGTTAATTGAAGCCACTTGTAACGTAGCTGAAGCCCCCGAAGTTACAGGAAAATTGACGTTTAAATCTTGAATTCGCCCTGAATTTCTGCCAGTGCCACCATCAGCTGAGAACATTCCCCAACGTACCCCCAATTCTTGCAAATTTTTGCTGCTGATTGTAACGATTCGAGCTTCAATTGCGATTTGCTCGGTTGGTTTGTCTAATTCTTTAATTAGAGCTAATGTATTTTTGATTGAAGCCACGTTTTCTTTCACAATTAAGCTATTGCTACGTTCATCAAAATGAATATAACCTCCATCACTTAAAAATGCACCGCTACCTTTCGTTAAAGATTCAATGACTTCAGAAGCTTTGGCGTAGTGCAATTTTATGGTTCGCGTGACTAATCTTGGCTTTTCTTCTTCAAGCGGTTTAATTTTTTCAAGAATATCTTCTTTCGACTTCTCACTAATATAATAAACACCATTTTCTTGCTGAATATTTAATTTATTGATTTTGGCGATGCTTTTCAAAACAGCATCGAATTGACTGTTTTCGATTCTAATTGTGCTTTTATTTTCAATATCTTGGTGTAAGACAATATTCTTATCCATTTCGCTGGCAAGATAAGTCATCACTTGAGCCGTTGGTGCATCTTTCAAAACTAATGAAATTTGATTAGCAAAAAGCGAAAGTGGAAAAATAAATAAAATAGATAACCATTTTTTCATAAAATAAACGTTATTCCTGTTAGAGCTTTAAGGTAATTTGATAAGGAGATTGGCAATCTTCAGTTAAATCCCAGTTAATATATTTCACTAATTTTGTATTTATTTCGCTAATCTGAATGGATTTATCCTTCAAAAAATCATTCTGAATAAAATCAAAAATCTGGTTGTTTTTATCAACAAAAAGAGCTTTAAATTTATCTTTATTTTTGAATACCCCTATCAGTTTTAAATCCTCAAATTCAACGGGTAGATTGAGTTCATTCGCCCCTTCTGGCATTTCACAAGCGGTCGTTTTTACCCGTTTTTTAGCAATATTTGATTTTGTTTGTGTGCTGTTTTCTTTTTCAGTGCTATCGCCATAAAACGGATCGGCAAAGCTTTTAAAGGGAATAAGAAAGAGTAGAAATAAAATAAGTTTATACATATTTTCCTCAAATTATTGATTCACGAGTTGTAGTGTCGCATTTAATTGAACAAGATTTTTATAATCTAAACGGGTTAATGTTATCTCTTTAAAACGTAAAAAATGAAGTTGATTCAGTTGATCAGTCAATTCAAATAAAGCGTTTGCCTTTTGGGCAATCGTAATATTGATCTGCTTATCTTGGGTTAAATCCCACTGCATAGTGTTAATCTCAGCGTTATATTGATGAAATAGCTCTTCAAGTTGTTGGCTAACTTTAGTCGGTGTCAGCTCTTGGCTTTGATTATTTCCTTTTTCTGCTAATTTAATGTTGAGTAATTGTTCTTTCTCTGTTATTTCTTTATTTAGATTTTTTGAAACAGCTTCCAATTTTGTAAATTGTTGTACTAAATCTACCGCTTGTAGGCTTGGATAGAGTAGGAATATAAAAGTAATACCAAAAATGATTTTATAAAAATACCGATTTAATTGATTTATTGCCTGATAAACTAATGTTTCAGGCATAAGGTAATATTTATGGATAAATTTTTTCATTTTTATTCTTTATAAATGATAATGCTAAAGTCAGCTTTTGCTTTATCATTACTTTGTAAATATTCAATATTGATACTAAAACCATTTTCTTTAAAAAAGTTTTCTAGCTCTTCAAAGTCTTGTTGATGTTGATAGGTGCCTGCAATTTTTAATTTCAAACCTTGATCAACGTAAAAGCGGATAACACTAATACCAGCACTTTTGACGGGTAATTCTTGTAATAAATTTACCAATTTTTCAATTTCCTCTGTTTTTAGTACTTTTGTGTAGTTAATGGGTAACGGGGTTAAATTTGTTAAACTTTGTTCGATTTTTTCTAATTGTTCTTTTTGTTCATTGTTATTTTGGTTTAGTAAAGAAATTTCATTTTTCTTACTCCCAAAATAAAAATGAAAGGATAAAGCGATTAAAACTAATAATGATAGTGAAAAACATAGTTTTAAAATATTTTTTACTGAATTATCTATCCAATTTTGCTGTAATGATTGAGCTAGATTGATTCCCTTTTTCATTGTATTGAGTCCTGTTTATTTTCTTGCCAAAGCATTGCCCCTAGAGCAAGTACGTAAAGAGGTTTAGAAATTAAATGTTCAGGTAGCTTAAGGTCGTTTAAACTTAAATAATCTTGATCACATTCTGTTTGAATGGATAATTCATTTAATTTAAATTCAATATATTTCTCTTTAAACGCATAAATTTGCCCATTTTGTGATTTTTCTTTTAATAAATAGTGCAATCCCCGTTGCCAACAATGTAATTCACAATCCAAAATCGTGTTTTTATCGACTAATAGTGGTTCGGCAAAACGTTTTCTTAACGCATAAATAATAATCTGCGTGAGGTTCTTTTCAGGCATTGGCGTGACGAGATAATCAAAATAAACTTCCTCAAGAGAAATCGGTAATTCTTGCTTGAGGGTCTGAATAACGTACCGAAAAAGGGCATTTTCATCTTTAATTAACGGCTGAATAAGATATTTTCGCCAAATATAATGGTATGGCACGGGGCGAATAATTTGCTTTTTTGTGGTCAAATCGATAGGTAAAGACGCTAAAATCTCAGTTAAAGCGGTCGATTTTGGATAAAAATTTACAATAGGCTCATTTGCCTCAAGGTAAGCAAGACAAAAATGGTTGTCATCCTCTGCGATACCAATAAGCAAGGTTTTGGGGGATTTTGGCGTTGTAAATTTTGTAAACCAAGACATAAAAATTCCTTTAATTCACGCTTTAAGCCGTTTTTTCGTTTATACTTATCAACAATTACGTGCCATTATTGGCGATTTAATTTATTTGTCATTTAGGAAAAGAGATTTTTTCGATGAAGATCGCAAAAATAATATTTAGTGCTTTACTTACCTTGCTAATTGTGGCAGGGCTTGCGGGCGTAGTTGCCTACATTCATATTAAAGAGAGCTTGCCTGATGTTTCAACGCTGAAAACCGTTGAGTTACAACAGCCAATGCAGATTTTTACCTCTGATGGAAAGTTAATCGGTGAGGTGGGCGAAGAGCGTCGTATTCCAGTGAAATTGGCGGATATTCCACAGCCGTTAATTGATGCTATTTTAGCTACTGAAGATGCTCGTTTTTATGAGCATAAAGGGGTGGATCCGAAAGGTATTATTCGTGCGGCATATCGTTCTAGTCAAGGCGATACGCAAGGAGCGAGTACGATTACCCAACAATTGGCTCGTAATTTCTTTTTAACGCCTGAGCGAAATATTGAACGTAAAATCAAAGAAGCGATTTTGGCGTTAGAAATTGAAAAAGTATTGAGCAAACAGGAAATTTTAGAGCTTTATTTGAATAAAATTTATCTTGGTTATCGCTCTTATGGTGTGGCTGCGGCTGCGAAAACTTATTTTGGTAAAACGCTAGATCAGCTCACACTTGGTGAAATGGCTATTATTGCAGGCTTGCCAAAAGCTCCTTCTACAATGAACCCGATTTATTCGGTAAAACGAGCAACCGACCGTCGTAATGTGGTACTTGGTCGTATGCTTGAAGTGGGGAAAATTACCAAAGAGCAATATGAAGCGGCAAAAAATGAAGAAGTCAAAGCGGCTTTTTATGGGGCGGCACTTGAATTTAGAGCCGATTATGTGACCGAGATGATTCGCCAAGAAATGGTTAAACGTTTTGGCGAAGATGTGGCGTATAACAAAGGCTTTAAAGTGTACGCAACCGTGGTATCGACCGACCAAAAAGCGGCTCAAGATGCGGTTAGAAATAACCTGATTCAATACGACCGCCGTCACGGTTGGCGAGGTGCTGCAAAACTTTGGACAAATAAAACCGCTTGGGATGATGAAACGATAATTGATTATTTGAGTAAATTACCGAACTCAGATCCATTTACGCCCGTTGTTGTTACTGCGGTAAATAAAAATAGCTATACGCTAATGTTGCCAAGTGGCGATAAAGCGGAAATGAAAAAAACAAATGCGACTTTTGGTAAACAAATCAAGCTCAATGTAGGCGAGCAAATTTGGGTGAGCAAGGGTAAAAACAGTGAGTGGTATTTGGGACAAATTCCTGAAGTCAACTCCGCTCTTGTTTCACTTAATAGCGATAACGGGGCGATTGAAGCGGTTGTAGGTGGTTTTAGTTTTGAACAAAGCCGTTTTAACCGTGCAACGCAATCCCTTGTGCAGGTCGGCTCTTCCATCAAGCCATTTATTTATGCGGCAGCGATGAACAAAGGTTTGAGCTTATCTAGTACGATTAGCGATGATCCGATTACGATTACTAAGCGTGGTCAAAAACCGTGGACACCAAAAAATGCGGACGGACGCTATGAAGGACAACTTCGTATGCGTGTTGCTTTGGGTAAATCGAAAAATATGGTGTCGATCCGTATTCTGCAAATGGCAGGCATTGATTATGTAGCGAATTATCTAGAACGTTTTGGCTTTAACCGTAATCAATTTGTGGCAACGGAAGCGTTGGCATTAGGTGCAGCATCGTTCACACCGCTTGAAATGGCACGTGCTTATGCCGTATTTGATAATGGCGGTTTTTTGATTGAGCCGTACATTATTGAACACATTGAAGATAGTCAAGGCAATGAATTATTTAAAGCGAATCCGCCTATTGCTTGTATGGAATGTACCAATTTACCGTTGGTTTATCCTGAACCAGAGCAACTTGATGGCGTGAAAATTCACGATGAAGAGCAATTCTTCCGCTCATTAAGAGATAATGAAACGGTTAGCGTAAGCGAAACCGCGACCGAAGAAGCTCCATCTGATAGTGAAGAGCCTATGATTGATAATGCTCGCAAAGATAATGCACCAGATTTAATGGCAGGCGTACAAAATCAAACAGGTGAAACCGTTTATGCTCCACGTGTGATGAAGCCTGAAGTGGCATTTTTGATGCGTAGTGCGTTAAACAGTGCAATTTATGGCGAACCTGGACAAGGCTGGCGAGGAACAAGTCGAGCATTAGCGAACGATTTCAAACGCAAAGATATTGGCGGTAAAACAGGAACAACGAACCAATCGAAAGTGACTTGGTATGCAGGATTTGGCTCAAATATTGTGACCACTGTGTATGTTGGTTTCGACGATAATAAACGTGTGCTAGGGCGTGGCGAATCAGGGGCAAGAACGGCAATGCCTGCGTGGCGTGATTATATGAAAGTCGCTCTTTCTGATAAAAAAGATCGCACTTTGCCAACACCATCTAATATTGTGGAGGCGAAAATTGATGCGACGAGCGGTTTCTTAGGTAGTCAGCTGACCGAATACTTTATTAAAGGAACGGAGCCAACGAAGAAATTTGTGGTGGAACAAAGCACGCCTGGCGTGAATCCGCGTGATGCGGGCGGTGGCGTACGTTTAGGTTTACCACCTAAAGGGATTTTAGCTTCTCCGTCGGGCGGTGAATTATTCTAATCCCTATTTAATTTTAGGGAATTTTTGCGGATTGCCTTGCGAAAGGTTGAAATTAGGTGTGGTTTCTTGCGATAATCACGCCTAATTATTTTTAGGCGATTTGTGGTATTTCTTTCAATCTTGAATAAAAGATTTGGTAATCTTTTTCCAAAAACAGACCGCTTGTGTTTTATATAAAAGATACAAGCGGTTATTTTTTCAACCCAAATCACAATGTTAAACTAATTTTTAAATGAGAATAAAATGGCAGAAAAACGCAATATTTTCTTAATTGGTCCAATGGGCGCAGGTAAAAGCACAATTGGTCGCCAATTGGCTCAAATGCTCGGAATGGAATTTTTAGATTCAGACTCAGTCATTGAAGAGCGTGCAGGGGCGGATATTGATTGGATTTTTGATGTAGAAGGCGAGGCGGGCTTCCGTAAACGTGAAGAGCGTATTATCAATGAGTTAACACAAGGGCAAGGCATTGTGCTTTCTACAGGTGGTGGCTCAATTTTATCAAAAGATAATCGTAATATGCTTTCCGCTCGTGGCATCGTAATCTATCTAGAAACTACTGTGGATAAGCAATTTGAACGTACTCAACGCGATAAAAAACGTCCATTATTACAAACAGAGGATCCGCGTAAAACGTTGGAAGATTTAGCAAAAATTCGTAATCCTCTTTATGAAGAAATTGCAGATATTACCCTTCAAACTGATGATCAAGCGGCAAAAGTGGTTGCAACAAATATCATCGAGATGATCGATAATCTGCAATAAAATAACAAAACAAAAATAAGGTAAACACAATGTTGCAAGTTAATGTCGAACTCAAAGAGCGTCGTTATCCCATCACGATAGCGGCAGGTTTATTAAGCGATCCGAAAAGCTATGCCCCATTAAAAGCGGGCGATAAGGTAATGATTGTGTCTAATCCAACCATTGCCCCGCATTATCTTGCAACGGTAGAAAAAGCCTTAACTGAATTAGGTTGTTCAGTCGATTCTGTGCTCATTCCAGACGGTGAAAAATATAAAAATTTAGAATCGCTTAACCTGATTTTTACCGCTCTTTTAGAGAAAAATCACAACCGTGATACCACGCTTATTGCATTAGGTGGCGGCGTGATTGGTGATGTGGCAGGTTATGCTGCAGCCTCTTATCAGCGCGGTATTCGTTTTATTCAAATCCCAACGACTTTACTTGCTCAAGTGGATTCTTCAGTTGGCGGCAAAACTGCGGTAAATCATCCATTGGGCAAAAATATGATTGGAGCGTTCTACCAGCCTGTTTCCGTGATTATTGATACCAACACACTTCATACCCTTGAAAAACGTCAAGTGAGTGCGGGTTTGGCAGAGGTGATTAAATACGGTGCGATTTTCGATATTGATTTCTTCCAATGGCTTGAAGAGAATATCGATAAATTAGTTACTCTCGAACAAGAGGCATTGGAATATTGTATTCAGCGTTGCTGTCAGTTAAAAGCAGATGTTGTGGCTCGTGATGAAACTGAAAAAGGCGACCGTGCCTTGTTAAATCTCGGACATACTTTCGGACACGCCATTGAAGCTCATATGGGCTATGGTAATTGGTTGCACGGTGAAGCCGTTGCTGTGGGAATGCTAGAAGCAGCAGAGCTTTCTCGCATTTTAGGCAACATTAGCGAAGCAGATGTGGCTCGTTTAGAAAAATTGATTGCTCGTGCCGTATTGCCAACTATTTCACCAGATAATATGCAGCCGCAAGAATATTTGCCTTATATGTGGCGTGATAAAAAAGTCCTAGCAGGCAAACTTCGCTTGATTTTATTAAAAGCACTTGGCAAGGCTTATGTCACTTCAGAGGCAACTGAAGAGCAAGTGCTTGCAGCCATTGAAAAATTTACGCAGAGATAGATTTAATCTCGCCATTCTATATATCTAACTGTCCTATGCAGGAAAAACAACGAGCCTTTTTAAAATGGGCGGGCGGGAAATACCGCCTTGCCCAAACGATTTCTGATCACTTGCCCCCAAGCATTCCGCAGGGGGCTTGTTTCGTTGAGCCCTTTGTAGGGGCTGGCTCCGTTTTCTTAAATATGGATTTTGACCGCTATTTATTAGCGGACATTAACCCTGATTTGATCAATCTTTTCAATGCAGTAAAAGCCGATGTGGAGCGTTACATTCAACACGCCCAAGCTCTTTTTGTCGCTGAAAATGCAAATAGCAAGGCGTACTACCTTGCTCGTCGAGCGGAATTTAATGCTTCAAAGGATCCTTTCGAACGTTCTGTTTTATTCCTCTATTTAAACCGCTTTGGTTTTAATGGCTTATGTCGCTACAACCAAAAACGTGGCTACAATGTACCATTTGGACGTTATAAAACCCACTATTTCCCTGAAAAAGAGTTACGTTTTTTTGCTGAAAAAGCCCAAAAAGCAACCTTTATTTGTGCTGATTTCGAGCAGGTGTTTAGCCATTTAAAACAACATCCTGATCAATATGTCGTCTATTGCGATCCGCCTTATGCTCCATTGCAACAAGACACCAATTTTACCCAATATGCAGGCGGTGGCTTTAGCCTTGAGCAACAACGTCGATTAGCTGATTTGGCAAAAGAAGTCGATTTT
Organism: uncultured Haemophilus sp.; assembly: GCA_963545995.1. Taxonomy (GTDB): domain Bacteria; phylum Pseudomonadota; class Gammaproteobacteria; order Enterobacterales; family Pasteurellaceae; genus Haemophilus_A. Next base: position 51,404 of record CAUUKJ010000011.1, read on the forward strand.
CCCGTGCTTATTTCCAACCACGATACGCCTTTTACTCGTAAAATTTATAAGGGAGCGAAGTTAAAAAAACTACAAGTGAATCGCTCTATCGGGCAGAAAAGCGAATCAAGAGGCAAGGTGGCTGAATTGTTGGCGTTGTTTGCTCAATGAGCATAAAAAGCCATGATAATTTATATCATGGCTTTATTACGTTATTTTATTTGCGATTCTTCAACCCATCCGTCATGCATCAATATTAGTTTGTAATTATCTTCAATTGGATTTTTATAGTAGTCATATTCATATCCCCAATCAGGTAGCCCTTCTACTTTATAGGTAGCGACAATATCAACAGATGTTTTTCCGTTAAATTGATTTACCAAAGGCTCAGAAGCTTGAATAATTTGATCTAAAACTTTTTTGCTTGATACGCAAAATTTTCTTCCTTTAATATTATAGTAAGAATTATCTTCAATATCGTATTCTTTTTTAGCCTTATCGGTATAATCATACGCAAGCCAAGTTTTATTGTTATACCCATCATTGTATTCCTTTGACTCTTTTAATTCCAAAACACCACGTGTTGTCCAGCCATTTAATGTCTTTATAATACCACTGTTAGATACATTCTCAGTATTTGTCTCATAAGTAAATGGATATTCTTTATTAAAGTAAACATCCATACTTCTTGTTACAACAAAGCAAGTACTAGGTTGTGTATCTAATGCTTTTTGTAATGCAATCTTATAATTTTCAATTGAAGGAGCTTTAGGATCTTCAGAACACCCAATAATTAGTAATGATGTTAATGGTATTGCTGCAAATTTTGATAGTTTAGTCATTTGTTTTATCCTTAATTATAATTTAAAAAAGAGAGGGGGTTCTATTAGCTGGATGATAAGGTCTACGAATTCTAGAATTAAATGAATCATCTAATTTTCTACTTTCAATTTCAATATTTTGTAGATTTATTTCTTGCTGATTTAGATGTTTGATTAATTCAAGTTTTAAGTTTAGAAATTGATAACATAATTCGGGATTATCTGATTTATCAATTTGTTGATCTATTTGTTCGAAAAGCATTTTTTCATGGTGATTTAGGTTACACATAAGTATTCCTTTCTTTATTATTTATAAGATAAATAGGAGAGCCGCTTGCTATGTCAATACCAAGCAGAAGAAGTATACTTCTTCTGCAATAGGCTGCAGAAAAATTTAAAAGGATGATTCAGAGTAATTTATATGTAGTGATAATATATTGTTATTTGAGATAATTTGATTATTCTTTGTTAATTTGTTGTTTTTTTGTTCTTGTTTTCTATTTAGTAAAGGGAAGCGAAGAATGAAGTTAAAAAAATTACAAGTGAATCGCTCTATCGGGCAGAAAAGCGAATCAAGAGGCAAGGTAGCTGAATTGTTGGCGTTGTTTGAAGAATAATTAAGGATATATGTTATAAAAAACCTTTCATAAATATTATGAAAGGTTTTCTTTTAATTAACGTAAAAACGCAGGAATATTTTTCTCATATTCCGCAATTTTATCTTCGTGTTGAAGGGTTAAGCCGATGTTATCTAACCCTTCTAGCAAACAGTGGCGGCGGAATTCATCCAGTTCAAAGTGATACACTTTATCACCTGTTGTCACTGTCATTGCTTCAAGATCCACATCAATTTTCTTGCCTTCATTTGCCCATACCCATTGGAAAATCTCTTCCACTTCTTCTTCGCTTAAGCGAATTGGCAACATATGGTTGTTTAAGCTGTTATTGTAGAAAATATCTGCGAAACTTGGGGCGATCATCACTTTAAAGCCATAATCAGCTAATGCCCAAGGGGCGTGTTCACGTGATGAGCCACAGCCTAAGTTTTTACGAGCAAGTAAAATGGTTGCACCTTGATATTGTGGGTAATTCAACACGAATTCTGGATTTGGCTTAGTGCCTTCTGCATCTAAATAACGCCATTCGTGGAATAAATGTTTCCCAAAGCCCACACGTGTAATCGCTTGTAAGAACTGTTTTGGAATGATTGCATCTGTATCAACATTCGCCGCATCAAGTGGAACGACTAAACCTGAAAGTTGTTTAAAACCTGCCATTTCTTATCCTTTTTCTTAATTTAATGCCACTTGGCGAATATCTACAAATTTACCGAACATTGCCGCTGCCGCTGCCATTGCAGGGCTGACTAAGTGAGTGCGGCCATTACGACCTTGACGACCTTCAAAGTTACGGTTAGAGGTTGAGGCACAACGTTCCCATTCACCTAAACGGTCATCGTTCATCCCCAAACACATTGAGCAACCTGGATTACGCCATTCAGCCCCAGCTTCAATAAAGATTTTATCCAAGCCTTCTTTTTCTGCTTGTTCTTTCACTAAGCCAGAACCTGGAACGACAAGCACACGTTTAACGTTATCTGCTTTTTTACGTCCTTTCATTACTGCCGCTGCCGCACGCAAATCTTCGATACGTGAGTTAGTGCAAGAGCCAATGAATACTTGATCAACGGGGATTTCTTTAAGATCTGTATTCGGTTCAAGACCGATATAAGCCAATGCTTTTTCCGCTGAAGCTTTTGTTACAGGATCTGCCATCTCTTCTGGATTTGGTACCACTTGGTCAATTCCGATTACTTGACCTGGGTTTGTTCCCCAAGTAACTTGTGGTGCGATGTCTTTTGCTTCTAATACCACAACGGTGTCGAACTCAGCATCATCGTCTGATTTCAAGGTTTTCCAATATTCAACTGCATCATCCCAATCTTTACCTGTTGGAGCGTGTGAGCGACCTTTTAAGTATTCAAAGGTGGTTTCATCTGGTGCGATTAAACCTGCTTTAGCTCCCAATTCGATTGCCATATTACATACGGTCATTCGACCTTCCATAGAAAGATCACGAATCGCTTCACCACAGAACTCAACCACATGGCCTGTACCGCCCGCCATTGTCGTTTTACCAATAATGGCAAGCACGATGTCTTTTGCTGTAATACCAGGGTTTACTTTACCACGCACTTCAATTTTCATACTTTTCGCACGGGCTTGTTTTAAGGTTTGGGTTGCTAAAACGTGCTCAACTTCTGATGTCCCGATACCAAAAGCCAAGGCTCCAAATGCACCGTGAGTTGCGGTATGAGAGTCGCCACATACGATCGTCATACCTGGAAGGGTTAAACCTTGCTCTGGACCCATTACGTGCACAATGCCTTGCTCTTTGGTGGTCATATCAAAGAGTTGAATCCCTGTTGCTTCGGTATTTTTCGCAAGTTCTAATACTTGGATTTTCGCCTGACCTTCCAATTTGTTTACATCACGCACTTGGGTAGAAATACTGTGGTCCATTGTCCCGAAGGTTTTACCGACTTGGCGAACTTGACGACCCGCAACGCGTAAACCATCAAAGGCTTGCGGGCTAGTTACTTCGTGAATCAAATGGCGGTTGATATAAAGAATCGGCGTTTCGCCCTCGGCTTCATATACCACGTGTGCATCGAATAGTTTTTCGTATAGTGTTTTTGCCATAATAAATTCCAACTCAAAATAAAATCTCAAGAATAGCAATCGCAAAAAATAGGATTTTTTCGACCGCTTATTCGAAAACGGTTTAACTATAACGGTTCAATAAATGAAAGTAAAATGCTAATTTAATGAGAATAGACGATTTTTATGCTATTAAAACAGCCTAAAACTAGAAATTTATAGCTATTATCAGAATAAAATATCGCAACTAAAATCGCTTACAGAGGGTTATCTAGTAATTTTACATCTTTATAGCGTGATTAGCTTAAAAGGTTTTTTATCGTATTTTTTAATTAAAAGGGGAAAGCTATCAATAAAAATAGAAACTTTCCCCTTCTTCCTAAAAATTATATTTAGAATGTTATCGCTTTTGCCCCATCTGCTTCGCCATTTCGATACTCTGAATAATCGCTCGGCGGTTGATGGCATCGTTATCGCTATCTAACACTTTTCGCCAATAATTGACCGCTTGTTCGTAGTCATTATTCAAAAATGCATCAGAGGCAAGCAAAAGCAGGCTTGAGCTCTCTTTTGGATCGAGTACCAAGGCTTGATTTAACCACGCTTTTGCTTCAGCTGAGAGCTTTTGCCCTTTGTCGTAATAGTCTGCCGTTGCCATCGCCCCTAAAATTGCGGCTTTTTCGCCTAGCACCATTAGGGCGTTTTGATAACAAATCAGTGCCGAGCTGAATTCATTATCCAACGCATAAGCCTGCCCGAGTTCATACCACAAATCGCCATCGTTAGGGTTTTCACGCAAGCGGTTTTGCAGGCTTTCAATATAACGCTGATTTTTCTGTGTTTTATCTTCCATTTCCAATTTTACTTGGAAGGCTTGGTGCATCTGCTCACCTTTCTGCACCAACGGATACCGCCCCGATTGCCAGTAAAGACCAGCACTTACCACCGTAATAATGAGCAAAATAAAGGCAATGACAAGTGGTGAAAATTGCCCCATTTTTTGCAAATTTGATGTATTATTTTGCTCAAACTGAAAACGCTCTTCGGCTTCTTTCAAATATTCTTGTTTAAATGGTTCTGCAAGATGTTCCGCAAATTTGACCGCTTGTTGGTAATTTTCCCGAGTTAATTGTTCGCGTGTTTTCATCTATTTTCCCGTTCTTTTCGTGCGAGTTCGCCACACAACCGCCCCCAAAACAAGCCCCAGTAGCCCGATTGGCATTCCCCACAATAACCACGTTTGTTCATTAACAGGCGGTTTATAATTCACAAAATTGCCGAAACGCTGGGTCATAATCTCGACAATTTCCTGATCAGATTTTCCCTGATTAACCATTTCATACACTTCAAGTCGCAACTTATACGCTGTTGTCGCATTCGACTCCAACAAATTCTGATTTTGGCATTGCGGGCAACGTAGCGATTTCGCCAAGCTAATTGCCCGTATGCGGTCGGTTTCATTATGAAATTGGAAGGTATCGACCATTTCTGCTTGAGCGATGTTGCTGATGAGAGCAAAAACAAGCGGTAGAAAAAAGGCAATTTTTTGCAAAAATTTCATTTAAATTCTCTTTAAAAATTTTATGGTTCTTGTCTTAACGCTTCTAAACGAGGCAAGAAATCTTGCTCAAAATTAGGGTTGTAACCTTTTTGCTGATAACGCACCACGCCGTGTTTATCCACCAAATAGCTTGAAGGTGCGGATGAGACTTTCAAGGTTTGAATTAAAAAGCCGCGTTCGTAATCGTCAATCACAACTGCAAACGGATTTCCCCAACGGTTTAACGCTTCGCGAGCGTCAGTAGGTTGATCGGCATAAGTTAGCCCGACAATAGGCACGCCTTGATCTTTAAGCTTCAACGAAATCGGAAACTCTTTAATGCACCACGTGCACCAACTCGCCCAAACGTTCAAAATATAAGGCTCTTGCGGCAAGCTGTTGTTGGTTAAACGTGCGTGTGGATCGAGCAAATTCTTACCCACAAATTCGGGAATCGGTTTATCTTGCCAATCTTCCGTAGGCGAAAGAGCATCTTTGTTCAACAGCGGCACAGTGAGAAACGCCACAACAGCCACGAGAATTGCAAGAGGAATGAAGAGTGCGAGTTTTTTCATACAATACCTTATCAAGACGGCTAAATTCTTTCTTTAATTCCACCAAATTCTTCCGATAATTTCTGAGTAAACAACTTCAACTCTTCGGTCATCAACAAGAAATTAGCATCAAAACGCTGAGCGACATCTTCTTTTAAAATATCATCATTTTTCTCACGAATTTCATCGGCAAATTTAAGGCGAGAAAGTACTGCTTCTTCGTTCAAAACGCAAGAAAAATGGTTTTCCCAGTCAATTGCAATTTTAGTCACAAATTTACCCGCTTGTAGATGCGGTGTCATCTCATCGCTTTCTAACATTTGATTTTTACAACGAATGACACTGCCTGTTTCAAACGATTTAAGTTCCGCTTCTTCAAGCAAATTCAACCACGCAGGCGTATAGCCTTTTGCCACCCAATCCGTCATTACTTCATAAGGCGGAATCGCAAAGGAAATCGGCACAACAGGTAACGAACCGAGCGTTTTACGCAATAAGGCAAGTGTATCTTCCGCACGTTTGCTTGAAGCTGCATCAACATAAACAAGCTGTGCATCTAAATCTAGCCAAATTGAAGTGAATTGATGTTTGCTAAATGCACGAGGCAGTAAAACCGAAACGACCTGATCTTTTACCGCCTGCGTTTCCGTTTTTTTAAGTTTACGAGCTTCTTTTTCCTCAAGCTCTGCAATGCGTTTTTCGGTTTCTTGCTTCACCACATTGGCAGGCAAAAGTTTGTTTTCTTGGTGTGAAATCAACAAGAATTGATTGTCTTGTGAAAAGAAAAGTTGCTCTGAACTTGCCAACGGCTTGCTCCAACCAAACTTGCTCATATCGTGTGCATCGCAAGGTGTGAAACGGTTGTCGGTTAATTGTTCATTAAGCGTATTTTCATCTAACTTTAGCTCGCTGGTTAGGCGGTAAATCATCACATTTTTAAACCACATAGATTATCCTCGATCTTAAATTTCTTGACATTATACAGGCAAAATCAAACTCAATGGTTTTTGTTTGAGGATTTGCCATACACATTTGGCGATGTTTTTCCAGCTGTCCACTTCTGCCCCAAGTGATCTTAACGCAAGTGAAAGCGTGAGTGAAAAGCTGACGGCTAAATTGACAATACCGATAAGCAAGACAAAGCCAAGACTTTGCAAGAAAATCGTACCACTTAGCCCACCGCTGATGGTGGCATAACCTACGTTTGCAGAAGAAAAGGCGATGTGGCGAATATCTAGCGGTAGATTGAGCCAGTAGCCCACAACACCCGTTAAGCCGAGCAGCATCCCAAACGCCAGATTCCCGACAATCGAACCGTAATTATTGTGCATATAATTCGCAAAAATCGACCGCTTGTGTTCTGACATTAGTTTCACTAATAGCGGATGATTTTGCAGTCGCATTCGCATATTGAGGTAATTGCAACGGTTATCGACATAGCCTGAAATCAGCCCTGCACAGAAGAGCCAAACGCCAGCAATAGCAGCGAACCAAAGAGTACCGCCAAGTGGATCGATGGCGTGTAGTTGATAGGCAAATTGGGCCTGATCGAGTAATGGTTTGCCTTCAAAATGTTGGTAGCCATAAGCCACTAGCGAGGCAATGCCTACCGCAACAGCAACATTCCCAACCACCGCAATACTTTGCGAACGGAATACGTCGATCAGCAGCTGTGCCAGTTTCATATTCACAGCTCGCCCTTGTGGGTTTTTCCCCACAAAATCAGCGAAGCGAGCCGCAGTCATCGCTGGCTGTTTAGTCGCAACGGTAAAATGCAGCATAAAAATTAGGGTAAAGCCAATGCCATAGTTCAGCCCTTCGGCAATGCCTTTCAGAACCTTATCTTCAATCGCACCACCAAGATAAATTTTAAACAATGCCATCAAGGCAATCAGCACGCCACCGCCTGCAGCAGAATAGAACATCGACAGATATTCGCTTTTGGTGCGTGTGATGTAGTGCTCACCGTGATCGCTGGTGTTTTGTGTAATGCTACGCGATAGCATACTCACACTCTGTTTCCAAAGGGCAGAAACGCTGTGTTTATTGGCGGAAGCCACCGCCAAATTTCCAGCTAAAAGTAAAATTCGACGCGGTAAAAAGCGGTTAGAGGCAAACACTTCCATCAACATTGCAAGGCGTGTAAGCGTCTGCTCTAAACGCTCAAGTAAGTAAGCCACTTCCATTGAAGAACCCATCGCTGCCCCTTTTTTCTTCAAGCGTTCGATAAGTGCTTTGCTTTGAGCAAACATCACTTGCAAATGGGAGTCGTCAAATAATTCATTTCGACGGCGAGCATCAATCCAGAGCGTCACTTCTTTTTGTAATGCAACGAATGGGCTTTCTGCATCAATCAAGCTAGGCTCAAGTCGCATCAATTCAGGTTCCATCTCTTCTGCGGCAATCCAAATGGCGAGCATTTGGATTGAAAATAAACCTTCATTGCGTAAATGGCTGTCGACTCGTTCTCGTTCAGCTTCGCTTGCATAGCGGTTGAGTAATTTGAAAATACTGCTCCAATAGCGAAGTGGCACGCTGTTGATCCATTCGGCATCGTTTTTATCGTTGAACAACAGGAAAAAAATATCGCGTAAATCTTTTACATCCACAACAGCAGGATTGATTTTTTCGTATAAGCGTGAGCGAAATTCACGACGAAAACCATCGCGGCTTAAAATACCATTCGTGATTAACAGCGGATAAAGTCGCATACTGCAAAGCCAACGGCAAAGCTGCGAGGCGAGATTTTGCGTCAGCGGTTTATTTTTCTTTAAGATTTTGATTAAAAATTGTAACTGAGTTTCACGATGGACTTCGCAACGAATCCAATGAAAAAAGCCTTTTAAGAGAGCGAAAATATCGTTTTCTGCCAGTTTTTGTTCAATAAATGCAATAAGTTGTTGTTCGGATAAATATCTTTTTTTCTTCAAATTAGTCTCCTTTAAAATAAAAAGCAGTTAAATTTACAAAATCTTTTGCAAATTCAACCGCTTCATTTCATTTATCAGTTTCTAAATGTTGATTACGCTTTATGTGAATCTTGGTACGCTTTTGCTGCTTTTACAAAGCCTGCGAAAAGTGGGTGACCATCACGCGGCGTAGAGGTAAATTCTGGGTGGAATTGAGCTGCCACAAACCAAGGGTGGTTTGGCACTTCAATAATTTCCACTAATTTACGGTCTTCTGATAAACCTGTTACTTTTAAGCCAGCGGATTCAATTTGCGGAAGCAACGTATTGTTTACTTCGTAACGGTGACGGTGGCGTTCTTCGATCGTTTCTGTGCCGTATAATGCACGAGCTTTTGAACCTTCGATTAAGTGGCATTTTTGTGCCCCTAAACGCATTGTACCACCTAAGTCTGAGTCATCAGAACGAGTTTCAACATTGCCGTCTTTATCTTGCCATTCAGTGATTAAGCCGATCACAGGTTGTGGGCAATCTTTGTCGAATTCGCTTGAGTTCGCTTCAGTTAAACCTGCGACGTTACGAGCATATTCGATTAACGCAATTTGCATCCCTAAGCAAATACCTAAATATGGGATTTTGTTTTCGCGAGCATATTGTGCGGTACGGATTTTGCCTTCCACGCCACGATAGCCGAAGCCACCAGGAACAAGGATCGCATCCACTCCTTCTAACACGCTTGTGCCTTTAGTTTCAACATCTTGCGAATCGATGTATTTAATGTTCACGGTTAAACGGTTAGTTAAGCCCGCGTGTTTCAATGCTTCATTTACAGATTTATACGCATCTGGCAATTCGACATATTTACCCACCATACCGATGGTCACTTCGCCCGTTGGGTTCGCTTGGCGGTAAAGCACTTGTTCCCATTCAGATAAATCTGCTTCTGGGCAGTCTAAACGGAAACGGTCGCATACAAAACTGTCTAAACCTTGCGATTTCAATAATTCAGGAATGCGATAGATAGAATCTACATCTTTTAATGAGATTACCGCACGCTCTGGCACGTTACAGAATAAGGCGATTTTTTTGCGTTCATTTGAAGGAATCGCACGATCTGAACGGCAGATCAACACATCTGGCTGAATACCAATTGAAAGCAATTCTTTTACAGAATGCTGCGTTGGTTTGGTTTTCACTTCGCCTGCAGTTGGAATATACGGCACTAAAGTTAAGTGCATAAATAAGGTTTTTTCACGACCTACATCCACTGCTAATTGGCGTAATGCTTCTAAGAATGGTAGTGATTCGATGTCGCCTACTGTACCGCCCACTTCAACAATCACCACATCACGCCCTTTACCACCTTCGATTACACGTTCTTTGATTTCGTTAGTGATGTGTGGGATAACCTGAATAGTTGCACCTAAATAATCGCCACGACGCTCTTTGCGTAATACTTCAGAGTAAATTTTACCGCTGGTGAAGTTGTTCGCTTTGCTCATTTTTGAGCGGATAAAACGCTCGTAGTGACCTAAGTCTAAGTCGGTTTCAGCACCGTCCGCTGTTACGAATACTTCGCCGTGTTGCGTTGGGCTCATTGTGCCTGGGTCTACGTTGATATAAGGGTCAAGCTTCATAATGGTGACATTTAAACCACGAGCTTCAAGAATAGAGGCTAAAGACGCCGCGGCAATCCCCTTACCTAAAGAAGAAACAACACCGCCCGTCACAAAAATATAATTCGTTGCCATTTTATTTGCCTTTGTGATGAAAAATTGGGTTGGAAATGAATTGAAAAGTTGGCATTTTTACGAAATCCCAACTATCAGGACGGGATAACAGTTTACAGCAAAAAGCCAATGTTTGCTATTAAAAAATGATAAAGCCGTCGATTGTGCGAAACTGAGCACTTGAGATAACGGTTGCTGGACTTGTCGAAACGTTAATGATTTCAATCTATTCACCATTCCTTATTTACCTATCTTGAAAAGAATTTTCTGTCTATCTTCCATTCAATTATTGCACAAAAAAAAAACAATTTACAATACTCCTCGAAAAATAGCTTTTTCATTATGTCAGTAACTAAAACAACATTTAACAAGAGGTAAACATGAAAAAACATTGGTTGTTAGGCACGTTATTAGGAGCAATTGCTCTGCCTAGCTTTGCTGTTGATGGATATAAAGACATTAAGTTTGGCATGTCTTTTGATCAAGTAAAACGCAGTAAATTTTGCGAAACCTATTGGGTACAAACTCATCGTTTTCAAGATAACGAAATAAGCTACACCTGCTTGAAATTTCGTATAGATAATCGCACACCTTATCCCTTAGAAGTAAGCCTTTTTGAAGATAACGTTTATAAAATTAGCTTAAATTTATTTAAAGAGTTATCTGAAACAGAGTTTTTAGGAAAAATGCAAGAATTAACTCAAAATCTTGAAAGCCTATATGGAAAACCTGAAATAGATAAAGATAGGTACTTAGCTTCATTCCCTAAAGAATTTATCTATCTCAAAGGGATGGAGTCTAATAATAAATTCTCAATTACATTATATTTTGACACAAATTTTGGTTTTAATAATCATCGCGATACCCCAGTGTTACTAGACATTATTAAATAGGAGATAAAAATGAACGAAACAAGCTTAATTTTAGATTTAATGCAAGGTTTTACTTTAAAAGATATAGTTCTTGCTATTGAAAACTTACCAAACACTCTTAACGATAATTGGATTGTGAAATATAGCCAAACTTTTTTATCTTTAATCGCATTATTTTTCTCAATATATTTATATTATAATAATCAATTTAAAGAATCCTTTTCTCTTATAAACAGAGAACTCAATCACACTCAAAATAAAATCTATTTTAAATTCTTTCTAGATAAATTAGATTCTATTTATAATAAAGAAACAAATGCTTATAACTATAATCAGTTTAACTTCCAGGAAAGTATAAGTCATAATCAAATTATTAAGTTAATTCTAGAAAATATGAGGTTGATAAATAAACACAAAATTTTATCTAAGAAAGGTGATATATTACTCTTTAAAGCTTTATTAAATAATGAAACTCTATGGATAGGTTCACTTTACTGTTTGCAACAATTCTCAACTGAAAGTAAAGAGCAAAAAGAGTTTATCAAGCTATGGAAAAAGTTTGGCTTTTATCAAAAAATGACAACATTTGATTCGATGTATTCAATTGAAGAGTGGGATAAGATGACAGATAATGAAATTCAACAAATTGATAGTAGGATTTTTGAAAAAAATGACTATTATCAAAAACTATTACAAGATATTCAAACCAAATTAAATGAGATGTAATCTATGAAAAAATAAACTAATATTGACTATTTTAACTTCATTATTAACAGGACCTTCTTATGCAGAGGAAATATTAGGGTTTCCTAACATTAATTGGGGGGATTCAATAGAAAAAGTTGCTCAAAACATTCCTTGTCGCAGAAATAATATACATATGCTAATTGATAGTAATTATTCGATTCACTATAGGGATATCAATAATATTACGTTACTATGTGAATACATGAAAAAATCGGAATTTATTTATACTAAGAATGGGGCTGAACCATTTTTCGCATCATTTAATAAGTCTGGACTATATAAAATAACTATTGGATCTGCAATAGAGTTTGAAGATAAGAAAAAGGCTGAAACTTATATTGAAAGCATAACAAAGTATCTGGATGACATATATGGAGAGCCAGTAACTTATCGCCAAAATGATGCTGTTTTAAAGAAGATTTATAAAAATGGGAAAGTTGAATTTATCATATTTCCAGATAATAGCTATACAATTCATTTTTATCCTAATGGCATGTACAAAACATTAAGCAATTAGCTTGACTCTTTTGTAGGGGCGGGGTTTATCCCCGCCCTTTATGCTTCAGTCTGATTATGGGCGGGGATAAACCCCGCCCCTACGGGTAAAAACGATTATATTTATATAAAAGTGATTTTGTGTAACTGTTACATAATACCGAAAGATTTTACAAAATTGACCGCTTGTTATTTAATAATCATTCAATGTTTCTAAAATCACTTCCAACATAAATTCTACAAATACTGTTGAGCTATTTTCTCGATCTGCCTGTGAAAGCGTTTGATAATAATCTGGCTGATGAGCATAAACAATAGTTTCAACAGGAAGCCATGCAAAAATCGGATTCCATTTGCTCAAAATCACGCTTTGCCATAATCTCCCCATTCGCCCATTACCATCTGAGAAAGGATGTACCATCTCAATTTCATAGTGAACGACCGCACTTTTAATCAAGGCTGGTGTGTCATCTTGTTTCGCCCATGCAAACAAATCTGCAATTAAATATTCAACAAATTGTGGTCTTGCCCCCATATGTACAAACTGCCCTTGCGTATTATAAATACCGACATCTTTAGAGCGAAATTCGCCCGCTTCTTTAACCAAATCTTGCGTTAAAAGGCGATGTGCTTTTAAAAAATCGCTCACGGAATAAGGATCGTAAGTCAAAATATCGTCGTAAGCATCATAGGCATTTTGCACTTCTCTGATTTCTTTTGGATGCCCTAAAACTCTTTTCCCATCAATAATATCCGTTACTTGCTCAATAGTTAAGCTATTATTTTCAATTGCAAGAGAGGCTTGAATAGAGCATAAGCGGTTATTTTTTCTAAGATGTAAATGGTGTTCAAAATCAACTTGTAATGTGCCTAATTTATGTGAAATTTCTACGACTAAGTTGAGCATTTTTGAAGTAATAGAAAAAGGAGGCTTTTGTGGCATGCGTAAAATCCTTAGAAAATCTAATCGCTTAATGAAAGGAAATTTTATAGAAATTTTGTTGTTTAGAAAACGACAAAGCGGTCGATTTTGCAAAAGATTTTACAAAATAGACCGCTTGGAAAGCAAGGAGTTTAACTAACTCGCTATTGTTAACTGCCCTGCATAAAGGATAAAGAAACGTAAGCAGAATACACCGATTAAGTCGAAGATAGAGACCAAGATGATGAATTTCGGGCTGTGTTTCACTTCGTGGCTACCGAATAAGTTTGCCACGAGTGGGATTAAGATACCGATAAAGAATACCCCAATCCAGAACAGCATTCCCCAGAAACCTGTCATTGCGTTGTGCAAGGCAAGTTGTTTGTCTGCCCCACCAAAATGCAAGCCTACGAAGAATGCCACTAACAAACCTAATTCAGTAACCATAATCGGCACTTCGAATTTGTGGATAAAGTGAATTTCTCGGCTTTCGCCTGAAAGTTTACCCGCAATTAAAATCATCAAGAAAGTCGCTGCGATACCTGATGAAGTTCCCGATGCTAAGAACAAAGCTGGCAATACTGGGTTATTCAACATTGGGTAGCTGATTAACGCCGAAAGCAAGAAGCCCGTATAAGCACCAAGCACTGCAGCTAAGGTAAATAGCACAAATTCAATCGGTTTTAAGAACTTGCGTTCTGCGAAATCAATCCAAGGCAAGACAAATTTAAACACAGGGAAGTAGCGATTTACAAGTACTGCGATCCAGTCTTTAAACATAATCGCAATCCAGACTACCAATACAGCCATATAGGCTTGGAACATCATTACGCCCATTGACATCACAGAAGTGCCGTTGTAGTTAAACATCAGCTTCCAGAATGTCCACGGTTTAGTTAAGTGGAACACCAACAAAGTCAAACCAAGAATTGTTGGGATGGTGCCTAAAATTGCCGCACTACGAATAATCCAGTTCTCACTTGGCTTTTCTACTTTTACGCTATTACGGAATGCAATAGCAAGCTGCACCGCACCAGAAGAAATCCCTAATAAGAAAAGATAAACCGCAATGGTGCTGTCCCACACTAAATTGGGGGTATGAAAAGGAATATAGTTGTTCATTATCTATGCTCCCCTTTGCCAAATGGAATGTGATATAAGTTCGGTTGAGTACCTAATGACACTTTGGTGCGATAAACTGGATTTTCACGCACTTTTTTCGCCACGGCACTATTTGGATCGTTCATATCGCCAAAGGTTAATGCTTTAGTTGGACAAGCTTCTACACAAGCAGGCTGTTTACCTTCTGCAAGGTTGGTATCGCGACAGAAGTTACATTTATCCGCTGATTTTTTCTCTGGATGGATAAAACGCACGCGATACGGGCAAACAGCGATACAGTATTGACAACCTACACACAAATCAGAATGTACATCGACAATCCCTGTTTCAGGATCGACAAACGAAGCTCCTGTTGGACACACTGCCACGCAAGGTGCGTTTGAGCAGTGTTGGCAAGATTGACGGAAGAACTCATATTCCACATTTGGGAATTCGCCATAAGGTTCGCTACGGATAATTTCTAAACGCGAAACCCCTTCTGGCACTTTGTTTGTGGTTCGACAAGCGTCCATACATGCGGTACAGCCGATACAAGATGTTTCATCGTGTACCATCGCATAGCGAATTTTTTTCGGTTCATTCTCAGTTGCAAGAGTAACCGAAGTAGCAAGCCCTGTGCTTGCTACCACAGCGATAGCACCTGCCCCTGAGACGAAATCTCTACGGGTACAAGTCATTATTGGTTTTCCTTAGCTTCCTGAGCTTTAACTTCTTCTTTATGAGCCTGAATTTTAGTGTGGCAATCTGTACAAAGTTTGATACGTTGTTTTTCAGGTATTGCCTTCATCGGATCTTTTTCTGGGTGAAGTTCGTGGCAGTTTGCACACGCAATTTTATTTGCGTGAGTATCATGAGCCCAGAATTTTTCACGTAATTTATCCGCCGTATGGCACGCTACACACACTTGATTTTGCTCGTGAACCGTACGTTCAAGTTCAGGTTTGCTTGCCTTTTGATCCATTTTGCTGAAACGCATTACATCACGCACACCTTTACGGTGGTTTTCGGACATATTGCCATGGCAGCTTACACAAGTCACTTGCTCACCGCTATTTGGGCTTTTCGTTCCGTGTTGGAAGTGTTTACCGGCGTGGCTAAATGGTTTACCTGTTGCATTAGCGGTTTCGTGACATTGAGTACAATATTGGTTTGGATCACGACGAGCTTCATCAGCAACTTGAACATCCGATTTACCTTGCCACATTTGTTGTGGCAGTGGTGGCATTTCAGCGTGAGCGGTTGAAATTGCAGAGAACATTGCAAAACAACTTACTAAAGCGACCGCTTGGAGGGCGATTGCTCGCCCTGCTTTTGAGATTAAATTTTTCATATCATCACCTCAAGCTTGATTATTTTGCTTCTGCTTTTGGTGTTGTGACTTCTTTTGGCGCTTCTACCGCTGGTAATAAGCCTTTTTCGCGAGCTGTAGCTTCCCATTGCGGCACCACTGTGCGTAAGAATTCATCTTTCGCAGCTTGGTCTTTAGGAATATCTAAGCCAATTGCTTTTTGTGCTTTTTCACGGGTTGAAATATCTGGAATCGCAACTGGAGTAGTTACACCGTGTTTCGCTAATACTACACCTAATTGAGCACGTGCATCTGCAGCACGGTCGATACCTGTTGCAATCACGTGTAACATCATATCTGGTGCGTGCATATGGCTACCGTGGCCTGCAGCTGAGTAATCCCAACGCCATTGTGCGTGGCGGATTGCTTTTAAGATGTCTTTCATCTCTTCAGGTGTTGCACCCGCATCCCAAGCCGCTTTCGCTTCAAAGTGGGCACGCACTAATTGATCTTCTAATTTGATCATTGCGTCTTTCACTTGTTTTTTATGCTCTGCTACACGTTTTTGAAGGGTTTCTTTGCTTTGTTCGTGACAAGTTTTACAAGTAGATTCAAATTGATCGAATGGATTACCGATTTTGTGGTCGGTATACACTTTGCCATCTTTGTCTTTCACTTTCGGCATATGGCAGTCGATACAAGTTACGCCATTTTTGCCGTGCACACCTTGTGACCAAACTTCAAAGTCTGGGTGCTGTGCTTTTAACATTGGAGCTTTCGATAATGCGTGAGTCCAGTCAGCAAATTCAATATCATCGTAATATTTTTCAATACTGCTCACATCTACGCCATTTTTCCAAGGGAAGGTTACGTCTTTTTTATCTTTGAAATAATATTCCACGTGGCAGTTTGCACATATAGCAACACGTTTGCCTTGTTTGTCTAAGTTTTCGAAAGTCCAACCTACACTTTCCAATGCACGTAATACGTGTGGACGAGCAACACGTAATGCAGGTTTACCTTCTTTAAAGTCTTCTGATTTAGTATCGTGACAGTCGGCACAACCGATTGAGTTCACGATTTCAGAACCATATTTCGCCCATTTTGGATCGAAATAACCACGTTCACCTTTCTCTTCAATTAAACGAGGCACATCGGGGCCTTTACAAGTCCAGCATGCCATTGGCTGCGGGCCATCATTTTCATCTTTCGGTGCCCCTGTACGCAAAATTTCACGCACATCAGTGACGGCATAATAGTGACCACGAGGCTTGTTATATTCTTTTGAGAAAGAATAACCAGCCCAAAGAATGACACTACGAGGATCAGCTTCTAACGCACTACCACGGTCAGTCGATTCAGAAGTTGCTTTCCAAGAATTGTATTGAAGTGGATATTTATCTGCAAAAAGATGATTTGCAGATTCAACAGTCACACCCAGCTTTTCGTGTTTGAGTGCTTTTTGAGTTAAAGTCTCAGTTTGAGCACCCGAAGCCTTTTCTTCAGCCTGCGCTGAATGAAAGCAACCGAGCATTGCAATGGTCGCCATTGCTAAAGTTTTGGTTAAACGTTTCACGATAGAGTCCCCCACAAGGATGGTTTATTAAAATATCTAAATGAGAATTTTTCTTATTAAAAACAATAAGATACTGTTATATTTCACGTGCGAGAATATAAAATTTGGCAAGGACTTTCTATTGCAAAGATAGCTTTCTTTGAACTAAATCAACAAAAATAGGTCAAAATACCCCTTTGTAGTTAGGTGCTACCTCTTAATAAATAGAAGAGATTTTTCCTGCCAAAATCCACGAAATTTGCCGTAATTTTCCCCACTTAAACCAAAATCACATTTTTTTCACAAATTTAATTCAAAACCCGACTATTTTGTGTTATCTATTAGCCCCATTACGAATTCGTTTAAAATAACAAAGGACACAACATCTTAATGAACGGTGCAAATTTAGTGATTGAATGTTTAAAAGCATATCAAGTCACCCATCTTTTCGGCTATCCAGGTGGGGCAATTATGCCAACCTACGATGCTATTTATGACTCAGGTTTAGACCATTTACTTTGTCGCAACGAACAAGGTGCCGCAATGGCGGCAATTGGTTATGCTCGCTCAACAGGTAAAGTTGGCGTGTGTATTGCAACCTCTGGACCTGGTGCAACCAACCTTGTGACAGGTTTGGGCGATGCGTTAGCAGATTCTATCCCCGTTGTGGCAATTACAGGACAAGTGGCAAACTCACTTATCGGGACGGATGCTTTCCAAGAAGCAGATGTTTTAGGGCTTTCACTTGCTTGTACTAAACACAGCTTTATTGTGCAAAATGTAGAAGAATTACCTGAAATTATCGCTCAAGCCTTTAAAATCGCTCAAAGCGGCAGACCTGGCCCTGTTTTGATTGATATTCCAAAAGATGTACAAGTGGCGGAAACCACGCTTAAACCGATTGTTTATCCAAAAGATCCTGCACCAAAACAAGATCAAACGGCATTAACTGAAGCCAAAGCAATGCTTGCCACCGCTGAAAAACCTGTACTTTACGTTGGCGGTGGCGTGGGAATGGCAACGGCAGTGGAAGCGGTCAGAAATTTCATCGAAATTACAAATATGCCATCGGTTTCAACCTTGAAAGGGCTTGGCACCATTCCACCACACCACCCGCTTTATATGGGAATGATTGGAATGCACGGCACCAAAGCGGCAAACTATGCGGTGCAAGAGTGCGATTTATTGATTGCTTGCGGTGCTCGCTTTGACGACCGTGTAACAGGTAAACTCGATACCTTCGCCCCACACGCCAAAGTTATCCACATTGATATTGATGCAGCGGAAATCAATAAACTTCGCCAAGCTCACGTGGCGTTAAAAGGCGATATGGTGGAAGCATTAAATATTCTGGCTCATCCGCTTGAGATCGATGCGTGGCGTAAGCACGTTCAAGATCTAAAAAATCAACACGATTTTGATTACAACGATAATCACGGTGAAGGGGATATCGATCCTTATGCTCTACTCAACACGCTTTCTGAGCGTAAATCAGAAAATGCGATTATTACCACCGATGTAGGACAACACCAAATGTGGTCGGCACAACATCTTCGCCACTTTGCCCCTGAAAATTACATCACCTCTGCAGGCTTCGGCACAATGGGCTTTGGCTTGCCAGCAGCGGTTGGGGCAGCGAAAGCTCGTCCAAATGATCCTGTGATTTTAATTACGGGCGATGGCTCATTTATGATGAACATTCAAGAGCTTGGCTCGATTAAACGTGGTCAATTACCAATCAAAATGTTGTTGCTTGATAACCAACGTTTGGGCATGGTTCGACAATGGCAATCACTCTTCTTCAAAGCTCGCCATAGCGAAACGATTTTAGACGACAACCCTGATTTTGTAATGCTTGCTAATGCTTTTGGTATTCCTGCAGAGCGAATCGAAAAGGCTTGCGAAGTTTCCGACGCTTTAGACCGCTTGTTAAACGCTGAAGGGGCGTATTTACTGCAAGTTTGCATTCCTGAAGAGAGCAACGTTTGGCCGTTAGTGCCACCAGGTGCGTGTAATACCGATATGTTGGAAGGAGAATAATTGATGCAACAATATGATTTAACCGTGCAAGCCAACGCACGCCCTGAAACCCTTGAGCGTTTATTACGTGTGATCCGCCATCGTGGATTTGAAGTGTTGGACTTAAATGCCCAAAAAAACGAACAGCTCTTAACTTTAAACCTTAAACTTCAAAGCATTCGACCGCTTTCGTTGCTCACTACGCAATTGGAAAAGCTGTTTGATGTGACAAAAGTTGTAGAGTAATAATACTTTAACCCCCTCTCCCCTTGAGGGAGAGGGATAATTTCAATTCGTTCAGAATTGAAATTTGGGAGAGGGGTAGCGGTCAAAATTGACCGCATTTTTACAAATTACCCCCTAAGCCCCCTCTCTCTGATGAAATTGCCTAACGCAATTTCATCTGTCTCTCTCCCTCAAGGGGAGAGAGTTATATTAACCTTGTTCTATTTTCTAAAAATGAAACTCTGGCAAAAAACAACGCTTATCACTTGGCTACTCGCCCCATTATCGCTGCTCTTTTGGCTTATTAGCCAAATCCGCCGAATACTTTTTCGCAAAAAAGTCCTCAAATCCTACCGCTCGCCTGTGCCTGTTCTGGTCATTGGCAACATTTCCGTTGGTGGCAATGGCAAAACCCCGTTAGTCATTTGGCTGGTAGAACAATTGCAACAAAAAGGCGTAAAAGTTGGCGTTATTTCGCGTGGTTATGGTGGCGAAAATAAGGTTTACCCACAATTGGTAACAGCTCAGAGTGATCCCGTTTTAATGGGCGACGAACCTGTTTTAATCGCTCAACGTACCAATGCTCCTGTCGCGATTTCGCCTAATCGCCAGCAAAGCATCGAATTGCTATTAAACCAATTTGAGCTAGATTTAATCATCACCGACGACGGTCTGCAACATTATGCCCTTGAGCGTGATATGGAATGGGTTGTGGTGGATGGTGAACGCCGTTTTGGTAACGGATTTGTCTTACCTGCGGGAGGATTGCGAGAGCTACCAAGCCGTTTAAAAGAAGTGCAAGCGGTCATTTGTAATGGGCAAAATGCAAAAGCAGGCGAACACACAATGCAGTTGAAGTCTGAATGGGCTGTCAACCTAAAAACGGGTGAAAAACGAGCGTTAAACAGCTTCACTCAGCCTATTTATGCCCTCGCAGGCATTGGCTATCCGCCTCGTTTTTTCAATATGCTAGAACAGCTTGGTTTTTCGCTTGCAGAAACTTTTAGCTTTGCCGATCATCAAGCCTTCCGTGCCGAAATGATTACCCCAAAATTGACGCAAGATTTACCTCTCTTAATGACTGAAAAAGATGCCGTGAAATGCAAGGCCTTCGCCCAAGAAAACTGGTGGTATATACCTGTTTCTGCCAATTTTTCTGAAAAATCAACCGCTTGTTTAGTGGAGATGGTGTTAGAACTTATCAAAAAATAAATGTGATGCGTGGGAATCAACCCACTCAATTTTTTACTTCGCCTCAAACACCAAAATCGCACCTGAATTTTGCATTTGCATATTCTGTTTGCCGTCTAAACCGAGGGATGCACATGCGGTGTCGGTCATCACATAGATTTTGCTGCCGTCGTGGTTCACTTCCACGTTGCGGTAGCGGTTCGGGCTGGTGAAGTGTTTGTAGAGTTCGCCTTGCACGTCATCGCTGTTGCCGTTTAATGGCATACGATAAATGCCGCCGCTTTTTAGCCCAGAAACCAAAATCGAGTTACTCCATTCTTTCACTTTTCCGTCTTTCGGATAATAGGCGATGCTCGAAAGGGCTGCGGTAGGCCAGCATAAATAGCTGGAATCTGGGCAGTTCGGATCGAACATATTGTGTCCGTTACGCACGGTGAAGAACGTTTTAAGCGGGTTGCGGTAGTTTTCTTCTTGTTTGAAGTCGGTCTCTTTTTGTGCCACCATTTTGTTTGGGGCTTCGCCGCCTGAGGTTTCAAATTTGGTGTCGCCCATCGTTTCTGGCAAGGTGTTGCATTTTTCTGCGGTGGCGTAGCTGGTGTAAGTGTAATTTTGGTTGTCAGGGAAACCCGCAACGTGTGGCCAGCCGTAGTTTGCGCCCGCTTCTAACAAGTTCACCTCATCGTCAGACCCCGGACCTTGCTCTTCTTGGAACAATTTATCGCCCACAAACACAATACCTTGCGGATTGCGGTGTCCGTAGGTGTAAACGTGGCTTTTCACGCCGTTGATCACAGGGTTATCTTCAGGAATCGAACCGTCTGTATTGAAGCGTAACGTTTTGCCCTCGTAAGCAGCGAAATCGTGGTTATCCACTTCTTGTTGGGTTGGCAAGCGTTGCGCGCGATCTGCATAGCAAGTGCGGGAATACTGGTTCGCCCCTTGGTTGCCGATGGTGTAATAGAGTTTTCCATCTGGCCCTAAACGCAAGCGACCGCCTTGGTGATCGGTAAACGACGCTAGGTTATCCAACACGATCTCCGTTTTTTCCACTTTGCGTGCGGTTTTGTCTAAGGTGAGCTTCACGATTTTGGTGTGATCTTGCTCATCTTTGCCCTTGTAAGCATACGCCGCATAAAGCACGTTTTCGCCTTTTCCTGAAAGGAAATTCGGGTCAAGGGTCATACCCAACAAGCCTTGCTGCTGACCGCCGTTCACTACGTCATCAAAATGATGAATCACCTGATGTTTGCCCGTTTTGGAATCGACCAACAAAATGTTGCCGCCAAGCTCCGTCACCCAAAGCTGCCCGTTGCGATCAATCGCCATATCCTAAGGGCTTTGTAAGCCTTCCACTAAAATTTTGCCACTGAATGGCTCCGCTTGTTGCGTATTAAATTTATCGCCTGCTTTGGCAAACACAGAAGTTGAAACCATCAGCCCTAACGCGAGGGAAAGTGCGGTTTTTTTCATAAAAGTTCCTATTTTTGTTCTGTTAAAAAATTAATGGATATTAACATATTTATGGCTGAACAAGGAGGTTTGCTTTAGTTGCCTATACACTTAATTTTTACACTTCTTTTGCGAAGTGCTAAACTTGCCCATAATAAAAATATTCAAGGAACCAAAAAATGAACAGTGCTGAATTATTGGTCAATGTGACCCCAAGTGAAACGCGGGTAGCATTGGTAGAAAACGGAATATTAAAAGAGCTGCATATTGAGCGTGAAGCAAAACGCGGCATTGTAGGCAATATTTATAAAGGACGAGTAACCCGCGTGCTACCTGGTATGCAATCGGCTTTTGTGGATATTGGCTTGGAAAAAGCGGCATTTTTGCACGCATCCGATATTGTTTCGCACACCGAATGTGTGGATGAAAACGAGAAAAAACAATTTGTTGTGAAGAATATCAGCGAGTTGGTGCGAGAAGGGCAAGATATTGTGGTGCAAGTGGTCAAAGATCCGCTTGGCACAAAAGGGGCAAGACTTACAACCGATATTACTTTGCCTTCACGTTATTTGGTTTTTATGCCTGAAAATAGCCACGTGGGCGTATCGCAGCGGATTGAAAGCGAGGCAGAGCGTAACCGCTTAAAAGCCCTCGTTGAGCCTTATTGCGATGAATTGGGCGGTTTTATTGTTCGCACTGCAGCGGAAGATGTTCACGAAGAAAGCCTTGAACAAGATGCCGCGTTTTTAAAACGTTTATGGCGAAAAGTATTGGAACGCAAAGCGAAATACAGCACCAAATCAATGCTTTACGGTGAATTGGCGTTGGCTCAACGTGTGTTGCGTGATTTTGTGGGCACCCACATTTGTTCAATTAAAATCGACTCAAAAATCACCTTTGAGCAAGTAAAAGAATTTTTGAGCGAATTTATGCCAGAGTTGACCGATAGCGTTACGCTTTACAGTGGCACGCAAACTTTGTTTGATGCCTATGGCGTGGAAGAAGCGATCCAAAAAGCGTTGGATAAACGGGTCAATTTGAAATCGGGCGGCTATTTAATCATCGAACAAACCGAAGCGATGACTACTATCGACATCAACACGGGGGCGTTTGTCGGCTCACGCAATTTGGCTCACACCATTTTTAATACGAACATTGAAGCCACACAAGCCATCGCTCACCAGCTGCAATTACGTAACTTGGGCGGCATTATCATTATTGATTTCATTGATATGCAGGATGAAGAGCATCGCAAACGCGTGCTTGAATCGCTTGAGCTTGCCCTGAAAGGCGACCGCATTAAAACTAACGTGAACGGCTTTACCCAACTTGGTTTGGTTGAAATGACCCGCAAACGTACACGTGAAAGTCTTGAGCATATTCTTTGCTGCGACTGCCCCGCTTGTAAAGGTCGCGGTACCATTAAAACGGTGGAAACGGTTTGCTATGAAATCTTGCGTGAAATCGTGCGAGTGCATCATCTTTTCAATACCGAAAAAGTACGAGTTTACGCCTCAAAAGAGGTGGCGGAATATTTGATTAACGAAGAATCCCACGCCTCGCTTGCGGAGCTTGAAGCCTTTATCGGCAAAAAAGTGGAAGTAAAACTCGAGCCTTATTACCATCAAGATCAGTTTGATGTGGTGGTGATGTAACCTTTTTCTTCCAAATAACGCACAGAATAAAATCGTAGGGGCGTATTGCATACGCCCCAAAACACAACCGCAATCAAATAACGCACACGATAAATACAATCCATTACATAGAATTTAAAAAATGACGAAACCTCGTTACAACCCAGATATACACAAACGTAAATCAATACGCCTTAAATATTATGATTATTCATCGGTAGGGGTTTATTTTGTTACCATTTGTTGTTTTAATCGTTTACCGTTATTCGGAAACATTGAAAATGGCATAATGAAATTAAATGAATGCGGCAAAATTGCACATAATGAATGGATAAAAACCTTTGAAATGAGAAATAATTTAGAAATCGATGAATTTGTGATTATGCCAAATCACGTTCATTTAATTATTTATATAAAAGAAAATAATCACCAAGAAGAAAATGTTAATCGACCGTTTAGAAGTCCAAGCGATAATTTAGGTTCAATTATTCGAGGTTACAAAAGTGCGGTGAGTCAAAAATTAAAAGATTAGGGGCTGTACTAGATAACGAAATAAAATCCCATTTGAGTTAGAATACTTCAA
>CAUUKJ010000012.1:0-71514 GCA_963545995.1 uncultured Haemophilus sp.
AACAGTGCGTCGTTGTGTGAGGTGCATTATAGAGAAAAAACAAAACCGTGCAAGCATTTTTTGCAAAAATTTTTAAAAAATTTACCGCTTGTTGTATTTTTATGCGAAAAGAATGAATAACCACCCAAATTTGTTGTTTTTTCTTGCAATGTAACTCAACTTTTATTTTGTGTTCTCTAAATTTGACCAAACCGAATTGTTTTTAAAAGCAAATGTGATTAAAGTATTTTTACATTTTCACTCTATATAAGGTAGTAATAATGACATTCAAAAACTTCATTGGCTTTGGCGTAGCAGGCAATTTTGCAGGACACTTAGAACAAGCAGGCGAAGCCGCAGATTTCGTAGCAGTAAAAACCGAAGAGGCAATTCAACCAAAAGCCATTTTCCCCTTCTATGTGCCAAGCGAAACGCTTGCGCCAACTGAAAAATTTCTTTCTACTTATCCTTTAACACACGATACTATTGCATTCCCAAACGATGCAGACAATCTGCAAATTGAGCCAGAAATTGCTTTAATCTGTAACATTAAATATCAAGATGGAAAAGTAGTTGCCTTAAAACCAACCCATTTTGCGGCTTATAACGACTGTTCAATCCGCCGTCCAAATGCACGCAAAATCTGTGAAAAGAAAAACTGGGGTGTAAATTCTAAAGGCATTTCTGCCACCCACATCGCTTTAGATAAATTCGAGCAAGGCGGAAACCTTGACCAATATAACATTACTTGCTTCCACAAACGCGATGGCAAGCTCAACACTTATGGCGAAGATAGCCCAGCCGTCAGCTACAGCTACTTCCACCAAAAATTGTTGAACTGGATTATCGACAAAATGAACAACCAGCCTGATCAAGACCCGATGAACCACATTGCGGAATTGATTAAACAAGCAAACTACCCAACGCAAGCTATCATCAGCATTGGCGCAACTCGCTACACGCCTTTTGGCGAAACCAACTTCTTGCAAGTAGGCGACACCAGTATTGTCGTGGTTTATAACGCACAGCAATACTCCCACGATGAAATCGTCGCAATGGCTGAAAAAGAAGTGTTTGCTGAAGAGGGCATTTCTGCACTGGTACAAAAAGTGAAATAACAGCGAAATCATTCAAGCGGTCAATTTTCTGATTATTTTTGCGATCTCGCTCGAAAATTTCACGAAAAAATCAGATTTACGCTTTCCTTTCTTTTATAGTGCTTCCATTTGGAGGCACTATGTTCAAATGGCTTTTTTCTCTACTTTTTCTACCGCTTGCACTATCGGCAAAATCGCCCGAATTGATGCTTTTGCAAGAATATAAAAATCAAGACCTTTCTGGCTGGGTGATGAGCGAAAAACTCGATGGCGTGCGTGGCTTTTGGAACGGTTCGCAGCTGATGAGCCGCCAAGGAAATCCGTTTAACCCACCTGATTATTTCCTACAACACTTTCCGCCATTTGCGATTGATGGTGAATTGTTTAGCGAACGAGGCAAATTTGAAGAGATTTCAAGCATCGTCCGTTCAGCTGAACCCAAAGGGTGGTATAAGCTAAAATTACACGTTTTTGATGTGCCGAATGCAGAAGGAAATCTGTTTGAACGCTTACACGTACTGGAAAAATATTTGAGTGAACATCCGACGCCACACATTCAAATTATTCCGCAAATTGCCATTCAAAATCCTGAACATTTGCAGCAATTTTATCAATCTGTTTTAGATAATAATGGCGAAGGCGTGGTCGTGCGAAATCCAAATGCCCCTTATATACAAGGACGCTCCGCTCAAATTCTTAAAATGAAACCCGTTGCTGACGAAGAATGCACTGTGATCGCTCATCATCAAGGCAAAGGGAAACACGCAGATCGGCTTGGTGCGATTACCTGTGAAAACCATCGCGGACGTTTTCGAATCGGTTCAGGCTTTAAAGATAAAGAACGAGAAAATCCGCCACCGCTTGGTAGCCTGATTACTTATCGCTATCGAGGATTAACTCAACAAGGAAAACCACGCTTTGCAACTTTTTTACGCCAACGAGCTGAACAGCCTGAAATAAGGCAATAAATACAGCTAATAAAACAATCAATTTTGGTTTATTTTATAATCTATTTAACTTCAAAATAACCTTTTCTTGCGTTTAATCAATCAAAGATCCCCCAAGTTGGTTATTATAGCGACTCTATTTTAACGACCAGAGGATCTTATTGATGACCCCAAGTGTAATTACGCTCTGTTTTC
The DNA here is from genome assembly GCA_963545995.1 of uncultured Haemophilus sp. Classification (GTDB taxonomy): domain Bacteria; phylum Pseudomonadota; class Gammaproteobacteria; order Enterobacterales; family Pasteurellaceae; genus Haemophilus_A. The sequence continues at coordinate 2,219 of CAUUKJ010000012.1, forward strand.
TCGGCTTTGCCGTGTTGATGTTTGCACTCGAAAAACTACCGCTTGCTGTCACCGCAATGGTAGTTACCGTCGGTTTAGCCGTAACGGGCGTGCTACCCGCCAAGGAAGCTTTTTTAGGCTTTGTTGATAGCAACGTAATCTTATTCGTTGCGATGTTCGTGATTGGTGGTGCTCTGTTTGAAACAGGAATGGCAAACAAAATCGGTGGCGTAGTAAGCCGTTTTGCCAAAAGTGAACGCCAGTTGATGGTTGTTTTAATGGTCATCACAGGTTTAATGTCAGGCGTATTATCTAACACAGGAACAGCTGCGATTCTCATTCCTGTAATTTTGGGTGTCGCTTCTAAATCAGGCTTTGCACGCTCACGTTTATTGATGCCAATGGCATTCGCCTCAACTTTAGGTGGCAACCTCTCGCTTATCGGCTCGCCAAATAACTTAGTGGTACAAGGCGTACTTTCACAAACTGGCTTGAAATTTGGTTTCTTTGAATATGCCAAAGTCGGCTTGCCCATTTTAGTTGCAGGTATCCTTTATTTCACCTTTATCGGCTACCGTTTCTTGCCCAAACAACTCAATTTACACGTGGAAGAAGAAGACTACAACGCATTCCATAATCACCACAACCCCATTCCACAATGGAAACAATACCTTTCTTTAATTGTGTTAATCGGCACATTGTTAGCAATGGTGTTTGAAGATGTAATCGGTATCAAACTCTATATTTCAGCCTGTATCGGTGCCTTGATTTTAGTGATTCTAAAAGTCATTACCGAAAAACAAGCCTACCAAGCGATTGATAGCCAAGTGGTCTTCTTATTTGCGGGAACACTTGCTCTTGCAGACGCCCTCCAACGCACAGGTGCAGGTGCAGACATTGCCCATTCTATTTTAGGCTTGTTAGGTGACAGTCCAAACCCTTACGTGTTACTCCTAACCATTTTATTACTAAGCTGTGTTCTCACGAACTTTATGTCGAACACCGCAACCGCCGCATTGCTTGCTCCTATCGGGCTTTCTATTGCGGACTCATTAGGTGCGGATCCTCGTGCAGTGTTAATGGCAGTCGTTATCGGTTCATCTTGTGCTTTTGCAACGCCAATTGGCACCCCAGCGAATACGATGGTTCTTTCGGTCGGGCAATATCGCTTTATTGACTACACCAAAGCAGGGGTTCCACTTATTGCGATTACCATCATCGTTGCAATGCTATTACTCCCTGTTTTCTTCCCATTCTTCCCAGCATAACGAAGAAAGCGGATTCAAGCGGTTGTTTTCTGAAGGAAATTTGCAAATTTTCTCGTAAAAACAACCGCTTTCTTTTTTGCTTAAATTTTTTGTGATCTACCCCTCATTTTTCACTCCAAACCTTTGCAACCCTGTTTATTCAAGATTATGCTTAAACTATCTAACAATAAAAATAAGGAAATGTTATGACCAACGCAGAACTCTTTGGTGAAGGCGTGAATTTGATGATTTCAGGAATGGGGTTTGTACTGTTTTTCCTGTTTGTCTTGATTTATACCATCGCTTTTATGTCGAAAATCATTAACCAGTATTTCCCCGAACCACTTCCTGCAGTGCCTGCACCGAAGCCGCAAGCGGCTCCTCCCGTTCAAGATGATTTGGAAAGATTACGCCCTGTGATTGTGGCAGCCATTGCTCACCACCGCAGAAAACAAGGTTTATAAATTGTGCTATCAGAAGGATTTGAACTATGACAACTCAAACAATTCCAGCAAAAAAAATTGCGATTACCGACGTGGTGTTGCGTGATGCACACCAATCTTTGTTTGCCACCCGTTTACGTTTAGACGATATGTTGCCAATTGCGGCAGAACTCGACAAAATCGGCTTTTGGTCGTTAGAAGCGTGGGGCGGAGCGACTTTTGATAGCTGCATTCGCTTTTTAGGCGAAGACCCTTGGGTTCGCTTGCGTGAATTGAAAAAAGCGATTCCAAACACACCATTACAAATGCTGTTGCGTGGACAAAACTTATTGGGTTACCGCCACTATGCAGATGATGTGGTAGATAAATTCGTCGAACGCTCTGTGGCAAACGGTATGGACGTGTTCCGCGTGTTCGATGCCTTAAACGACCCGCGTAATATGAAACAAGCCCTACAAGCGGTCAAAAAACAAGGTGCACACGCACAAGGCACGTTAAGCTACACCACCAGCCCAGTGCATACGCTGCAAACGTGGTTAGACGTGACCGAACAGTTGTTAGAAATCGGCATTGATTCATTAGTCATTAAAGATATGTCGGGCATTCTTACCCCGATGGCGGCACAAGAATTGGTAAGTGCCATCAAAAAACAATTCGATGTCGAATTGCACCTACATTGCCACTCCACCACAGGTATGGCAGAAATGGCGTTACTCAAAGCGATTGAAGCGGGCGTTGATGGCGTAGATACTTCTATTTCTTCAATGTCTGGCACTTACGGACACCCAGCCACCGAATCTATTGTCGCCACTCTTCAAGGCACGCCATACGACACAGGCTTAAACATTCCAGCCCTTGAAAAAATTGCCGCTTATTTCCGCAACGTTCGCAAAAAATATGCGAAATTTGAAGGGCAATTACGCGGCATCGACAGCCGTATTTTAGTCGCACAAGTACCAGGTGGAATGCTTACCAATCTTGAAAATCAACTTCGCCAACAAAATGCGTCTGACAAACTTGATCTTGTGTTGCAAGAAATTCCACGCGTGCGTGAAGAGTTAGGTTATGTGCCGTTGGTAACGCCGACTTCGCAAATCGTCGGCACGCAATCTGTAATGAACGTGTTAATGGGCGAACGCTACAAAACCATCGCCAAAGAAACGGTGGGCATTTTAAAAGGTGAATACGGCAAAACGCCAGCCCCTGTGAATGCGGCATTACAAGCCCGTGTGTTAGAAGGGGCTGCACCGATTGTGGATCGCCCAGCGGATCACATCTCCCCAGAGTGGGATAAATTAGTCGCTGAAGTTACCGCTCAAGCGAAAGAAAAAGGTATTACCCTTTCAGGCAATGTGGTGGACGATGTGTTAATCGTGGCACTCTTCCAACAAGTGGGCTGGAAATTCTTAGAAAACCGCAACAATCCTTCCGCCTTTGAGCCTGCCCCAACAGGGCAAGAAGTTGCAAAACCTGCGGAAAAACCGACCGCTTCCTCAGCGCCGAAAGCCGCAGCCGATTCTGCAGTTTACACCGTTGAACTCGAAGGCAAAGCCTTTGTGGTGAAAGTGAGCGAAGGTGGCGATATTACGCATATTGCTCCGACTACACCAACCGCAGCGTCAGCACCACAAGCAGCTGCTCCAGCTCCAGCCGCTAATGCTGAACCTGTGAAAGCCCCAATGGCTGGTACGATTTTGAAAGTAGAAGTGGCGGAAGGGCAACAAGTTGCAGAAGGCGATGTGTTGCTGATTCTTGAAGCAATGAAAATGGAAACCCAAATTTGTGCAGCAAAATCAGGTACGGTGCAAGGCATCAGCATTAAACAAGGCGATGTGGTTGCCGTTGAACAAGTGATGATGAGTTTGGCGTAGTTATTAACGGAGAAGGAATTCAACTCTCTCCCCTTGAGGGAGAGAGACAGACGGAAATTGCGTTAGGCAATTTTCGTCAGAGAGAGAGGGGATGCGATATAAATTTCGCAAATGAGCGGTCAAAAATGACCGCTTCCCCCTCTCCCGAATTCCGCTTCTGAACGAAGCGTAATTATCCCTCTCCCTCAAGGGGCTAGGGTAGAAATAGGAATTTAAATATGGATAGCATTATTGCACTTTTCCAAGGTATGGGCATTATGCATATGGAATGGGGGCAAGCGGTGATGATTGGCGTCAGCCTCTTGTTGCTCTGGTTAGCCATTGCCCGTGGCTTTGAGCCGCTGTTGCTGTTGCCGATTGGGTTTGGTGGGTTAATGTCCAACATTCCCGAAGCGGGAATGGCGATGACCGCCCTTGATAACCTTTTACACCACGGCACGCCTGAGCAGTTGGCGATTATTGCCGCCAAAGTGAATAGCCCAAGTATTGATATTCACAACCTTAAAGAAGCGATTGCCTTGGCATTGCCTTCGGTTCAAAACGAATTGGAAGTGATTGCAGGCGATATGGGCTACACTGCAGGCGTGTTAGCGTTGTTCTACAAAGTGGCGATTGGCTACGGGGTCGCACCGCTTGTGATTTTTATGGGCGTAGGGGCGATGACCGATTTCGGGCCGTTGCTTTCTAATCCGAAAACCCTGTTACTCGGTGCTGCCGCACAATTTGGGATTTTCGCCACCGTTCTTGGTGCTTTGGTATTGAACTGGCTTGGTGTGATTGATTTCACTTTGCCACAAGCTGCTGCGATCGGCATTATCGGCGGGGCGGACGGTCCAACGGCAATTTATCTTGCCAGCAAACTCGCCCCTGAGTTGCTTGGTGCGATTGCCGTTGCCGCTTACTCTTATATGGCGTTAGTGCCGCTTATTCAACCACCAATTATGAAAGCATTGACCACCGATGAAGATCGCCGCATTCGTATGGTGCAAGGTCGCGAAGTGAGCAAACGTGAGAAAATTCTCTTCCCAATCGTCTTGCTCGTATTAGTGGCACTATTATTACCTGATGCCGCACCGTTGCTCGGTATGTTCTGCTTCGGTAACTTAATGCGTGTGAGTGGCGTGGTGGAACGTTTAAACGACACCGCCCAAAATGCGTTAATCAACATCGTAACCATCTTCCTTGGCTTATCCGTTGGGGCAAAATTGGTTGCTGATAAATTCTTACAACCGCAAACCTTAGGCATTTTAGTGCTTGGCGTGATTGCGTTTGGTATCGGTACGGCAAGTGGTGTGTTAATGGCGAAATTGATGAACAAATTTACCAAAGACAAAATCAACCCGCTTATCGGCTCTGCGGGCGTTTCTGCCGTTCCAATGGCGGCACGCGTATCGAATAAAGTCGGTCAAGAATACGACAAACAAAACTTCCTCTTAATGCACGCAATGGGTCCGAACGTTGCTGGCGTTATCGGCTCGGCAATTGCCGCTGGGGTAATGTTGAAATATATTTCAGCGATGATGTAGTTTTTTCACTCACTCCCCTTGCGGGAGAGAGACAGAAAAATTACGTTTAGTAATTTTTCAGAGAGAGGGGGCTGCAATATCGATTTACAAATGAGCGGTTAAAAATAACCGCTTACCCCTCTCCCAAATTTCAATGCTGAACACATTGAAATTATCCCTCTCCCTCAAGGGGCGAGGGTTATATTTCCTCTTTTTTAATAAATATCTCATTTCTCTCTTCTATCCTAATAAACTATATTTTTAGACGATTTCGTTATAAAATACCGTTTTTTACAACATTAAGGACTAAAAATGACATTCCCAGCTTGCCCAAAATGTAAAGGCGAAAACACCTACCACGATTCAATCCAATTCGTTTGCCCTGATTGTGCTTACGAATGGACAGGTGAAGAAGTAGCTGAAGACGATGAAGATCAACTTATCGTCAAAGACAGCAATGGTAATTTATTAAACGATGGCGATGATGTTTTATTGATTAAAGATTTGAAACTCAAAGGTTCATCAGAGGTGTTGAAAAAAGGCACTAAATTCAAAAACATCCGTTTAGTCAACGGCGACCACAACGTAGATTGCGGAAAAATTATGCTGAAATCTGAGTTTTTGAAAAAAGCGTGATTGGTAAAATTCCAAGAAAAAACGACCGCTTGAGGTCGTTTTTTATTAGATTATGTCCTATTTAAACTTCACCGCATCCGCCAACACTTTACCCGCCAAATCCTTAGCAGATAAACTTGGCTCACCTTCAAGCGGCCATTCAATGCCGACAGTTTCATCATTCCAAATAAGTGAGTGTTCTGCTTTTGGATTATAGTAATCAGTGCATTTATAGGTAAATTCAGCCTCATCGGTGAGTACATAAAAACCGTGAGCAAAGCCTTCTGGTACCCATAATTGACGTTTATTTTCAGCAGATAAAATTTCTCCAACCCACTGTCCGAAAGTCGGTGATCCTTCACGCATATCTACGGCAACATCAAATACAGCACCCGAAACGACACGCACTAATTTACCCTGCGTGTTTTCTGTTTGGTAATGTAAACCACGCAATACGCCTTTGATAGATTTTGAGTGGTTTTCTTGTACAAAGGTGCGTTCGGCAACGTTTTCTTTAAACCATTCATCACGGAAAGTTTCCATAAAGAAACCTCGGTCATCACCGAATACTTGCGGTTCTAATAATTTTACATCTGGGATTTTGGTATCAATAACTTTCATTTTTACTCCGCATACGCTTTAATGTTTTTTAACGCTTTTTTCCAATCGCTCGGCTGAATGCCAAATACTTGCTGAATTTTGGTTAAATCTAGGCAAGAATTCGCTGGACGTTTAGCGGGTGTTGGGTAGTCAGCGCTGCTGATTGCGTTAACAAGCGGTGCTTTTTCTAACACATTTTGCGAAACCGCTTCATCAAAAATCGCTTTGGCAAAATCGCACCAGCTCACATAAGGTTCGCCTGTGAAGTGATAAATGCCATATTCAACGGTTTCGCCTGCAATGATCTTCTCTGCAATTTGAATTAATGCAGAGGCAATATCACCCGCATAAGTTGGGCCGCCAACTTGATCAGCAACCACGCCTAAAGTGTCGCGAGTTTTTGCTAAGCCCAACATTGTTTTTACGAAATTGTTGCCGTGTTCACCAAATACCCAAGCAGTGCGTAATACGATAAATTTATCGTTTGCGTTTGCAACGGCTTGTTCGCCTGCAAGTTTAGTTTTGCCGTAAACACCTTGCGGATCTGTTGCGTCCGTTTCTTTGTATTTACCTGCTCGCTGACCATCAAAAACATAGTCGGTTGAGATATGTAAAATTGCTGCACCAACGTTTTTGGCGGCTTCCGCTAAGAATTGTGGGCCTTTTACATTGATTGCTTCTGAAAGCTCTACTTCCGTTTCTGCACGATCCACTGCGGTGTGTGCCGCTGCGTTGATAATGACATCTGGGCGGAAATTTTCGACCGCTTGTTGCACCGCACTTTGGTCGGTAATATCAAGCTCATCACGATCAACAGCTAAAATTTCGTGCTTACCTTGTAATTGTTGGGTTAGACAGTAGCCGACTTGTCCGTTTGCACCTGTAATCAAAAATTTTGCCATTTATTTGCCCTCTTTGATTAAACGTAATAGGTATTGACCATATTCATTTTTCGCCATTGGTTTTGCCAATTTTTCAACTTGTTCTGAGGTTAACCAACCGTTACGCCACGCAATTTCTTCCAAGCAAGCCACTTGTAAGCCTTGTACATTTTCAATGGTGCGAACGAAAGAAGCGGCTTCGTGCAAACTTTCGTGTGTGCCAGTATCTAACCAGGCAAAGCCACGACCAAGCAACTGTACGTTTAATGAACCATCTTTCAAATACATTTCATTTAATGTGGTGATTTCGAGTTCGCCACGCGCTGAAGGTTTCACTTGTTTTGCAAACTCTACCACGCGGTTATCGTAGAAATATAAACCTGTTACGGCATAATTTGATTTTGGTTGAGCTGGCTTTTCTTCAATAGAAACAGCTTTGAAGTTTTCATCAAATTCTACTACGCCAAAGCGTTCAGGATCTTTAACTAAATAGCCGAAAACCGTTGCACCGTGTGGTTGAGCAACCGCCTCTTGCAACATTCCTGTAAAGTGCTGACCGTAGAAAATGTTGTCGCCTAATACTAAACAGCAGCTATCGCCGTTAATGAATTCTTCACCAATGAGGAAAGCTTGTGCCAAACCATCTGGGCTAGGCTGAATAGCGTATTGTAGGTTCACGCCAAAATCACTGCCATCGCCAAGTAAACGTTTAAAACTTTCGTTATCTTCTGGAGTGGTGATAATCAGAATTTCACGAATGCCCGCCAGCATTAGCACAGAAAGCGGATAGTAAATCATTGGTTTGTCATAAACAGGTAAAAGCTGCTTCGACACACCGCGTGTAATAGGATACAGGCGCGTACCAGAACCGCCTGCAAGGATAATGCCTTTCATTTTGACACCTTAAATTGCAAGTTGAGAATGCGAATTTAATCGAGCAAGTTGTAACTCATCATAATCTTCATTAGATATATAGCGATAAATCAATACTAAATCACCTTGAATATGACAATCTCGATACCCTTTCCAATCTCCAATTAAAGGGTGATCTTTATACATTTCAGGTAAAGGAAGTCGATTTAACAAACAATGGATCGCCGTTACATATTTTTGACTTACTAAAACATTAGGATATCGTTTTGCTAAGTCAGCCAAATCTCGGTTAAATGCTTTGGTATAGCTTACTTTTAGCCTTTTTGTATCTGACATAAGTTATACCGATTCTAGAATTTTTTGTGTAAGATCAGTTACTGAGCAATCTTTTTCAACCCAAAAAGAGTTGGCTTGACCACTTTCAAGCTCTTCAAAAGCCTCTAATGTTTCTCTATTTGGGCGTAAATAACTTAGATCCACAGGAATAGTCTTTGTTTTTGCAATTTGCATTAAAAACATATTAAAGACCTGTGAAGGCGTTAAGCCATATTGCCCAATCACATCAAAGGCTTCAGTTTTAATTTGTTCTACAGTTCTGAAGCTTACTGCTGCATTTGTTGTTGCCATTTTTTCTCCTATTTTCTAAATCAGTATTTCATTGAAATACATTATTAAATAATATACTAAAAACTACAAGTTCAAAATGGCAACAAAACAAATAGTGGTTATTTGGCTCCCAAACGCTCACGATTATAAGAGCCATCTAACACGCGGCTCCACCATTTCTTGTTGTTTAGATACCATTCCACTGTTTTGCGAATACCTGATTCAAAGGTTTCTTGTGGTTTCCAGCCTAATTCACGACCAATTTTTGCCGCATCAATCGCATAACGTACGTCGTGGCCTGGACGATCTTTCACATAGGTGATTAAATCTTCGTATTTTGTAACACCAGCTGGTTTGTTTGGCACGAGTTCTTCTAATAAAGCACAGATAGTGCGAACTACATCAATGTTCGCTTTTTCATTGTGTCCACCAATGTTGTAAGTTTCGCCAATTTCACCTTCGGTAACGACTTTATATAACGCACGAGCGTGATCTTCCACAAATAACCAATCGCGGATTTGCTGACCGTTGCCATATACAGGAAGCGGCTTGCCATCTAATGCGTTTAAGATCATCAATGGAATCAATTTTTCAGGGAAATGGAACGGACCATAGTTGTTTGAACAGTTGGTAACAATAGTTGGTAAACCATAAGTACGCAACCACGCACGAACAAGGTGATCGCTTGAGGCTTTTGAAGCAGAATAAGGGCTGCTTGGTGCATAAGGTGTCGTTTCGGTGAAGAGATCGTCCGTTCCTTCTAAATCACCGTACACTTCATCGGTTGAAATGTGGTGGAAGCGGAATGCTGCTTTTTTCTCATCGCTTAAACCATTCCAATAAGCACGAGCCGCTTCTAATAAGGTGTAAGTGCCGACAATATTGGTTTCAATAAATGCAGCAGGGCCGTCAATAGAACGGTCAACGTGGCTTTCCGCTGCTAAATGCATTACTGCATCTGGCTGATGCTGTTCAAATACACGAGCAAGTTCTTTCGCATCGCAAATATCTACTTGTTCAAAAGCATAACGCGGGCTATTTTCAACTGACTCGAGAGATTCTAAATTGCCTGCATAGGTCAATTTATCTACGTTAACTACGCTATCTTGCGTGTTTTCAATAATATGGCGAACCACTGCAGAACCGATGAAGCCTGCACCGCCTGTGACTAAGATTTTTTTCATTTTTTTCTCGCTTAAAATTCATTTAATAACTTAATTGAATGGTATACCTAGTAATTACAGGTATACTACCCTATTTTTCATAAAGAAAATCAACAATTTCACTTGTTGGATGGAAATCTGTTGGAGCAGAAACTAAAATTTCTCTAATTTGTTGATAATCAAATTTATCGCAAGCAGATTCTAAAGATTGCAACACATCTGATAACTCATCAAAAGATAAGTAAACTTCCTGAGCTGTCATAATTCTTTCGTGTGCGGTTTTTTGAATATTATCACCCGCAATAAGCAGCTCTTCATAAAGTTTTTCACCAGGTCTTAAACCTGTATAAGTAATTTCAATATCGCCATTTGGAGAATCTTGTGTTTTTAGCTTAAGCCCTGAAAGCTGAATAAGATTTTTCGCTAAATCAACAATTTTAACAGGTTCGCCCATATCCAAGATGAAGACATCCCCTCCTTTTGCCATTGCACCTGCCTGAATAACGAGCTGTGCAGCTTCTGGGATTGTCATAAAATAACGGATGATATCAGGATGAGTAATCGTTATAGGCCCACCTTTTAGAATTTGTTTTCTAAATAATGGAATCACTGAACCCGAAGAACCTAACACATTTCCGAATCTCACCATACTAAAGCAAGTTTTTTGTGCTGTATAAGAAGTGCTATCTGCAAGAGCTTGCAAACACAACTCAGCCATTCGTTTTGTTGCTCCCATTACATTCGTTGGGCGAACCGCTTTATCTGTTGAAATTAAAACAAAAGATTTTACACCGTGTTCGATAGCACTACGAGCAACATAATAAGTACCAAAAATATTATTACGAATACCCTCAATCGTATTATATTCTACTAATGGTACGTGCTTATAAGCCGCAGCATGATAAATAGTATCAACATTAAATTTTCGCAAAACATTATCTAAGCGATAAATATCACGAACATTACCAAGTAATGGAACAAGTTCAACACCTTCAATTTTTTCTTTTTTTAGAATCTCATTTAACTCTTGATGAATAGAATAAAGAGAAAATTCAGATAATTCAAATAAAAGCAACTGTTTAGGCTTATTGCGAATAATTTGACGGCACAACTCAGAACCAATAGACCCACCAGCTCCAGTTACCATCACAATTTGGTCAACAATATTCTTAGCTAACAAGGCTTTATTTGGTTCAACTGGATCTCGACCTAACAAATCTTCAATTTGTACTTCACGTAACTCATCAATTTTTGCTTTACCCTGTAAAATCTCTTCCATATCAGGTATGGTTTGAACTTTTACTTTTAATGGTACTAAACTATCAATAATAGCCTTTCGTTGACTACGTGATGCACTTGGGATTGCCAGAAGAATAACTTTAACATTATATTTTGAGATTAATCGCTCAATTTGCTTTGGTGAAAAAACTTTATTCCCTAAAATATAAGAACCATACAATTTAGGATTGTCATCAATAAATCCACGAATACGATAACGATATGCGTGTTTCAACATTACCGCTAATTGTCTTCCATTAGATCCTGCACCATAAATTAAAACAGATTCATTGTCTTTATCTAACAATAAGCCGATATAATACCGAACTAACATTCTTACGCCACCACATAAAAGGAAAACGTAAGAAAAATAAATTAACGGCACGGTACGTGGAATAAATGAATCAATAAAAAACGAAAATATGACCAAACTAATTGAAGAGATTAACGCTCCTGCTGCAATCATTGCTAATGCTTTAAAAGAAATATAGCGTAAAACAGCACGATACAAGCCTAATTTAACAAAAGCAATTAATGTAACAATCAGCGTACAGCTTAACGCAAACCATATTTGGCGATTATCAAAGGCGGTAATCTTGCCTAATCGTGTCCAATAAGCAAAGAAAAAAGATGCCGTAATTAAAACGGTATCAATGATCAAGCTCACAATACGCTTAGTTGGTCTTGACAACTCAAACACAAAATAATCTAACATAGCATTATCTGGCTCTATCGCCAGCTCCTTTTCCTAAAGCCGTCATTAAAATATATTGAAAATACGATTTTAATGTCAGTGTTTCGATCATCTCATTATCTGTTTTTGCTAATAATTCAGGGGTGGACATATCAATTTCTTTAATTTGTGCTAAACCCGTAATGCCTGGCAACACGCGATAAACTTGATATTGTTCACGAGCCTTAATCACATCATCTTGATTAAATAAATTAGGGCGAGGGCCAACCAAACTCATCTCACCTTTTAACACATTAATCAACTGCGGCAATTCATCAATTTTTGTTTTACGTAAAAAACCGCCTAATTTAGTAATAGAAGCTGTTCCCACTAAATGACTTGCAACAGATTTGGTGTCAACAGACATTGTTCTAAACTTAATGAGTTTAAAAGGTTTTTTATTTTTCCCCACTCGCTCTTGAATAAAAATAGGCGAGCCAGTTTCAAAATATCCTATAATTGTGACAACTATAAGAATAGGAAAGAGTAGAGTCAGCCCTATAACTGAAAATATAAAATCTAATGTGCGAATCATATCATTTACCTTGTTTAATTTTTTTCAGAAGATTAACAAATATTTTCATCTTCCCTAATAAAAAAGAAGATAATCTTATCCCTAAATAGCTAGCTAATACAGCTCTTAAATAGAAATTACGATCTTTTTTCAAAAAAACCTTAAATGATAATAAATACTTATACTTAGATAAAAGATCACTGATTCTTTTATTTCCTCTATAATTATACACACTTGGGAAAACTGAAAGATACGAAATTAAAAAATAAATATTTGTTGCTAATGCTAAATTACTATTATCTTTGGGAATTTCTGTGAGCCCCTTATCAATACTCTCAAGTATATCTAAGACATTCTTCTCTTTGATAATATTTGTTATACTTCCAACCCTATTTTGTCTATATCTGTGCTGATTATTATTAAATACATAGTAACTATCTATACTATTTAGTAATTTAGCACTCCATAAACAATCTTCTGATAAGAAACCCTCAGGGAAAAACAAATCATTCTTAGAAATTACTTCTCGTTTTATACATTTATTCCAAGCAGGGGAATTAAATATTCTATGACTAACCAATGAAACCGAATCTTCTTTAACACTACCAGACAAACAAGAGTCATCTAATAAAAAATATTTAACATTATCACCATTATAAAAATGCGAATATGAAAACAATATAATATCGTAATTTTTTTTACTTAGAATGTTACCAATAGATCGTAGAAATGTATTTTCACTCCAAAAATCATCTCCATCTAAGAAAATAATATATTCCCCTTTTGCTACTCTAATACCAGCATTTCTTGCAGAAGATAAACCGCCATTTTTCTTATTGACAAGTTGGATCAAATGAGGATATTTATCTTTTAATTCCTGTGCTAATAGTGGAGTATTATCCGTTGAACCATCATTTACTAATACAATCTCAAAATCATATTCTGTCATTTGAGAAGTGACACTTTCCACGCATTCTTGTAAATAATTAACAATATTATATGCGGGTATAACAACTGAGAATTTCAAAATAACTCCTATTTATTTCCTTTACAATAGAATAAAGAAAACAGATTAACCATATTTAATTTTTCTATACATCTAAATAAAAAAACGATTAATCGTTTAGAAAAAGGCTCTCCTTTTAACTTAGAAGAAAATGGAGAAAGCTTTAATGAAAAACGATTATTTAATAAAAACATCTTAATGTTATCGTGAACCTTAACAAAAGTTTCCCTATTTGAATATTTTCCAGAAAAAAGAAGATACCAAATGTAATATCGACATATATAATAATTTATCAGTTCATTATTCTTATTATTAGATAAAGAAGCGACCTCTAACATTTCTGATATAACTTTGGTAATATCAAGAGATTTATTAAGACCTTTCTGTGTTGTGTTAGATACACTAACATCATTATAATACCAGTTATATCCAGCATATTTAATGACTGCGATATTATTTGTTTTTGAATATGCTTTAAGGTTAAAGATAACATCTTCTCCAATTCCATAATCAAAAAATAAAATATTATTTTTTACTAAAAAATTTCTATTATAGGCTCTTGCCCAAGGGGCAACAATGATATATTTAGACCATTCTGTATTATCTAAATTTACCTCATACAAAGTATTACCTAGAGAATTTGTACGTTTGTATCCGCCAAGAACAATATCACTATTGTATTTCAAAACTGTATTATAAAAGTTCTCAATATAATCATAATCAAGATAGTCATCATTATCGACAAATAAAAGATATTCTCCGATTGCCTCTTTAATACCCAAATTCCGCGTTTTTGATACGCCTTCATTTTTTTTATCAATAACTCTGATTTTATCTACTTTAATTTCAAAATCTCTAATTAATTCAAGAGAACTATCTGAAGAACCATCATTAATTAATAGAATCTCTGTTATAGCATCAAATTTTGTTTGTGAAAGAAGCGATTCAATACATCTTTGAATCGTTTTCTCAGCATTATATACAGGAATAATCACACTAAACATATTAACTCCTTAATTATTTTTAAATTGAGCTAATGTTTGCTTATTAATTTTTCGTCTTTCGCAATCAAATATCCAGCCCCATTTTGTGAAGAATTTGATTGCCGATTGTACAAATATTTTGAATAATCGCTTATTATGATTTGCTCCAGATTCATAATTATGAATAATTGAAACGTTAGGAAAATAGAGTGTTTTATATTTCTTATTCATTCTACGTGATAAATCCCAGTCTTCAAAATACATAAAGAAACGATCATCATATCCCCCAATTTCTTTTAATGCTTTCACATTAAAAATAGTAAAACATCCAGATAAAATCGGTACATTATAGATCATACTCTGAGAAACACTTCTTAATTCATATTGATTAATAAAGCCATCATATAAGAATTGTGGTCTTTTTAGTTTTCTCATTAATACTGTATAAGGTGAAGGTAATAACTTGGGCAAATATTGAATACTTCCATCTTCATTTAAGACCTGAGGCATCATCATACCAATTGAACTATCCTTTTGCATATATTCTACCATAGGAGAGATAATATCTCCCGTAGCAGATACATCTGGATTTATAACTAAATGGTAATCAGCATTATCTTCAATGGCTTTATTTATTGCTATATTATGTCCTGCTCCAAACCCTGGATTAGAAGGATTAAAGATATAAACAATAGACTCATCCATATCCGACATTATTTTTAACTTATCATTAGGTGAATGATCAATTAAAAATAATCTTTTTTCTTTAAATTTACAATTTAGGAAAACCTCTATTGATTTTTGTAAGGTTTCTTTATCTGTTTTATATAAAACAATACTTGCGTATACTTTCATTATAAGAACTCTAGTTATAAATCACTTAGGATACTTGTATATGGTGAAATAGCTTTATTACCTTCTATTGTCTTATCACTTCTCTGAATATCTGCTTCAAAAAATAATAATGAAGATGTTATAGATAATAACAAAATGATTTTTTTTATCTTTATATTGCTAAAATACAATAAAACAACAGAAAAAATGATTGAAACACTAAAAAGAGATATAAACCTATGAAAAATATAGAAGTTCATAGAGATAGCAAATGAAAATAACAAACTTAGATTTAATATCATCGTAATATTTCTAAAGTGCAGAATGCTAGGCTTAAAACTCGTAATAGGTACTAATAAAACTAAAATTACAGGGAGATATTTAACTAGTATGCCTAAACCACTTCCAATCTCAGTTTCTTTTTTATATATATCCATATATAAATAGACCTGATATTTTGTTCCTGATAACAAATTGGTTGATATCAATATGTCAGCTATAGAAAACTTAATTAGAAATATAAACACAAATATAGAAATAAATAAATACTTTTTATTAATTTTAACTATCTTATTTAATAATAATATAGGTAGAATAGCTAAAGATATATAGTGAAACCCAGCCGCAATAAACGTATAAACAATGAATTTAATATTGTCTTCTTTTATTAAGCAAATCAGAGCGTAGATTAAAATACATATTGCTGTTTCTTGCCTAATTGCATTTAGGCTATTTAAATAAAAAACTAGAACATACATCAATAGAAATAAGTCTAATCTTCCTATTTTTATACCTGATTTAAATACAAAATATAAAGAAATAAATGATGTTACTACGTATATTAACTGAGAATCTAACTCTAACAGTTTAAGAGAATAATTAATAATATAATAAATTGGTTCTATATGATCTTCATATCCCAAGAACAAAGTAGAGTAATTTTCTATATGCTTATAAATATAAGAATACTCTTCAAAATCAGCTCCTACCTTATATCTTAAAGCAGAAACTAAAAATAATGGTAAAAATGATATAATTAATAAAATTTTTCTTTTATATCTGATTTCATTTCTTTGATAAAAAAAAGCTGCCATCACACTAATAACTAATGCAGCATTATAAATTCCAAAAGTTTCTAACATATTAAATCACTCAAAAACGGAACATTATATTTTTCCATAATTTTTTGTTCTTCAGAAAAGTCATTAACTCTTATACAACGAACCTCCACATTAGATAGCGCTAACAAACTAAAAACAGCTGAACTATATATTGTATATACTGTTACCTTTTCATATTCTTGAAGTAGATTTATAATATACTCTTCAAAAATTAAGTTTGTATTCATATATTTTACATCTGGAACTATATATTTTTCTCTTGGATGAGGAATATAGTAGTCTATATTATATTTATTCATTATATTTCTAAACAAATTTATATTTAAATTATATTCATCATATAATGGTTGCCCTAAAAGAACACTTATATGCTTATATTTTTTATCATGTGCTTTGTCTAGACTCTGAAGATTAATTAATGGAACATATTCTACGTTATCAATAATGTTCTTAAAATGAAAAATTGAATAATGCTTATTCGATATTTCTTTTATAGATTCAGTATCATATTTTAAACATAATAATTTAGAAAGGATTCTTTCTTTTTGACCTCTATGATCTACAAAGAACATACTAGTTGGAAATATATTTGCTGTTCCATCATCAAAGGTAAATAAAGAACTAAAATTAATCGATGTTAAAATACTATGAATTAAAATAGAGTCAATACTACTTATAAAAACTTTATCATATTTTCTAAAAAGGAAAAGTATTCGGTTTATAACAAGTTCATATAAGAAACCAACCCCAGGCTTAATAAATATTTCTGTATATTTATCAGACATTCCTTTTAACTTAGAAAAATAAAACATATTTTTTTTACTTTTAGTATCAAAGTAAGCTACACAATGAAACTTTTCACCAGGATATTTTTCTTTGATTTGCTCAAAAAGTAATACTTGTAACGGAGTATGGCATATAACTAAGTTCATTTTATTTCTCTGTTAAAAGGATTGATTCTTTAAAACTAACTACCTGATAGTTAAATTCATATTCGCTTATCTCTTTATGATACGTTAAATTACCAAATAGTTTTTTTATTACATCAAGCTTAAATAAACGCTTTAACACAAAATTAAATAACGATGTTAAATAGAGTGCTTTATTATGGACATTTGCGATCTCTTTTACTAGTTCACTAGTACATACATATTCTTTATTTTGAGGGAAATAAATACCATCTAGTTCATAAGATATAATATATCTAATAAACTCACAAAGATTATCTATATGAAGCATACTTCTTTTATTCTTCATTTTAGGAAAAATAAAAGTAGTTTGAGCTAATTTAGATAATTTGGGATAATTCCCTTTTGAATTTTTGCCATAAATCATAGGGGGTCTAATAATAGCAATCTTGAAATGCTCATCTTTTAACTGTTCTAATAGAATTTCAGCTTGCAACTTACTTTTACCGTAAAAGTCTGTTGGGGTAGGTATTGTTTCTGATGTTATGACACGCTCGCTACTACTGCTATCCCCATAGACTAAAATACTACTCATAAAAATAAATTGTTTAATTCCAGATTCTTTTGCTTTTTGAGCTACTTCAAAAGCAAGATCACGATTAACGCTATAATATAAGTCTTTTTTACTAGGATCTTTAGAAGCGTGTGCAATACCTGCGACATGAAAAATAGCATCATATTGAGAAAAATCTTGGTTTTTCCATTGCTTATTATGCATATCTAGAGTTGATACAGAATAATTATTTTTAAGTAACCAACTTTCAACATTTGTGCCAATATAACTATTTGCACCAGTAATAAGAATTTTTTTCATAAGAGAATCATTTTATTAAAATTATACTAATACGTTTAGATAATTTTCTTTGTTACAAAATACAACACAGGCAAAATACCTAATGCTCCCAAAACACTCGCATATGGAATATAAATCACATCAGTAAAAATAAGCCCTCCTAATGTGCTTAAATAGATTACTGTCGATAATACTGAACAAAATGAAATCTCTTTTGTTTTTCCGTGGTAAAATAAGTAATTTACTAGGAATAAATAGGGTATTGTTAAGCTTGTTGAAAGGAGAAATATTGTGATGTAATATTTTACACCAATAAAGTGGTCTCCTAAGAAGAATAATATCCATTTCTCTGGAACAAGTAATGTTACTAATGATGGTATTGGTACAATTAAGAATGAGTAAAGTGCCCATCGGTGTAGTTTATTTAATGTAACCGTTCCTTTCTTTAAGCTCTCAAATAAATAGGGGACTAATGCTTTATTTATTGCAAGAATAAAAACAGATAGTATAGAAGCGATTTGTGCTCCCATCGCATATAAACCTAAATCACTTTCACTAAAACGATGAAAAATAAAAATCCTATCTAGCTGCCCTTTTACAAAAAAACTACCATTATGAAAGATCATTGGAAAACCAAAAGCGATCACATATAAAAAAGCGGTTTTATATCGTGAAGAAGTAAATTTCTTACGATAACTTCCTTTTCTATAAATAAAATAAGCAAGTAAGGCAACTAATGTGTTGCTTACTAAAATGGCTAGAATACGCTTTTCAACTAATTCTGTTTCATATATTTCCATCATCAGAACTGTTAATAATACGCCAGATATAGTAGATGCAATTTGAATTAAAGTATAAGGAATTGCTTGTTTCTGACATTGCCTAATTGTTAATTGAACAGATAGAAATATCTGGAAGATTGCACTTAAGACTAAGTAAAACATAATCTCTGAATGCACTATCCAACAAAAGATTAAAGCGATTCCTCCAACAAAAAAGGTATAAGCGTATCCCGTATTGACTACAAGATTTAGAGAACGTTTGCCATATACGTAGAAATATCGTGCGACAGCACCTTCTTGACTTAGTCCAATAAATATTACAAACAATGCGAGAAAGGTTTGATAATAAGAAAGTTCCCCAAAGCCTTCCGTACCTAATTTACGTGATAAATAAGGTAATAACAAAAATGGAAATATTTTGGATACTAATTCACCTATTAAATAAACAATTCCATCTTTAATAACCATATATTTACCTAATAATAAATTTATTTACGCCTACAACCGTAGTATTATCTGGAACGTTCTTAGTAACAACAGCATTAGCACCAATTATACAATTTTCACCAATAATAACATCTCCGAGTATTTTAGAACCGCATCCAATAACCGTATTCTTTCCTACGACTTGACGACAGAAAATCCCTCTTCTTTCTTTATCATCAAACCTTAATGCTCCTAAAGTAACATTTTGATGGATGATTACACCATCTTTTAGATCTGCACCTCCGCCTATTACAATACCTGTAGGATGCCTAAAGATAACATTTCCTAGTGTACAACTCGGTGTAATATCGCAAGCAAATTTTCTAAATATTTTTCTATGTAAAAAGAATACAGCTAATCTATTTAGTTTATACAATAGCTTATTGTGTTTATACTTCTCAGAATTTTTATCAAATTTTTGCATTAGATGAATTAAACCAGTAAGTTCTTCACTTAATGACTTGAATAAAAATTTTCGTAGGTTCATCATAGGCACTCTAAATCATAAAACCGTTTCGGTATATTAATGGTATTATCTTGTAAAAAATCTTTAATAAGAGAATAAGCTTTCTCAGCCGAATTTTCCTGATAATACGGATTGATCATTGCAGGAAAACGTTGTTGAAATTCGCTTGAAAGCAATTTATTTATCCCTTGTTTAATAGATTCTTGATTACTTTCTACATCAATAACAGATTCACCACGAACGCGTCCTTCTTGGCGTTTACCAATATTGATTGTTCCCACTTTTAATGATGGAGCTTCTAATAAGCCCGATGAGCTATTTCCGATTAATCCTTTCGAATATTTTATTAAGGCAAGATATTCTTCAGGTTTTACCGATGTGAAAAAAGCAAAACCATTTGATTCGGTATAATTTTTTACTTTTTCAAAAATCACATCTGAATGTGTGTCTGAATTAGAACCAATAAATACAAATTGATACTCTTGTTTAAATGAATCCAGAGCAAATAGTAGTTGCTCTACTTGTTCAACAACAGACTGCCCTGTAATGGTTTCAGGATGAAATGCCACCATAAAGTAAGGTTTATTTTGCAAATTTAAGTCAGAAAACAACCGCTCTTTTGTTGGCAAGGGTAAACTTAATCCATTTTCAGCACCAAGCGAACCAATATTGTGAACAGTTTCAGGCGGCTCGCCAAGTTGAATAACGCGTTTTCGATATACTTCTGTTGCTGTTAAATGTAACTTTGCCATTTTAGTAATGCAATGACGGATAAACTCATCATAATTACCTAATGTCTGCTCGCCACCGTGCAAATGAATTAACGGAATATTATGCATTGCTGCAGCAGTTGCCACAGAAAGCATTTCATAACGATCCCCAAGCACCATTACTGCATCATAGTGATGAGTTTGAAAATGTTTACCGAATAAATCTAAAGTTTCCGCCATAGAAGTTAGAATCGTTTGGTTATTTTGGCTATTGAGTTTAACCACAATTTTTTCGCTAATCTCAAACCCATCTTGTTCAATAACTTCTACAGTGTTGCCATATTGTGGATCAAGATGCATTGCAGTCACAATTAAACTAAAATCTAACTCTTGATCTTCCTTCAAACGCTTTAACAAACGTTTTACAATGCCATATTCCGCACGAGAACCTGTTACATAGGCAATTCGTTTTTTCATCATAATTCTGATTCAATAATTGTTTTTAATAATTGATAACCTTGATCATTTAGGTGTAGACCATCTTGCGTGTAATCTAAATTTAATTTCTCATATTGATCGCTAAATTGGCTATCAAGTGAAATCCATTTTATATTTTTCAAATGTGCTTTTAAGAATTGATTCAATTCTCTAATTACGGCATTATTTCGATCTACGCGTAATGCAACAGGCGTAATTTCTAAGAAATAAAGCGTGATATTAGGCTGAATTTTTTTCAGATTATCAATAACTAATTGAATATCAGCTAACACTTGTTTATTTGACCAACCTTCATAAACTATATCATTAGTTCCAAACATTAAGATTGCTTTATCACCAAGATGTTGAATTAATCCTTTATCTAAAATTAACGCTAAATATTGTCTCGTTGAAATCCCCGCTATTGCTAAATTATTTACTGCCTGATGATTGAGCATTTCAATATTCCAGTAATCTAGAATAGAATGTCCAATTAAACTAATAGGCTTAATTTGACTAAAGTTTTCCTTTTTAGCTGCGATTGTTTTTTTGATGGATTCTAATAAGATTTTTTCTTTATTACGTTGCTGAAGAATAAAATAGAAATACTCAAAATCAAGGCGATCATCAATATCAACAGAAATATCTTTTGACATAAAGTAAGCAATACATTTTTCGCCATAAAAATGTTTTTGCTCTAAATAAGCTTGTGGTTTTGCTGAAAAAATAGCACCATTTGGCGAATACTCTGGATGATATTGCTGACGTGCATAATTTGAATAATCCAGTTTAAAGTTTTTCAAACTTTCATCTTCATCAATTTCACGGGTTAAAGTTGTTGGTTTATGTGCATCTGATACAGAAACCAGAAAGTCAAACTTATCAAAGTGTTGCTCAAATTTAGCGTTTGCTTCTTGAATATGCTGTGCTGTTCTTAATGGTGAAGTGGGTTGCAACAATACAAAATAATCAAAATCAAGCTGCTGATATTTATTTAATACATCTTCAATTACCACAAAAGAGCTTGCTTTATCTGAAGCCAGCTCTGCAGAACGTTTTACAAATTCAATAGGATAGTGGGAAAGTAAATCAATGTATTCTTGCGAATCTGTACTTACAATGACTTTTTCAAATTCACCACTTTCTAAAGCTGCTTCAATGCTGTAAGCCATTAAAGGCTTACCATTTGCAAAGAGTACATTTTTATTTGGCAAACCTTTTGATCCAGATCTGGCTGTGATTATTGCAATTTTTTTCATAAATCCGACCGCTCTTTTACTCTTGATTTTTAAAACGGCTATCTTGAATAAGTTGATCTTCTTCAAAATCCATTTCAGCTTCTTTTCCTAAGATTTCGTACCAGCACATTGGACTAATCCCATTGCCAGGTCTTTTCGTTGTTAGATTTTCTGTTGTATAAATTTCACCTTTTTTAATTGGACGTGCCGCAATAATAGATTTACGTGCTACAATTTTATTTTTAGCTTCAGAAGTAGTCACAATTTTTTCTGATGAACCCAATGATTTTTCAACTGCACGAATTCCTTCGCAAAGTAATTTTAATTCCTCTGGAGTTACAGAAGCTTTATGATCTGGACCTTCAAAATTCTTATCAAGTGTAAAATGTTTTTCAATAAATGTGATGCCGTAAGGAACCGCAGCAAGTCCTGCAAAATAGCCTGCAGAGTGATCAGAAAAACCTAAACTATAATCAGAAAACAGGGATTTTAATTGGTGGAATGCATTTAAATTCACATCTTCATAGGGCGTTGGGTATTCTGTATTACAGTGAAGAATTGTAATATCTTTTTTCTGCATCCCATTTTTTTCTAATACAGTTAAAGCATCTTTAATTTCTTCAATCGTTGCCATCCCTGTTGAGATAACTACCGTTTTTCCTTCAATAGGTAAACAAGCAATTTTTTCTAAATACGGTAAATTAGTTAGTTCGCCAGACGGGATTTTCCAAACTTTTTGCTTTTCTCCTGCAAGAAAATCGATAGATTCCATATCAAAAGGCGTTGAAAAAACTTCTAAACCAAGTGAACGAGCATAGGATTCTAATTTACGAAATTCATCGTAAGGAAGTTCTAATTTTCGAGTCATTTCAAGCTGACTATCTGCTGTACCTGTGGTGACTTTTTGATATTCAGCTTTTGGTGCATATTTTGAAATGAGTTTATCCGCTTTAAATGTTTGGAATTTAACTGCATCTACACCGCATTCTTTCGCTACATCCACCATTTTTTTTGCTAATGCAGGATCACCATTATGGTTACAACCAATTTCTGCTACGATAAATACTTGATTCATTCTTATTCAACTTCCTTAATAAATTTTGCGGGAACGCCCGCCACTACTGTACGTGGTTTAACATTACGAATAACAACTGCACCGGCACCCACTATGGCACTTTCGCCAATTCTCAACTGTCCAGTAATGACAGATGAACTTCCGATAAAACAATAATCTTCAATAATCACATCACCATTTAACGTAGTGTTAGTAGAAATATTACTATGGTTGCCAATATTACAACCATGCTCTACAAGTGATTTAGTATTAATAATGACGTTATTTCCCACAGTAACGCCACTATTCACAATCGCCATTTTCCCAACAAATACGCCTTTTCCTAAAGTAGAATGTTGAGCAATTATTGCTGTTTTATCAACCACATTAATAATATCGCATTGGTATTTTTCTAGTTTTAGATACTTTTCTAAACGATAGGCATTATTTCCAATACTAATAAAAAAACTGTAATGATTTCTGTCTTTAAACTCATCAATTGTTTTTGCAAGAATCGGGTAACCTAAATGCGTTGTGCCTTCAGGTTTAAAATTATCAATAAACCCACAAAATTCGTATTGAGAAGAATCTAAAGAATCAAGCACAGACTTAGCATAACCGCCTGCACCAATAAATATAACTTTTTTCTTCATTATTCTTTTTTAGTATTTTGAATTACTGAACCGAGCAAGATAATAAAAGTAGATAAGACTAACCCAACAATAAAGCCAATCGCTAAAATCAACGCTTTCTTAGGTTTATCTTTTGCTACTGGATAATCTGGCGAACTCAAATAATAATACGCTTTCACATCTTGAACAGATTCTAGCTGTGGAGCTAATTTCGTTAATTTATTAAGCTGTCTTTCTGTACTGTAATAATTTGTTGGATAAACAATTGGACTGTTTTTGGCAATATCTAATTGTGCTTGTAAGTATTTTTCACCTAACATAAAGAGATAGGTGCCATCTGCAAGTTTAGAATCTGAGATATTTAAACGCCCTTCACCTAACATATATTCTGGCACTGAAATTGCATTGTTGCCGCCTTTCGAAAAATCAGTAATCCCTGCTTTTTTCGCAATATTTAGTGCGTTTGTTAAATTTTCTACTTGAACTGTTTTAGTTTCCGTTAAGCTTTCTTCAATTTGTTCTTTGGTAAATTTTAAAGAATCTAAACGTAAGTTAAAGCTTAGTTTGAACTCTTGGTTAATTTGGTTTAATAAATATTGGTTTACAAACTCAACATATTGACCTAATACAAGTTGTGCGTCTTTTGGTGTTTCTGCTGAAAAAGTAAGTTTTAAACCAATTTTATCTAATTCTGTTAAATCTTTTTTCTTCGGATCAACTTCGTGAACAATAAGATATTTTGAAACCGTTTCTTCAATATATTTTCTTTTTTGTTCTTCCGTCATATCCTTAGTGTAGTTTTTTACCCACTCAGATTGTTCTAAGAATTGACGTTTTAAATCATTAGAAAGTAAGAAATGTTTGAATTGTCCGTAAAGGGAACCTGATAATTTTCCTGCGGAAAAATCACCATCGCCAATAATTCGAGCGTATTCTGAACGAACTGATAATAATGTACTTAAATCCGTAGAGCGAGGCTGAACCACAATGGCTGTTGATGTCCATTGCTCTTTTGCAGTAAACGCATAAACACCAGCAATCAATGTACATACAAACGCACAAAGCACAATCCAGAGTTTTTTCGCCCACAATACACGAAAAAGTTCAATTAAATCAATCTCATCTTGTTTTTGAGAAGAAACATCAGTCATACATTAACCTTAATGAAGAAATAACCTAACAATAGTTTTTCTAATTATACCAGACTTTTCTCTGTTTATAAAAAACTTTACTGAGACTTACACTTTAGTATGATCTTGCTCAAACCTTCAGATTGGTAGATAATAAACCACTATTTGTTTTGTTATAGGTTTGATATGAGCGATATCCAAATTCCTCTCATCTTTACAGATGCTGCGGCTAAAAAGGTGAAGAGTTTAATTGAAGGGGAAGATAACCCAAATCTTCGCTTGCGTGTGTATATTACAGGTGGGGGCTGCAGCGGTTTCCAATATGGGTTTACCTTTGATGATCAGGTAAATGAAGGCGATTTAACTATTGAAAATCAAAATGTAGGCTTGGTGGTGGATCCAATGAGTTTGCAATATTTGATTGGTGGTACGGTAGATTATACCGAAGGGCTTGATGGCTCGCGTTTTGTGGTGCAGAACCCGAATGCAAGTTCAACCTGTGGTTGTGGCTCTTCGTTTAGTATTTAATTAACGGAATGAACTATTATGAAAGCTACTTGATTCGATTCAAGTAGCTTTTTCTTTGCTTTTACTTACGAAGTTTCCACACTTTCCCCACTTTCATCAACCGCACTTTGCCATCTTTTGATACATAGCCGCCTTTTACGCTTTCCAAAATAGTGTTTTCAGGCAAGCCTGAAGCGGAAACTTCTGCTTGCGTTTTGTCATCTGATAAAATCACGTAAACTGCGAGTGTTTCGTTATCTGGATCGGCTAATTTGATGTCGGCAACGTTAAACCATTGCACACATTGTTGTTTTAAAAATGAGTAGCTTGCACCTGTTGAGGGGAGGCAGCCGTGTGCATCGGTTTGTCCACCAATAGCAGGCTCTTGGATTGTGTTTTGTGATGAACAAGCGGCAAGAGAAGCGGTAAGCATAAAAGCGGAAATTGATTTTTTCATTCTGGCTCCTTGTAAAAATAGAGAAAAAATAGACCGCTTGCCAAGTAACAAGCGGTCGAATATCAAAATGATTTTGCCAATGATTTAGCTATTACTGTCTTGGCAAATAGCGAGTTGGATCGATTGATTTACCTTTATAGCGGATTTCAAAGTGCAGTTTGTTCGAACTGGTTCCTGTGCTACCCATCGTCGCAATTTTCTGACCTGCTTTCACATTGTCTTGTTCATCCACTAAAATGCGGTCGTTATGGGCATAGGCACTTAAGAAATCATCGCTATGTTTGATGATGATTAAGTTACCGTAGCCTTCCAATGCGTTACCCGCGTAAACCACTTTACCTGCAGCGGCAGATCGTACTTCTTGACCTTTTTGACCTGCAATGTCGATACCTTTATTGCCGCCATCAGAGTTTGAGAAGCCTTGCACAATTCGACCCGCTGTTGGCCATTGCCATTTGATTGAAGAGGCTGGTGCTGCGGCTGCATTGTTTTGTGCGGTAACGGTTGTCGCACGCACTTGCGGTTGAGCCACTTGTTCTGGCGTTGCCGTTGTTGCTCTCACTTGAGATGAGCTTGCCGTTGTCGCCACTACTGCTGGGGCAGCGGTTGCAGCCGTACCCACAGAAGCTTGCACTGCTGGTCTTGTGGTATTCGCTGAACCTGCCCCTGCTTTTACAGGGCCTGTAATTTCGCCTTCAGAAGAATAAACTGTGCCGTTTGCTCCTTGTTGATAGGTTACTTTTGGCTGAACAGGCACGGTTACGGTTTCTTCAACGGTCACGGTTTCAGTTGCCGATTTACCTGTTTTTAATTTTTGTCCAACGGTTAATTGATAAGGCTCGCTCATATTGTTAAGAGCCGCAAGCTCTTTCACGTCTTTGCCGATAACATAAGCGATTAAGAACATTGTGTCGCCTTTGCGAACGGTGTAAGTTGAGCCGTCATAGAAGCCTTTTTGAATTTGGCTGTAAATGGGGGCGTTGTTCGCATCGCGTGGGATCTCAAAATTCTGATCCACTTTTTTCTCAACGGTTTTGGTTTTTTTCACCACTTTTGTGGTGGTTTGCGGTGCTTGCGGTTGTTGAATCACAGGGTTTTGCACCACAGGCGTTGAAACCGTTGGCGTAACAGGTGTGTTCATCGTATTTGGCATATTCACAGGTTGAATATCCGCTGCCTGCCAACCCATATTTTGGCTTACACCTGTGCCCGCGACAGGTTGCATTACACCTGGACTTAATTCTGAGCTGCCCGAAGCATTCACCACAGGAGCTGGCGAGTTAGATGAACACGCCGTCAAAATGCTTGCCGTGAGAGGTAAAATCAAAAAACGTTTTTTCATTTATTTATCCTTTATTTCATTGAAGCGGGCATTGGAGCCGTTTGGAAATTATCCCAGCCGAAACTGCCTTCACTTGCCCCCGAGCCGCTTACAGGCTGCATTAAACCTGGTGTTAATTCATTGGGATCTTGTACCTTTTCGCTACTGCAAGCGGTCAAAAATGTTGCCATCATTGCAAATAAAACGATTTTTTTCATATTTCCCTCTTAACGTACGCGAATAGCTTGACCCACTTTTAATTTGTTCGTGGTGCTGATGTTATTTAATGCTGCGATTTCACTTGGGCTTTTGCCAGCAAGGAATGAGATGAAAAACAGCGTATCTTGTGGACCAACGGTATAAGTACTGTCGGTGTAGCAGCCTTTGGTCATTTGGGCATAAATTGGCGTGCCTGCACTATCACGTACAATTTGGCAGTTGCCTACGCTTTCTTGTGAACCATAGCTTTGTGTATTGTTGTAGCTAGTATTGCTGCTATAACTTGGCGTGCTTGTTGCTGGAGCTGGCGTATAGCTTGGTTGAGAAGACACAGGCTGATTCATACCGCTTGGCATTGAAGTCGGTTGAATATCCGCAGGCTGCCAAGTGCCACCGTTTGGCAGCGTATCAGACGAACTTTCTGTCACTTCCGCAGAGTTATTTGAATTACAAGCCGTTAAAGCAAAAGCGGCAACAAGCGGTAATAAAAAGAGTGATTTTTTCATTTTGTTATCCTGAAATTGATAGACGAAATTATCGGGTAAATTGGTAAATAGCATAAGCAATTACCGCAAGAGCGATTGTGCCCCAGCCGATCAATTCAATTGAACGACGGATTTTATCGGCATATTTTTCGCCGCCCCAAGCTGAGAGTTTCGCCACTAAAATAAAGCGAGCAAAACGTGAAACCGCAGCAGTAATCACAAATGGGAAAAATGCCATTTGCATTACACCTGCACAAATGGTGAAGACTTTATACGGAATGGGTGAGAAACCTGCCAAGAAAACCACTGCTACGCCCCAAACTTCAAACCACGTTTTAGCTTGGTCAAAACTGGCTTGCATGCCCCAATCTGCGATTAACGATTGCACCCACTCGAACGCATAAAGTCCAATAAAGTAGCCAATCATTCCGCCAAGCACGGAGGCTACGGTGGTGTAAACCGCGTATTTAAATGCATTTTGCGGTTTTGCCATTGACATGGGAATTAACATCACATCGGGCGGAATTGGGAAGAAAATCGCTTCAATAAAGCTCACGAAGCTGAGCCAATAAGCCGCGTAAGTGTGCTTCGACCACGCCATCGTTTTGTCGTAGATTGTACCAAATAATTGCATAAAATTTGTTGCCTTTTAAATAATTTGTTGCTTTTTAAAGAATCTGCTGTAAGTCGGTCAGCGAATGATGTGCCGTCATATCGACCTGAAGTGGCGTAATCGAAACACAATCTTGGTTAATCGCATAAAAATCAGTGCCTTCGCTTTCATCGATTGCCGTACCATTTGCCCCAAGCCAATAAATCGTGCCACCTCGTGGGTCTTCGGTTTTCACAATTTCCGCTGCCTGTGAGCGTTTGCCTTGACGGGTAATCATTGTGCCTTTTAGCTCGTCATACGACAAATCAGGCACATTGATATTCAAAATCTCACGATGGGTAATCATCTCAGGTTTGAGTTTTGGCAAGAGTTCTAATACCACGCGAGTTGCAGTTTCAAAATGATTTTTGCCAAACAAATGCCCGTGATGTTTATCCGAGCCTTTCTTGCCTACCAATGAAATTGCAATGCAAGGCAGTGGTAAATGACGACCTTCAAGTGCTGCTGCCACCGTGCCAGAGTAAATAATATCATCCCCCAAATTCGCTCCGTGATTGATGCCTGAAATCACCAAATCAAAATCGTTTAACAACAAACCATTTAAGGCAAGATGCACACAATCGGCAGGCGTGCCAGAGGTAATCGCATAGTTAAATTCATCAAATTTCTGTACACGTAATGGTTCAGTAAGGGTTAAACAGCTTGAAGCCGCTGAACGATTGCGATCGGGGGCAACAATGGTGACACGATGCCCTGCCTCACGTAATGCACGGGCAAGGGTTTGAATACCCTCTGCGTGAAAACCGTCATCGTTGCTCATTAAAATATTCATAGTGTCCTTTTTTATGTCATTATAGGGGCGTGTTGCACCATTCTACAGCGGAGCAATTATTCCTCTTCCGCCAAAACAATCAACTCACGTACTAACCCTGTTGCATAACTGCCTGAATTTAAAAAGAATTTCAAACGCAATCCTTCGCTTTCAAAATGCCATTCAAGCCCTTCTGGTTTACACAACATCGCACGACGAGCAGCATTCATTCGCTCTTTTTTCATTAATGCGATTAAATTTTCGTGCTGAGCGACTATCGCTTTTTCGCTCTCATTCGCAGGTAAATCAAGTGAGTTTTCGCCAATCAATGGGGCGGTTAATAAGACATCTTTTTCTGCCAAACGTTGTTGTGAGGTTGCTAAATCTTCTGCGGTCACTTCAAAAAAGCTATTTGAGCCAGCCAACTGCAAATAATCGCCTAATAACACACAATCCATTTGCTGATCGGCAATACGTTGAGAAACCACCAAGTTAAACACCTCGCTGCGCGCAGCAGAAAGGTAGAAACTACGTTTTTTGCGATCTTTTACCGAAATTTCACCGCTTGACCAACGTTGTGCTTGGGTTAAATTATGCCCATCACGCCCGAAACGTTGTTCGGTAAAATAATTCGGAAAACCGACCGCTTGCAGTGTGTTTAGGCGACTCACAAGCTCTTCGGTTTCCACCACATCACGCAAGAGCAATTCAAAATAATTGCCTTCTAATGCTCCTGTGCGGATTTTGCGGTTGTGGCGGGTGACTTCTAAAATCTCCACACCTTCGCAGTCAAAGCTTGAAAAATCAGGCGTTTCTTTGCCTGCTAAATGCAAACAAAACCATTGCTCTGTCACCGCGTGGCGATCTTTTAAGCCTGCGTAGCTCATATTTTTGGCTGAAATACCGACGAATTTGGCAAGCTGTTCGCCCACAAAGAGGGTGTTGGCGTTGGTTTTTCGCACTTTAACTGCCACGAATTCGCCTTCGCCTGCGAGTGGATAGCCTAGCTCTTCTCGCACAATAAAATCTGCAAATTCGGCTTTTAATCTGCCCGCTTGTTGGGGGCAGCCTAGTAAATAATTGAGTTTCATTGTTTTATTCGCTTTTTTTAACCCTCGCCCCTTAAGGGAGAGGGATAATTTTGCTTCGTTCAGAAGCAAAATTCGGGAGAGGGGTAAGCGGTCAATTTTGACCGCTCATTTACAAAAATCTCCCCCTCTCTCTGCCAGAAATTGCCTAACGCAATTTCTGCCTGTCTCTCTCCCTCAAGGGGAGAGAGTGAGTAAAGTATGATGCAAAACAGCCGTCTGTATTACTACAAGCGGCTGTTTTTCTGCTCTTTTTTGCTAATTACACGTTAAAGCGGAAGTGCATTACATCACCGTCTTGTACGATGTAATCTTTCCCTTCTAAACGCCATTTACCCGCTTCTTTTGCCCCGTTTTCACCTTTGAATTGGATGAAATCATCATACGCAATCACTTCAGCACGGATAAAGCCTTTTTCGAAATCGGTGTGAATAACGGCAGCCGCTTTCGGTGCGGTTGCACCTACTGAAACTGTCCACGCACGCACTTCTTTGACGCCTGCGGTGAAGTAAGTTTGAAGATTTAACAACGCATAACCTGCACGAATTACGCGGTTTAAACCAGGCTCTTCAATGCCTAAATCTTGTAAGAATTCGGTTTTTTCGTCGTCATCTAATTCCGCAATTTCCGCTTCAATTGCTGCACACACAGGCACAACCACAGATCCTTCTTTTGCTGCAAATTCACGTACTTTGTCTAAATATGGGTTGTTTTCAAAGCCGTCTTCGTTCACGTTAGCGATGTACATTGTTGGCTTGAGGGTTAAGAAGTTGTAACCTTTGATGGCTAATAATTCATCTTTGTCTAAATCGACAGAGCGAATCATCCCCGCATTTTCAAGCACAGGTAGGATTTTTTCCATGACAGAAAGCTCAAATTTTGCTTCTTTATCACCGCCTTTCGCACGTTTTTGTAAACGTTGAATGGCACGTTCGCAGCTGTCTAAGTCTGCAAGTGCAAGCTCGGTGTTGATGGTTTCGATATCATCAAGCGGGTCAATTTTGCCTGCCACGTGCACGATGTCATCGTTTTCAAAACAACGCACAACGTGACCGATTGCGTCTGTTTCACGGATATTGGCTAAGAATTTGTTACCTAAGCCTTCGCCTTTGCTTGCACCCGCTACTAAACCTGCGATGTCCACAAATTCCATTGTAGTTGGCAACACGCGTTCAGGTTTCACGATTTCCGCTAATGCGTCTAAACGCGGATCTGGCATTGGCACAACGCCTGTGTTTGGTTCGATGGTACAGAACGGGTAGTTTGCCGCTTCGATACCTGCTTTGGTTAACGCATTAAAAAGAGTTGATTTACCCACATTTGGTAAACCCACGATACCACATTTAAATCCCATTTTTGGTTCCTTATAGAGCTTTCTCCCTCAATCTTGACCCTCGCCCCTTGAGGGAGAGGGATAATTTTGCTTCGTTCAGAATCAAAATTCGGGAGAGGGGTTAGCGGTCAATTTTGACCGCTCATTTACAAAATTTTTCCCCCTCTCTCTGCCAGAAATTGCCTAACGCAATTTCTGCCTGTCTCTCTCCCTCAAGGGGAGAGAGCGAAATATTTGAGGGGGTAAATAAAAAACTACGCCTTAAACCCATTCAATCGGTTGGTTGCTTTGACGATGCCATCTTTAAATAACACCTCTACGCAGCGGCTGGCTTCATCCACTGCCGCATTGATTTTTTCTTGATCTTGCGGAGCTGGTTTGCCTAACACATAACCTGCCACTAAATCGCGGTGACCTGGATGACCAATGCCAATACGCACGCGGTAGAAATTGTTGTTATTACCAAGGCTTGCGATAATATCTTTCAAACCGTTATGACCGCCGTGTCCGCCACCTTGTTTGATTTTTGCCACACCAGGTGGAAGATCAAGCTCGTCGTGAGCGACCAAAATTTCTTCAGGCTTAATGCGATAAAAATTCGCTAAAGCACCTACTGCTTTGCCACTTAAATTCATAAAAGTAGTCGGCACAAGCAAGCGAACTTCGCCTTGTGCGGTGTTGATTTTTGCCACTTTACCAAAATATTTTGCTTCCTCTTTCAAAGAAACGTTATACATTCTAGCAAGCTCATTGATAAGCCATTCGCCCGCATTGTGGCGAGTGTCTTCATATTTACTGCCAGGGTTGGCAAGCCCGACAATCAATTTAATCTGTGACATAGTTTTTGGCTTTGAAATAAAAGGCGATATTGTAGGCAATTTGGGCTGATTTCTCAAGGTAAAAAGCCATTTTTACGGAAAGAGTTTCTCGCGAATCCATTGCCCGTTTTCTAATCGATAACAAACGCGGTCGTGCAAACGGCTTGGCTGCCCTTGCCAAAATTCAATACGATCAGGCACGACCAAATAACCGCCCCAATGTGGCGGACGAGGCACGTTAATGGGGTGTTTTGCCGCAATTAACGCTGCATTTGCCAAAAGTGCTGATTTACTGCTAAGTACTTGGCTTTGCTGGCTTGCCCACGCTCCGATGCGACTAGTGTAAGGGCGGCTGGCAAAATAGACATCTGACTCTTCAGCTGAAATCATCTCTGCCTTGCCTTCAATCCGCACCGAACGTTCTAGCTCTGCCCAAAAGAAAGTCAGTGCAACGTAAGGATTTTCCGCAATCGCCTGCCCTTTGCGGCTGTGATAATTGGTGAAAAAAACAAACCCGTTTTCGTTAACCTCTTTCAGCAGTACCATTCGGCTCGTTGGCCGCCCCGCTTGCACGGTGGCTAAATTCATTGCTGTAGGTTCATTCACTTTCGCCTCAATGGCTTCGCTCAACCACTGTTGGAATTGGTCAATCGGGTTGTGTTTGCATTGCTGTTCGCTGAGTGATTGTTTGTGGTAGTCTTCACGAATGTTGTGTAAATCCATTTTCTTATCCTAAGATTTTTACGTAAAAAATAAGCGGTTAAATTTGCAAAACTTTTTGCAAATTCGACCGCTTGAAGGTTATTCTCTCTCAGATTCTCCGAATGTCACAAGTTTACCTTGCACGCTGTTATCTTGCTCGCTCACAGGATTTTCAACCACTACTGCTTTTGGATCTTCGCCATATTTGTTGGTAAAACGTTGTCCGTCTTTGAAAAAGAGAACGAGGAAGAAAATCAAATAGCACAAAACCGCAAGAATACCAATTAACCCAACCACACCTACATCGGCATCGAAGAAAGTAGGAGTAAATACGATAATCGGCAAACCAAGATAAACAGCTAATTGCCACCAGCCTGAATAGCCTAAATCGTGTAAACGGCGACAAGTGAGGCTAAATTGCACTAAGGTAGTCACAATGCTAAAAAGATAGGATGCCACAGTAAAAATGATGATTCCGCCACCAGAGACCGTGCCAACTACTTCCGACTGATAGACACTTTCCAACAAACTCCCTCCCATTCCAAATAAAATAAGTGGAGTGAATGTCAGTGCCAGATTGATTAAAAACGCAATTAAGTTAAACCAACCAAATTCCGCCCGTCTTGCACGCCCACGATATGTGAAAATGCGTTTAAGTGCTTGAATGAACCAGTTCATAGAGACCTCATCAGCTCGGTAGGGTGCAACTTGTTGCACCGTTAAAAACATCAATTAAATCAATATGGTGCAACAAGTTGCACCCTACATAAACATTGTAGCTTTTAAAATTTTATGCTTTTTCCCCACTCGGCTTTCTGCGTTTACCAATATTTTTGGTATCTTTATGACGCACTTTTACTTTCGCTTTTGTCGCTTCTTTTTTCGCCTCTTTGCGTTTTTTAATACGAGCTTTTTCTTTCTTCGTTGTGGTGTTTAACTCGCCATCTTTTGGGGCTTTAGTGCGAGGTTCTAAGCCTTCGATGACACGGGGTTTTAATGGCTCTTCGGTGTAGCGTTTGATTTTGCCAAGCAGTTTATAATCGTGAGCTTCTACCAAAGAAATCGCTGAGCCTTTTTTGCCTGCACGAGCGGTTCGACCGATGCGGTGAAGGTAGGTATCGGCACTATAAGGCAGGTCGAAGTTAATTACAAAATCCACATCGTCAATATCAATTCCGCGGGCGGCAACATCGGTGGAAACCAACACATTCACCACGCCATCTTTTAAGCGGCTAATTGCTTGATTACGTTGTGTTTGAGCCATTTCGCCTTCTAAATAAGTGGAGCGAATGCCACGTTTACGCAAGGTTTCACTGAGTTCTCGCACATCTTCACGGCGGCGAACGAACACAATCGCTTTGTCCATTTCAAGCTCAGAAATCAAGCGAGCAAGCTGTTTGGTTTTATGCTCAAGATTGTCGGAATGATAGTACCATTGCTGGATTTTTTTGCGTTCGCGGCGGCTTGGTTCAGCTTCAATTTGCACTGGATCATTCAGCAAACGCTCGGCAAAATCGGTTAATAATTCGCCTTCAAGCGTTGCAGAAAAGAGCCACGTATGCTTACGCCAACGGGTTTCAGCGGCAATTTTCTCCGCATCTTGCCCGAAGCCCATTTGTAACATTCGGTCGGCTTCATCGAAAATCAAAATTTCCACCGCACGACAGTCAAAATTTTCTTCTTTGATGTATTGCATCAAACGACCAGGTGTTGCCACTACAATGTCTTGATTGCTGTTGAAAATTTCGCCGTGATTTTGATAGGCAACGCCGCCTGTAATGGTCGCAATGCTCAATTTAGTGAACTTCGCAAGCTCTTCGGCTTGTTCCGCTACTTGCATTGCCAGTTCACGGGTTGGCGTTAAAACTAAAATACGCGGAGCACCTGGTTTACGACGTGGATAGTCTAATAAATGTTGAATAGCAGGCAATAAAAAAGCGGCTGTTTTGCCTGTGCCTGTTGGGGCTGAACCTAATAAATCGCGACCATCCAATGCGTGCGGAATGGTTTGTGCTTGCACGCTCGTTGGGCGTTTGTAGCCTTTTTCATTCAAGGCTTTAAGCAGTTGGGGCGAGAGATCAAGCTCTTCGAATGTTAAAATCGGGGTTTCCGTTGTCATTTTTATCCTTACTAGCGGTTAAATTTTGCTAAAACTTTGCAAGTATAGCATAAAGGCGAAATTGCCCCGAACGAAATCTCGGAAATTGTGGCAACTACCTAATCTCAAACCAATATTGGTAATTTTTCGCTTGTCCATTCACGATTACGTTTTCAATAGAAACTTGGTAACGCTGAAGATCTTTCGTGCCATTTACTTGCCATTGAAGCTGATTCGGCAAACCAGCCGAACCACCTTGATGATGTTTATCTTGTTTGGCAATGTGGGGGATTGAAAGTGGCTGACCTTGTTCATTGGTAATGCGAATTTTCACTTTGGAATAATCAACCTCTTTATTTTTCCAAATATCACTTTTATCGAAGAAAACCGAAAACGACATATACCAACCGTGCTTAAACCACGCTTTCTGATATTGCCCGTAAGGATAGGCAATATAATCCACAGCAGCATTATTCACTTGTGGATAAGTATCTTGCACATAAACCGCTGCCGCATCAACATAGCCTTTTTGTAAGTCAGTCGCACGCCCAAAAGAGATGCTACGCAAAAATGGATTGAGTAACCAAGCACGATGCCCTAAGCTCTTCACACCCTCGTCAATGAGCAACCCATCTATCACCGCTTTCGGGAAATTCTCTTCCGCCAAAATAGGCGAATTACCCACAGAAATATGCAAATTACTCTCTTTACTGCCCAAAGCCGCTTCGTTGTTATAACATTTTGAAGCCTTGCTTGGGTAATGATCCAGTGTTCGGTTTGCTGCAATAATCAATGCCGCATTGGCGGTATATTTATCATTCACCAAGTTGTAGCTCACAGGCTGCAACCCGTGTATTGCACGTATCGCATTCACTTCATCCAACGCTTTTTGGCGTTCCGCATCAGTAATTTGAGCAGGTTGGCAAGTTTTGATATTAGCAGGTTGCACATAGGCTTGAGCAATACGATTTTTGCCCGTTTGTTCCAACGCATCAAACTCTGACTTGGAAGAATAAATAATTTGTTGGGTTTTGGTTTGGGCGATGTTGCAAAAAGCGAGAATTGCGGTAAGAGAAAGCGTGAGGAATTTGGCGTAAGGCATTATGTGTTCCTTCTAAATAAAAAATTTGGCAATGGGCAAAATAAGAAGTTCATCAATATCCAATCACATTACTTATTTGAAATAGGAATAGTTTTCATATAGAATCGCCCAAATTTTTTGATTTCTATTCGGACTATTCGTGTTTCAGCTTCAGCAAGTTTCATTTTCTATTCCTCAACGCACGTTGCTGCACCCTATTTCCCTCTCTTTTG
The DNA here is from genome assembly GCA_963545995.1 of uncultured Haemophilus sp. GTDB lineage: Bacteria > Pseudomonadota > Gammaproteobacteria > Enterobacterales > Pasteurellaceae > Haemophilus_A. Next base: position 38,973 of record CAUUKJ010000012.1, read on the forward strand.
AAAGCGGTCAGGTTTACGGTTTGATCGGGCATAATGGCTCGGGTAAATCGACGTTAATTAAACTTCTGGCACGCCAACAGCCGATTTCTAGCGGCGATATTTTGCTCGATAACCGTTCGATTCAAGATTGGCAAAGCCGTGAATTTGCCAAGCGTGTTGCCTATTTACCGCAGCATTTACCGCAAGCGACCAATATGACAGCGAAGGAACTCATTGCGATGGGGCGTTATGCGTGGAATGGTTTGTTTGGGCGGGAAACGGAAGCCGATAAACAAGCCATCAACCGTGCTTTACAGCTGACACATACGGAAAAATTTGCCGATCAACTGGTCGATACCCTTTCCGGCGGGGAGCGTTCGCGTATTTGGCTGGCGATGTTATTGGCACAAGAAAGCCAATTTCTCTTGCTTGATGAGCCTTTGGCGGCGTTAGATATTGCCCATCAAGTGGAAGTGATGCAGCTGGTGCATAAATTAAGCCGTGAGTTGAATCTCGGTGTGATTATCGTGATTCACGACATCAACCTTGCCGCCCGTTTTTGCGATCATTTGGTGGCGTTGCACAGTGGTAAATTGTTAGCACAAGGCAACGCTTTTGAGATCGTGAACACGCCATCATTGCAACAAATTTACGGCATTGAACTGAATGTTATCGAACACCCGCAAACCCATCGCCCAGTGAGTTTTTACTAATGATGAAGCGACTATTTGCAAATTTTCTGCTGATTTTAACCGCTTGCTTTAGCCTTTTTTTCAGCATAAATAGCTGGGCGAATACACGTTATGCGACAGTCGATTGGTCGGTGGCGGAAACCTTAATCGCCCTTGAACAGCCGCCCCTTGCCGTGGGCGATGTAAAAAGCTATCAAACGTGGGTGATGGAGCCAAAACTGCCTGAAAATACAGTCGATTTAGGTATTCGTCTGCAACCGAATATGGAACGTATTGCTTCGCTTTCTCACGCCCAAGCCAAGCCCTTGAGCTTCATTCATAGTGGATTTTATGCCGCCTTGAATGACAAACTTTCTCCTTATGGCAAGGTGTATAACGTGGAATTCTACAAAGCGGGCAACACTTGGGAGAATGTGGTCGCCGCCACCCAAGAGATCGGACAAATTATTGGCAAACCTGAAGCCGTGCAAAAATTGCTGGCGGATTATTCGCAAAAGATTGCGGAATATCGACCGCTTGTTCAGCCTTTTACGGATCGCCCTGTTGCCTTAGTGCAATTTATCGACACCCGCCATCTCCGCATTTATGGTGAAAATAGCCTGCTGGGGGCGGTGATTCAGAAACTCGGTTTTCAGAACGCCTATTTGCCTACGGTGAATGATTGGGGCTTTCAAAACATTGAGATTACTGAGCTAGCGAAACTGCCGAAAAATACCCGCTTTGTGGTGATTAAACCTTACCCGAACAATATCGCCGCCGCGCTCACGCACAATACCTTGTGGCAACATCTGCCTATGGCTAAAGAACTGTTGATTCTGCCTGCAGTGTGGACGTTCGGGGCGATTCCATCGGCACAACGTTTTGCGGAAATTTTTGCCAATGGCTTACTGCACGGAGGGGAAAAATGATAAATCGCACCTTGTTATTGTTCGCCTGTTTAGGTGGGATATTCTTCTTTCTTTGTGGGGTCCTATTCACGGCACAACTGCCTGAAAACCATTCGCTGTTGGCATTATTCCAGCCAACCGACAACCTCGATCTGTTATTGCTACAAAGCTACACTTTGCCCCGCATCAGCATTGCCTTATTGTCAGGTGGAACCCTAGCCTTTGCCAGCCTGTTATTGCAACAAGTGATGGGCAATCCGCTGGCTTCCGACAGCACCCTTGGCATTAACAGTGGCGCACAATTCAGCCTATTTTTAGTGGCAATTTTCGCCCCGCCACTGCTGGAATATGGCTCGAGTTTTATCGCCCTTGTGGGGGCGGGATTGAGCTTATTGTTGGTCATTACCCTTGCGATGCGAAAAACGATGTCGCCCCTATTGCTGATTCTGGCAGGGCTGGTGGTGAACCTCTATTTCGGGGCGTTCACAGGAATGATGATGTTGTTCTACCCTGAAGAATCCCGCGGTCTGGCACAATGGGGTGCAGGGTCTTTGGTGCAAGAAAGCTGGCGAGATAGCCAACTGTTGTTGCTACAAAGTGCAGTCTGTTTTGCGATTATTTTTGCGTTACGCCGACCGCTGACAATTCTCACCTTAAACGATAGCAATGCAAAAAGTTTAGGCGTGCCTGTGGGCAAACTCCGCTTTATGGGCGTGTTGTTGAGTGCCTATCTGATTGCTTCCGTGGTGAGTGCGGTGGGAATGATCGGCTTTATCGGCTTGGCAGCAGCAACGATGGTGCGACAACTCGGCATTCGCACCTTAACGTGGCAGCTGATTGCCTCACTACTACTCGGGGCGTTATTGCTGGCGATCACCGATTTAATTTTGCAACTGGTGAATTTTTATTATCAAGTGAGCCTGCCAACGGGGGCGGTTACGGCATTGCTCGGCACGCCGTTGTTGCTGTGGCTGATGTTCCGAGCCTTGCCACATAGTGGACGTTTAACAGGGGCGACTTTGCAAAATGTTCGCCAATATCGACCGCTTGTTACGAAGTTTATCCTCGTGCTTTTTGCTTTCAGCGTGGTCATCGCCCTTTGTCTCGGCAGAGGATCGCTTCAAGCCAGCTGGGAAATGCTGTTGCCGAATAACGATTTCAGCCTTGAGATTTTCGCCTTGCGTTACCCTCGCATTTTAATTGCCATTTGTGCTGGGATTTTGCTTTCTGTGGCGGGCGTGCTGTTGCAACGGCTCACTCTCAACCCGATGGCAAGCCCTGAACTGCTTGGCGTTTCATCTGGGGCAAGTATGGGCATTTTGGTGCTGCTGTTTGTTTTCTCGGCACAAAGCCCAATTTGGTTCTGGCTGGCAGGCATTAGCGGTGCGTTGATCGCCTTGATGATTTTGGCGGCAATCAACCAACGCAACGGAATGTTGCCTGAAAAAGTGTTGCTCACAGGGATTTCACTTTCCGCCCTGTTTGATACGCTACAACGCATTGCCATCGCCAGCGGTGATCCGCGTGCGAATCAGCTTATCAGCTGGACATCGGGTTCGACCCAAAGTGTCAATGCGACATTAGCGATTCCATTTACAATTTTGGCGTTATTGTTATTAGCCGTTAGCTTGCTGTTTAGCCGCTGGCTGGATCTGCTCCGCCTTCAAGCCCCAATGGCACAGGCGTTAGGCTTAAACATTCAACAAACCCGCTGGATTTTGATTATTTTCAGTGCGATTTTGACCGCACTTGCGACCTTAATTATAGGTCCGTTGAGCTTTATCGGCTTGCTTGTGCCGCATTTAACGCATTTTTTAGGCGTGCATAAAGCACGACAACAATTACTGATTTCCGCCTTACTCGGCAGCACTATTATGCTGATTGCCGATTGGATTGGGCGACAAATTTTGTTCCCTTACGAAATCCCCGCAGGCTTAGTGGCGACTTTGGTGGGCGGAACCTATTTTTTAGTGATGATGCGAAAAGTGTAATCAATGATTGCTCGCTTTATTCCGCATCATTCATCTGTTACATAGTGCTGAAATTACGGTTCCTGAGCTTGTCGAAGGATTAGTAATTTCAGCCTTTAGATACAAAATGAATGCTTCGACTAATGGTTCGACAAGCTCACCAACCGTCTCAGCAATACCTTTTTATTTACCCTTAATAGGAAACACTATGAAAAAAACTTTTGTATATAGCACCCTTGCCAGTGCGGTCGTTTTGGCGATGAGTTCGGCTTACGCTGAAGAACAGAGAGTGGAAGAATTGGACGTGATTGAAGTGAGTTCTGATGCGTCTCAATCAGGACTCACTAAAGAATTTGCAGGTGGACAAGTTGCTGCAGGCAGCCGCGTGGGAATTTTAGGTAATAAAGCCAATTTAGAAAATCCGTTTGCTTCTACCAGCTACACCAACAAATTCATTCAAGATAAACAAGCCCGTAGTGTGGCGGACGTATTAAAAAACGATCCGAATGTGCGTGTGGCTCGCGGCTTTGGTAACTTCCAAGAAAGCTATTTTATGCGTGGATTTATCACTAATTCTGACGATATTTTATACAATGGCTTATATGGTTTATTACCACGCCAATACATCGCATCGGAAATGTTTGAGCGCGTGGAAGTTCAACGCGGTGCTTCGGCATTCTTAAATGGCGTTGCACCAGGTGGTGGCTCAATTGGTGGCACAATCGCCTTAATACCAAAACGTGCACCGATGGAAGATTTAAACCGCTTCAACATCGGGCTTTCTAGCCAAGAACGCACCAATGTGGGGGCTGATCTTTCTCGCCGCTTTGGGGATAACAAAGAATTCGGCGTGCGTTTAAATGCAGCACACACCGAAGGCGAGAGTACAATTGAAAGCGACAAAGCCCGCAATACCGTATTCCATTTAGGGCTAGACTGGAAAGGGGAAAAAGCCCGCATTTCGGCAGATTTAGGCTATCAGAAAAACTATTTAAGCAGCCCTCGCCCAAGCGTAACATTAAGCGGTGTGACCGAAGTCCCAGCAGCTCCGAAAGCCACCAGCAACTGGGGACAACGTTGGACCTATTCGGAAGAACGCGATGTATTCGGCACTTTGCGTGCGGAATATGATTTCTTGCCAAACTTCACAGGCTATGCCGCTTACGGCTTCCACGATGGCAAAGAATCGAACGTATTAGCCAATTTAACTGTGAATAACATCAACGGCGACGGCACACAATATCGTTTTGATAACGCACGTCGCAACTACATTCACACTGGCGAGGTGGGCTTAAAAGGCTCGTTTGAAACAGGTTCAGTGGGTCACGAAATGGTATTAAGTGCAAATCGCTACCAAGAAAAACGCAAGAATGCCTATGTGATGGATTGGCAAAATACCTTTGCGACTAACCTTTATTCCCCTCGTCACATCAATGGCACCGCTTATTCCGCCAATGCATTAACGGGCAATGACTTAAGTTCGCCAGCCGTCACCAACCGCATTGTGTTAAACAGCGTAGCTTTGGGCGATACTTTGTCATTCTTAGATAAAACCTTACAAGTCACACTCGGCGCACGTTGGCAACAAATTATCTCTAAAGGATTCTCTTATAACAGCAGCGATCAATACGCTAATTATAAAGAAGCGAAAATCACGCCAAGCGTAGGCATTATTTATCGCTTTACCCCTGAATTTTCCGTGTATGGCAACTACATTGAAAGTTTAGCTGAAGGGGGTTCTGTAACCAATACAAACGCCACAAACTACGGGCAAATTCTTAAACCATATGTTTCAAAACAAAAAGAAGTGGGCGTGAAGTATGAATTCGAAGGCGGATTCGGTGCAAGTCTAGCGCTCTTTAGCACAGAAAAACCACGTGGCTATTTAGATGCAAATAACTTCTACACCACCAAAGGTAAAGATCGCCACAACGGTGCAGAAATCAATCTTTATGGACAAATCACCCCCGATGTTCGCTTATTGGGTGGGGTAACTTTCCTACAAGCAAAACAGCGTGATACAGGTTCTGCCAGCACAGATGGTAAATACACTATCGGCGTACCAAAATTCCAAGGCAATTTGGGCTTAGAATATGACGTGAAAGCGATTGAAGGCTTAACCCTTGAATCCCGCATCACTTACACAGGCTCAACCTATGCAGATGCCAACAACACCTTAAAAGTGAAAGATTGGACTCGTCTTGACCTCGGCGCTCGCTACATTGCCTTACTCGGCAATACGCCCGTCACCTTACGCGCTCGTTTAGATAACGTTACCAACAAAAAATACTGGGAATCTGTCGGCGGCTATCCAAACTACGGCTACCTCGTTTCAGGCGCACCGCGTACATTATCCGTAAGTGCAAGTATTGATTTTTAATTTATTCTAAACCGATAAGAAAAGGCATAGTAGAAAAAAACCTCCCAAGCAAGAGTTTGGGAGGTTTGTTTTTAAGCTAATTACTTAGACAAATCAATCTGATACACCGCGAAGCCGACTTCATCGGTGCCGATTTGTTTCATTGGGTATTGTGCTTTTTCTTGGATAAATTTGACCGCTTGTTCGCTTGGTGAAGTTTCAAAACGCACGTCTAATTTATCGTTGCCTTTGATTGGCACAAAACGCCAGTTTTTGTCGGCACTTGGGTTGACGCTACCGTCTTTTTCGCTGGTCGCTTTGATGTAATCCGCGAGGATTTGGCGGTTTTCATCAGGTGAGGCGTACACGATATATTGATCGCCTGTGCCCGGGAATTTGTTGCCGTAGGCACGGTAGTTGTTGGTGGCGATTAAAAATTCCGCTTTTGGATCCACAGGTTTGCCTTGGTAGGTCAAGTTCACTACGCGGTGCGACTCTGGGTTGATCAGTTTGCATTCGCCATCGTAACGAGCGGGTTTGGTGATGTCATATTCGTAGTTCACGCTGTCGATCACGTCGAAATTGTAGGTGCGGAAACCTTCCCAATCGAGCAAGGATTGCGGTTTGTCGCTGGTTGGATCGATTTGGTGGAACATACCCGCACTGCATTCGAGCCATTCTTTGAGCTGTTCGCCTGTGACTTTCACCACCACAAGGGTGTTCGGGTAAAGGTAGAGATCCGCCGCATTACGGAAGGTCAGTTCGCCTTTATTTACTTCAGTGTAGCCTGTTGGATCGTTTTTGCGTCCGCCCGCTTTGAATGGTGCACCCGCACTTAAAATCGGTAAGCCCGCCATTGCAGGCACGCTTGGTGCGACTTTTTCCACATAGGCTTTTTGAGCTTGGTTTACGATTTGAATGGTTGGATCGTCTTGCACCAATGCCAAGTAGCTATACATATTGTCGGTCGCTTTGCCGATGGGTTGCGACACAAATTTGCGGGTCGCTTCGTGTACAGGCTGTAAAAGAGCGGTCAATTCTGGGTCATTTTCTGCAAGTGGCTTTTTGTTTTCCGCATCATAAATCGGGCGAAGTGCCGCTTTTCCAGAAGTCACAATCCATTTGCCCTTATGCTCGGTTAAGCCTAAATCCACCACGCTGATGTTGTTCGCCCAGTAGCCTGCCATACTTTCTGGCACGCCTTTCACGGTGCCGTTTGCGATGTCCGCATTCGGCGATTTAGCGAACTCTTTGTTCGGGAACAAGCGGTGTGAGTGACCGAAAATCACCGCATCAATGTGCGGCACATCCGCCAAATAGAACGCAGAGTTTTCCGCCCCTTCTTTGTACGGTTCGTCTGACGGCCCTGTGTGCGCTAAGGCGATCACAATATCTGCCCCTTTTTGCTTCATTTCAGGCACATATTTTTGTGCGGTTTTTACGATGTCGCGGGTTTCTACTTTGCCTTGTAGGTTCGCTTTATCCCACACCATAATTTGTGGTGGCACGAAGCCGATGTAACCGATTTTCAATTTGTGGCTTTTGCCTTGGTTATCCACCACAGTTTTTTCTTGAATCACATAAGGTGTGAAATACGGCTCATCGCTGCCCACTTTCACCACATTGGCGTTCACAATCGGGAAGTTCGCCTGTTTCATTGCATCGGCAAGATAATCCAAACCATAGTTAAATTCGTGGTTGCCAAGCGTGCCGACTTCATAGTGCATCGCATTCAAACATTCCACCGCAGGGTTTGGCTTGCCTTCTTTGTAGCCTTGTGCCGCTTGGTAGTCCGCGATTGGGTTACCTTGAATTAAGTCGCCGTTATCCACCAACACGCTGTTTTTCACTTCTTGACGTGCTTGACGAATCAAACTCGCTGCACGAGTGAAACCGAATTTATCGGTCGGGGCATCTTTGTAATAGTCAAAATCCGTTAAAAAGCTGTGAATGTCGGTGGTCGCCACAATGCGTAATTCTACATCGCTCTTGCCCTTTGCCATCGAAAAACGGCTCGCACTTAACGCAAGAATGCTGCTTGCACCAATTTGAATGAAATGACGTCTGTTCATTGAAAAAACTCCATAAAAGAGAATAGATAAATAAAGGTAAAAATACCCCGAAGGAAATTGTTATAGGTAATCAATTCGCTACGAGCTAGCGTAATTTTATGCAATAAAATACCCATACACAAAGCAAATTGTATGGGTATTAAATGATTAGTAGCTTGAATTGATCAACACTTCTTCACCATAGCCGCCTAATGTTGGCATTGGTTGATAGGTTGAGTTTGCCGCACGCATTAAACGAATACCACGAATGCCTGCTTCTTTTGCAGCTAGAATATCGTCATCGCTATCGCCATAATGGATAGACACTTTGTGTTGAATAATGCCTGGGGTTTTGTTGTATTTTGTGGTGCGTTCACGACCACCCATAAATTCAACAGGGTGCATATTTTTAATGTCGAATGCTTTTTGCAACACAGGGGTTACACCATCGGTTTTACCTGCAGTACGACCTGTAATAAAGTAAATTTGGTCGCCACGCTCTTGGTGCATTTTGATTAAATCTGCCCCGATTTGTTTTGGAATAGAGTAGTTATCACAGCCTGCATTCACTTCATTCCAGAAATCTTGATTTTTTAAATAATCTTGTTTACCTGGAGAGTATTTTTGCTGACCGTAATAGAAGCAAGGGCTACTGAATAGCACGGTGTCGTCAATATCAAAACTGACGTTAATCGGTCCTTTGCCTTCTAATTCTTTTTTAATTTGATCAACTGAGATCCAGTGAATTGGTTGTTCTACCAACATTTCACGGGCATTAGTGCCAGATTGTGTGTAAGGTTCAGTTTTCGATGCAAATGCTGGCATCATTAAACCGCTGATAACAACTGCTAATGAGAGTTTGGTAAGTTTATTCATAAAAGCTCCTTTTGTTATAAAAATAATTTTTTCAGAACCGTAGGGTGTGTGAACGAAGTTCACGCACGCGTGAATTCACATATCTGCGTGCGTGAATTTTGCCAATTCACACACCCTACAATCAATTGAAGTTAACGTTTCACACGCACTTTAAAATCTACTTTATTGTTATGCACAAGTTGTAAATTGACTGCACGTACAGGTTTAGCTGCGGTTTTCACTTTTTCAGGAATTTTTGCTTCCACTTGTTTTTTAATCGCAGTGGTTGGGGCGAGTTTCACGTTCACTTGGCGGCTGTGCGTGTTTTTCATCGCAATGCGAGTTTTCGAACCTTTTACAACCGTTGCATCGTGTTTAGCATTCACGCCTGCATTGGTTGCACTTTGTTGATGTTTCGCATTCACTTCCACTTTTGCATCCGCTTTCACACCCGCAATTGTGCCGTTATTCCAATCGTTTTTCGCAGCTTCCGCCCATTTATCTGCCGCTGGAACAGCTAATTTACCGCTACCGTTTGCAGAAAGTTTCACGCTCACTTCATTGACTTTATTCGCAAGCTGTTCGCTGTAAGAATTGCCTGAAATCGTACCGCTTGCGTGATTTGCATTAACAGAACCACCCACAAATTTCGCATCGCCACCTGCGTTAATGGTTGCATTGTCGGTATTGAACGCGGTTTCTGTATGGGTTTGATTACGCACCACATTTATATCTAAATTGCCGCTGCCTGATGATGGTGTCCATTTTTGGTCAGCGACACCACCGCTTAATTTTAAGCCTACCGAAACATCCGTTTTGTTCACGTTATCTTGAGCCGCAACAAGAGCTAAATTGCCTTTGCCTGCATCAAGATTAAGCTGTTGTGATGTTGAAGTCACACCTTTTAAGTTCACGCCATTTTGAGCTTGAATATTCACGTTTTGACCGTTTACCGCCACCGCTGTGTGTGTTTGGCTGTTTTCAGTGTTCACGCCCGCCTTCGCATTAAAGCCCGCACTTGCCACTTTCGCCCCAATATTCACGCCTGTTGCTACCGTCGCTGCCACATTTTGAACGTGATTATTGCCAGCGGTAATGTTCACACGTTTGCCAGAAAGTTGAGCATTTTCGACCGCTTGTACATTCGTACCTTGTAACCCTAACGAGCCTGCGGTTTGAATATTCACATTATGACCTGCAATAGTGTTTGTTACGGCTTGGCTTTGGTTGCCATTTTTGCCGTTTGCAGAAAGGCTTAAATCAAGTGATGGAACAGCCGCACCTGCTGATGGCACCACCATTGCACCAACGCCCACTTTCGTCTCAAAACCGCCACCCGCTTGTGCTTTGCTGTTGTTTGCTTGGCTAAATTGTGCGGTTTGAGCCTGAATATTCACGTTTTCTGTTGCCTGAATATTCGCTTGGCTATTTAATTTGCCTGTGTGAATATTGACATTTTTGCCGTTAATCGCACCTTGCACCGCATTGTTTTCTTGGCTCGCAGATTGGCTATAATTTGCCCCAGCATTGACCGCCACATTAAAACGTTGGAAGTCTGTTGTATCGGCTGAAACGTCAATACTTGCTCCTGCGGAAAGTTGGTTTTTCTCGCTACGATTCGCTACCGCGTTTAATTGATGACTTTGTGAGGTAAATTTAGCTGTTTCGCCCGCGTTGTATTGAGTTGCGTTATCTTGAATGTGGTTTGCATTCACGCTGATATTTTTGCCCGCTTGCAATTGGGTTGCTGTGTGTGTCGTGCTTGAAGCGGTTTCACGTCCGCCTTTAGCAGAAAGCTCCGCATTGACATTGAAGGCTTTTGATTGGTCAATGCCTGCAGAAACTCTGAGATCTACATTCACATTATTGCCGAAGCTATTTGTGCTATTTTTTGCGGTAGTGTGCAACACTTCTTTTGCATTTTCTTGGATATTTCCGCCCGCTTGCACTTGGCTGCCTTGATGCTCAATACGATTAGCGTTGAGTTTTACATCATTTGACGCTGAAAGTTTACTTGCTTGGGCTTTGTTTTCCACGCTTGAAGTTAAAGCGTGAGCCACACTCACACCTAACGTACCACTTAATTTGCTCTCTGTTACTGTACCGCTCAAACCAACATTTACTTCATTTTTCACGCTGTTGTTAATGCTTTGATTTTGAGCTGCCTGTGTTGTGATTTTATCCGCGTTAATGACTAAATCGCCGTGAGTTGCTGCCACTTCACTGCCTGAAACAGTCACAGTTTTTGCATTCAATGCTACATCGTTACCTTTTACGCTTGAACCTGTATGCGTTGTTGTGTGACTATTTTGGCTGTTATTGTAAACATTCAAGCCCAAGTGGAATTTACCTTCTGCATTTACAGCATCTGCTTTTTTCTCTTTGCTGATTTCAACATCTGAATCTATGCTTGGCGTGCCTTTGCTGTTATCAATATTGAGGTTTGCGGTTAAATGTCCGTGTTGGAATGATGTTTTGAGGCTATCGAAACCGCCTGCGAAACTAAAACCAGCCTTGCTTGATTCCGTATGAACGTGGTTAGCTGCACCTTTCACTTCAATGCCACTTTTTGCTGCAATATCGAGCAACCCTGCAGATTGCACGGTTGAGCCCACAATGCTCACGTTTTTGTTGGTAGAAAGTTGGAGATTTGATTCTGATTTTAAGGTTGAACCTTTTGCAGTAGAGGTATGTGTATAGCTACTTTGGCGAGCCTTGGTAATATCAAAAATTGTACTTTGACGAGCGTAATCAACTGCAGTGGTTTTCGCTTGAGTGCTATCAATGACTAATGCACCTGCATTGCCTTTTACCACGCCATTACCACCCGTTACGACACGGCTGCCTGAAATATGCACACCACGGCTTGCATCTAAAGTCGCATCGCCTTTAACGGTAAAATCAGCCCCGTGAACAGTTTCCGCACTTCTGCCTGTACCCACTGTTTTAGAGCCTGCTAAACCGCCCCAGAAACGCATATCATCGTTGAGGTTGTAGCTTTCAGTTGATTTTTCAGACGCAAAGCTCAATGCACCACTATTTTTTGCCAATAATGCACCATCCACATTTGCCACTACGCCTGTTAAATGTACGTCGCCTTTACCGCCTAAAATAAGATCTTGTTCAGTCGTTAATTCTGTCGCAGTGTAGTGTTGCATGCTACTATCTTGGCTGCTTAAACCTGTTTTTAAACGTGCAGTTTCATTTTTAAATTCAGCACGAGCCGTTTGAGTAGTAGTGGCTTTTGCACCACGTAAATTCACGCCTTGTTCACCATAAATAGCGGTCGTTTTTGCGGAAACTTTTGCACCTTCAGTAGTCACTTTGCCTTTGGTTGCTTCAATGTTTACGCTATCGCCTGCAATCGTAGTGCGGTGTGTGGTTTCAACACGATTACTCTCTTGTTCATTGCGATACCAACTACCTTTGCTTTGGTTTTTGCTGTGTTCACGTAAATTTACGGTTTTTTCTGCCCCTAAATGTACATTGCCACCACGAATATTGCTATTTTTGGCTTGAATATCTGTGCCTACGATATTCAAATTACCGCTGATATTCATATCAAATTGTTCAGCTTGAATACGTGTTGCTTGGTAAGTTTCGCTTGAACCGCTTTGATGTTCACGAGCTTGTACGCCATTTTGATTCGTAATTTTGGCTTTACCACGATCTGTATGGCGACTAATTCTACCGTTTAAATTTGCATTGCCTGCGGTAATATCCACTTCTTTTGCTTGTAAATCAGCCGCTTGTGCGGTAATGGTGGCACGATCATCGGTTGAATGAATACGAATTCTACCCGCTTGAATACTGCCCACGACTTTGCCGTCTAATACTTGCCCTTTGCGTTCAGTTGTGGTGATTTTAAGCGTGCCATTGTCTTCACGTGCAATTTTATTTTTGCCCGTAATTATATTTACGCCATCTTTGGTGGTAATTTGTCCGCCAACGGTCACTTGCGGTGCAATTAAATCAATGTCACCAGAACTGGTAATTTTGCCACTGGTGCTTAACGCATTATCGCCTGTTGTATCATAGCCTTTAAGTTTACCCTCTGCGACTTGCGGTTTACCTACCACAAGCGAAGCACGCGGTGTATTGATAAAGCCGCCACCTTGCACGCTAATGCCGTTCGGGTTTGCCAATACATAATCGGCTTTATCACCAAAAACTTCTTGCTGACCTGCAATTTTAGATGGATTGCGACTCACGACTTCATTCAGAATCACTTTTGCGGATTGGGTTTTGAGATTTGGGTTGGCGTTGAGATCGCCTGCGAGTTGAGATTTACCATTTTGACGGGCGTTATTTAACACTGCCCCTGCCTTATCTACGTTGAATTTATCATATCGGTTATGCGATAACCCCGCAGCACTTGGGTTAGCAATATTGATAATTTCAATGCCTTGCTTTTTACTGATTTGTGTATTCGCATCGGCACTGGTTATTTCCGCAAAAGCCGCTTGACCTGCAACACTTAATGCAATCGCAAGCGAAATTTTGCTTAAAGAGTAGGATTTAGACATATTGGCACCTCACAAAATGGAACGATACAAGCGGTCAAATTTTTGTGCGACATTGCCATTTTTTGAAAAATCCGACCGCTTGCGGCTAAATACAAAACGTTCGTATTAAAGCAAAAATGGGTAAATTAGACTAGAATTTTATGCAGTAAAAATGTGATCTAGTTCACAAAAATAGAAATTTTTTGGAGTGATCTAGGTTGTTTTTTACGCAACCGTTTGCATAGAAAGCATATTTAACCTAAATGTAATTTCTTAAGTAACTCGTTTCGTTTTAATATTTCTATAATGAAAATACAACAAGAAAGAACAAGAAATGTTTGTATTAAATTATTGAAATAACTAAATCCAAAGTCTTTGGTATATGGTCTAATAATAAAGCTAATTAATATTTCTTGTAAACAATATATAATAAGTGAATTTCTTCCTATATACGAAAAAACTTTCCAAAATAGTGACAAATTAACTGAATTTCTATATATGTAGTAAATTAAAAGAAGGAAGAAAATACTACCTACCGCACCAATACTTATTCTGAACAAGTCTATTTTTACTTGTTCTAAGGTGGATAATCCAAGTTTAGAATGGAATATATTTAGACCAGAAGCATATATATAATCTTTTTCATTATAGAAATACAGATGAAGAATAAAGATTACAGTTACAAAGAGGAAAATAAGAAAAGGGCGGGTTAATTTAAATTGTTTCGGGAAGAAATAACCCATTATAAAGAAAGGATACATAAAATCTATTCTATAAGTTTGTATATTCAATACAAAATTAGGCACAAAGAAAAGAAGAACAAATATAAAAAGATAAATAAGAATATTATCCTTAAGAAATCTCCTAATAAAAATAACCAATACAGAAAAAAGCAAAACAGCCCATAAAAACCAATACCCATCAAAAATTTTGAAGAGCAAATCATTTAGATTAATAACAGAATAAAAGGAATTATCTATGTAAGATGTATTTATAATAATATAATTATAAATATTAAAGAGAATTATAGGTTTAAGTAAGTGTTTAACTTTATTAAAAAGAGATTGAATAAATGAACGTTTTAAAATAGTATAATGTAATAAATATCCGCTTACCAACATAAAAAGCGGCATATGGAAAGAATAAATAAAAATTGTAATCGGATCTTGCCAAAAGGCTTGAGAATTAAAAAAATCAGCTCCATTTCCATTCTGAATACAATGCCCTAATACCATCAGAAAAATTGTAATTCCCTTAACAATATCAAGATAATGATTTCTTTCTTCCGCCATAAAGAACCCCGATTAGAGTTATACTCGAAACAAAATTCGTACCTATCAGTAATAATTTGTATATAATTTACGCATCATATTAGATCATATTGAGCAAAAATAAAATGAATTTATATTTAGGCATAATGTCAGGCACAAGCCTTGACGGTGTGGATTTGGCGTTGATTGACTTTGCAGGCAAACCGAAACTACTCGCCAGCGGTTTTGTCCCGATGCCAGAGGATTTACGAACGGATTTATCCGCATTACTTAAATCAGGCGAAACGTCGTTACAAAAATTGGGCGAAATCGACCACCGTTTGGGCGTGTTATATGCCGATTGCGTCACTGAATTTTTGGCGAAAAATCAGCTCAAGGCACGCCAAATAACCGCTATTGGTTGCCACGGGCAAACGGTGTGGCACTCTCCACAAGGTGCCTTTCCGTTTACGATGCAAATTGGCGATATGAATTTGGTTGCCTCACGCACGGGCATTACCACCATTGGCGATTTTCGCCGTAAAGATATGGCGGTTGGTGGGCAAGGTGCACCGCTCGTGCCTGCCTTTCACGAAGCTGTTTTTGCTCGCCCAAATCAGTTCACGGTGGTGCTGAATATTGGTGGCATTAGTAATATTTCGGTGCTCGATCCAGCCGTTGAAACCATTGGCTACGATGTAAGCGTAGGTAATGCGTTGATGGATTCTTGGATTGAAAAACATCTCAGCAAACGTTACGACAAAAACGCTGAATGGGCGAAAACAGGCGAGGTATTGCCTGATTTATTAACGGCAATGTTAGCAGAACCTTTCTTGCAATTACCGCCACCGAAAAGCACAGGGCGTGAGCTGTTTAACCTTGCGTGGCTTGCAAAATTTTTGGAAAAATTGCCCGCTTGTCGAGCAGAAGACGTACAACGCACGCTTGCTGAATTCACGGCTCAAAGCGTGGTAAACGAATTACAGAAATGGAACGACAAAACCAATAAAGTGCTGCTTGTATGCGGTGGCGGGGCGAGAAATCCGCTATTGATGGCTCGCTTTCAAAGCTTACTCCCAGATTGGCAAGTGACCACCACCAACGATTACGGCATTGATATAGATTATGTTGAAGCCGCTGCCTTTGCGTGGTTAGCTTATCGCAGAATGGAAAATTTGCCGAGCAATATGCCAAGTGTGACAGGAGCAAAACAAGCGGTGAGTTTAGGTGTGATTTTTCCTAAATAAGAGAGATAAACAACACATCTTGTTGGTAAGGGGCTTTCTTCGTCCCTTACCAACTTTTTCAAGAAGTTCATATCAATAGCTTGTTTTTTAATCAATCAAAAAGTGCAAATAATCCTACTATTTTACTCATACTAAACCTCTCTAAAAATCTAAAAAATACACTTATTTAGAACAATAAACCAAACATTAGTTAATTTATTAGCATAAATCACTATAAATTTTCTATAACACACATCAAGATTTTATATTCCTCTTATTTACTTTCACATCACTTCAGCATATTCTTCAACCGTCTGCGAATTATTCGCAACTTATTTGACTTATCTCAAATAGATGTTTGCATTTTTATTTTTTTAGAGGAACTTTTCCGTGTCTAATCAAACCACTCACAAACGCGAGACCTTCTCAGGTCGTCAGGCGTTTATTATGGCAGCTATCGGCTCGGCTGTTGGCTTGGGGAACATCTGGCGTTTCCCTTATACCACTTACGAAAATGGTGGTGGTGCATTTATCATTCCTTACATCGTGGCACTTTTAACCGCGGGTATTCCACTACTTTTCTTAGATTTTGCTATCGGTCACCGTCATCGTGCAGCGGCACCGTTATCTTTCCGTCGCTTAAACAAACATTTTGAAGTGTTCGGCTGGTGGCAAGTAATGGTAAACGTGATTATCGGCTTGTATTATGCAGTAGTACTTGGCTGGGCAGCGATTTATACCTACTTCTCATTTAGCAAAGCTTGGGGCGATAAACCCGTTGATTTCTTCGTGGGTGAGTTTCTTAAAATGGGCGACATTGCTCAAGGCGTGAGTTTTGATTTCGTGGGAATGGTAACAGGTCCGTTAATTGCCGTATGGGTTGTGGCGTTGCTTGTATTAGCTCTTGGCGTACAAAAAGGAATCGCAAAAAGCTCAAGCCTATTAATGCCTGTGCTTGTTGTAATGTTCGTGGCTCTTGTAATCTACGCATTAACCTTACCAGGTGCAGCAAAAGGCTTAGACGCATTATTTACGCCTGATTGGTCAAAACTCGCTGATCCAAGCGTATGGATTGCCGCTTATGGTCAAATCTTCTTCTCACTTTCAATCTGTTTCGGGATTATGGTGACATATTCATCTTACTTGAAAAAAGATTCAGACTTAACCAGCACAGGTTTAGTGGTGGGTTTTGCGAACTCAAGTTTTGAAGTGTTAGCAGGTATCGGTGTATTCGCAGCCCTTGGCTTTATGGCAACAGCAGCAGGTCAAGAAGTGAGCGAAGTGGCAAAAGGCGGTATCGGTTTAGCGTTCTTTGCTTTCCCAACGATTATTAACGAAGCCCCAATGGGCACGGCTTTAGGTGTGTTGTTCTTCGGTTCATTAACCTTTGCGGCATTAACTTCATTTATCTCGGTCATCGAAGTAATCATCGCATCGATCCAAGACAAGCTCAAAATGGGGCGTGTAACCGCAACTTTCGTGGTTGGCTTACCAATGATGGTGGTTTCAGTCATCTTATTCGGCACCACAACAGGCTTACCAATGTTGGATGTAATGGACAAATTCGTGAACTACTTCGGTATTGTAGCGGTTGCTTTTGCGGCATTAATTGCCATTATTGCGAACGGCAAATTAAGCACATTAGGTCACCACATCAACAAAACATCTTCATTCAAAGTAGGTACCATCTGGCGTTTATGCGTAATTGTAACTACAGGCGTACTTGCGTTTATGTTATTAAGTGAAGGCGTGAAAGTCTTTACCGAAGGTTACGAAGGTTATCCAAGCTGGTTTGTTAATACATTCGGTTGGGGAATGGCGGCAGTATTGATTATCGTGGCGTTCATTCTTTCTCGCCTACCGTGGAAAAACGAACCTGAATTTAAAGTAGAGGAATAATATTATGAGCACATCAGCAATTATGATGATGGTAGCGGCACTCGTTATCATCTGGGGCGGTTTAATCCTCTCGATTAAACGCTTACCGAAAGAGTAATAAACAAACAGGCTTTGAATTAAATTCAAAGCCTGTTTTTTACTGCGATAATTATTCACCAATTAGCACATTTTCTAATGAAAGTTCTTCAATTTTGCTTTTTTTCGGTGTTTTTGCCATTGGGATTCCTTATTTCGTTTGCCAAAAATTATTCGCAAGTGCTTTGAGTTCTTGCTCTTGCTGGCGAATCATTTGTTTTATTTTATCTTGTTGGTTAAATTTTTCTGCTAATTCTTGCTGTTTTGCGAAAGAAAAAAGCACGATTGGAAATTCTTTTAAATCTTTTACCGATAACCCCGCAATAACTGCGCCCGATGAAAGCCGTTGTAAGCGTGCTTGGCTGAATTCAGAGCGAAGCTGCATTAACAGTGCAAGCGGCTGAATTTCTACATTTTTTTGCAAACGTAATACAACGCACGTTTTCCCTGCAATAATTCGTCCTCCGCATTGTTCTAACAATGATTTTGAAATAATACCCACTTTGCCAGTCGTGCCGCGAATCGTCATTAAAATATCATTTTCTTGTAAATAATATTTTTCTAACTGATGCGTACAATTCTCTTCCAATTGATATTCTTTGCCGATGTTATCAATATAGCCATATTCAGGAATATCACCGCCTTGCACTTCAAAAATAGCGTGATCGCCTTCTTCTTTTGGTAGAGAAGTAATCGGGCGTAGAATTTCAACTAAGTTACCTAATGCACAAGTTTCATATTGATTTAAAATATCTAACGCTGCTGCGGTTTGGGAATCAACAACATAACGTTCAGGATCTAACATATAGCCCTCGGTGGCTAAATCTTCAATATTTATTTTTCGAGAGATAGCATCTGGCTTGCCGTTAATAATTTCAACAAGCAAATCAATATTAATAAGTTTATTTTCACGTAATTGCTTTTCAATAAATGCCGAATCTTTTAATGAGATAAAATTAATTTCACGCTGTTTCTCTCTAAAATCAAAGATAATTAATGAAAAGGCAACACTAGCGGTTTTCACAAAATTATTGGGGAACGAAATAATCACTTTAATATGAGCTTGTTCCACCAACCATTTACGCATTTCTACTTCACTTTTTACCGATGAGAATAAATTACTCATTGGCACAGCAACAATGGCAAAATCTTGTACTTGTTGGCATAAATGTTGAATAAGATAGTTTTGGTAATTATTGCTCATAACGGCAAAGCGACGTTTTGCTTCTTCATCCAAATTCGTTTTAAGCCCCCAGGGCTCTGCTAAGAACCCTTTTTTAAAGGGGGTTAGCTGCCCTGCTTGAATATAAGCAGGATTTAATGCCGCATCGCTTTGTTTATATTGAATATTCCCTAAAATAATATTCAGCAATTCAGGCATTACGCTTGGTCTAATTCCCTCTGCAATAACAGACTGATGAGAAGCCAACATAAGGCTGTGATAAATACTGTTGGCTGAAGGTAAGTAAACCTCGCCTTCCACTTCAGAGAAAAGCGTATTGCATAAAGTATAAACGGTTTCTTCAAATGCAAAATTATCTGCAAAACCAGAAGGAACAGCATTTAGTTGCAATGTAAATAAATATTGCAGCCATTCTTGTTTATTTTGTTGGGTCAAAAGCCCTTTTTGTTGGCTATCACTTAAATCCATAATCAGATTAAGCATTGGTGTTGATAAATGCTGACTTAAAATGGCGTGTCCATTTTGGGTAAAAATATCGCTATATTTTTTCTCGATATTTTCAACAGCAAGTTTAATTTCTTCTTGCGAATTTAATGGGGCTTTGTTGAGAATGACCACCGCCATTGCTTTTACAGCTAGTTCGTTAATATTTTCAACAGAAAATCTATTACGCATAGATTGATAAAATTCATTAAAGCTATTTTTATTTAATGTTAATAATTGGCTCATAAGTTTTCCTTTCGCTTAATGGTAGCGAGATAATTTTCGGTTATAACTGCAAACATTATAAGTAGTAATAAGTGAATCATCTTCCATCACAACAATCACACCTTGTTTATCTGCAATTTTTTTCATCTGTTTAAGCAATGTATGAAGTTGTTCATTGCCCATCTTAGAAAAATCGTTATTTGATTTTGCGATTTTCATACTGCCTCCTAATGTTTCCGTTTGCTAAGTTCTCGCTGAATCTGTTGAATATAGAAGTTAGCTAATCTTTGGTTTATGACGTATTTGTCTTTTTTAATTTCGCCAAACTCCACTACACAATCAATCAACGCTTTATTGATTCCGCGATGGTTCATTCTTTGTTCAATATGGTAGGTTGCTTTCATACATCCTCATTTATCACGCTTAACTTGTTGAATTTAATATTACACGCAAAGTTTTGGTGTGTCAAATACAAAATTATCTATACTGAGATATTTTACAAATAAGTGTTATTAGCCAGATTCTTCAGATTGTGAGAAAATAACCACCTATTTTGAGGAGATATAATGAATTCAACACAATATAAGTGGACAAAAGCGAACGATATTTACCCAAATCGAGGTAAAAAATCTTATGCGGGCAAGCGATTACGCTATCGCTTGCGTTCACTTCTACACGCACAAGCGGTCAAAAAATTCGAACAATTTATCAATCAACATCCGTTGCTCGTTTCATTGTTAAATGAACGCGTAAACTACGGCTATCCGTTAGTGCATCGCTTTTTAGACAAACGTTTTAACAGCCAACAACGTTTTAACGCCATTTGCGAAAATCTGCTTTTTTTGCCACAACAATTGGCACATCTCAATCCGCCACTTTGGCAGCAGCCATTGAGTTTCGGGGAAGTGATTCCTGATTTTGAAATCCTGCTGAATATTAACGAACATCAGCCTATGGAAGGTTATTGGGCGTTGGAGCTTCGTTATAAGCCTGAAAACCAGCTTATCTATTTGCTGACTTTTGGTAAATTGGATGATGCATTGCTAATTGCGGTGGTGCAAGGCCCGAATTTTGAAGGTTCAAAAGAGATCGTAAAACAGCTTACTAAAGCCTGCCACGGTTTGCGTCCTGCTTATTTGATGGTAGAGGCGATGAAAGGGCTGACCCAGATTTTGGGCTACCATAAATTGTTTGGTATTCCGCAAAAGTATCAAAATAAATCTCGTCTGGTGCAAAGCAAAAGCTATGTGGTGGATTACGATGCGATTTTCTCTGAAGCAGGCGGTGTGCAAAAAGATTACTGGATTCTACCGCTTGAGAGCGACCGTAATTTAGATGATGTGCCGAGCAAAAAACGCTCGATGTATCGCAAACGTTTTGCGATGTTGGATAGTTTATTTGGGGCGATGGGACAAGTACTGAAACAGAATATAACCTCACAATAAGATAGTTTTTATCTTGCAGATAAATAGTTTATGCCGTTGATGTTTTCCGCAAATAAACGTGAGAGAATCGCCACTCTTTCTACTACTCTTATAAGGTCTCTATGAGTGCATTTAATGCGTTTGTTGAATTTGTGGCGAAAATTGTCGCTCCAATGCAACGTCAATTTATCAACTTTATCCGTATTGCGATTTTTATCGTAATGGTTTGGATTGGTGGCTTAAAAGTTTGCCAATATGAGGCGGACGGTATTGCTCACTTCGTATCAAACAGCCCATTCTTTAGCTATATGTACAAAAAAGGTCCAAACCTTGTGGCGAATGATAAAGGTGAAATGGTAATGGAATATACGCTACACAAAAACCCTGAGGGTAAAATGGTGGCGAAAAACATCGAATGGCATAAAGAGAATGGTACATACACCGCGTCTTACATCATCGGTGCGATTATCGTGACGGTGGGTATCTTAACCCTTGCAGGTATTTGGAACGCGACGGCAGGTTTAGCAGGCGGCTTACTTACCTTCGGGATGTCTATCGTCACACTCTCCTTCCTGATAACCACGCCTGAGGCTTGGGTACCGAATCTGGGCGGGGATTTACCAACGCCCGCTTACGGTTTCCCATATCTTTCTGGCGTAGGTCGTTTAGTAATTAAAGACATCATTATGATGGCAGGTGGTTTAACGGCAGCAGCAGAATGTGCAAATCGTATTTTGGCTCGTAAAGCGAAAGCGTAGTTAAATGTTGAATTAAAAAAGCGGTTGTTATTTCGTAAAATTTTACAGAAAAACAACCGCTTATTTTTTATACTATGCTTCTTATGTGAATTTATTTTACTGTCACACGTGCAAATTTACGTTTACCTACTTGGTAAACAAAGGTGCCTTTTTGTGCGTTTTGGCGAACATCGTCCACTTTTTCGCCGTCGATTTTCACGCCACCTTGTTGAGCTGAGCGGATAGCTTCAGAGGTTGATGGCACTAAACCAGCTTCTTTTAATAAAGTCGCTAAGCCAATATCGCCTTCAAAGGTGAATTCTGGCATTTCATCTGGCATTGCCCCTTTTTGGAAGCGGTTGATGAACTCTTGTTCTGCTGCGTTCGCGGCTTCTTCGTTGTGGAAACGTGCGATGATCTCTTTCGCTAATAAAATTTTCACATCACGCGGGTTTTTACCTGCTTCAACCTCTGCTTTTAATTGTGCGATTTCTGCAAGCGGTCGGAAAGAGAGTAAATTATACCAATCCCACATTAGCTCATCTGAAATCGACATAATTTTGCCGAACATTTCGTTTGGTGCTTCGGTTACGCCAATGTAGTTGCCGAGCGATTTCGACATTTTTTTCTCGCCGTCTAAACCAACTAAAAGCGGGAGTGTCATCGCCACTTGTGGTTTTTGACCTGCTGATTTTTGCAATTCACGGCCGATTAAGAGGTTGAAAGTTTGGTCAGTTCCGCCTAATTCCACGTCCGCTTGTAATGCCACAGAGTCGTGACCTTGCAATAATGGATAGATGAATTCGTGGATCGCGATAGATTGGTTGTTTGCAAAGCGTTTTTTGAAATCATCACGCTCAAGCATACGTGCCACAGTGTAGTTTGAGGCTAAGCGGATCATACCCACTGTGCCTAATTCACCCAACCATTCTGAGTTGAACACGATACGGGTTTTTTGCGGATCTAAAATTTTGAAAATCTGCTCTTTGTAAGTTTCTGCATTGCGTAATACGTCTTCACGAGAAAGTGGCGGACGAGTTGCATTTTTGCCTGATGGGTCGCCTACGGTTGCCGTGAAGTCACCGATTAAGAAAATCACTTCGTGACCAAAATTTTGGAATTGGCGAAGTTTGTTTAATACCACAGTGTGCCCTAAGTGAATATCAGGGGCTGTTGGGTCTGCACCTAATTTAATGCGTAATGGGCGATTTTCTTTAAGTTTCTCGATTAAATCGGCTTCAGAGTAAATATCTTCCACGCCACGTTTAAGCTCGGCGATGATAGTTTCAATAGATTGGCTCATAATGTTCCTTAAAAAGAAGGCTGAAAAATGGCTCTATTATAACGGCTTTGAAAAAAAAGTGAAAAAAAACGCCGTATTTTGTGGGGGAATACGGCGTAAAGAGTTGGAGTGATTACCTATTATTATTTGGAATTTTTATAAATAATAATGATTATCATTAAAGTAGTCAAGTAATTTCTAAATAAAAATAATTCTCAATTGATTGATAGGGTAAAAAACGAACAAACTTTTACTTTTGAAGGCAGTTCACATTGCAAAATGAAAAAAAAATCCAACATACTTCTCATTTTTGAAAATTGGTTGCTGATCTTCGTTGCATAAATCAGTAAAGTATCGCCATCAATTTAGGGAATTATAAAATGAATACTTTTTATCCACTTGAGCCAAAGACATCGGTTATAAAATTACTCCAAATAACCGACCCACATCTTTTCTCAGATACGACAAAAGATCTACTCGGCGTGAATACTCACGCAAGTTTTCAAGCTGTATTAGATGAAATCCAAGCGGAAATACAAACACAAGCAGTTGATTTTGACGCCATTTTAGCAACGGGCGATTTAATCCAAGATCACCAATCTGAAGGTTATTTACATTTTGCTGAGATGATTCGACCGCTTGCAAAGCCAGTATTTTGGTTGGAAGGCAATCACGATCAGCAACCACAAATGAGTTTGCAGTTAGGAAAATTTGACTATATTCGCCCTGAAAAACAGATTTTTGCAGGCGAATATTGGCAGATTCTAATGCTCAATAGCCAAGTGGCTGCCGCACCGAGTGGCTTTCTCTCAAAAGGGCAACTTGCGTGGCTTAACCAAAAATTAAGCGAAAATCCTGAACGTTTTACGCTCGTTGTGCTACATCACAACATTTTGCCTACTAATTCTGCGTGGTTAGATCAACACAGCCTAAAAAACAGCGAAGCCTTGGCAGAAATTCTTGCATTATTCCCAAACGTCAAAGCGATTTTACACGGGCACATTCATCAAGAAGTGGATAGCATTTGGAAGGGCATTCGTATTCTTGCCACCCCATCAACCTGCATTCAATTTAAGCCAAATTGCGATAATTTCACGCTAGATGAATTACCACAAGGCTGGCGAGAAATTGCCCTTTTTGACGATGGGCGTATTGAAACGCAAGTTAAGCGGTTAAAAACCAACGCATTTTTGCCACACGCAGATGCGAAAGGGTATTAACCGCCCTGAATATACTAAGTTTTTATCGACGATATTTTTGATAATTCAATTGCAACCATTGCAAACCGATAACGGCAATCACGTTGTCGATTTTGCCTTGTTCAACCCACTGGAAGGCTTGCGAGCGAGGCACAACGTGCACCAAAATATCTTCGTTTTCTTCTTCCAAGCCGTGAATCGAGCCATTGCCCACTTTTGCACTGTCGATTAAGCCAAGGAATAAGTGCAAACGCTCGAATTGTCCGCCTGGGCTGTCCCAAACGCTGAGAGCGTGTTCCACCTCTTTTACCTCAATACCCGCCTCTTCTTGGGCTTCACGTTTGGCAACTTCGGCAGGATTTTCGTTGCCTTTATCCACCATTCCTGCAACTAATTCGAGTAACCAAGGAGTACGGTCTGAATTTGGTTGGTATGCTCCAATGCGAACTTGCTCAACCAACACCACGTTATCCAACGCAGGATCGTAAGCAATCAGAGCGGCTGCTTCGCCTTTTACCAACAATTCACGCACCACTTCGCTACTGAATTTGCCTGAAAAAAGTTTGTGGCGAAAATGGATTTTCTTCAGCTCGAAATGACCTTTATAAACGGTTTCTTCTTTGATAATTTCGAGGTCTTTTTGACCAAATTGTAAGATGTTACTCATTTTGTCTTCCTTTTGACTGTCTAATTGACCTGATAAACAAGCGGTGGAAAATCTGCCATTTTTTGCAATTTTCCCGCTTTCCATTCTAAGCGTTCTAGCTGATATTTGTTGCGATCTTCAAAGAAATAGGCAAGAAAAAACGGGAATTGGTAGAAAAATTCCAATCGTCCTTTCGGGCAATATTGGCTTTGAAGGGTTAGATTATTAGGGCGATGTGTTACCTCAGACAGTTTAATAATCCCTACACCTTGCGATTTTAGCACCGCTTCTCGCAAACACCAGCTTAAATAAAAACGTTGTTCCAATTCGGGCAGAATTTTTGGCTCTGGATTTTGGGAATGGAGCAGCTGCTCGACTTCAATTTCATCGGCATAATGGCGGATAAGCGGTTCAAAACGCCGCATTTTTTGCGGATGTTCTAAATCAATCCCCACGATGGATTTTGGCTGATTTTCCGCTGCTTTTGAGAAAATAATCGCCACCCAATCGCCCGAATGGCTGATGTTGAAATCAATATCTTCACGCTCAAGATAAGGGCGACCATTCTGGGCTCGATGGATTTGAGCCGTGAGGTTCGGATCAAGCCCGTGTTCTGCGAGCAATTTTTTCAGCAAGAAATTCGCCATTCGTCTGCTTTTCCAACGCTTGAATTGGCGTTCGGTTAAATTTTCAGGCGGCAAAAAAGGCTCGGGAATCGGCTCATCGTGATGGGCAACAACAACGCTTATTTTGCAAATTTTTTGCATAAAATGACCGCTTGTTTATCGCTTAAAAGCAAGTGTTAGCACGCCTGCGACCACCAATCCAATCCCAAGCCACTCTTGCTGACTTGGGCGTTCGCCTAAAAAGACCACCGCAAATACGGCAACCAATGCGAGGCTTAATTTATCAATCGGAGCAACTTGTGAGGCGTTGCCCATTTGCAAGGCTTTAAAATAAGCCAGCCACGATGCCCCCGTTGCCAAGCCTGATAAAATTAAAAACAGCCAGTTTTTGCCTGAAAGCGAACTTAGCGGCTGCCATTTGTGGGTGTAGCTTAAAAAGAGAATAAGGGCGAGGATGATTACGATGGTGCGAATAAAAGTGGCAAAGTCTGAATTCACGCCTTGCAAGCCCACTTTCGCAAAAATAGCGGTCAGTGATGCAAAGACTGCGGAAGCCAACGCCCAATAAAGCCAATGATTTGACATAATTTCCTCTTAATCTGATTATTTCAATTGGCGTTATTTTATCAAAATAATGGATAAAATAACTTTTCTTTTGTTATAAAAAAATGTTATAAGATACCTGATTTAAGCTTACGCGGTTTGAAAAATTAATCGCTTTTTTAACAATGAAAGGAGCAAAAATGATCAAGCAAATTAAAAATTTCCTAAAACTTGAATCCTCTGGCGGTATTCTGCTTTTTGTGGCGGCAATTCTCGCCATTATTTGTGCCAACACGGGCGTTCAATCTGCCTATTTTGACTTTTTACAAACCCAAGTAGTGCTAAAAGTGGGTGCCTTTAGTATCGACAAACCGCTGTTAATGTGGATTAACGATGGCTTTATGGCGGTTTTCTTTGTGCTTGTGGGTTTAGAAGTTAAACGCGAAATGTACGAAGGCTCGCTTTCAAGTGTGCGAAAAGCGGTATTACCTGCATTCGCTGCCGTGGGCGGAATGGTTGTACCTGCGTTGATTTATTTCCTAATTAACCATCACGATCCTGAATTAGTACGTGGCTGGGCAATTCCAATGGCAACGGATATCGCGTTCGCACTTGGGATTGTGGCGTTACTTAGCAAACAAGTCCCATTACCGCTTAAAATGTTCTTACTTGCATTGGCGATTATCGACGACATTGGTGCGATTGTGGTGATTGCGATTTTCTTCTCGCACGAAATGAGCATCCCAGCTTTAATCGTGGCAAGCCTTGCGATTATTACGCTGTTCGCAATGAACCGCTACAAAGTGGTGAGTATGATTCACTACCTTATCGTTGGTCTTGTGCTTTGGGCATCTGTGTTGAAATCGGGCGTGCACGCAACGCTTGCAGGCGTGATTATTGGCTTTGCGATTCCTCTTCGCGGTAAAAATGGCGAAACCCCACTTTACCACCTTGAACATATTTTATCGCCTTGGTGTTCGTTCGTGATTTTACCGCTCTTTGCCTTTGCCAATGCAGGTGTTTCATTTGAAGGAATGAGCCTAGAAAAATTAACCTCGCCAGTGCCACTTGGCATCGCATTAGGGCTATTCTTAGGTAAACCAATTGGCGTGTTCTTGTTCAGCTATTTAGCGGTATTATTCAAGGCAGCAAGCCTACCGCAAGGGGTGAATTTTAAACAGATTTTTGCTATTGCCGTGCTATGTGGTATCGGGTTTACGATGTCGGTGTTTATCGCAGGACTTGCCTTCGGTGCAGATAACAACGAGAAAAACGATCTCTTGCCTCTCGCCCAATTGGGGATTTTAATCGGTACGAACTTATCGGCCTTTATCGGTTATTTCTTATTGAAAGCCACTACGAATAAGAATAGAGTATCGGCTTAAGATTTTGTTTTCTTTTTAAGATGAAAGCGGTCATTTTTGACCGCTTTTTTGTAAACCTATGACTTTACCTAAACTCTCCAAACCCATCGCGATTCTGCTGATCTTCGCTTGTGCGTTACTCAGCAGCTATTTTATTCTCATCGGTTCGGGAATGTTTCCAGAACCAAATTTCGGGCTGATTTTAGTCACAACGGCTCTTATTCTTTTGCTCAGCAGCAGTAAAAAAGCGTTCTACTTTTTCTTGCTCCCTATAGCGATTATCCACGCCATTTATACCCCCGCAGGCTTAAATTTTGGGGCACCGAGCTATCAATATATCGCCTCCGTTTTTGCGACCGATTTGCTTGAAACCAAAGAATTCTTGCAACAAATGCCCGTAAGCAGCTATTTAATCGCGATGGCTATTCCGATTTTGCTCATCGTTCAATATAAGATCGGCAAAGCTTACGATATCCAATTCCACCGCAACAAAGGCTTTATTGCTTTAGCTAGCGTGCTATTCGCCTACTATTTGCCTGTGGCGAAACCGTTGAAAGAAGCGGTCGAATCTGGCGTAAAAATTACCAAAGAGATGGCAGCACTCAAGGAATTATCCAAATCCAATAATTGGGGCAGCTCAACGCTTGCCGATTCAAAATATGATGATTACGTGATGATTTTAGGCGAAAGTGCTCGTAAAGATTACCATCACGCCTACGGCTACCCTGTGGAAAATACGCCTTTTATGTCGAGTGCGAACGGCACCTTAATTGACGGAATGACCTCTGCAGGCACGAACACCATCGCTTCATTGCGTTTAATGCTGACCTTGCCAGACAAAGAAAAATGGGAGCCACATTACGATTTGAGCTTGATGGATTTAGTGAAATCAGCAGGCGTGAAAACCTATTGGATTTCCAATCAAGGCTTTTTAGGCGAATACGATACGCCTGTTTCTTCGCTTGCTTCAAAATCAGATGAAACCATTTTCCTCAAAAATGGCGGCAGCTTTAACTCAACCAACTACAGCGATTTCGACCTATTGCCAAAATTCGCTCAAGTTTTGGAAGACCCTGTGCAGGGCAAACGCTTTATCGTCTTGCACCTTTACGGCTCGCATCCGCTTGCCTGCGACCGCGTGGAAGATTATCCAAAAATCTTTAAAGAGGGCGAAATCAAACCGCAATATGACTACTTAAATTGCTATGTTTCTTCCATCAAGAAAACGGACGACTTTTTAAAACGCACCTACGAGCAATTAAAAGCCAACGAACAAAAAACAGGACGTTCGTTCTCAATGATCTATTTTTCTGACCACGGCTTATGCCATCAGAAAAACGAAAAAGATGGTGCTTTGTTGTTCAACCAAAACTGCCACAGTCAGTTGCACCACAATATTCCGTTATTCAAAATTTCATCGGACGACACCGAACGCCATCAATACAAGGTGTTTAAATCAGGTCTGAATTTCTTGGAAGGCATTGCTCATTGGATTGGGATTCAAAATTCAAAATTGGAAAGCGAAGATTTGTTCTCAAACCAAGCCGATAAAGACGATTATGGTTTGAAAGAACGGATTAAGAAAAAATATCGCAAAGATGCTGATCCTGCGGTGGATATTAGAAAATAGGCACAATAAAGGGGAAATAAACTATTATCTCCCCTTTATTTTTTACTGAATTAACTTGATTGTTTAGGCTTTCTTCCGCCCAACAAAATCAACGCAATCATCCCCATCACAAAGCCAGAAATAGCCCCTAAACCAGCCCATATTAGATAAGGTTTAGGCACAACAGAAAGATTTGTCTGCTTGGCAAAACTAAACGCCACCAAATTGTTATCTAACGGTTGAACCGATTTCATCATATTTAGCTTGTTTTCCCAAGAAGCATCAAGTTTTGCATCCGCTGCCGTTTTCACTTGTTGGAATAATGCTTTCCATTTGTTGATAAGTTCGTTATTTAACGCAGTGCGAGTGTCTGCATTAACCGCTTTTAAATATTCCACGAATAAGTTACCCACATCAGCAAGATTGTATGAGGAAAACGTTACCTCTAACGCATTGCCGTTAGGGGTTGTATGGAAATTTTGAGCTAATTGTTGGGCGAAGGCTTGAGCAGAAAGCCCTTCTAATTCCGCACGCTGTTGTACGCTTGATTGACGGCTCAAAAAGGCAATTTTTGGCTCGTTAGCGGTCAAATTTTGCGAGAAAAGTGCAAAAGCCGCTTCCGTTGCTTTATGTTCCATTTTGGACATATCTACTGCTTCTGCATCACCGCTGACTAAAGCATAAGTCGAGAAAAGCGAGAAATAGTTACCCAAAGCGTCCATTTTAGGAGCTTGGAATTGAGCTTGTACTTGCCATTGTGTCGGTTGGTAATGAGCTGCGGTACCGCCTAAGCCCGCACCAATGGCGGTGAGTAAAACCAAGGTTGAAAGTTTTTTAAACATTTTTATCTAGTTCATTTTAACTATGTTTTGCTGGCACTCTTCTTGCACGACGTTTTAAGCGACGCACAAAACGAGTGATTTTCCACGCTCGCACAATGCTGTAAGCATAGAGGAAAAAGAGGGCGATAAAGCCAATTACCATCGTGGATTGGTCCCAATAATTCACTTCACCTAACACGCCAATCGCGGCACAAACCGCTGCCCAAAAAGTAATGACGGCAAGTGCTTGGCGTGAGGTCAATCCTGCTCGCATTAATAAATGGTGTAAGTGCAAGCGGTCTGGTCTGAACGGACTTTTACCTTTTTTCAAGCGGCGGAAAATCACCGCAACCATATCAATCAGCGGCACGGCAATGAGCCATAAACCTGTGATCGGGCTAATCGCGTGTCCTTGTCCTTGCGTGCTGAGAAGCAACATCCAAATAATGGTAAAGCCAATCAGCGTGCTGCCCGAGTCACCCATAAACACTTTCCATTTTGCCCCGAACACGCTTAAGTTGAACATTGCGTAGGGAATCAGCGTCAGTACAATTGCCAAACACCACGAGGCGATGGCGTGTTCGCCATTAATCCACATCAATGCCCCAATACCTGCGAAACTCACGCTTGAAAGTCCTGCGAGCAAGCCATCGATACCGTCCACCATATTGAATGCGTTAATCACGCCAATCGTGATAAATACGGTAAACAGCAAGCTGAAAAAGCCCAATTTGATGCTAAATGGAGCGATAATTTGCCCTAAACTTTCCAGTTCCAAGCCGCTGTAAATCATTGCTCCTGCAAGTACGGCTTGAATCCCTGCACGCAATGCGGGGCTGATGTCGAAACGGTCGTCCAACACGCCAATAATCAACAAAATCGTGACCGAAAGCAGATAAAGCCCTGGCAGCGGCATTGTGTCATATTGGAAAGCATAAAAGGTTAGATTGCCGAGAAAAAGAGCAATACCACCGATGAGCGGAATCAACCCTTGATGGCGTTTACGGAAATTAGGTTTGTCCACTAAGCAGATTTTTTCCGCTACAGGACGCATAAAAATGAGTGACGCAAAGGAAACGATCACTACGGCTACAAAGGTTAGCCACATCATATTTTTTCCTAAAATAGAATGATGAAATTATGCGAAGAATAGCACAAAGGCGAAGATCTTGAAAATTTTTCCGCAAAAATAACCGCTTTCGGATTATTCATCTTAATTCTATTTTTCAGTAAAATAGCCCTGAATTTATTACGAGGAATTTATTATGTCAAAATCAGAACAACTCTTTGAAAAAGCACAAAAAGTGATTCCAGGTGGCGTGAATTCGCCTGTACGTGCGTTTAAAGGGGTGGGCGGCACGCCTGTTTTTATCGAAAAAGCGGAAGGGGCGTACATTACCGATAGCGATGGCAAACGCTATATCGATTACGTCGGTTCGTGGGGCCCGATGGTATTGGGGCACAACCACCCTGCGATTATTGATGCGGTATTAAAAGCCGTACCAAATGGCTTGAGCTTTGGTGCCCCAACCGAAAGCGAAATCACGCTTGCCGAATTGGTTTGTAAATTAGTGCCATCGATTGAATTAGTGCGTATGGTTAGCTCTGGTACCGAAGCAACGATGTCGGCAATTCGCTTGGCTCGTGGCTACACTGGTCGCGATAAAATCATCAAATTCGAAGGCTGCTATCACGGGCATTCCGACTCGCTTTTAGTGAAAGCAGGATCTGGTGCATTAACGCTCGGTCAGCCAAGCGGACCAGGCGTGCCAGCTGATTTTGCCAAACATACCATCACTTGCTCTTACAACGATTTAGACTCGGTTAAAGCCGCATTTGAGCAATATCCAAATGAAATCGCCTGTTTAATCATCGAACCTGTGGCGGGCAATATGAATTGTATTCCACCCAAAGCGGGTTTCTTACAAGGCTTACGCGAATTGTGCGATCAATACGGCACGGTATTTATTATTGACGAAGTAATGACGGGCTTCCGCGTGGCATTAGGTGGAGCACAATCTTACTATGGCGTGACACCTGATTTAACCACACTCGGTAAAATCATCGGTGGCGGTATGCCAGTGGGGGCGTTCGGTGGTAAAAAAGAGATTATGGAATGTATCGCCCCAACAGGCCCTGTTTACCAAGCAGGCACACTTTCAGGCAACCCAATCGCAATGGCGGCAGGATTGGCGTGCTTAACCGAGCTTTCAAAAGCAGGCAATGAAGAAAAACTCGCAGAGAAAACCAAAACATTGGCGGAAGGCTTGAAAGCCTTAGCTACAAAACACAATGTGCCATTTACGGTGCAATATGTGGGCGGAATGTTCGGTTTATTCTTTACTGAACAACCAGAGGTAACGAGCTTCCAAGAAGTAATGAAGTGTGATGCCGTGAAATTTAACCGCTTCTTCCATTTGATGCTTGAACAAGGCGTTTATCTCGCCCCATCTGCATTCGAAGCTGGCTTTATGTCACTTGCTCATTCAGATGCAGATATTGAGGCAACACTTCAAGCGGCTGATAAGGCGTTTGCAGCGTTGTAGTATTATCAGAGAAAAAATAACTCTCTCCCCTTGTGGGAGAGAGACAGACGGAAGGTACAACCTGATAACATCCTTTACATCATAACCCAAAGACATCGTTTACATT